>CABXSY010000007.1 GCA_902514875.1 uncultured Alphaproteobacteria bacterium | reverse complement strand
GATGATGATCTACCTTTTAGAGAAAGACTTACTAGATCAATGGAAAAAAAAGGTTTTGAAGTAGTTTCTTCACCAGGTTTTAAAGATTCCCTATCAAAAGTAACTGAAAAAAACTTTGATTATGCGGTAGTTGACATGCGATTAGAGGACGGTTCTGGGTTAGAGTTAATTAAAGAACTCCAGAAAATAAGCCCTCAAACAAAATCTCTCTTATTAACTGGTTATGGCAATATAGCAACTGCAGTGGCAGCAATAAAATCAGGAGCAATAGATTATCTTCCTAAACCGGCAGAAATAGACCAAATTTATGATGCTCTTACGAACTCAAAAGAGGTATTGCCACCTCCACCTGAAAATCCTATGACTGCAGATAGAATTAGATGGGAACATATACAAAGAGTGTTTATACAGTGTAATAGAAATGTATCTGAAACAGCAAGAAGGCTAAGAATGCATAGACGTACATTACAAAGAATACTGAATAAACATGCACCAAGAGAATAGCAAAGCTTTATCTATTGTAATACCAGTATTTAATGAGATTAAGTTTCTTAACAAACTATTTGATCAAATAGAAAAGTATTTCAATGAGAAAGATATTGAAATTATTGTAGTCGATGATGGATCAACTGATGGTTCAACAAATTTATTGAATGAGTTAAAGAAAAAAAATCATTATAAATTTCTATTCAAACTGATTAAATTAGATATAAATAATGGTAAAGGAAAAGCGGTTCAAACAGGAATAAAAAATTCTCAAGGAGAATATATTTTACTTCAAGATGCAGATTTAGAGTTAGATATTAAAGATGCAAAAGAAATGTTTGATATGATAAACAAAAATAAAGATATCAAATGTATATTTGGAAGTCGATATCTTTCAGGAAAGTTAAAAAAAAATAATTATTTTTTTAATAATCTTGTAGGTAAAATTAACTCATTAATTTTTAATATTTTTTTTTCACAATCACTCAGTGATGTTCACTGTGGTCTAAAAATTCTCCATAGAAGTGTAATTGAAAAAATCAAACTAAGTGTCAATGATTTTGGAATAGAGATTGATTTAGCCTCTCAAATTGTAAGAAATAATTTTTTTATTTATGAATTTGGTGTGTCATATTTTTTTAGGACCAAAGCTCAGGGTAAAAAAATTACTTGGATTGATGGTTTAAAATCTTTTTATTATCTTATAAAAGTAAGATTTTTTGATAATTCTGCTTCAACCAACTTATCTATTTTATATTCAATATTTTATATGGGTTATGTAGGTTCTTATTTTGGAATGGGTTTAGGCAATATATTATTTATAATTATCTTTGCTATTATGGGTTCAATATTAGGTATTCATTTTAAAATATTATCATCTACAGTAATTTTTCTTTTAATATATATTGGGTCTTTATTTGGAAAAGGTAATGGCACTTCCCTATCAGTAACACTTTTTTTTGTTCTAGGTGTATTTATAGCAAGAAAAACAAAAAAATATTTTCTTAATACTAGTCTTAGAAATTATTTCTAAAATTACTGAGACACATACTTAGTCCAAAAATAAAAAAAGTACTAACCCCATACCAATTTTTAATTAAACTGCCAGTAGACATAATTGGCCAAAACATAATTATAATTATTGCTATTGAGATTATCTTATATTTTTTTTCACCACTATTATTTATTATAAAAAATATTAAAAAAATTAAATATAAAATAAACAAAATAAAAACAGTTAACCCTCCTTCTGTTAGCCATTGGATGTATATATTGTGTGGATGTGATGCACATTCGTAATGCACCATCATATTTTTATAAGCATGGTTATTATTGCACAAAAATTTAAAATTATTTATTCCAATACCCGTGACCGGGTTATCCAAAAACATCTTAAATGATAATAAATATATTTCACCATAGGCAGATGTTTTAAAATTTTTTATTATTTCAAAAAAACTTGGCTGAATATCTATAATTTTTGAACAGATTTTACCTTTTTCATCATTACACCCAAAAAATTTTTCTATTTTTTTACCTTGATGATATTGTGTTGATTCAATTACTTTAAAATCATTATAAGAAGGATGGAAATAATTAGCTAAAAATATAAAAACAATACCTAAAATCATTGATAAAAAAATAGATTTTCTAAACCCATTTAGAAACAGGAATAAAAATATCAAACTTAAACCAAATGTTGCAAATGCCATTCTTTCTCCAGTAATAAAACAAATAAAAAGTATTGAAGATAAATAAATTGAATGAAAAATAAATTTATTTTCAAATTTTTTAATAGAAATAAGGAATGCAAATCCTAATAAACCAAATTTTGATATATAAGAGCCAGGTATTAATTCATCCCCAAATGGTCCTGTTAATCTTCCATACCAATTAGATTTGTAGCCAAGTAAATCTTTCCCAAAACCATTCTCAGAAGTATAATTTAAGAATTGATAAAATGTATCTATACAAACAAATATAACAAGAACAGTAATAACAATTAAAATTTGTTTAAAAAGTTCTCTTTTTTTAAAAAAAATAAAATAACATAGAATTGGTATAAATAAAAATCTAATAAAAATTAAAGCATCTTGAAATGAATTTGTTTTGTTATAAGAAAAAAAACTTATAATTATAAGGCTCAACCAAAAAATAATTGATATCCTAATAAAATTAATTTTAATTAATTCTGAATATTCTTTATGATAAATAAAATAAATAATCCCAAATATTAAACCAAGAGTGATTACAATATCAGGTAATGCTGGGCCTGTAATAAGAAATAAAGGAATAAGTAAAAATAAAAAACTAAAAAATTTTTCTGATAATTGCATTAATTTTTATTAACAACTTTTAAGAAGACATCCTCTAAATCACCCTCAAACGTATTAATTTCTTTAAAATCAATTTTATTTTTATTTAAAATATTAATTATTTTTTTTATATTTGTTTTATTTTTATCATAACTCAGTTTCAATACTCTATTGTCTATAACTGGGTTAAACTCCTTTAAATCTTTAGGGATATCTACATTTTTATTTAAAATAAATGTAACAGATTTTGTAGAAATAATATTTAAAAGATCGTTTTTTGATCCTTCAATGATTTTCTTACCATGATTAATTATAGTAATATTGTCACAAAGTTTTTCTGCTTCTTCAAGATAATGTGTAGTTAAGCATACAGTTTTCCCTTGTCCACTTATTCTTTTTATATAATTCCAAACTGACGTTCTGATATCAATATCTACACCTGCAGTTGGTTCATCTAAAATAATAATTTCAGGGTCATGTACTAAGGCTTTACCAATTAATAATCTTCTTCTCATACCTCCTGACAAAGTTCTAGCATACGCATTTCTTTGATCAATTAACTTTAAGTTTTCTAAAATTTCGTCTGTCTTCCTTTTCTTTTTTGGAACCCCATACAAACCTGCTTGAAGCTCCAATAATTCTGCTGGAGAAAAGAAAGGATCGATATTGAGTTCTTGCGGAACAATGCCAATTTTAAATTTACTTAATTTTATGTTTTTATCTATATTTATCCCACAAATATTTATTTCACCGGAATTTTTTTTCACTAAACCGCCTAGTATATTTATGAAAGTTGATTTTCCTGCACCATTTGGCCCTAATAAACCATGAATAGTCCCCTTTTTTATTGTGATACTAAAATCAATAAGAGCTTTAACTTCCTGAGTTTTTTTTAAGAAGTTTTTATTTACATTTTTTGCTTCAATTGAATATTTATAATCTGACATTTTATATAAATCTTATATATTTAAATTTACAATGAATAAAAAGAGAAGATTAATATTAGTTGATGGCTCTGCTTATATATTTAGAGCTTATTATGGACTACCTCCTATGAATCGTGCAGATGGAACTCCAATTAACGCTGTTTTTGGTTTCACAAATATGCTTGTTAAACTGATAGAAGATTATAGCGACGATAAGATGATAGTTATTTTTGATGCAGCAAGGGAAAATTTTAGAAATGAAATATATCCAGAATATAAGGCTAATAGAGGAGAGGCACCTGACGATTTGATACCACAATTTCCTTTAATTAGAGAGTGTGTAAAGAGTTTTAATATACCGCAATTAGAAATAGAGGGATTTGAGGCTGATGATTTAATTGCTACCTATGTAAGATTAGGTAGAAAAGAAAAAATTGAAACTATAATTGTTTCCTCAGATAAAGATTTAATGCAGCTTGTTAGTAATAATGTGACGATGCTTGATCCAATGAAAAATAAAAAAAATTGAAACTAAAGATGTAAAAGAAAAATTTGGAGTATACCCGGATAAAGTTACTTTTATTCAAGCTTTAACAGGGGACAAAGTAGATAACATACCAGGCGCTCCTGGTATTGGCCCTAAAACAGCATCTCAACTAATAAATGAATATAACGATATCGATGGTTTAATTAAAAATCTTGATAGAATTAAACAAGAAAAAAGAAGAAACATTTTAAAAGAATCAGAAAAGAATATTAGATTAAGTTTAGAACTTGTAACACTTAAAAATGATGTAGAAATACCTGAGGGTATTAACAAAATAAAAACTTATAATGAATTAAAAAATGAAAATAATAAAATCTTTGAGTTTCTTAAACAGCAAGGCTTTAGATCAATATCTGAAAGATTAAAATCCAATTCTTTTATATCTAGTTATAATGATAACATTATTCAAAAAAAAGACATACCACCAAAGTACCAATTAATTAATTCAAAGAAAAATTTTGAAAAGGTTTTAAGTGAAATTGAAAAAAAAGGTATATGCGCTATTGATACTGAAACTGATTCACTCAATATAGAAAAAGCTAAATTAGTTGGTATATCAATTTGTTACAAAGAAAATATTTCATATTATATTCCCATAAACCATACTACTTCAGATGGGTCAAAAAAAATTGATAATCAGTTAGATGAAAATTATGTAATTAATCATATTAATAAAATTTGTAAAAATGAATCAATCTTAAAAATTGGTCAAAATATAAAATATGATATTAGAATTTTAAAAAAGTATGGAGTAACTTTTAATTCAATTGCAGACACAATGTTAATTTCCTACTCAATTGATAACGGGATTTATAAACACAATTTAGATGATCTTTCATTTAATCATTTAAATCATACAACAATTAAATATAAAGAAGTTGTTGGCACGGGAAAAAATGAAATTACTTTTGATAAGGTAACTATCGATAACGCAATTAATTATGCTGCCGAAGATGCTTTATTAACATTCAGGCTTTTTCAAAATCTTTATCCTCGTTTAATAAAAGAAAAGGCTAATTTTGTTTATCAAAACATCGACTTACCTCTTGTAGAGGTACTATCTTCAATTGAAGCAAATGGGATAGAGGTAAATAAAAAGTTTTTAACAATCCTAAGTAATGAATTTGAAAATGAAAGTAAAAAACTTGAAAAGAATATTTATAAACTTTCAAAAGAAGAGTTCAATATTGGCTCACCTAAACAATTAGGAGAGATATTATTTATTAATCTTAAAATGCCTGGTGGTAAAAAAACAAAATCAGGAACATACTCTACTGATTCTTCAACTTTAAATAATTTAGCCGTAGATGGATTTGAAATTGCACAACTCGTTCTTGATTGGAGGGAATTAACAAAACTTAAATCAACCTATACAGATGCTTTATTTAGATTAACAGATGATAAAAGTAGAGTGCATACATCATTTGGTTTAGCTAATACTTTAACAGGACGATTAAGTTCTACAGATCCAAATCTTCAAAATATCCCAATTAGAACAGAAAATGGAAAAAAAATAAGAACAGCTTTTGTTAGTGGAAAAGGAAAAAAATTAGTCAGTTTTGATTATTCTCAAATAGAGCTTAGATTAGCTGCAGAAATTTCTGGTGATAAAAATTTTATAAAAGCTTTTAAAAACAATGAAGATATTCATGCATCAACGGCTAAAGAAATATTTAATTTAAATAATAGTCAAATAAATAATGATTATAGAAGAAAAGCAAAAGCAATTAATTTTGGAATTCTATATGGAATTAGTCCATATGGTTTAGCTAAACAACTTGATATTTCCAACACAGAAGCAAAAGATTACATAAATGAGTACTTTATTAAATATCCAAAAATTAAAAAATATATGGAGCATCAAATTGATTTTGCAAAAACAAACCAATACGTTGAAACAATTTTTAAAAGGAAAATTAATATTAAGGGAATTTCAGATAAGAATTTTGCTGTTAGAGGTTTTGCAGAAAGACAAGCCATTAATGCGCCAATTCAAGGTAGTGCAGCAGATATTATTAAGTTAGCAATGATTGAAATTCATAAGGAAATAAAACTTAAAAATATTGAGGCTCAAATGCTTTTACAAGTACATGATGAACTGATTTTCGAAGTAGAAAATATAAAATATGATAATTTAGTAAGTAATGTAAAAACTATTATGGAGTCAATACATTTAAAATATAAAGATTTTTCAGTCCCACTCACTGTTGATTTTGGTGCTGGCGATCATTGGGGACAGGCACATTAGAATACATTTTATGGAAATTAAAAAGAAAACTAAGAAAAGAAACCCCATTGCCCAAGATTTAAAATTACCTAAGTATAAACAAAGAATTGTTAGAAATAAAAAAACTTACACAAGAAAAGGAAAAAAAAAGGTTATTTAGAATTCTTCATCAAAAGTATTGATTTCAAACCATTTTTCAAGTTCATGATATCCTCCAATTTTTTCCCCATTTAAAACTATTTGAGGAAAGGTTTTAGCGTTCGGAAATTTTTCAAAAAAATCTTCTCTCGTATAATCTGTATCAAGCATATAAATCTTTGGGTTATATTTAGCTAACCGTAGTTTAGCTCTATCACAGTATCCACAATTAGTTTTAGAATATATTTCTGCTTCCATCAAAATGCTTCATCAAAACTTAAAGCTCTATCTGTAGGTCTTTGATACTCGGATACTCTTTTTTCAAAAAAGTTTGTAACATTCTGAACATCTAAAGCTCTCATAAAATCAAAAGGATTCTCTGTATTAAATACTCTGTCAAATTCAAATAAATCTGCAATTCTATCAGCAACCGCTTCAATATACTGACACATTAAGTCTTCATTCATACCAATTAAATCAACTGGCAAAGCATCTCTAACAAACTCTTTTTCGAATGCTACTGCTTCTCTAACAATTTCTTCAAATTGTGATTGAGGAACATCTGAAGGTATCAAAGATAAATCACTAATATCTGCATCAGTTAATGTTTTATTATTAAACTTGTCTCTCAAGGTTCTAAACATTAACGAGGAAAAGCTAAAATGCATTCCTTCATCCCTTGCAATCCAATCATTAGATAAAGCTAAACCAGGCAATAAACCTCTTTTTCTAAAATAATATATCGCACAGAAAGATCCTGCAAAAAACAAACCCTCAACTAATCCAAAACCTATTAATCTGGTTAGGAGGTTTTGACTACCATTAAGCCATTTTGATACCCATTGTGCTTTATGGTTAATACATGGTACATTTTGAATCGCATCAAAAAGCATATCCTTTTCTTTTGTATCTTTCACATAAGCTTCTATTTGAAGTCCATACATTTCTGCATGAATTGATTCATTCAACATTTGTATTGAGATAAAACATCTTGCTTCAGGTATTAGTATTTCTTTGTAGAACCTACTTGCTAAGTTTTCATTAATCATTGCCTCAGAATTAGCAAAATAAGCAAGGACATGTTTTATAAAGTGCTTTTCACCATCATTTAAGGTTTCAAGATCTCTCAAATCGTCTTGTAATGATACTTCCTCTGTAGTCCAAAAGGCTTGAATATGTTGTTTATATCTATCCCAAATTTCTTGGTTCTTTATTGGAAAAATTGATTTAACGCCTTTTGATATCATTTTATTACTCCTTTTTTATGCACTGCAAGTTTCGCAGTCTTCTGGCTCATTGTTTTGTTTGATGGCAGTATTTATATACGCATCTTTAGCTGCTTTCTCTGATGAAACTGTTACTTTTACAGCATCAACCGCTGATCTACTTCTTAGATAATACATTCCTGTTTTAAGCCCTTTTTTCCATGCATACATATGCATTGAATTAACTTTTCCAAATGTAGGTGTTGAAAGCCAAAGATTCATTGATTGGGTTTGATCAATAAATGGCGCTCTATCAGCAGACATATCTATTACAGTTTTCTGTGATACTTCCCAAACTGTTTTATAAACTTCTTTTAATTCATTTGGAATTTCATTTATGTTTTCAACAGATCCATTTTCTAAGATTATTTTATCTCTCATATCTTTATTCCACAATCCTCTTTGAGAAAGTTCATTTACCAAATATCTATTTACGAGCAGGAACTCACCTGAGAGTGTTTGTCTTTTATATATATTAGAAGTTTGTATTTGGAATGTTTCAGTATTACCTAGTATAATGCCCGTTGAGGCAGTTGGCATACAAGCTGTGGTTAAAGAGTTTCTTACACCATGCTCTTTAATTTTACTTCTTAGGCTATCCCAATCCCATTTTGATGATGGGTTAACATTCCAAAGATCAAATTGAAATTTACCTTCAGAAATCGGTGAATTTTTAAAGGTTTCATATGCTCCTTTTTCTTTTGCCAATTCGCATGAAGCTTCCAAAGCACCAAAGTAAATTGTTTCAAAAATTAGTTTATTTATTTCCTTTGCCTCTTCAGATTCATAAGCTATTCCCAGCTTAAAGTAGACATCTGCAAGCCCCTGTATCCCTAGACCTATTGGCCTGTGTTTATTATTAGACCTTTCAGTTTTGTTAGTTGGATAGAAATTAATATCAATTACTTCATCTAAATTTTTTGTAGCTAATTTTGCAGTCTCATAAAGAGCATCATAGTCATATATTAATTTTTTATCTGATTTTTTTACAAACTTTGGCAAAGCTATAGAAGCTAAGTTACATACAGATGTTTCGTTCTTATCCGAGTACTCAACTATTTCTGCACAAAGGTTAGATGACTTAATGACACCAATGTTTTTTTGATTAGATTTATTATTGATAGAGTCTTTATAAAGCATATAAGGCTGTCCTGTTTCTATTTGCGCCTCGATAATTTTAGACATTAGATCTCTTGCTTTAATTTTTTCTAAATGCTTAATTTCATTTTCATATTTTGTGTAAAGTTTTTCTACTCTCTTCATAAATAAATCTGGTATCCATAAAGCGTAAAATAAATCTCTTGCTCTAAACTCTTCAGCACCCGTATTTTTTCTAAGTTCTAAAAATTTTTCAATGTCAGCATGCCAAGGTTCTAAGTAAACTGCAAAAGAACCTTTTCTTTTTCCACCACCCTGATCAACTGATTTGGCAGTCTCATTAAAAATTTTCAAAAATGGAATTAGACCATTAGATTTGCCGTTTGTTGATTTTATTCTACTTCCACTACCTCTAATATTGTGAGCGTGCATACCAATACCGCCCGCAGTTTTAGAAATTAGTGCACAATCTTTTATAGTATTAAAAATACCTTCGATAGAATCATCCTCCATACCTATTAAAAAGCACGAAGATAATTGCTGCATTTTTAGTCCACTATTAAACAATGTTGGAGTAGCATGTGTATACATACCAGTTGATAAACTTTTATAAGTTTCTTTAATTTTGTCTAAATCAAAATCATTACCGGTTACTGTTAAAGTTACTCTCATCCATAGATCTTGAGGTCTTTCAATTGTTTTATTATCAAACTTTAATAAGTATGCTCTGATTAGAGTGGTGAGAGCAAAATAATCAAAAGTATAATCTTTATCATAGTCAATTACTGACTCTATTAAATCAGCATTTTCCATTACCTTTTTATAATAATCTTCTCTTAACAAACCATCGTCGTATAAGTTTTTTGTTGCTATTATGAATCCGGGAGTTTCTTTATGTAATGAATTGACTTTTATTCTTGCTGCAAGATAAGAATAATCAGGATGTTCGACTGTTAAGGCTGCAGCAGTTTCTGCAAGATAAGTATCAATTTCAACGGAACTAATATCACTATATAGGCCTGGAACAGCTTTTTGAACAACTACAATTGGATCAATATTTAAACCAGTAGATAGAACAGAGACCCTATTGGTTATTTTATCCAGTGAAATTGGCTCTTTACTTCCATCTCTTTTAGTTACCATCATTGAAGAAGCTTTTTCTCCAACTTGTTCTTTTAGTTTTTTAGTATGATATCTCGAAGCTGCTCTTTGCTCTCTATATAAAACATATGCCCTTGCAACTTTATGATGTTCATCTCTCATAAGAGCTAATTCCACTTGATCTTGTATATCTTCAATGTGGATCATGTCTCCATCAGCGATCCTTCTGGTTAGAGCTGAGACAACTTTATGTGTTAAAGCTTCAACAGTTTTATGAATTCCATCTTGTTGTTCTTTTTCCTTATTTTTATCATTTCTAATTTTTGTTTGTGCCAAGAATGCTTTTTTAATAGCGTTCGAGATTTTGTCTGATTTAAAAGGAGTAATAGCTCCATCGCGACGTACAACACTTAATGTTAAAATATTTACACTTGTTTCCTCTGAGATTTTTGCTGATACCTGTAGATTGTCTGCCATTTAAATTCTATCCATTTTTAAAAAATTATTGTCGAAAAACACAATATGTAGTGCCGCCGAAAAAGGACAATACAACATTTGCTCAATATCGCAATAAGAACAAAATAAGAACATAAATATTTTTTTTATCATGTCAATCCTTTACTTAATTCATATTTTGAAGAGGCAAACAAGTTATTGAAATATTTACATTTACTTATCAACTTAAGTCACATTTTGTTAACTGAGTCATTTTTTCTTTGAACTTAAATCTGCCATAAATTATTAATAAAAAGTAGTATGCCTAAGATAGCATTAGTAGATGACGAGCAGTCGATTCTCACATCAGTATCACTTTCTCTGCAAAGTGAAGGATTTACAGTAGATACATTTCTTAATGGAGTTGAAGCCTTGGAGGCTCTGGAAAGTAAATCATATGATTTGGGATTATTTGATATCAAGATGCCCAAAATGGATGGAAATGAACTTCTTTCAAAAGTACGTTCAAGCAAGATTGAGAAACTAAAAGATCTTCCAATTATTTTTTTGACATCAAAAGATCATGAACAAGATGAAATTATTGGATTAAGAATGGGTGCTTCAGATTACATAAAAAAAACCTTTTTCACAAAAATTATTAAATGAACGCGTAAGAACAGTACTAAGAATTCATAACAATAGAACCGAAGATCAAAATAATAATAATATAAAGAAACAAAATTTTATAAAAGGTGATTTAATTCTAGATGAAGATAAACAATTATGTTTTTGGAAAGGTATAGAAATTGAGCTTACAGTGGCAGAGTTTAATTTAATTAAATCGCTTGCTCAGTATCCTGGCGTTGTAAAAGATAGAAATCAATTAATGGACGCTATGTATGGTGATTCCATATATGTTGATGATAGGACTATTGATAGCCATATAAAGAGATTAAGAAAAAAATTCAGATCTTATGATATTTCTTTTGACCAGATAAGAACAAGATATGGTTCTGGATATTCTTGGCGTGATTAAGAGATTATTTAGCTTATCTAGTTATAATTTAACATTTCAACTAGTAATACTTAACTTAATTATTTTATTTTTAGGTTTAGTATTTTTATCTTATTTCAATTTCTACTTAATTCAAAACAATAAATTAATAGATAATAGAGATCAATCAATAAGATTAAATTTATCAAATATAACAAAATATTTAGAAAATACTTCTATATTAAGAATTCCAATTTTTCAGTATGATTATCGTTGCAGATATCTTCAAGATATAGATGGATACAAGGAGAGTTGTGACTTGGCGGATAATATTAATCCTATCGAATTGTCAGAACCTGAGTTAGAAAAGTTTACAACTCAACAATTTATATTTCAAAACTTTGGTGATAAAGATTTTAACACTGTTATTTACAATGAAAATTGGATTAAAATTGCGGACTCATCAAATTTATTTCTAAGCACAGATGTTGAGGAGATAGATTTATCTGAAACTTGGGAAAATATAGTTGATTTCTCAAATTTTTTTGAAAAAATTTATATTAATAATTTTAATCATATTAATAATTACATTCTTGCAAATAAATTAAATAAAAATTTAGATAAAAATGTTCATGAGATTATTTTGATTATTGATACAATTAAAGAAAAGCAGCAACTTGTTAAAACATTAAAAGATGAAAATAACGATATAATTAGAATTTTAACATCGCCTATAATCCAAGATAATAATGTTTATGGAGTTGTTCTAATAAAGTATAAAATATTATTAAATAATAATGAGCTAGCTAGACAATCTTTGAATTTATTTAATTTTTTTCTTTTATTTATTGTAGTTACAATTTTATTATCATTTATTTTTTTGAGAGGTCTCATAACGCCACTAAGGCAGCTAACTAAAATTACTGTTCTAGAGAGAGATAAAACAAATAAGAAAAAATTAATATACCCTCTAAGATCAGATGAAATTGGTATTTTATCAAACCAAATACAACTGATGTCAAAAGAATTGAAATCACAAATCAATCAATTAGAAAAATTTAGCTCTGATGTTGCTCATGAACTAAAAAATCCACTTACAGCAATTAAATCCTCTATTGAGTTATTAACTAGCAAAAAAATAACTAAAGAGAATAGATTTACATTAATGAACAATTTTAATAAAGATATCGATAGAATGAATAAATTGATTTCCGATATTTCTCATTTTTCAAAAACTATTGCAGAAATTGAAATAGAAAATTTTGAACTAACTAATGTAAACAAATTTCTAAAAGAAAATTTTGGTGAAAAATCAATGAATAAAAAAAATATTAAAATTTTACTTCAAACTGATAATAACAAAAATTTAGTACTTCTTAACAAAGATAAATTTTTGCAGGTAATACTAAATTTAATAGATAATAGTATTTCAATTGCAGAAAACAATTCGAATATATTAATTACATCAAATAAAATAAATCAAAATTTTGTTGATATTAAAATTTATGATCAAGGAAAAGGAATTGACATTAAAGAAAAAAACAAAATTTTTGATAGATTTTATACCGATAGGCTAGATGACAGAGATCAACACTCTGGTCTTGGGCTTTCAATATCGTACGAGATCATTAATTCATTTAATGGCTCCATTGAATTAACAGAAAGTGACAAATTAGACTTTAGGGGCGCTTGTTTTCTGATTAAATTACCATTAGAAAGTATAAATAATCATAAAGGGATACAATCATGAGTGAAGATTTTAAGGTTAAAGACATAAGTTTGGCTGATTTTGGTAATAAAGAAATTGCAATAGCCGAAACAGAGATGCCAGGTTTAATGGCATTAAGAGAAGAATATGGGAACTCAAAACCTCTTGAAGGAGCAAGAATTGTAGGTTGTTTACATATGACAATACAAACTGCTGTCTTGATTGAAACTCTGGTATTTTTAGGTGCTACTGTTAGATGGAGTTCATGTAATATTTTCTCAACTCAAGACCACGCTGCTGCTGCAATAGCTGCTAAAGGTATTCCTGTATTTGCTTGGAAAGGAATGACAGAAGAGGAATTTTGGTGGTGTATTGAGAAAACATTAGAAGGTCCAGATGGTTGGAAGCCAAATATGATTTTAGATGATGGTGGAGATGCAACAAAAATAATTCATGAAAAGTATCCAAAAATGTTGGAAGAAATTTTAGGTTTATCTGAAGAAACAACTACGGGTGTTCACCGATTGAAAGAAATGGAAAAAAATGGAACATTAAAGGTGCCAGCAATAAATGTTAATGACTCAGTCACTAAGTCTAAATTTGATAATCTATATGGTTGTAAGGAAAGTTTAGTTGATGGAATAAGAAGAGGTACTGATGTAATGATGGCTGGTAAAATAGCCGTTGTAGCTGGATATGGAGATGTTGGTAAAGGTTCAGCAGCTAGCTTAAGAGGTGCAGGTGCGCGTGTTTGTGTCACTGAAATAGATCCAATTAATGCTCTTCAAGCAGCAATGGAAGGTTACGAAGTTGTCACAATGGATGATGCTTGTAAATATGGTGATATATTTGTTACCGCCACTGGTAATCTTGATGTTATTACGCAAGATCATATGAGGCAAATGAGAGATCGTGCTATCGTTTGTAATATTGGACATTTTGATAACGAAATACAAACAGAAGCTCTTCAAAATTACAAGTCTGATGAGATTAAACCACAAGTAAGAGAAGTAGAATTTCCAGATGGGAAGAAAATATTATTACTATCAGAGGGAAGACTTGTTAACCTAGGAAATGCGACTGGCCATCCAAGTTTTGTTATGAGTGCATCATTTACTAATCAGGTCTTAGCGCAACTTGAACTTTGGAAAAATTCTAAAAATTATGAAAATAAAGTTTATGTTTTGCCAAAACATTTAGATGAAAAAGTTGCATCACTACACTTAAAGAAGGTTGGTGCAAAACTTACAGAATTAACTGATAAACAAGCAGAATATATTGGTGTTAGTAAGCAGGGCCCATTTAAAGATAATACTTATAGATATTAGGAGTTAATATGAAAAGATCGTATTTGTTTACAAGTGAATCGGTTTCTGAAGGCCATCCAGATAAAGTTTGTGATAGAATTTCAGATATGGTTGTTGATACCTATTTATCATCTGGTGACCCACAAACACGTGTAGCTTGTGAGACATTGACCACTACTAATAAAGTAGTTTTAGCTGGAGAAATAAGGGGTCCATCAGTTTCTAAAGATCAGATCATATCTCAAGTTAGAGATTGTATTAAAGATATTGGCTATGAACAAGACGGCTTTCATTGGCAGAATTGTGATGTTGAAAGTTTTCTTCATGAACAATCCGCTGATATTGCCATGGGTGTTGATTCTGATAGCAACAAAGATGAGGGTGCAGGCGATCAAGGCATCATGTTTGGTTTTGCTTGTAAGGACACTGAGTCATTAATGCCAGCACCGATACATTATTCTCATCAAATTTTATATAAAATGGCTCAAGCCCGTAAAGATGGATCTGCATCTGGTCTAGAACCTGATTCAAAAAGCCAAGTTACAATGCTATATGAAAACGGAAAACCAAGTAAAGTTACATCCTTAGTAATTTCTTCTCAACATAAAGAAGGATTGTCTCCTGCAGATGTAAAAGAAATTGTTAAACCTTATGTATATGAGTGTATACCTAATAACTTACTAGAAGGTCTTAAAGATGAAGAATTCTACGTTAATCCTACAGGAAACTTTGTAATTGGAGGCCCTGATGGCGATTCTGGTCTAACAGGCAGAAAAATAATTGTTGATACATATGGTGGTGCAGCCCCTCACGGCGGAGGCGCATTCTCTGGAAAAGATCCATCTAAGGTTGATAGATCTGCAGCATATGCAGCTAGATACTTAGCAAAAAATGTTGTTGCAGCTGATCTTGCAGATGAATGTACTATACAGTTATCTTATGCAATAGGAGTCTCAAAACCTTTATCAGTATATGTAAATACTAATGGAACAAATAAAGTTGATGAACAAAAGATTGAAAAATCTGTACAAGATTTATTTGATCTAAGCCCAAGAGGAATAAGAGAACATTTAAAACTAACAAATGCAATTTATGTTCCAACCTCTGCTTATGGCCATTTTGGTAGAGAGCCAAGTGACAAGGGACATTTTACTTGGGAAAAAACTGATTTAGTTGAAGCTTTAAAAGGCATTACATAACAAAATTTGCACAAATTAAGTAATCAAATTTTAGATCTTCGTGAAATCGAAAAATTAGCAACAAATTTATGCAAACATATATCTGTTGGAGATATTTATTTATTCCGAGGTGAACTAGGTGCTGGCAAAACAACACTTGTAAGATTATTAATTAATAATCTTTATTTACTAAATAATTTAAACAAACCATCTTCAATTGCTAGTCCAACATTTCCTATTTTAATTACATATGATTTAAAATCATCACAAATATATCATTATGACTTTTATAGAATTAAAAATTTAAAAGAATTAGAGGAATTAGATTTTTTCGAAAATCTAAATAACAATATTACATTTATTGAATGGCCTGAAATGTTAATTAGTTTACCACTAAATAAAAAATATTATTTAATAAATTTAGATATTATTTCTGAAACTAAAAGAAAAATTAATATTAGTTTTAATCAATAGTATCATGAATTCTGATCATAAAGTTTTTGAAAAAATTGAGAATGGATTATCTAAAAAACTAATTTATAGAAAAACAGAAAAAGAGAATACCAAAATAATAATTGATTTTTCTAAAGATAAACAAGAGTTTAAAAATTTTCTTGATGTTTATAAGATATTATTAAAAGTCAATATATCGATACCTAAGATATATGAAGTCAATCAACAACAATATAAAATATATATGCAAGATTTTGGAAATAATAGATTTAACAAAATATATAATAAAGATAATCTTTATAAACTTTTAAAACTAGCTGTAGATAATATAATTGTTATTCAAAACGAAATAAATCTAAAGAATCTAAAAAATTTAAAAAAATATACTTTTGATGATTTAAAAATTGAACTTAAGGAATTTGTTACTTATTATATTCCTAATAACAAAAAATCAAATTTTCCAACTTCAAAATTTTATGAATTATGGGAAAGTATATTTTATTCTCAAAATTATAATATGAAAAATTTTGCTCACAAAGATTTTGAGTTTGTTAATTTATTTTTTCTAGAAAATTATGAATCACATTTAAAATGTGGAATTATTGATTTTCAAAGTGCTTTTATTGGGTTTATAGGATGGGATCTTCTATCATTATTAGAAAATCCAAGAATTGATTTTACAAGAGATTACAATGATAAATTAATTGAATATTTCTATTATAACACTCCAATTATTGGAAATCTCAATACTTTTCGTGAACAATATTACGTCTTAAGTTTAGCCCGACAGACTCGATTACTTGGTAGATGGAGAAAATTATTTAATATAAATAATGATAATCAATATTTAGATTTTTTAAAAATAACCAAATCTAGAACAACAGTAACTTTGAATAATATTAAAAATCATGAACTAAGATCGATTTATGAAAAGTATTTATAATTTATGAAGAATTTTACGTTAATGATTTTATGTGCAGGTTTTGGATCAAGAATGCTGAATTTGACACGCAGAACACCAAAACCTCTGTTAAAATATAAAAATAAAATATTATTAAAGAACACTATTGATTTCTTTACTAATATTGGGTGTGATGAAATTTTAATAAATACTCATTATTTACATAATAAAATTAAAAAGTATTTGGATAAAAATTATAAAAAATATCCCATTCAGATTATTTATGAAAAAAAAATACTTGGTACAGGTGGAGGAGTAAAAAATATTTTCAATTATACAAAAAGAAAAAAAATTTGTGTTGTTAATTCTGATATTTTTTGGACTAAAAAAAATAAATCACATATCAAATATTTTCTTGGTAATTATCGAGATGTTTCTCACTGTAAAATGTTGTTATCTAAAGATATTAATTTTTTAGGTTTAAAAAAAGAAAATGGAGATTTTTATTTAAAAAGAAATGTAGTCATAAACTGGAAAAGTAAAAATGAGAAATTGTATTATTCTGGTCTTCAAATTGTATCTAAAAATATCTTTAATAATAGAAAAAAAATATTCACTATGAATGAAATTTGGACAAAACTAATAAAAAAAGATCAAATCAAAGGCTATGTAATTCCTTCCAAAATTAGACATATTGGGGATAAAAAATCAATTTTAGAAAATTAGATTTAATTTAGCTTGATTATAGATAAATATTTCTTAAATAATCAGTATGTCTACTAAAGTTACAAACGATCAAACCTTTGAAAACGATATATCTTCAAATGAATTACCTGTGGTAGTTGATTTTGGAGCTGAATGGTGCGGCCCATGTAAAGTACTTGATCCAATTTTAGAAGAAATTGCTGAAGAGAACAAAGAAAAAGTAAAAATTTATAAAATGAATATTGATGAGAATCCCATGACTCCACAGAAATACGGCATAAGAGGAATCCCAACAATAATGATATTCAAAAAAGGTGAGTTAATTGATACCAAAGTTGGCAGCCTTCCAAAAACAGCTTTAGAAAATTGGATACAATCCAATTTAGAGTAATCTTCTTCTAATTTTTCCTATCAAATACAAAGAACCAGTGATTAAATATATTTTTTCTTGATTAGACCTAAAATATTTTAAAGCATCATTTATATTGTTTACTTGCTCACATTTAATAGAATGAAAATCACAAATCTCATTTATTTGTTTAGTTTTAAATGCATTTTTTTCATCTGGAATTTTTATAGCTAAAACTTTAGATATTCTTTTTTTTATTTTGTTCAAAAATAAACTTGCTTTTTTATTATTTAGCATTCCAAATAAGACTATAGGTTTTATTCTTTTAGTTTTTAAAAATTCACTTAGTTTTTCAGCTCCATCAATATTATGTGATCCATCAAGAATTATTTTTTTATTTTTATAATTAATAACTTCCAATCTTCCTGGCCAAATAGTTTTTTTTATCGCTGCATTAATTTGTTTTATATTTAATTCATACCCCATGTTTTTCATAATTTTTGCAAAATATATAGATATTGATGCGTTTTCTTCCTGATGTTTCCCATTCAATGAAGGTTGGGGATAGATACATTTTGTATTATCCATTTTTATCTCAAACTTATTTTTTAATGATTTTGTTACACGAAATTCTTTTCCATAAAAATATTTATTATCAAACTTATTTAATTTTTTTTGAATATGATCTTTTAACTCTTTTTTTTGTTTGCCAACTAAAACAAACTCACAATTCTTCACTATACCTAATTTTTCGTTAGCAATTTTCCTAAGTGTTTTTCCAAGAAATTCCTCATGATCAAAACTAATCGGTGTTAAAATACTACAAATCTTTTTTGGTATTATGTTAGTTGCATCTAATCTACCTCCTAATCCTGTTTCTAAAATTAGAAAGTCAGATTTTGATTGATTAAATAATATGAAGGCTGCAGCTGTTGTTATTTCAAAGAAAGTTATTGCTTTATTATTATTTATTTTTTTTACAAATTTAAGAGTTGCATAAAGTTTCTTTGTACTTACTTCCTTATTATTTAAAATTATTCTTTCATTAAACCTAGACAAATGAGGTGAGATATAAGCATCACATTTATATCCATTCTTAAATAAAATATTTCTTATAAAACTTTGTACAGAGCCTTTACCATTCGTTCCTGCAATATGAATGGTTTTTGGGAGGTGATCTTGAGGATTACCTAATTTTTTTAATAATAATTTTAATCTGTCTAATGAAAGATCAATATATTTGGGATGAAGTTTGACAAGTTCATCTAATAACTTTTCTGTTTTAGATTTCACTTATTAATTTATATGATCTATTACTTTGTATAATGTTTCTTTAAGATCTTTTCTATGCGAAACAATATCAACCATGCCATGATCTTTTAGATACTCAGCTTTTTGAAAATCTATTGGTAACTCTTCTCTGATAGTATCTTGAATAACTCTTTTACCAGCAAATCCTATAGTAGCACCTTGTTCTGCTATTGTTATATCACCTAACATTGCAAAAGAAGCTGTTACTCCACCAGTGGTAGGCTCAGTTAGAATTACTATGTAAGGTATATTATTTTCATTTAACAAATCAACAGCAGCAATTGTTCTGGGCATTTGCATTAAGCTAACAATTCCTTCTTGCATTCTTGCTCCACCAGATGAGGTGACAATTACGTAAGGTAATTTTTCTTCTACAGCAATTTTTGCACCCTTAACTATTGCTCCCCCTACTGCTCTTCCCATAGAGCCTCCCATAAACTCAAAATTCATTATTCCAGTAATGACTTCTTTATTTTTAATTTTACCTTTAATAAGTATGAAAGCATCATCTCTATTTGTTTTTTTTCTGTATTCTTTTAATCTGTCTTTATATTTTTTCTTATCTGTGAATTTAAGTGGATCATCTGAAATTTTGTCAGGATTAATTTCAGTATAATTCCCTTTTTCAAAAAAAAGCTTTATCCTATCTTCTGCGGACATTCTAAAATGGTAATTACAATTTACACAAACAAATAAATTTTCTTTTAAGTCTTTATGATGAATCATATTTCCACATGAAACACAGTTATTCCATAATTTTTCTGGGACACTTCTTCGTTTTACAAGTGAAGATAATTTAGGCTTAACAAAATTTGTTAACCAATTCATACTTTAGTTCCATTCTTTAGATCTTTTGAGAATTTATCAATCTGTGATAACATTTTTTGTTTATCATTCAAATTTTCTTCAATAATTTTAATAATACTTGAACCAACAACGGCTCCATCAGCTATCTTACATATATTATTTACATCAGTTGAGTTTTTAATTCCAAATCCGGGAACAACAGGTAGACTTGTGTACTTCTTGATATATATAACTGATTTTTCAAGTTCATTAAGATTAGCAGATTTTTGACCTGTTATACCCAAAACACTAACAAAATACAAAAAACCACTTGCATTTTTTAGAATTAGTTTAAGTCTGCCCTCATTAGTTGTTGGAGTAATTAATCTTATTAGATCTATTTGGTTTTTATTTAGTTCATTAATTAGATCCTCATCTTCTTCCGGTTGCAAATCAACAATAATCAAACCATCTACACCATTTTCTTTACATTTTTTGACAAACTTCTTAATACCAAAATATAAAATCAAGTTATAATAACCCATTAGGATGATAGGGAGATCATTTTTTATTTTCTTTGCTTCAGAAGCCAAATAAAAGATATCTTCTAGATTAATACCTTTTCTTATAGCCCTATTACTTGATAATTGAATTGTTGGACCATCAGCCATTGGATCAGAAAAAGGCATTCCAATTTCTATGATATCAGCTCCATTGTTAATTATTGTCTTAATAATTTTTAAACTAGTCTCTAAATCAGGATCGCCACCTGTAACGAATGTTACCAATTTTTTTTTATCATCTTTAAATGTCTGACTAATTAAATTAGTCATTTAAATTTTTATATTTAATTCATCAGCTATAGTAAAAATATCTTTGTCGCCTCTACCGCACATGTTCATGACAACAATTTTATCTTTACCATAGTTTTTTGCTATTTTTTTTAACACAGCCAAAGCATGAGCTGGTTCTAAAGCAGGAATTATACCTTCTAATTTACAACAATATTGAAAAGCTTCTAATGCCTCTTTATCTGTGGCGGACATATAAGTTACTCTTTTTTCTTCAAATAAAAAAGAGTGCTCTGGACCAATACCTGGATAGTCTAACCCTGCTGAAATGGAATGTGCTTCCTGAATTTGTCCTGTGTTTGACTGTAGTAAATATGTTTTATTCCCATGTAATACTCCAGGTTTTCCTCCAGTTAAACTAGCTGCATGCTTATTTGTAGTTATACCATGGCCAGCAGCTTCAACAGCAATCATTTCTACATTTGAATCATCTAAAAATTCATGAAAAAGCCCTAGAGCATTTGAACCACCACCAATACAAGCCATTAATAAATCTGGTAATTTACCCTCGACATCTTCTAGTTGTTCTCGGACTTCTTTACCTATCACAGATTGAAAGTCTCTAACCATTGCTGGATATGGATGTGGTCCCGCAGCTGTTCCTATAATATAAAAAGTATCTTGAACATTTGTCACCCAATCTCTCAGAGCTTCATTCATAGCATCTTTAAGAGATTTTGAACCAGTTGAAACTGATCGTATTTCTGCACCAAGTAATTTCATTCTAAATACATTTGGTGATTGTCTCTCAATGTCTTTCTCTCCCATATAGACAATACAAGGCAAACCAAATAAAGCACATACAGTTGCTGTGGCTACTCCATGTTGTCCTGCACCTGTTTCTGCTATAATTCTAGACTTTCCCATTTTTTTAGCCAATAGAATTTGCCCCATGCAATTATTAATTTTATGTGCACCAGTATGATTAAGCTCATCTCTTTTAAAATAAATTTTTGGACCACCAAGATCATTTGTAATTCTTTCAGCAAAAAATAGAGGACTAGGTCTCCCAACATACGTTTTTAAATAATGATTAAACTCTTTAATAAAATTTTTATCATTTTTGATTTTTTCATATTCTTTTTCTACTTCAAGAATCAATGGCATTAAAGTTTCAGAAACATACCTTCCACCAAATTGACCAAAATACCCTTTTTCATTTGGATAAATTTTAAATGTATTTTTAAGCATGATTTAATTTTTCGATAAAATTATTTATAATCCGATTATCTTTAATGCCAAGCTCTTTTTCTACTCCAGATGATAAATCTACTCCATATGGATTTATATCAACAAGTATCTGTTGAATATTATCTAGATTTATTCCTCCAGACAAAAACCAAGGTTTATCAGTTTTCAAACTTTTTAATATATTCCAATCAAAACTCTTTGAATTACCACCAGGCAATTCATTTTTTTTTGGTTTATAGTCAAATAAAAAATAATCAGCATTTTGATAATTATTAATTTTTTTTAAGTCATTTTCATTACTTACGGAAATTGATTTTATTATTTTAACTCCAAATTTTTTTAAATTTTTAATGTATAATTCATCCTCTGATCCATGTAGTTGTATATATTTTAGATTAACATATTTTATTATTTCTTCTAATTCATTAATTTGTTTATTTACAAAAACTCCAACTCCATTAATATTTAATTTTTCTGAAATTTTGTTAAGTTTATTTGCATTTTCAATTGTTATATTTCTCGGACTTTTAGGATAAAAAATCATTCCAAAAAAATTGATACTATTATTTTCACAACACATAAGTGTGTCTTGGTTTTGAATTCCACAAATTTTAATAATCATTTAGGATAATGTATTATTAATTTCTTTTAATGTTTTTAGAGGATTTTTTGATTTTGTAATTGGTCTACCTATAACTAAATAATTAGCACCCATTTCTATCGCTTTTTCAGGGGTCTCAACTCTTTTTTGATCATCACTCTTAATTTTATTTTTAAGTCTTATTCCTGGGGTAACAATTATAAAATTTTTTCCAGTTACTTTTCTTATAACCTTTATTTCCTTTGGACTACAAATAACCCCATCTAAACCATTTTTTTTTGCAAGTTTAGCAAATTTTTTTACTAGAAAAGAAACATTCTTTTGATTATAAAATTTTTTTGTTTGTTTTGAATCTATACTTGTCAGAATAGATACTCCAAGAATTTTTGTAAATTTTTTGTCTCTTACTGAAGATTTCATCATCTCATCTCCACCTGAAATGTGAATTGTAGTAAGAATTGGTTTAATTTTATTTAGAGCTTCAAGACCATTTTTAACTGTATTAGGGATATCATGTAATTTTAAATCTAAAAATATTTTAGGGCAAATAGAATAAATTTTTTTGTAACCAATTAAACCAAAGTTAAAAAAAAATTGATACCCAATTTTAAATGCGAAAACATCTTTCTTAAGTGACTTAACTAGATTTTCTATTTCACTGAAATTATTACTATCTAAAGCAACAATTATTTTTTTATACCGCATCTTCTGTATTTGTAACAGGTAAATTATTTATTTTATGATGTAATATTTTTCCAATTTTAAAATGTAATTTGTAACTTTCATTTTTAAATAATTTTTGATTAGTTTTTGGATTTCTAACAAATTTTTCTTTATTAATTTTTCTGCTTAAGGTTCCGAAACCTCTCATTTCAATGTTCTGTCCATTTCTAAGTGAGTTTGTTATTTTTTTGATAAAAATATTAAACAACTGCTCTATGTCATCATTGCTTAAGTTGTTATGTTTTTTTTGTAATTTTTCTAGGATTTGTGATTTTAACATTAATCCTATTTTTTCAAAACAGATCCAAGAATATCGCCTAAAGATGCACCAGATGCACTAGACCCATACTTAGATAAAGCTTCTTTTTCGTCTCTAATTTCAAGCTCTTTAATTGAAAGATTTAATGTCCTACTTTTTGAGTCTACTGATAAAATTATTGAGTCTATGTTTTCTTCTAAAGCAAAACGTTCAATTTTGTTTTCATTTTTGTCATTAGACAAGTTTGATTTTTTAATAAAGCCAAATACTTGCTTTTCTTTATCTAGTTCAATTTTTAAACCTTTTTCGTCAATATTTATGATCTTTCCTGTTACTTTTGAATTTAATGGATTAGCCTCAATGAATTCTTGTACTGGATCATTTTCTAGATGTTTAATACCTAAGCTAATTCTTTCTTTTTCAACATTTATATCTAATATTTTTACTTTTACCTTCTCGCCTTTTTTGAAATTTTTCAGAATTATCTCACATTCTTTTTCATCCCAACTCAAATCCGATACGTGGACCATTCCATCAATTTCATCAAGAACTTTAACAAAAATACCAAAATCAACAATATTTACAATTTCAGTTTCAAAAGAATCATTAATATTGAAATCTTCTTTAAGTTTAATCCAAGGATTTTCTTTAGTTTGTTTCAAGCTACAATTTACTCTCTTTTTTTCTTCATCAATATCAATTACCACTACTTCTACTTCTTGATTTTGACTAAGTATTTTTGAGGGATGCGGTGGTTTTTTTAACCAACTAATCTCATTAATCGAAATTATTCCATCATACTGATTATCTATAATAATAAATACATTATTATCACTCATACTTATTACTTTACCAACAATTTTGTCATTGGGTTTTATGTTATTTTTTACATTATCCCATGGATTATCTGTTAATTGTTTAATTCCAAGGCTTAATCTTGATAATTCTTCATCAAACTTTAAAACTTTAACTTTAATATTTGTATTGAGTTCTAGTATCTCTGAAGGTGAATTTATTTTAGTCCAAGATATATCTGTAACATGAACAAGCCCATCTATACCTCCAAGATCAATAAAAGCTCCATAATCAGTAATATTCTTGACCTTACCCTCGATAATTGATCCTTCTTTTATATTTTTCAAAAGTTCAGATCTTTGTTCTTTTAATTCATTCTCTGTTATTGCTTTTCTTGAAACAACTATATTACCTCTATATTTGTCCATCTTCAAAATAAGAAGCTCAAGAGGTTTGTTTAATAATTCTTTAGTGTCTTTTATGATTTGTCTAGTTTCAATTTGACTACCAGGAAGAAACGCAACAACTCCATCTAAATCAACACTCATACCACCTTTTACTCTATTAAATGGAATGCCAGTTACTACTTTGTTCTCATTAAAACTCTCTTGTAAGTTATGCCATGCCTTTTGTTTTACCGCTTTCTCCCTTGATAACAATGTTTCACCATTTGCATTATCAACATTCTCAATATAAACTTCAATTTCATCTCCAACCTGAATTTCAGAACTTTGACCAGGTCTATTAAATTCATTTAAAGGAACTCGGCCTTCACTTTTTAGACCTACGTCAATAGTTACTATATCATTTTCAATCGATACTATTTTTCCTGAAGTAATACTTTTTTCTTTTGCTGAAGAATTTTTAGAATAATCATTAATTAGACTGTCATATTGAGAGTTAGATATTTTAGTGTTCAATCCTTGGCTCATACTATAATTTTTTTAACAATTTGTTTATTTGATTAGTTGTTTCTCTAAATGAGCTTTCATTATTAATATGGTGTGCATCTTTAGGAATTACTAAAGGTGAATTAATTCTAGTTTTGTCTTTTTTATCTCTCAATTTAATATCCTTCAAAATTTGTGGGTATATAGACTTTTCGCCACTATCAATCAACTGTTTATATCTTCTTTTTGCCCTTATTTCAGAATTTACAACAATATATAGTTTTAAATCAGCATTTTTAAAAACGACTGATCCTATATCTCTTCCATCGATTACAAAACCACGATTATTTTTATTTTTTTTTACAAAATTGTATTGGATATTATTTATAAATTCTCTTACACATTTATTAACTGCAATTGTTGACGCTAAATTACCAACTTCTTGAGTTCTAATTTTTTTACTTTTTCGAAATGAAATGCTAGAAATTTGGTTTAATTTTTTTTTAATTTCATTAATATTATTAATATTTATTTTGTTCTTTAAAAAAATTAGTGCAATCCTTCTATAAAGAATTCCTGAGTCAAGATGCTTTAATTTCCATTTTTTGCTAATATATTTAGAAATTTTTTCCTTACCTGAAGCTGCAGGTCCATCTACAGTTATTATTATATTTTTCAAATAATTCTTCCACCCAATTTATTTAATTCGCTTTTGAAATCAGGGAAACTTGTATTAATTGACTCAGAGTCATTTATTCTTAAGGGTCCTATTTTTGTCGCCATAACACAAAAAGCCATTGCAATTCTGTGATCATAATCTGTTTGAATTATATTAGAATTAATTTGATAATTTTTAGATGGATAAATGAACAGATCATCATTTTCAGTTTTACAATTAACACCACATCTTTGTAAGTTTAACATGATTAGTTTTAGTCTATCACTTTCTTTTACTCTTAATTCTTTTAATCCACGAAATATACTGGGTGTGCTAGCGAATGAGGCTGCAACAGCAAGAATTGGATATTCATCTATCATTAAGTCTGCAATTTCTGGCCCAAGTTCACAACCATTTAAATTAGTTGATAAGACTTCGATATCACAAATATTTTCATTATTACTTATTCTTTTATTAAGTAGCTTAATCTTTGCACCCATTTTTTCTAAAGCTAGTAATAATCCATTTCTTGTTGGATTATTGTTAATATTTTTAAGAACTACTTTAGAGTTATTGTTAATTAATGCTGAAACAATAAAAAAAGCACTACTTGAAAGATCATTCGGTACATCAATATTTTTAGAAACTAGTTCTTTTTTTCCAATTATTTTGATTAATTTTTTATTATTATTTTTTCTAACATCAATATTTGCTCCAAATGATTGCAGCATAATTTCAGTGTGGTCTCTGGTAATTTTATTTTCAGTAATTATTGTTTCCCCTTTTGTATTTAAACTTGCTAATAATAATCCTGATTTAATTTGTGCTGATGGAATATCTAAATCAATTTTAGTACATGTTAATTCTGAACCTTCAATTTTTAAAGGTAAGTTACCATTTGAACTATTTATTCTTGCATTCATTTTACTCAACGGATCTGATATTCTCCTCATAGGTCTGTTTGATAAGGACTGGTCACCTGTTAGGACAGTGTCAAATTTTTGAGATGATAATAAGCCAGTTAGTAATCTAGCACTAGTGCCAGAATTTCCAAGATATATTTCACCTTTTGGTTTTTTTAATGAATTTAAACCCTTTCCAAAAATTATAAGCTTTTTATTATTTTCTTCTACCTTTACACCCATTGCTTTAAATGCATTAAGTGTATGCAAAACATCTTCTGATTTAAGAATATTACTTATTTCACTGATACCGTTTGATATTGCTGGAATTATTATTGACCTATGAGATATTGATTTATCTCCAGGAACATTTGCATATCCGTTAATACCATTAGTTATTGAGTTACTTATCATTCTATAATTTAAAGTTAGAGCCTAGATAAAACTTCTTAATTCTTTCATCATTAACCGCAGATAATGGATCACCTGAATAAAATATTGCACCTTCATTAACAATATAAACCTTGTCAACAATTTTTAGTGTTTCTCTTACATTATGATCAGTTATTAAAATGCCTATATTTCTTTCTTTTAATTTTTTTATAATAGTTTTAATTTCTTCTATTGATACAGGGTCAATACCTGTAAGTGGCTCATCTAATAATAGATATTTTGGATTTGTTGCTAGTGTTCTAGCAATTTCTAATCTTCTTCTTTCTCCACCAGAAAGTACAACAGATTTTGATTTTCGAACATGGTTTATATCAAATTCGTTAAGCAAATTCTGTAAAATAATAATTTGCTTATTTTTATCTTTTTCCTTTATTTCTATTATTGATAATAGATTGTCTTCTACACTCATACCTCTAAAAATTGACGCCTCTTGAGGAAGATAGCTTATACCAAGTTTACCTCTGAGATAAATAGGAAGGTTAGAAACATCCAATTTATCTAATATAATACTCCCAGTATCAGGTTTTACCAATCCAACAATTATATAAAAGGTTGTTGTTTTTCCAGCTCCATTAGGTCCCAATAATCCCACTACCTCTCTTCTATTAATTGATATACTAATGTCTCTTACTACTTTCTTATTTCCATAAGTTTTTGAAATTTTGTTTATTAACAGTCCATCATCTAGAACCTTAAACTTACTATTCATTGTTTTGAATTACTACTTTAACTTTAGTATTGTTATTTGATTTAATTTTATATGAATTATTTTTAGTATCAAGAGTTCCATAGTCTCCTATTATTTTTTCACCATTACGTATTATTACAACATCATCTATTAGCTCTATAATTGAAGTCTCGTTGTCAAAGCTTATTTTTTTTGCATACATTTCTGTATTATTATTTTTCACGTATGATATTTTTTTATCAATGACATTTAAGAAAGAAATTTTCTTTTGATCTCCAATATTTGAGAATATACCGTCAATTTTTTCAGCATTAATAAATATAGTTTCATTGATCAATTTAGAATTTGGACCTTCTAATTTAAAATCACCACTTAGATTATTGATTTCTATAAGTCCATCCGAATACATTTTGATATCCTTAGTAATTAATTCGGAATTCTTTCCGCTTACTCTTAGTTTTTCTATGTTAACTTCAAACTTTAAAGATTCACTTATACTATTCAATCCAAACTTTGAAGAAACAAAATTTACTTCTCCTTTTGCATTTAGTTCAGTTATATCGTAGAGACTTTTATCAAAATCAATTTTTACATCTTTAGCGTTTAAGTTAAAATTATCAGATAAGATTTTTACATTTTTTTTTAATAAATAATACTTTTCATCCTGAAAGACCTCAATCCCATCTTCTGTAGTTATTTCTGTTTCACCTATTTCTTTCGCTATAATGTTGAAAGAAAATAAAATTATTATGGTTATGCAAAAAATTAATCTCATTTTAAAACTATTAAAGAATTTCCATAAAACATTATTTTGTTTCCATTATCATAGATATTAAAACCATCTGAAGCGATGGTAGTGTTTTTCGATGTGAATAGTGATTTTGTATTACTTTCGGCAGTTTGTTTATTTCTATCAAAAATTACCTGTTCAGTTTCAATGCTGAAGTCATTTGATTTAAACCTCACGTTTTTATTTAATAAAATCTGATCTTTATTCAAAAAATTACCCTCTTTTGCTGTTATATGAATTTTTCTTGAGTCAGCACTTATGGCGAATTTTGGCTCAGCAATATCTACATTTGATAAGATTTTTTGAGAAATTTTTAAATCAATATTTTTAATATTAATTTGTTTAGAGAATATTATTATTAAAAAAGAAAAAACTATAATTAATCCAAAAAAAAATATTATTTTTTTATTTATGTGTAAAAAAAGATTCAAATTAACTCGTCAATCTTAATAAATCATGAATATGGACTATTCCTAATGGTTTTTTTTTGTCACAAATAAATAAACTAGTTATTTTTTTTGTATTCATTATATTTATTGCCTCTCCAACTAACATTTTTTTATTAGCTAAAGTTGGATTTTTTGTCATTATTTCAGATGCTTTTTTTTCAAAAAATTTTGAATTGAGCTTTCTTCTCAAATCACCATCAGTAATTATTCCAACAATTTGTTCATTTTTGTTAATCACACCAATACAACCAAAACTCTTCTTAGTCATAGTAATTAGAGCTTTTGACATTTTTTCCTCTAATTTTGCTAGAGGCAACTCTTTTTTTGGATGCATAATTTCACCTAAATTTTTTAAATCTTTACCAAGATTACCGCCAGGATGAAGGTTTTTAAATTCATTACTTTTAAAACCTCTTAACTCTAATAATACTATTGCTATACAGTCTCCTATTATCATAGACATAGAAGTTGAACTTGTGGGTGCTAGATTTAGAGGACAAGCTTCAATTGGTTTCTTATATAAAATCCCAACCGTAGCATTCTTATGAAGTATACTTTTAGAGTTACTTGTTATGCTAATAAGTTTAATATTAAATCTTTTAGTGAACTGAATTATATTATTTAGTTCTGATGTTTCACCCGAATTAGAAATTGCTATCACGCAATCATCTTTTTTTATACTTCCTAAATCACCATGACTCGCTTCTGTTGCATGTACGAAGTAAGAAGGAGTCCCTGTTGATGTGAGAGTTGCTGATATCTTATTGCCTATGTGTGCACTCTTTCCAACACCAGTAATTACTACTTTACCCTTTGTATTAAATATTAAATTTACTGCATTACAAAAACTACTATTAAAAGTAGATTTTAAATTTTTTATACTACTTAATTCTCTTGCTAAGGCCCTATTTGCACCATTAATTATTTTTTTATTATTTTTCATTAATGCTTAAATATATCTTGCTCTGACCAGCCATTAATATCTAAGTCTGTTCTGTATTGAATAAAATCAAAACAGGCTTTAGCTAATTTACTTCTTTTTTCTCTTAATAACATTGAATCAAGTTTATCTTTAATTTTATGTAAATATAAAACATCGGTAGCAGCATATTTTTGTTGTTCTTTAGATAATTCTCCACCCCAATCAGAAGATTGTTCAGTTTTTGAAATTGATTTTCCTAATAATTCATTACAAAGATCTTTGTATCCATGTTTATCTGTATACGTTCTAACCAGCTTTGATGCAATTTTAGTGCAGTAAATATTTTTAATATTAATTTTGAAGTTATGTTTGAATACCGCCACATCAAACCTAGCATAATGAAAAATTTTTTGAATTTTATTATTCTTCAGAATGTTAATTAAATTTTGAGGTTTTTCAGTAGATAAGTCAATTTTTACTAGATGACATACTTCATCACCATTAGAAATTTGAACTAAACATAATTTATCTCTTTTGGGATTCAAGCCCATAGTTTCGCTATCCAATGCAATAATATTAGTAGCTCTAAAATTTGCTGGAAGATCACCTTTATAGAAATTTATTTTCATTTTGATTTTATTGTCTGTTTAATTTATATTTTTTTTCTATATCACTTATTTAATTAAAGGTCATGAAATCAATAGTAATTTTTGGAGGCGCAGGTTTTGTAGGTAAACATTTAATTAGGCGTCTTACTAAAAATGGCCATAAAATCATTGTTCCATATCAAAGATCTGTGCAAGAAGCAAAAATCCGACTTTTAGGTGTAACAGGGCAGGTAATTCCATTTCGTTATTCTACATTAGAAGATAGAAGACTTAAATCTGTTTTAAATAATGCCAATGTATGCATTAATTTGAAAACAACATACGATCAAAAGAAAGGTGATTTTAATAACACAATATATAAGTTTAATCACAAACTTATTAGAATTTTAAAATCTAGTAAGGAATTAAAACAATTCATTCTTTTCTCTGGTCTTGGTGTAGATAGTGATAAAAATTCAGCAAGAAGTGCTGCAGTGCATAAATCTGAAAAGGAAGCCTTTAAACAACTAGACAATGCAAGTATTATTAGACCAGGCGTTATTATAGGCGGTGGTGATATTTTCTTGAAAAGACTTTTGCCAATATTTAAAGCTTCATTTTTTGTCCCACTTTTTGGAGATGGTTCAACAAAATTCCAACCAGTATTTATTGATGATGTATCTCTGGCCGTTAATGAAATAATTAATTCCAAGATTAAAGGGAAAAATATTTACGAACTTGCTGGTCCTAGGATTTATTCTTACAAAGAATTTTTTAATCATATTTCTAATTTTTTAAACAAAACTCGAGTTTTAGTTCCTGTACCAATGGCATTTATGAAACCTATGATAAATATTGCTGAAAAAACACCAATTTCACCTCTTACTTCAGAACAGTTAACATTATTTGAAACAGATAATCTTATTGAAAACATTGATAAATCATTCCAAAATCTTGATATTAATCCACAAGATACATTGCAAATACTTAAAAATATTGTCGTAAATTAAGGATTTTTTCAGTTTTAGTACATAAATGATACTATTATTAAAAAATTATTGTTTCTTTTTTTATCTTGAATGTGTATTTGGTTCGATCTAGATAAAGTAGTAAACAAATGATAACTAAATGCTAAAATTTACAAAAATATACAAGGAAAATCCTACTAAAATATCTGCCAAAGAGAGGGTTAAATCATTTGATGAAATTTATGCTAAATATGCCTCACAAAAGGCAGAAGAACAAGCTTCCAGATGTTCTCAATGCGGTGTTCCTTTCTGCCAAGTTCACTGTCCTTTACACAATAATATTCCAGATTGGTTAAAGCTAACTGCTGAGGATAGAATGCAGGAGGCATTTGAAATTTCCAGCTCTACAAATAACATGCCTGAAATTTGTGGTCGTATTTGTCCCCAAGATCGTTTGTGTGAAGGTAACTGTGTAATTGAACAATCTGGCCATGGTACTGTTACTATAGGATCTATAGAGAAATATATTACGGATAAAGCTTGGGAAGAAGGTTGGGTTAAAAATATAAAACCAGTTGAAGAAAGAAATCAAAGTGTTGGAATTATCGGTTCTGGTCCTGCTGGATTAGCTGCAGCAGAAGAACTTCGTAAAAAAGGATTTCAAGTTACAATATATGATCGCTACGATAGACCAGGAGGTCTTTTGATTTATGGTATCCCAAATTTTAAACTAGAAAAAGATATTGTAATTAGAAGAACAAATCGACTTAAAGAAAGTGGAATTAAGTTTGAATTAAACTGCGATATTGGCAAAGACATTACTTTTGAGGATATTAAAACTAAGCATGATGCAGTTCTTATAGCAACCGGTGTTTACAAATCTAGAGAAATCAATCTAAATACATCTAATTTTAATAATGTTGTACCAGCTTTAGATTTCCTAATAGCAAGTAACAAGACTGGTTTAAAAGATAAAGTTGAAGATTTCACAAATGGAAGATTAAACGCAAATGGAAAAAATGTAGTTGTCATTGGTGGTGGTGATACCGCTATGGATTGCGTTAGAACGGCTGTAAGACAAGGAGCAAAATCTGTTAAGTGTCTTTACAGACGTGATAAAAAAAACATGCCTGGTTCACAAAGAGAAGTACAAAATGCAATAGAAGAGGGCGTCGATTTTCAATGGTTGACTTTACCAACTGAATATTCTGGAAATGGGTCATTGAAAAATGTCAGAACTGTTTTAATGCAACTTGGAGAACCAGATGAGTCAGGTAGAAGGAAGCCAGAGCCAAAAGAAGGTACGGAAAAAGACCTAGATGTTGATTTAGCTATTGAAGCTTTGGGTTTTGAACCTGAAAATTTACCTAAGCTTTTTGATTATAATGACCTTACAGTTACAAGATGGGGTACACTAAAAATTAATTATAAAAATATGATGACATCAATTGATGGAGTATTTGCTGCTGGAGATATTGTTCGCGGTGCAAGTTTAGTTGTTTGGGGAATCAAAGATGGTCGTGATGCAGCAAAAAATATTAATGAATATTTAGAAAAAAATTATTCCGATCAAAATAATATCAATAAGAAAGCAGTAAATGCATAATAAATACATTGAAAAGTATAAAAAGGATAAAAAATTTCTAGAAGAACATCACATTTATAATGAACAAGATGAACATTCATCATGTGGTGTTGGATTAATAGCATCTTTAGATGGATCTGAGACAAGAGAAATAGTCGAGTTAGGAGTTCAAGCTTTAAGAGTTTTGTATCACAGGGGAGCAGTTGATGCTGATGGTAAAACTGGTGATGGTGCAGGAATACAGTTATCCATACCAAAGAATTTTTTTACTCAACAAATAGAAAGAACTGGCCACACCCCTAATGATTTACCTTTCGGGGTCGGCATGATTTTTTTACCACGTACTGATTTTGCCGCTCAAGAAAACGCTCGTACAATTGTTGAATCTGAAATAATTAAAGAAGGCTTGAAAATATATGGTTGGAGACACGTTCCAATTAATTCATCGATTATTGGTGATAAAGCAAAAGCAACAAGGCCTGAAATAGAACAAATACTAATTTGTAATGAAGAACTAGAAGATGAAAAGGAATTTGATAATAAACTTTATATAATTAGAAAAAGAATAGAAAAAGAGATTAGAAATCAAAATATTTCAGACTTTTATATCTGCTCACTATCTTGTAATTCTATTGTTTATAAAGGTATGTTTTTAGCAGAACAGCTTTCCAATTTTTATCCAGACATCCAAAATGAGAATTTTATTTCTAGATATGCAGTTTATCACCAGCGCTATTCAACTAATACATTTCCCACTTGGTCTTTAGCACAGCCTTTTAGAGTGATTGCGCATAATGGTGAAATAAATACACTTAAAGGTAATAAAAATTGGATGGCTGCTCATGAGCCAAGAATGGAACATAAAAATTTTGGCAATAATATAGATGATTTAAAACCCATAATTGATGCTAAAGCGTCTGACTCTGCTGCATTAGATTCAACAATAGAGTTATTAGTTAAAGCTAATCGTTCTTTACCTATGGCTAAAATAATAACAATTCCAGAAGCTTGGTCCCACAGAAGAGATTTTCCAAAAAAAATAAAAGATTTATACGCTTATGGTGGAGCCGTTATGGAGCCATGGGATGGTCCAGCAGCAATATGTGGCGCATATGGTGATTGGGCTATTGCTGGAATGGATAGAAATGGCCTGAGACCTATAAGATATACACTGACAAAAAATCTTCTCATTGCGGGTTCTGAAACTGGAATGGTTGATATTAAAGAAAATCAAATAGTAGAAAGAGGTAGGGTAGGACCAGGTCAATTAATAGCAGTCAATTTTAAAGAGAAAAAATTTTTTAAAGATCATGAAATGAAAAAGTATTTAGCAGAAACTAAACCATTTGGTGATTGGACTAAAAAAATTACGTATATTGATAAACTTGTTCAATCTGCTGATGAGGAATTTAGAGATTTAGATTCTGGAGATCTAAGAAAAAGAATGGCATGCTTTGCCTGGTCAGTAGAAGACATCGAATTAATATTGCATCCAATGATTGCCGAAAAAAAAGAAGCAACGGGATCGATGGGAGATGACACTCCACTAGCTGTGCTCTCAAATAAATATAGAGGACTTCATCACTTTTTTAGACAAAATTTTAGTCAAGTTACGAATCCACCAATTGATTCATTAAGAGAAAGAGTTGTTATGAGTCTTCGAACTAGAATTGGAAACTTAAGTAATATTCTTGATGAAGATGAAGATCAATGCGATCATTTACAATTGAACTCCCCTGTTCTTTCAATTGAGCAATTCAAATCTATGCGTAGATATATGAAAGATACCGTGAAGATCATTGATACAACAATGGATAAAACAAATCCTGAAAATAATTTTGAGATAGAAATTTCAAGAATAAACCGAGAAGCAGAACAAGCTGTTAGACAGGGGTATGTTCATATAATTTTAAGTGACAAAGAAATGTCTAAAACAAGAATAGCTCTTCCTATAATATTAGTTACAAGTTCTGTTCATCATCATTTAATTAAACAAAATCTTCGAACTTTTATTTCCTTAAATGTTCAATCTGCAGAATGTTTAGATGTACAATATTTTGCTGTGCTTATCGGAGTAGGAGCAACAAGTGTGAATGCATATATGGCACAACAAGCAATAGCGGAAAGACATAAAAAAGGATTATTTAAAAATCTCTCATATGAAGAATGTGTAGAGAGATTCATTAATTCTATAAATAATGGTTTGCTTAAGACTATGAGTAAGATGGGAATATCAGTAATTAATTCATATCGAGGTGGTTGTAACTTTGAAGCAATTGGTCTTAGTAGAAATTTAATGAGCAAATATTTCCCTTCTATGAGCTCTAAAATATCTGGTATTGGAATCAGTGGTATTGAAAGAAGATCTAGATTAGCTCATGACAAGGCTTTTGAAGAAAGTGTTATCACGCTGCCGATTGGAGGAAACTATCGCTACAGATTTGGTGGTGAAAAACATGCTTTTGAAGCAAGATCAATTCATATGCTTCAAACTGCGGTAACTTCTAATAATTATTCTTTATTTAAAAAATATTCTTCGATGATTGATGATATGGATCCTATAAATATTCGTGATCTTTTAGATTTCAAAAAGAATAACGATAACAACAACTCAAACATAGTAGAACCTTCTCAAGAAATTAGAAAAAGACTAGTTGCACCAGGCATATCACTTGGAGCCTTAAGCCCAGAAGCTCACGAAACTCTTTCTGTAGCAATGAACAGGATAGGAGCTAAATCAGATTCAGGTGAAGGTGGTGAAGATCCGATTAGATTTAAACCTAAGCCAAATGGAGATAACGCATCATCAAAAATTAAACAAATTGCAAGTGGACGATTTGGTGTAACCGCGGAGTATTTAAATAATTGTGAGGAAATTGAAATTAAAGTTGCACAAGGTGCAAAACCCGGTGAGGGTGGACAATTGCCAGGAGGAAAAGTTACAGAATTAATTGCTAAATTAAGACATTCAACTGAAGGTGTGACGCTTATTAGTCCTCCTCCCCATCACGATATTTATTCTATCGAAGATTTAGCTCAGCTTATATATGATTTGAAACAAATAAATCCAAGAGCTAAAGTATGCGTTAAGTTAGTTGCTCAGTCAGGAATTGGGACAGTCGCAGCTGGTGTAGCAAAAGCAAAAGCTGATACGATACTCATATCAGGTCACAATGGTGGAACCGGAGCAAGCCCACAAACAAGTATTAAGTATGCAGGACTTCCTTGGGAACTTGGATTAAGTGAAGTACATCAAGTTCTATCTCTAAATAACTTAAGGGATAAAGTTGTTCTTAGAACTGACGGAGGTTTGAAAACAGGAAAAGATATTGTTATTGCAGCTATGCTTGGGGCAGAAGAATATGGAATTGGGACAGCAAGTTTAGTTGCTATGGGCTGTATCATGGTTAGACAATGTCATTCAAATACTTGCCCCGTTGGAGTTTGCTCTCAGGATGAAAAACTTAGAGAAAAATTTACCGGTACACCAGAAAAAGTAATTAACCTTTTTAGTTTTATTGCTGATGAAGTAAGAGAAATTTTAGGATCTCTAGGCTTTTCTTCTCTTGATGAAGTAGTTGGAAGATCTGATCTTTTATATCAAGTCAGTAGAGGAAGTTCTGATCTTGATGATTTAGATTTAAATCCAATTATTCAAACCATTGATTCATCAGTTGGAGAATTTGACATAAAGAAAAATACAATTAATAAAGTTAGCAATAGCCTTGATATTAAAATCATAGAGGATGCTAAGTCTTTTTTTGAAACAAATCAAAAAATTGAACTAAACTATAATATTAAAAATACTGATAGAGCTATTGGTACAAGACTTGCATCAGAAATTACTACTACAAAAGGAATGAGCTCTCTTCCAGAGGATTTCTTTACAGTTAATTTTCATGGTTCTGCTGGGCAATCTTTTGGAGCATGGAGTGTGCAAGGAACTACTCTTAAAGTTTTTGGTGACGCTAACGATTATGTTGCAAAAGGATTATCAGGGGGTAAAATTATTATTCAACCAAGCTCATCTTCACAACTAAAAACAAACAAAAATGTTATCATTGGGAATACTGTCCTATATGGAGCAACTCGTGGTAAACTTTTTGCAGCTGGAACTGCTGGTGATAGATTTGCTGTTAGAAACTCTGGCGCACATGCTGTTATTGAAGGATGTGGTGATAATGGATGTGAATATATGACTGGAGGAAGTGCAGTTATTCTTGGCGAAGTTGGAAATAATTTTGGAGCTGGAATGACTGGAGGTATGGCATTTGTGTACGATAAAGAAGGAACTCTACCACTTCGAATTAATCTTGAGGATATTTTCTATCAACAACAAATGACAAATTATTGGGAAAAAGTTTTACATCAAAAAATTGAAGAACATATCAAGGAAACAAATTCAATGTACGCGAAAAATTTACTCGAAAATTGGGAAAATGAGAAATTACTCTTCTGGCAGATTGTTCCGAAAGAAATGATCAATAAATTTGATCAACCTGTATTAATTCAAGAAGAAAAATCTGCTTAATTTTTTATTATTGATTGAATAGAATCATTCATTATTTTTAAATCAAATGGATCAGATAATCTATGATCACTATTTTTTAATAATTTTATTTGAATTTTCTTCCCTTTAATTTTATTTACTATTTTTTCTGGAACATTTGGAGAGACAACATTATCTTTTAGTCCTTGTATTAAAATTAAGGGCTTATTCCATTTGAATTCTTTATTTAAAATTTTATTTTTTCTACCTTCAACAATGTATTTCTTTTTTATAAGATAGCTAAACCCGTAGGAGGAATATCTAATAATTCCTTTTTTCTTCATTTCTTGTTTTTTCTTTAAAGGGAGTTTTTTATAAAACCCATCAATATAATCAGGTGCTGCCGCTAGGCCAACTAATCCCACAATTCTGGATGGTCTAGCCCTTGCAGCTAAAAACATTAACCATCCACCCATACTGCTACCAACCAGTATTTGTGGCCCTTTAGCAATATTATCAATGATATCAATTAAGTCTTTCTTCCAATCTGAAATTGTAAAATCTTCAAATTTTCCATCAGATTTACCATGACCACGGCATTCAAAACGGATAAACCGCAATTTATTTTTTCGCGCAAATCTCTCTAAAGACAAAGCTTTTTGACCACTCATATCTGAGTTAAGGCCGTGGATAAAGATGATACCTGGTCCCTTACCTTTTATAGATTTATAGCGAATTCTTTCTTTTTTCTTATTAATAAAGTAAGGCATCTTTGATACAAATACTTATAATTTAATAAAATGTCATCATTTAATGTCGCTCAAATTCTTCCCTCTTTAGATTCTGGTGGTGTCGAAAGAGGCACTATTGAAGTCGCAAATTATTTATCTGAATTAAATTTAAAAAATAGTATTATTTCAAATGGAGGGCGTTTAATAAAAGAAATTGATAAAATTTATACTAATCATTTTCAATTACCAGTTAACTCAAAAAATTTTTTCATTTATCCATTAATTGCTAATCAATTAAAAAAATTAATTATTAATCAAAATATTAATGTTGTCCATGTAAGATCAAGAGCACCAGCATGGATCTTAAGTTTTATAAAAAATAGAAACTTCAAAACAATATCTACATTTCATAATGTATATAGTGGTAATTCTTATTTTAAAAAAATCTATAATAAGCAATTATCCAAAGTTGATCAGATTGTTGCGATTTCAAATTATGTAAAAAATGAAATTAGTAAAAAATACAATTTAGATTTAAATAAAATTAAAGTGATTAATAGAGGTGTTGATGTTGAATATTTTGAAAAACCAATTTTAGATTCTCAAATAGAAAATATAATAAATAAGTATCAAATTGATATCTCAAAAAATATTATTCTATATCCTTCAAGACTAACAAACTGGAAAGGCCAAATTGAGTTTTTAGATATATTTAATAAGATGCAAAATGATAATTTTTTACTTTATTTTGCAGGTGATACAAAAAATCAATCCTATACAGAGAGATTACAAAATAAAATCCAAAGTTTTAACCTTGGTCATAAATGTAAGATTATAGGAAATCTACTAAAAGATGATTTGAAGACTTTATATTACCTATCATCAATTATTACCTCTTTTCCTTTACAGGCTGAAGGGTTTGGAAGAACTATAAGCGAAGCATTAATAATGAAAAAAAAGATACTTACTTTTAATTATGGTGGTGTCAAAGATCAGCTTGATAAATTAGATGATATTTATAAAGTAAATCCTCATAATTATAATGAAATAGATATAAAACTTCAAAATATTATAAAAATAGATAAAGAAAAATTTTCTAATATTTCTTTAGATAGTAAAGACTACATATCAAAAACATTTTCAAAATACCAAATGGTACAAAGTTACGTAGACTTATATGAACAGCAGTCAATTTAACAAAATACTAGTTGTAAAGCATGGATCACTTGGTGATATTTCATTTTCTTTATATGCAATGGCATCAATTAAGCAATTTTTTAGTAGTGCCACTATTGACTTGCTCACTGAAGAAAAATACGTAAATTTTTTAAGCAATTCAAATTATTTTAATTCGATTTTAAATGATAATAGAAAAGGAATAATTTATTCACTAAAGGTTATATTAAAAATTAGTCAAAATAAATATGATCTAATCATAGATTTACAGAATTCTAAAAGAACAAATAATTATTGGTCATTCTTAAAATTTATTTCAGAAGTAAAAGTTAACGGTTCTCGTTCTAATTGTGATATTCAATATGTGATTCCTCCACAAGGAACTGAATCTCCACAACAAGGTTTATATAATCAACTAAAATTACTTGGGGTAAATGAAATTAATCAAAATGTAGATTGGCTTTCCAGAGATATTACGTCAATTAATGAAGACAAAATAATCTTAATGATACCTGGTGTTTCTAAATCTGGTAAGGACAAGCAATGGTCACCTGATAAATTTGCAATACTTGCAAGTACTCTAGAAAAAAAAGGATATAACATTTGTGTTATTGGGCAAAAATCAGATAAAGAAATTATAGAAATGATCAATAATGCATGTAAGAAGGTTATTGATTTAACCGATAAGTCACCTCCTGAAATTATTTATTCCATTGCTAAAAAAAGTAATTTTGTAATCAGTAATGATACTGGCCCAGGTCATATAGCAGCCCTAAGTAATTCACCTATTCTTTTTTTAGCTAAAGATAATGTTATTTCAAAATCAAATTTATCTGAATATAAAAATGCATACATGATTTTGACTGATACAATGGATTCAATTTCAGTAAAACAAGTTTTAGATTTTTTACAAGATAGTAAACTAACTAATAAATGAAATTAATTCTTTTTGTAAATTTTGGTTGTTAGAGAATAGTTTAGTGTATTTTTTCTTCCACGGCGCATACTCTTCTGCAATCATATCTGGAACATTATCTGAATCATAAATAACACAAAGTTTCGTTTCAGAAAGTGATGCAATATGCGTACATCCACATTCAGGTGTAATCACATATGTTGAAGAATTTATTATTGATGTCCAATTATCAAAATTTAATTGATCTAAGATTAAAACATTATTTATACTTTTAAAATTTTTAAAACCTTCATTAGTAATAATCTTATATTTTTTAAATATTTCATAGAATACATTTTTTGATGTTCGATCAGTTGTCATTACAATATTGATTTTCAAATTCTTAAGTTTGTCTAATAGATTAATAAAGTTTTCTTCTGAAAAATATTTATTAATCCATTTTGAAGATAAATGAATTAAGCATAAATTTTTAGAATTTAATTCGATTTTATTAAATCCAAATTTATTTTTAATGTCTGCAGTATTATTATAATTTAATCCATTTTTAGTAACCAACTCCATCATAATCTTTGTTTGATGAATTGGGATTTTTTTTGAATATCTTAATTGGCGATCAATTATTAAGCAGTGAGTAAAAAAGATTTTACCCAAAATTCTATCAAAAAATTTACTCATATAATTTTTTTTGTATCTAGATTTAAAAATTAACAATGACTTTTTTTTACTTTTAGAAAAAATTGATATTAATATACTGATTATACCAGGACTAAATGTGAAAATATAATCATAATCTTCATTTCTTAATTTTGAAATTATTTTTAAGACTTTATAAAATTTATTTTGAAGTAAAAAAATTTTGCTAATAGATTTATAGTTTTCACATATTTTTTGATTTTTTTTAGAACATACAATATCAATTTTATAATCATGATTAGCTTCTTTTAGTCCTTGAATAACTGGAAGAGTAAGGATCATATCTCCCATTTTATCATTTCTAACTAAACAAATTTTCATAAAGTGTATTTAATAACTCAAAAAACAGTTTATATTTTCTAAAATCAGCCCTTGAATTTAAATTCATTTGAGATTATATCCTAACAAAATATGACAAAATACTTAATTTTCTAATATGCTATTAAATAATAGCTTTAACTCAATCCCTATATAATTTTGGCTGTAAACTTCAAAACAAAGAAAGATATTGGTCCAAGAATCAATGAGAAGATTACTGCAAGTGAAGTAAGACTAATATCTAGTAGCGGTAAACAAATGGGGATTTTAAGCATTCGTGAAGCTTTGATTCAAGCAGAAGATGAAGGTTTCGATTTAGTTGAAGTGTCTCCTGAAGCTAATCCACCAGTTTGTAAAATTATAGATTATGGTAAATTAAAATATAGAGAGCAAAAAAGTAAGAAAGAAGCAAAAAAGAAACAAAAAACAATTGAAGTTAAAGAGATTAAAATGAGACCTGGCATTGACACACACGATTATAATGTCAAAGTAAAAGCACTCTCAAAGTTTATAGGTGGCGGTAATAAAGTTAAAGTTTCTATGCGTTTCAGAGGACGTGAAATGGAGCATCAAAATTTAGGTTTTGATTTACTTAAAAAACTTACAACTGAAGTTGAAGAATATGCAAAAGTTGAAGTAGCTCCTAAGTTTGAGGGAAGACAAATAATGATGATTCTTGTCCCTCAAGTTGCTAAATAATTCTACATATTGCAAAATAATCAATTATCAGTATAAGCATTGCAAACTTGTTATGGCCTGCGGGGCAGCCTAACGGGTAAACTTATAATATAGGAGATAGTAATGCCCAAGCTTAAAACTAAGAGTAGTTTAAAAAAAAGATTTTCTAGAACAGGTACTGGTAAAATTAAATTTAAACCTGCTGGAAAAAGACATGGAATGAGTAAACGTTCTAACAAATTTATTCGTAACACTAAAGGATCTGCAATTATGTCACCAGGTGACTCTGCTTTGATTGATCATATGTTACCATACAACAAGTAAGGGGAAATCAATGGCAAGAGTATCACGAGGTGTTACAGCAAGAGCTAGACACAAAAAAGTAATTAAAAGAGCAAAAGGTTATTACGGTAGAAGAAAAAATGTTTTTCGAGTTGCTGTTCAGGCTGTCGAAAGAGGCATGCAATATGCTTATAGAGATCGTAAAAAAAGAAAAAGCGATTTTAGGGGTTTATGGATTCAAAGAATCAACGCTGGGGTTAGACTTCATGGTTTAACATATTCGCAATTTATATCTGGTCTTAAAAAATCATCTATTGAAATAGATAGAAAGATTTTAGCCGATCTTGCAGTTAACCAGCCAGAGGCTTTTAAAGCCTTAGTTGATAAAGCTCAATCTGCTAGATAATTTTAATTAATAAAATATAATAGATATTGATGGCATTTGTTGAAGATAAAGCTGATGTTTTAAAAAAAATTAAAGCTTCAAAATCCTTTGAAGAATTAGAAAAACTTCGATTATATTATTTAGGTAAAAAAGGATTAATACCGGAAGCTTTAAAGGGATTAGGTTCTTTAACGATTGAAGAAAAAAAATCGAAAGGGCAAGAATTAAATATTATAAAAAAAGAAATTGAAGAAGGTATTAAAAACCAGAGATTAGAAATTGAAAATATTGAAATTTCAAACAGGATTAATTTAGAATCAATTGATGTTACTCTACCACCTAATATTTCCAAAAAAGGAAAAATTCACCCAATTAGTCAAACAATATTTAATATTATAGAAATTTTTGGAAATTTAAATTATGCAGTCGAAACAGGTCCAGATATAGAAACAGATTTTAATAATTTTACTGCTTTAAATATTCCAGAACATCATCCAGCAAGAGAAATGCAGGATACTTTTTATGTTCAGGATAATGGATACAAAAATGTTCTTCGAACCCATACTAGCCCTGTTCAAGTGAGAACTATGCTAAACACAAAACCACCTATCAAAATTATTGTACCTGGCAGAACTTATAGAAGTGACTCAGATGCTACACATGCACCTATGTTTCATCAGGTAGAAGGTTTGGTCGTTGATACAAGTTCTACTATGGTTGATTTAAAATCAACACTCGTTTCATTCTTGGAAGAATTTTTCGAAGTAAAAAACTTACAATACCGTTTTCGTCCTAGTTACTTCCCTTTTACCGAGCCTAGTGCAGAAATGGATGTAGCTTATACAAAAGTTAATAATAAAATAAAAATTGGTGAAGGAGATAAATGGTTAGAAATATTGGGTTGTGGAATGGTCAATCCTATAGTTTTAGATAATTGTAATATTGATTCAAAACAGTATCAGGGTTTCGCTTTTGGTATGGGAATTGAGCGTTTGTCGATGCTTAAATATGGTATTACAGATTTAAGAAGTTTTTTTGATCCAAATTATAGATGGCTAGATCATTATGGTTTTAGTATTTTGGATAACCAAACACGATCAGGGCTATAAATGAAATTTACACTAGATTGGCTAAAAGATCATTTAGATACTTCTGAAAATTTAAACACCATAACAGATACTTTAACCAATATTGGTTTAGAGATTGAAAGTGTGGAAGATAAATCAGAAATATTTAAGAATTTTACAGTTGCTAAAGTTTTAAGAGCAGAAAAACATCCAGATGCAGATAAGCTTAAAGTATGTCAGGTTGAAACAATAAATGGAAGTTATCAAGTCGTGTGTGGTGCTCCAAATGCAAGAGAAGGCATGCTTGGAATTTTTGCACCAGAAAATAGTTACATTCCTGGAACTGACTTACATTTAAAAAAAACTAAAATTAGAGGAGTTGAGTCTTGCGGAATGCTTGTCTCAGAAAGAGAGATGGGTATTTCTGATGAACACGATGGAATTATTGAAGTAAAAGATAATAATAAAATTGGTGATTTATTTAGTAAAATTTTTGAAATAGATGAACCTGTTATAGAAATTAATTTAACACCAAATAGATCTGATTGTTTATCAGTTAGAGGTATTGCAAGGGATTTAGCAGCAGCTGGCATTGGTAAATTAAAAGAATTAAAATATAATAAAGTTAAAGAATCCTTTAAAAGTCCAATTACTTGGAAAAAAGAATTTCAAAATAATAATCTATGTCCTGGGGTAGCAGGTCGATATTTCAAAAATGTCAAAAATATAGAAAGCCCTAAATGGCTTCAAGATAGATTAACTGCAATCGGATTAAGACCTATTTCAGCTCTTGTTGACATTACAAATTATATTACCTTTGACTTAGGAAGACCACTTCATGTTTACGATGCTGATAAAGTCTCAGGCAATTTAACAATGCGATTAGCTAACAAAAATGAGGAATGTTTAGCATTAAATGAAGTTAATTATAAATGTGACAGTGACATGATTGTAATTTCTGACGACGAAAAAAAACTTCATGGAATTGGTGGAGTTATGGGTGGTCTCAATAGTGGTTGTAGTATGGAGACTAAAAATGTCTTTCTAGAAGTTGCGTTATTTGATCCGATTTCTGTAACTAAAACTGGAAGAAAACTAAATCTACAAAGTGATGCGCGTTACCGTTTTGAAAGAGGGATAGATACTGATTCGATCTATTGGGGTGTAGGTGCAGCAACTAAAATGATTTTGGAATTATGTGGAGGAGAAGTAAGTGAGTTTGTTTCTTCAGAAATAAATATAGAAAAAAACAAACCATTTATGTTTGATACAAATAAAGTGAAGACTTTTGGCGGAATAGAAATCAGCAAAAAGGAACAAGAAAAAATCATAGCTTCTCTTGGCTTTATTGTTAGTGAAAAAAAATCAAAATTTGAGATTCAAAGTCCTACTTTTAGACCAGATATTATTGGTGAAGCAGATATCGTTGAGGAAATAATTAGAATTTATGGTTATAATAAAATTCCTCTAAAAAAAATTACTAATCAAGAAGAAAAAAAGCAAATTTTAAATAATAAAACAAAAACTTTTTATAAAAGCAAAAAAATAATAGCTCTTAATGGATATTCAGAAGTCGTAACTTGGTCATTTATGGATGAAAAAAAAGCAAAAATTATATCAGATGAAATAATAAGTTTAAAAAATCCAATAAGTAACGATTTGAACACAATGAGACCATCAACGCTTCCAAATTTATTAGAAGCAATCAATCAAAATAAAGCTAGAATGTACTTAAGAGCTAAAATATTTGAAGTAGGTCCAAACTTTTCTACATCATTACCAGATCAACAAGAAAATGTTGCTACTGCTATAGCTTATGGCTCATTTGATGAACAAAACTGGTTATCAAATAAAAAAAATATTGATGTCTTTAGTATAAAGGCTGATTTATTTGCTATTTTAGCCAATTTAAATGTACCGATCGATAATTTGTTATATGAAAAGCTTGAAGGTCAAATTTATCATCCTGGCAAATCATCCACTTTAAGGCTTGGTAAAAACAAAATAGCTAATTTTGGAGAGTTGCATCCAATTTTATTAAAAACAATGGATGTTAATTTTAAGGTATTTGGCTTTGAGATATATCTGGAGAATATTTCACAATTTCAAGAAAATAAATCTTACTCTAAAGGTGGGTTTGCTAATAATCCTTATCAAATGGTTGAGAGAGACTTTGCTTTTCTGTTTCCAAAAGAAGTTAAAGCTGGTGAGATAATTAAACAAGTAAAAAAAATAGATAAAAATATAATTCAAAACGTAACAATATTCGATGTTTATGATGGTAATAAACTTCCAGAAAATAAAAAAAGTATTGCTTTTAGAGTATTATTGCAACCTCAAGATAAAACATTCAACGATCAAGAAATTGAGGAATTATCAAATAAAATAATAGACGAAATATCCAAATCTCTTGATGCTTCTATAAGAAACTAATGACAGAACTTAGTTCTATTCGTAATTTTTCAATTGTTGCTCACATAGATCATGGAAAATCAACCTTAGCCGACAGACTAATACAGTTTTGTGGAGGTTTAACTGATAGAGAGATGAAAGAGCAGGTTCTAGATTCAATGGAATTAGAAAGAGAAAGAGGTATTACAATTAAAGCTCAAACAGTTAGACTTTCTTACAAATCAAATGATGGCAAGACTTACATACTTAATATTATGGATACCCCTGGTCATGTTGATTTCTCATACGAGGTATCAAGATCTTTAGCGGCATGTGAAGGATCTTTATTAATAGTTGATTCTACACAGGGTGTTGAGGCACAAACATTAGCTAATGCGTACCAGGCTATTAATAATGATCATGAAATTTTGCCTGTGCTTAATAAAATTGATCTTCCCTCATCTGAGCCAGATAAAATAAAATCACAAATTGAAGATGTGCTTGGTATTGAAACTGACAATGCCTCTTTTGTTTCAGCGAAAACAGGTGCAGGCATAGAAGATTTATTAAATAAAATCATCACACTTCTTCCATCTCCATCAGGTGAAATAAGTAAAGAATTAAAATGTATGTTAGTTGATAGCTGGTATGACAGTTATCTTGGTGTCGTGGTACTTATAAGAGTGATAAATGGAGAGCTAAAAAAAGGTCAAAAAATTAGATTTATGGCAACAGGTGCAACATATACAATTGATAGAGTTGGGATTTTTTCTCCTAAAGCAACTGAAGTTGACACACTTGGACCAGGAGAAATAGGTTTCATAAATTCTGGTATTAAAAGTGTTTCCGATTGTAAAGTTGGTGACACAATAACAGATGATAAACTTCCAACTGAAGAAGTTCTTCCTGGTTTTAAACCATCTCAACCAGTTGTTTTTTGTGGAATGTTTCCTGTCGACTCAGATGACTATGAACATATGAGAGATAGTATGTCTAAACTTGCTTTGAATGACTCTAGTTTTTCTTATGAACCAGAAGTAAGTCCTGCTTTAGGCTATGGTTTTCGCTGTGGCTTTTTAGGTTTATTGCATTTAGAAATTATTCGAGATCGGTTTGAAAGAGAATTTAATCTAGAACTTGTAACTACTGCACCATCAGTTGTTTACAAAATTTTAATGAAAGATGGATCAAATATAAATCTTCATAATCCTACTGATATGCCGGATCCTGTAAAAGTTGAAAATATTTCTGAACCTTGGATAAAGGCTACAATAATAGTACCTGAAGAATTTTTAGGATCAGTACTAGAATTATGCACCTCTAAAAGAGGTATTCAACAAAATATGAGTTATGCAGGTAATAGACCTTTAGTTGAATATAAACTTCCGCTAAATGAAGTTGTTTTTGATTTTTATGATAGATTAAAATCAATTACTAAAGGGTATGCAAGTTTTGATTATGAAATTACAGGATATGAGGTAAATAATTTAGTTAAAGTTGGGATTCTTATCAATGGAGATCCAGTAGATGCTTTATCTTTAATTGTTCACAAAGATAGATCTGAGCAAAGAGGTAGAGCACTTTGTGAGAGACTAAAAGATTTAATTCCAAGACAACAATTTAAAGTTGCAATTCAAGCTGCAATTGGAGGTAAAGTAATTGCTCGTGAAACAGTAGCTTCATTTAGAAAAGATGTAACTCAAAAGCTTTACGGTGGAGATGTAACAAGAAAAAATAAACTTTTAGATAAGCAAAAAAAGGGTAAAAAAAGAATGCGGCAGTTTGGAAAAGTAGATATTCCACAAAATACTTTTCTAAATGCTTTAAAAATGAGTGATAAATAAATGGAAAATCAACTTTCTCAAAGTCTTTTAATTGCAGAAGAAGCTTATAGAAAAAAAAATTATTTAAAATCATATTCTACTTATAAGTCTTTATACAGAAAATATAATTTAGTTAATATATTCCCCCGGCTTATTGATATTGCATTCATTTCTCTAAAACAAACAAATACAAAATTTAATCTTATTTCAAATTTAATTACTCTTGGACTTAACAAAAATAATGAGAATAAAATTTTAACTGAAATAAACTACTTAAATTTAAAACTTTTAAGAGAATTCAAAAAATTTTCAGATTTTGGTAAATTATATAATTCAATTACCCCAAGGCAAAGAAATTTTATCTTTATAGAGTTTGAATATTTTCATTATTTATTAGAAACTGAAAATTATTCTAAGGCAGAATTAATTTTAAATAAAATTCAGTCAGCAAATTATAGTTTCTATAATATTCTAGACATTTTTTTTCTTAATAAAAAATTTTTTAACCAAATTCAAAATAGTAAAATAGATCAAAAAAATGAAATAATATTTCATAAAGAAAAAATCTCTTCAAACTTTGATTATGTAGTTGTGGTAGTTGGTAATGAAGAAATATTTGAGAAAGAGATGATTGGATTTATCAGGTCTCTAAAAAATACGTCGTCAAAATATCTTCTGTCCTTACTACTTCATGATGTAGATAATCAAAATATTAAATTAATACATAAAAAAATTGAAGATTTAGAAGTTGAAAATTTATCTGTTATTTTTGAAAGTAGTAAAACTTTGAATTTGAATGAAAGTGAAACAAAAGCATATTACACAGCAAGAAGATTTATTTTAGCTAATGATATGATGGAAAAATTTTCTAAAACCATTTTTGTATTTGATGCTGATTTTATAATTAATAAAAATTTATTAGATTATTTAAAATTAAATAAGGATATTGATATTTCAATTTATATTAAAAATTCATTTAGATATTTTCACCTAACAATTTCAGCATGTCAAACAATGTTTAATAATACAGAAAATTCAAAAATTTTCTTAAATTTTTATAAAAAATATATTTATTATGTTTTAAATTATAAAAAAATAAGATGGCATATTGATCAAATAGTTTTGTATATTGCTTTTATAATGACTAAAAGAATTTATAATGCAAAAATTATTGATAACTCAAATAAAAACAATCACCTGCAAAAAGATTCCTTTTTTTATCATACTTTTCATGGCAAATATACTTTAAGAAAATAAATAGTATAAATATTTCTATTGGAGAGATGTGAGAGCGGTTTAATCAGCACGCTTGGAAAGCGTGTGTAGTAGCAATACTACCGAGGGTTCGAATCCCTCTCTCTCCGCCATAAAGTGAAATATATTTTTTAAATTGTTAATAAAAAATTGATTTGGCTACACATAGGCTGCACTTACTTATCCTATAATTGAAAATTAAGCTTAATTAATCTTTGTAATCTCTAATTTTTTTCTAATCGTAAAGCTTGAAAAGCGTGAGTAGTAACAATATTATTAGGTGTTTGAATTTTTTTTTATCAGTATACTTAATTAGTACCATAAATACTTATCTATTATAGATGCACATTTGTCTTTATTCGGAATAACAAAGATATAACCATTTGATTTATTTATTTTACTAATGCATTCCAATCTAATACTAGAACTACATAAACCTCTAAAATCATAACAATAAAGAGGTTTACCAAATATATCTTCACTATTAATTATCCTTTCAATAATCAGAATATCAAATTTATCATTAATTTTAAATCGGCTTTTTTCAACAGATGGATATTCATAATAATTATGAAACTCATTAGAATTTACGCCGTTAAAATTATTTAATATTCTATATATATTTTTATAACTATAATAAGATATTGATATTATGAAAATAATTACAAAAGGAAATATTTTCAATTTATCTGTTTTATAAAATAACAATATAGTTATTAGACATGTTATAGAAAAGATAATTCCATATCCTCCATATCTAGTTTGTGGTAATAAATACAACCATGTAAGAATTGGCAAA
>CABXSY010000006.1 GCA_902514875.1 uncultured Alphaproteobacteria bacterium | reverse complement strand
CCTTCGTTTAACCAGAAATTTTTAAGTCCCCACGCTGGACCAACAATTGGACTTCCATCAGGAGTATAACAAATAGCTCCATTATAAACTTTCTTTACACCAACCTCCCCAAAGATAGGAACACGGTTTATAGCGGATTCAATATGAGGTTCAATACGTTCTAAATCTTCTTGAAATAATTCAAATTCTGATTCTTTATCTGGTCCATCAACGTAGCAAACAGGCGCACCTTTTTCATAAGGCCCAAGAATCAATCCTCCTCTTTCTTCACGCATATACCATGAACTATCAGAATCTCTTAAAACTCCCATTTCAGGAAGACCTTGCTCTTTTCTTTTTAAAATTTCCGGGTGATCATCAGTAACAATATATTGATGTTCTACTGGTATTACAGGAACATCAAGTCCAACCATTTTTCCTGTTTGTCTTGCAAAATTTCCACTGCAGGAAACTACATGCTCACATTCAATTGATCCTTTATCAGTTTCTACTTCCCACAGATCATTTTTATTTTTTGTAATACCGATAACAGATGTATTTCTATAAATTTCCGCCCCTTTATCTCTTGCGCCTTTGGCAAGTGCTTGAGTTAAATCTGCTGGCTGAATATATCCGTCCTCTGGGTGTTGTATTGCTCCAACTAATCCATCAGTATTACAAAGTGGCCAAATTTCTTTTACTTGTTCTGGAGTCAAGAATTTAACATCAACACCTATAGTTTTAGCTACACCTGAATATTGATAATATTCATCCATTCGATCTTGTGTGGTTGCAAGACGAATATTAGAAACAACACTAAAACCAACTTTTTGCCCTGTCTCTTCTTCAAGAGTTTTGTATAATTTAACTGCATATTTATGTAATTGTCCTACAGAATAACTCATATTAAATAATGGAAGTAATCCTGCAGCATGCCAAGTTGAACCAGAAGTTAACTCTTTTCTTTCAACTAGAACAACATCCGACCAACCTTTTTTAGCTAAATGATAGAGCGTACTTACGCCTACAGCACCTCCACCAATTACAACAACCTTTGACTTTGATTTCATTATTACTATTTATTACTGTACTTCATTAATCATAATAAATAGAGTGGGTCAATCATGAGATACTTCAAAAAATTATATTTATTGATAATTATAGCTGCGTTAAGTTGTCTTCCACTCAAAGCAGAGGTAACAGTAAAAGAGCTATTTTTTGATGAGTCAAAACCTTTTCATTTAAAAATAATCGATGTTATTCCTGAACAAGGTATTCTTCAAATAGGTAATGATGACGCTAAAAATACTATAATTGAATTTATGGACTATTTTTGTGGATACTGCAAAAAAGTACACGTTGAATTACTTCAAATAGCAAGTGAAAGAAACGATACTAGAATTATATTTTTACAGCATCCAGTTTTAAGTGAATCTTCTAAATTGCTTGCTAACATGGTTGTTGCTGCCAATATGCAAAATAAGGGCATTGAGCTACACAATGCATTATTTGGAGTCGAAGGAAATTTGAATAATGCCAAATTAAAACAAATAATTGAAGAACTTGAAATTAATAACGCAAAATTGAATATAGATATGTCAAAAGATGAAGTTAGAAATATTGTTAATCTTAGTTCTTTTTTAGCTAATGGTTCTGGGGCTAGAGGGACACCTACTTTTTTTGTTAATGAAGAACTTGTTGTTGGATATATCTCTATAGATAGAATGAAAGCTTTATTAAAATAAAGAAGCTCCATTATTAAATAGAGCTTCTCATTGAAATTATTTATCTACTACTTCTCTTGTGTTTGCGTTATGTGATTCAGTAAATGGAATTGGAACAACTTCTGCATCTACTGGTACACCAGGTGAGTCAGAATATTGATCAGGTAGATGAACTTTAAATTTACGACCATAATTTCCCATAGGAAAACCATTTTTATTTAGAGTCCCATCAAAAGGAACATAACCCATAGCAATGTTTCTTCCTTGCTCAGGATGATACCAAGGAGATGTGATAAATCCACATGGTTCATTGCCATCTTCTGAAACAAGCCAAAAATCAGGAGCATATTCTTCGATAGGTTTCCCACCTAGACTTAATCCTACTAATTGAAGTTTATATGGTTTTTTTCCATCTTTTAAATCTGCCTTCATTTTTTCAAGAACAGTTTTACCAACATAATCAGTTGTTTTATTCCATTCTCCTTTTCCTGAAAGAGATACTTGATATCCTAAATTGCATTGAAAAGGATTGTGTTGATTGTCCATATCTTGACCCCACGATAGAATCCCTGCTTGAATTCTTCTGTGGTGAGCAGGCGCTATAACCATAAGATTATGTTTTTTTCCTGCTTCTAAAACTGCATTCCACATATCATCAGCATATTTAGTAGATTCATATAAATATATTTCAAATCCAGCCTCTCCAGAAAAACCTGTTTGTGAAATTATGCAATCTCTTCCTCCAACTTTTGCAGCAGCAAGTCCGTAGAATGGCATTTCATCAACTTTAACTTGATCTCCTATTAAATCATTCATTAAAGCATGAGCTTTTGGGCCCTGTATTTGAACCGGGCTAACATCAATTTCATCGATATGAACATTAAACCTATTATCATGGTTTACACCCTGCAAATAGAGACCAATATCCGAGTCAGATAATGAAAACCAAAATTCGTCTTTTGATATTCTTAGTAGAATGGGGTCGTTTAAAACACCTCCATATTGATTACAAAGAATTACATATCTTCCTCTCATTGGAGATATTTTAGTAGCATCTCTCGTTATAACGTAATCAACAAATGCCTCAGCATCAGGACCTTTAACCTGTATTTGTCTTTCAACAGCAACATTCCACATAGTGACGTGATTTTTAATTGCCTCATACTCAACCATTGCTCCACCATCTTCAGGTTTTACATAACCTCTTGGATGGTAAATTCTATTATAAACTGTTGCTCTCCAACATCCCGCCTCCATTGACAAATGCCAATAAGGTGATTTTCTCACTCTGGTTGAAATAAGCATTTGGACTGGTGTAGGACCACTTTGTCTTAAATTGTAGGGAACCTTTCTGTCCGATTGATCCACCGACGTAGAATGTTTAGTCATTATAAACTCCTTAAATAAATATGCTATTTCTGTATTTAATCTTTAAATGGTCTGCAATAATAAAATGTAGGTGATGTAAAAAAAGTGGTGGACCTTAATTAGGTCAAAATTTTGTCTTAGTTTTGACAGTAAATTTTGATATTTGTACTCTATGAAATTTAAATTATTATTTCCTACTATCTCATTACTAATTTTTTTAGGTGGTTGTTCAGCAAGTTATAAAGAACTATCTACAATGAAAAATAAAGAACCAAAAAACTTTCAAGAACACTTACTATCCGAATACAAAAAAAGAGCTAGTTTCGAGGCAGAAGAAATGCACGATTGGAATTCTGCAAAATTATATTCTGAAAAAGCTCTCAAGAGTTTAGAAACTGATGAAATATATCCAGAAGAAATTTCATATTGGAAAATTCCAGAAGAAAATATTAATGAAATAAAAATTGCATATGAAAGTCTTATGACAATTTATAAAGATACTAAAAATATTGATCCTTTTAATTTAGCAAGAGCTATTTCGTCGTTAGATTGCTGGTCAGAGCAACAGGAGGAAAATTGGCAAACATGGGATATTAATAGTTGCAAGAATGATTTCTTAAAAGCCATGCATAATATTTATGAAAAAATATCTACTCAGGAAAATGAGCAGGAAACTTCAAATAACAAAGATGATAATTTAGAAAATAAAACAAAAGATGAAGTAACAATTGTGACTAAAAATGAGAATAAAGAATTAATGCAAATAATTTATTTTGATTTTGATCAATTCAATTTATCTGAAGTTAGTAAAGATAAAATAAAAACATTTTTAAAAAATTATGGAAGTGATATTAATGAATATCTTGTAGTTGGGCATACTGATACTAAAGGAACAAATAAATATAATTTATCATTATCAGTCAAAAGAGCAGAGTTTGTAAAAGAAATTTTAATTAATTATGGAATTAATCAAAGTAGTATCAAAATTTTAGGCAAAGGTGAGGAATCTTTAGCTGTAGAAACTCCGGATGACACCAAACAGCCTGCAAATAGAAGAGTGGAAATAAAAAAAACAAATTAACTTTTGTTTATAAATATTTTGGTATATTGAGCTTTTTCCAATGTATTCCAAAACTACAAAAAAAATAAATATTACTGTTAAGCCTTATTATCTTGAAGATCAATCTGAGCCTGAAGATCAGCATTATGTATGGGCGTATAATGTAATAATTGATAACCAAGGTAATGAAAAAGTACAGCTGGTAAACAGACATTGGAAAATTATTGATGCTAATGGTACCCTTCAAGAAGTACGAGGTAAAGGTGTAGTAGGCGAACAACCTATATTAAATCCAGGTGAAAAGTTTGAGTATACTAGTGGCACACCTTTAACTACCTCTTCAGGTTTCATGGAAGGAAGTTATGAGATGCAAGGCGATGATGGAAATTCTTTTAATGTTCAAATACCTCAGTTTTCATTAGATACACCATTTGAAAATAATAAATTAAATTAATTCACAAATACAATGAGAGACTTTAGGTCGATATTAAATATAATTGGAATACTGATATGTATTGAAGCAGTAGCAATGTTAATACCTATGTTTTTTGATCTTTATTATGGTAATTATGATTGGCTACAATTTTTTTACTCAAGCTTAATCACATTTTTTATTGGTATAATTTTATTTTTTTCATTTAGGAAAAAAAATATTAAGCTTGGAATAAGGCAAGCATTTTTGTTAACAATTTCATCTTGGTTAGTAATATCTCTTTTTGGTGCAATTCCATTTGTTTATTCATCATCTTCCCTTTCATATACAGATGCTTTTTTTGAGTCAGTAAGTGGAATTACTACAACTGGTGCAACTGTTATTAGTAATTTAGAAAACTTATCAGAGGGTATATTAATTTGGAGATCTCTTCTTCAATGGTTTGGGGGAATAGGAATAATTGTTCTTGCAATGGCTATTTTGCCAACTTTACAAATTGGTGGAATGCAACTGCTACATATGGAACATGATGATCCTTATGAAAAAACAATTCCTAAAGTTAATCGATTTGTAATTGAATTATTTCTACTATACGTATCTCTTTCAATTATTTGTGCTTTTTTGTATTTTGTAAATGGAATGCAAGGTTTTGATTCAATTATTCATGCAATGACTACGATTTCAACTGGTGGATTTTCTAATTATGATGAATCATTTTCATATTTTAATTCGTTTAAAATAGAAAGTATAAGTATTATTTTTATGTTGATAGGCAGTTTACCATTTGTCTTGTATTTGCAATTTTTACATAATCAAAAAAAATTTATTTTTAAAGATGATCAAATAAAATTATTCTTTTTAATTTTATTTATAGTTATTTTGTTAACAACAATTTGGCTAATTACTAATCAATCTATAGATGCAATTTCTGCTTTTAGAATTGCTTTATTTAATATTACATCAATTTTAACTGGCACCGGTTTTACTAGTAGTAACTTTTCCAATTGGGGAAGTTTTGGCATTGTAATAATGATGATAATTATGTTTATTGGTGGGTGTGCAGGATCAACCACAGGGGGAATTAAAATATTTAGATTGCAAATACTATTTAGAGGAGCAATTACCCAAATAAGGAAACTCACTCAACCACATGCAGTATTGATGATGAGATTTAATGGTAAATCAGTCAATGAAAACACATATAACTCCATTATGGGCTTTTTCTTTATGTATATATTTTTATTTATTTTATCAGCAGTGAGTTTAAGCTTATTCAATTTAGATTTTTTGACTGCCTTTTCAGCATCTGCTTCAGCAATTTCAAATGTTGGCCCTGGTTTAGGTGAAATGATAGGACCTAGTGGGAATTATTTTTTATTAGACAATGGAGCTAAATGGATATTGTCACTAACAATGATTATTGGAAGACTAGAAATTTTTACAGTACTAGTTCTATTATCTGTCAATTTTTGGAGAAGCTAAATACTTAAATAATCACCCATATAAATAGATAATTGGTTTTTTGTTTCGTTAATATAATCTTTCATAGTAGTTATTAATAAATCATTAATAATTGTTTCAACTTGATTTAATGAAATATATTTTTGAGATGTTGTAGATCTAGTAGTTTCAACAGTGGTATTTGCCTTTAAAAAACCACTGTTATCATAGAGTTCATATTCGACTAAAAAAAATAATTCATATTTATATATAGTTTTTTCTTCATATTTTTTTGCATCGACATTATCAATTTCATTTTTTGTAATAGATGCATCTAAAATATTAATAACTAATTTATTTTCATTTCCAATTCTTAATATATTTTTGTTATGCCATTCTACAATTACATCAATTGGTGATTTTTGGATTTGTTCTTCAATATTATTTTGAGAAAAAACAGAATTATATTTTTTATTAATTTCAATATTTTTTGAATTAATTGAAATAGTATCAAGCTTTGAAGTATCAATTTCAATTGGCGCTAATATTTCAACTGGTTGACAAGATAGCACCAAAAACAAAATTAAAGTAAAGCTATTTTTTAAGTACATAAATCAATATAGCTTGTTGAATGTACATTCTATTTTTTGCTTGCATTAATACAGCAGAATTTTTTCCATCAAGAACTTCTGATGTCACTTCTTGTCCTCTTTTTGCAGGTAAGCAGTGCATAAATATTACATTATCTGTAGCATTGCTAATAATTTTTTTATTTACGGTATAATTTTTAAAATATTTTTTTTTATTTTTATTTTTTTCACCCATAGAAACCCAAACATCCGTCATTATACAATTTGAATTTTTTGTACCTAATATGGGATCAAAATAATGATTTAAATTTTCATTTTTGTATTGTTGAAATTCTTTTTTATAATTTTTAAAAATTTCCTTTGGAATTATTAAATTCAGTTTGAAATTATAAATATTTTGCAGATGAATAAGAGAGCGTAAGACATTATTATAATCACCTATCCAAGCTATTTTAGCATTTTTTATATTTTTAAGATGCTCTTGTAGTGTTAAAAAGTCACCAAGTATTTGACATGGATGACTATATTCAGTTAAGCCATTTATAATAGGCAAAATATTCTCTTTGCTTAAATTTACTATTTGTTTGTGATTATTATTTCTTATCATTACACAATCAATATATTGACTTAATACATTAAGAACGTCTTCGGCTTTTTCTCTTTTATTATCTAAGCCAATATCTTTACTTTGTAACTCTAAAACAGAACCTCCTAATTTTTGCATTCCCACATTAAAGCTTAATCTAGTTCTTAGTGACTGCTTTTCAAAAATTAGACCTAGGGTTTTATCATTACAAGATGAGGAATATTTTTTTGGATATTTTTTAATTTTTTTAGCAAGTGAAATTATTTCATCAATTTCTTTTTTTTTAAAATTATTAATATCAATAAAATGTCTCATTTAGTTAGTTCTCTCATACTTTTCTTAATTATAGAAATTGATTTATCAATCTCTTTATATGATACAATAAGTGGCGGAGCCAGTCTTACTGTATTATCTGCAGCAGGTACATTTAGTAATTTATTTTTTTTAAGTTGTTCAGAAAAATCTACATTGCTAATATTTGTTTTGATTCCCAATAAAAGTCCTGCACCTCTAACCTCTGAAATAATATTAGATGAAACCTCTAATTTTTTTAAATTTTTCCAGAAATATCTAGCTGTCTTATCAACTTTTGAAAGAAATGCTTTATTTGAGACAATTTTTAAAACTTCCAAACCTACACTCATGGCTAAAGGATTACCACCATAAGTTGATCCATGACTTCCTTTAGTCATTGCAACACATGCTTTGTTTGTTGACATACAAGCCCCCAGTGGAAAACCCGATCCAATACCTTTTGCTACAGACATAATATCAGGTTTTATTTTTGCCCATTCATGTGAAAATAATTTACCTGATCTTCCAAATCCACACTGAACCTCATCAAAAAAAAGTAAGATTTTCTTTTCGTTACAGATTTTTCTTAGTAATTTTAAAAAACTTAGATTGGCAGGACGAATACCACCTTCTCCTTGAATTGGTTCAATAATAATACCAGCTGTTTTTTTGTTTATAGCTGATATTAATTTTTTTTCATTATTAAATTCGATTTGCTTAAAGCCTTTAAGCATAGGCCCAAAACCATTTGAGTATTTTTCGTTTTTTTGTGCAGAAAGTGCTCCATAAGTTCTTCCATGAAAAGCACCATCAAAAGTAATAATCTCTGTTTTGTTAGTCTTGTAATATGAATGATATCCTCTTATTATTTTAATTCCACATTCAATGGATTCAGCTCCTGAATTAGTAAAAAAGACTTTGTCTGCAAAAGAATTTTTACAAAGTAATTTTGCAAATTGTTCCTGTTTTTTAATTTTATATAAGTTTGAAACATGCCATAGTTGTTTTGATTGCTGATTAAGCGCCTCTATAAGTTTAGGATGACAATGACCAAGAGAATTGACAGCTATTCCACTTGCAAAATCTAAATATTTTTTGTTTTGATTAGAGTATAAATAACATCCTTTGCCTTTTGTAAATTCAAGAGTTTTGTTCCCATAAGTTGGCATAACGTTTGATAAAAATTTACTAACCATATTTAAAATTTAATTTTATATCCTTTGCGGAACATAAAATAGCATAATAAAATTAATATAATATTAATAATCATTAAGAAAATTGATCCTTGAATTAGTGAGCTATCAGAAATACCAGTAAAAGCATATCTGAAACCATCAATATTATAGAAAAATGGATTAAATGAAGAAACTGTCTGCCAGAACTCAGGAAGTCTTGAAATTGAATAAAAAGTTCCTGACAAAAAAGTTAGAGGCAATACGATGAAGTTAGTAATACCTTGTTGTTGATCCCATTTGTCTGCCCAAATTCCAACAATTGTTCCCAAAGTTCCCATCATTGTGCATCCCATTAAAGTAAAAAATGATAGAGCAATGTAAGAATGAACAGTTAGAGGAACAAATATCATAACCCCCAAGGTAGTCACTATACCACATACAACACCTCTACAAACTGAACCAATAATAAAGCCAAATGCAAGTTCAACATTATTTAAAGGAGCCATTAATATGTCTACAATATTTCCTTGAAACTTTGATTGACCAATACTTGATGCCGAATTAGCAAAAGAGTTTTGCAACATAGTCATCATTATTAGACCAGGTGCAATAAAATAAGGAAGATCAATACCATTTATAGAATTTACAGATCTGCCAAGGGCTAAACTAAACACTGCTAAAAATAATAAAGAACTGATAGCTGGCCCAATCACAGTTTGAATTCCAACTTTTAAGAACCTAAAGACTTCTTTTTTAACTAATGTAAGAAAACAAAGATAATTATAATAGATCATATTAGAAGTTTTCTTTTAATATATTTAAATTATTTGTATATTAGATTAGTGAATGAAAAAAAACTTTTAAAATATGCCATTGATTATTTAAGCAAATACGATTCCTCAAAGAATAATTTAGTCAGTGTGCTTAAAAGAAAAATTTTAAGATTAAAAATAACAAATTTTGAAAAAAGAAAACTCATAGATATAATTGAAAGTATAATAATAAAATTAGAAAAAAATAAATTTATTGATGATGATAGATATAGTTCAACTAAAATTTTATCTTTATCAAATTCTGGAAGATCTAAGAATTTTATTTTCAATTACTTGATAAAAAAAGGAGTAAGTAAATCACAAATTCAGAATAATTTAAATTTAATGAAACAAGATAATGATAATTGGGAATTAGAGTCAGCAAAAATATTTGCTAAGAAAAAGAAAATATTAGAGAAAAATGAAAGTTATGAAAAAAAATTAGCAAAAATGGCAAGAGCTGGGTTTAGCTATGATATATGTAAAAAAATATTAGGTTAACTTTCCTTAATATGTATCTTACCTTCTAGCAATCTAGCAATCTGCTTAGTTGTTTCAAATCTTTCAAATGAAATTCTGATGATTGCAGTTAAAGGTGCTGCAAGAAGAACTCCAATAAAACCCCAAATCATTCCCCAGAAAATCAAAGATAAAATAATCGTAATTGGATGTAATCCAAAACTCTCACCAAATATTTTAGGTTCTATAAAATTTCCTACTATTTGATGAATAATCGTGGGTAAAATTATAATTAATAAAACTAGTGTTGGATCGTTGTATTGGAGGAAAGCAATTGGTAATGGAAGTAATACAGCAATTACAGAACCAATGACTGGAATAAAATTTAAAATAAATGTTAAGCTTCCGAAAATGAAGGCTAATTCTAGACCTAAAAACCAATAAATTAATCCTGCTACAATGCCTGTAAAAGCTGAAGTTAAAAATTTAGTAAATATATATTTTTTTACTAATCTAATGATATCATTCCATTCATCTGAGGTATTTTTAGGAGGAGTTCCTAACAATAAAAATAATGTTATAATTACAACTAAGAGAAACTTTGAAATAAAATTTGCACTATTACTTAATATAGTTGCTGCCCAATTAGTAATGGGTAACTCTGCAATTGTATTTCTAATTGTTTCTCTATCAATATCAATTTCAAATTGTTGCAGTTGTATTATAACTGCCTCAATTAAAATGATTACTTTTTGATTATAGTCATCTGCAGACTCCAAGAATGTTGCTATAGAAGAAACAATAAAAGGAACTATAATTGAGAATAAAAGTACAATTAAACAAATACTTATAAAAACTGCAATAAATCTGTGTACACGAAGATTTATAGTCTGGAAATCAATTATTGGATCAATTAATATCCTTAAAAGAAGTGCTAAAACAAATGGAACCATTATTGGTTGAGAAAAATTTAGTATAAATGCAACAGCAATACTAGCTAATATAAAAAGAGAACCAGAAATTACACGATTACTTTCGTTCATTAATTTTTTTTAGATTGAGGATTAAAAATCTCAGTTTTTTCATCAGATAATTTTTCAACATAAAGTGATTGGCTTGGAAAAGCAAAACCAGCCTCATTATTTTCAACAATTTCAATTATTTTTACAGCAAGATTTTCTTTAATTTTTAAATATTCTGCCCAATCATTTGTTACTGTAAATGTTTGTACTAACATATCAATCGAGCTATCAGAAAAACTATCTATTCTAACATAAAAGCTAGCATTTTGATTTTTTGCAAAGTTATCATCACTCTCAATTAATGTATTTATCTGATCTCTAATTTTTTTTAATTGATCGATTGTTGTTCTATACTCTAATCCAATTAACCATCTTATACGTCTATGATGTCTTCTCGTGTAATTAGTTACAGACTGCTCAGCAAATTTATAATTTGGTACCATTACTGGTGTTGAGTCAAATCTTCTAACAAGTGTGGATCTAAATCCAATTTGTTCAACAACTCCTTCAACTTCTCCAGAAACTAATATTACATCTCCTACAGTAAATCTTTTTTCCATTAATATCATAATACCACTAATTAAATTTTTAAATAAATCTTGAGCACCAAGTGCAACTGCTACACCAAATAAACCTAATCCTGCAATTACTGGCCCTACTCTTATGCCCCACAACTCTAATATTGCGACAGCACCAAGCACAATAACAAGAATTTTTAAACCTTTAAGAGTCCAATCAACTAATGGCTTTGAAATTTTTGACTCAAAGTTTTTTATTACAAATGAAAAAGGTATAATCAATTGATGTAGTAACCAGAATATAAAAATTGTAATTAATGATCTATTTAGTAAATCTAAAAAATCTTGATTGTTATTAGAAACATCCAAATATGAAGAAGCTATAAAAAAACCTAAAACAACGGGGAGAAATTTTAATGGTCCATCGAGTACTTCAATAACAGCATCATCAATTTGATTGGATGTTTTCGAAACAATTCTTGATAATCGATTAAGAATAAATCTGGCTATAAGTCTTCTAAGTAAATAAAAAAGCAGGAAAATTACTAGACTTACTATGATATCAGTAGCATTTATGCCAAAAACACCATTATTCCAAACATCTAAAAAAAGGTCAGTAAAGCTATTGAATGATTCCATAAGCAATATATCTATAACTCACTAACATGAAAATTAAATTTTTACTTGTTTTTTTGATTATGCTTAACTTAAAGAATACTTTATTAGCCAATGAAACAGTGAATTTATACGATTTCTCATTTGAAGATATAGACGGCAATCAAGTAAATTTAGAGAAGTTTGCAGGTAAGCCAATCTTAATAGTGAATACAGCTTCAAGGTGTGGTTTTACTCCACAGTATGAAGATCTTCAGAATTTATTTCTTAACTACAGAAAAAGTGATTTGACGATAATAGCTACCACGAGCAATTCCTTCAATCAAGAATATTCAGATACTGAAGATATTAAAAAAATATGTTTAGTTAACTATGGTGTTGGTTTTGTAACATCTTCTCCAATGGATGTTAAAGGGGATGAGGTTCACCCTATATTTTCATGGATAGATGATGAATACAATCAGGCTCCTAAATGGAATTTTTATAAATATTTATTTGATAGAAACGGTAAATTGATTAAATCTTGGTCATCAATGACTAAACCAGATAGTTCTAAAATTACTAACGAGATCGATCTTCTAATTTAAGCAAAAAAAAAGGGCAAATAAATTGCCCCTTTTTAATATTTCATTAATTAAAATTACATCATGCCGCCCATGCCGCCCATGCCGCCCATGCCGCCCATGCCGCCCATATCAGGCATAGCAGGAGCCGCAGCTTTATCTTCAGGTGCATCTGCAACCATAGCTTCAGTAGTAATTAATAATCCAGCAACAGAAGCTGCATCTTGAAGAGCCGTTCTTACAACTTTGACTGGGTCAATAATTCCGGCACTTACCATGTTGGTATATTTATCATTTTGGGCATCATATCCCATATTATGATCTTTGCTTTCTCTAATTTTTCCAGCAACTACTGCACCATCAACACCTGCATTTTCTGCAATTTGTCTTAACGGATGAAAGAGAGCCCTTCTAACAATATCAACACCAATTTTTTGATCATCGTTTGAAGTTTTTACTGAATTCAAAGCTTTGGTTGCATATGCTAAAGCAGCACCTCCACCTGAAACAATACCTTCCTCAACAGCAGCACGAGTTGCGTGCATAGCATCCTCAACCCTGTCTTTTTTTTCTTTTACTTCAACTTCTGTAGCACCACCTACTCTAATTACTGCAACACCACCAGCTAGCTTAGCAAGTCTTTCTTGAAGTTTTTCTTTATCATAATCAGAGGTTGTTTCTTCAATTTGTGCTCTGATTTGGTTACATCTACCTTCAATATCTTTCTTTTTACCAGCACCCTGAACTATTGTAGTGTTTTCCTTATCTACAACAAGACGTTTAGCAGTACCAAGCATATCTAAAGTAACATTCTCTAATTTGATACCAAGATCTTCACTAATAACTTGTCCACCAGTTAGAATAGCAATGTCTTCTAACATAGCTTTTCTTCTATCTCCAAAACCAGGAGCTTTTACAGCAGCTATTTTAAGTCCACCTCTAAGTTTATTTACAACTAAAGTTGCTAGAGCTTCGCCTTCAATATCTTCTGCGATTATAAGTAATGGTTTTGTTGATTGAACAATTGATTCAAGAAGTGGAAGCATAGGTTGAAGACTTGATAATTTTTTTTCATGCAATAAAACTAAACAGTCACTTAGTTCTGTTATCATTTTTTCTGCATTTGTTACAAAATATGGAGATAGATAACCTCTATCAAACATCATACCTTCAACTACATCAAGTTCAGTATCTAAACTCTTTGCTTCTTCAACTGTAATAACACCTTCTTTACCTACTTTCTGCATCGCACTAGAAATCATTTTACCAACTTCAGTATCGCCGTTTGAAGCTATAGTTCCAACTTGTGCAACCTCTTTATCAGTTTTGATAACTTTAGATTTTTTTTGTATTTCTTTAACAACTGAATCAACTGCTAAATCCACACCTCTTTTTAGATCCATTGGATTCATTCCAGCTGCAACAGCTTTCATTCCTTCAGTTGCAATTGCTTGCGTTAATACGGTTGCAGTGGTTGTTCCATCACCAGCAATATCATTAGTCTTACTAGCAACATCTCTAACCATTTGAGCGCCCATATTTTCAAATTTGTCTTTTAATTCTATTTCTTTAGCAACACTCACACCATCTTTAGTAATTCTTGGTGCACCAAAAGATTTGTCCATTACAACGTTTCTTCCTTTAGGTCCTAATGTAACTTTTACTGCATCAGCTAGTTTGTTAACACCTGTTAACATTTTTGACCTAGCATCTGATCCAAAAAATATATTTTTTGCAGACATTTTATTATCCTCTCTTAGTTATTATTTTTTTTTCTTACCTGAAGTCAAAATTCCCATGATGTCAGACTCTTTCATAATAAGATAATCTGCACCATTCATTTTTACTTCAGTCCCTGACCATTTACCAAATAATATCTTGTCGCCTTTTTTTACATCTAAAGGCACCAATTTACCCATTTCATCTCTTGCGCCAGAGCCTATTTCAAGTACTTCACCTTCCATTGGTTTTTCCTGAGCAGTATCAGGTATAATTATACCCCCTGCAGTCTTTTCATCAGAGTCTACACGTTTTACAAGCACTCTATCATGTAAAGGTTTAAAATTCATATTTCCTCATTTGTTAACTAATTGAAATTTAGTGTTTTTTTATTAGCACTCCCATTATAAGAGTGCTAGTTATTTAAGCATTATTGAAGTCTATTCAAGAACAAACCAAAAAAAAATTTAAATTAAGTAAAGTTATGATATTTCTTAACAATGGTCTTTTTCAGGGTTTTTTTTCGAACTTTTGGCTTTCTTAGTGCTCTACTAGTTTTTTTTTTAATTATTAGCATATTACTTAATTTATCGAATAATTTGCAAGAGTCTAAGTTTACAATGATTGAGGGAGATCAAAAGTCAAACAATATAATTGGTGTAATAAATTTGAATGGTCCAATTTTTAATAATTCCAGAAATGTATTAGAAAATAATTTTTATGATTATATCAATCCTGAACACATCAGGTTGTATTTAGAAGAATTAAAAGAATTAAATATTAAAATTTTACTCGTAAATATCAATTCACCTGGAGGTACTGTAACTGCTACGGCTGAATTAGAAAATATTTTAAAAAATTTTAAAAAAGAAACAAAAGTAAAAATATATTTTTTTACAAGTGAGATTTTAGCATCTGGAGGATATTGGATTGCAACTACTGCTGACAAAATATTTGCATCTTATGGCTCAACTATAGGTAGTATTGGAGTTAGTGGACCAAGTTGGTATTATTACAATACACCATTAAGTTTATCATCAGGTTTACTAGGACAATCGATAGAAACTGAAAAAGGTATTGAAGTTTTCAATCAAAATGCAGGTCAAAGTAAGGATTTATTTAATCCATTTAGGAAACCTAAAGATCAAGAGATCTTGCATTTACAGAAAATTGTAGATGAAATATATGAAGATTTTATAACAAAAGTTTCAAAAAATCGTAAAATTCAGATCAAAACTATAAGAAATAATATTGGTGCATTAATCTATAGTAGTACTCAGGCAAAGGAAAAATTTTTAATTGATGGAGTTGCTAATTACAGATCATTAATTGAATATATAATAAAAGAAAACAATTATGATGATTATAAAATTTATGAAAATATTATTAAGAGAAGTTTATTAGGAAATTTTCTAGCAAGTTATAAAGATAAAAATGGTGATAAATTTAATATTTGTAACAGATTTGAGATGAGTATTAATGTAATAACACCGCTGTTTCTTAAAGAATGTTAATTAAACAATTTCTTTCAAATCTTTAATTTTAACAAGTAAGTTTTTATAATAATTACTTTGGTCTAGTACATTTGGGTGTATATATTTTTTTGCTAAATCAGAATGAATTTCGACATCGACCGTATCAGATTTAATTTTGTGATGTTTGAGTTTATTAATTGATGATAAATTTACATATCTATCATTAAATATTTTTTCATTTTCTCTAAAAGATGGTGTAATTTCAAAAATTTCTGTTCCTGGTTTACAAAATGTTATGTTTGCTAAACTAGATCCGTGAGGAGCTATTATTTTTTCAGCATTTGAAAAAATTTCTATTTGCTCGTCTATCTCATATAATTGTGGGTTAATAACCTTGTAACCATTTTCTCTAAGTAAAGTAATAACATCACTTTCATTGAAAATTTTCCTATAACTTGAATCTTGCCTAGTTACATAGATTTTTTTGCTACTGTCTAAATTTTTTTTTGGATTTAAAAATTCTTTTAAAATTTTTATTGAGTCTTTCAAGTACATAAATTGTGGAAATTCTGATTTGGTAAAATAGTAAAAATCGTCATCTAAGAAAACGAAATTAAAATCTACATTTAAAGCTTTTAATATATCCTCTATAAATTTTCTGAACTTATTTGAGGAATTTCTATGAATAGCGATCTTAATATTTTTTTTGTTACTAAAAAAAATTCTCGGAAGAAATTCTAATAGATTTGAATAATAATTATTTCCTGCATTTGATCCAAGGACAAATATATCATCAAAGCTTTTTAATTTATTTTTATTATTAGAAAAGTTTTCGAAGAATTTTTGTTTATAAAAATGTTCTATATTACTGAATGTTCTTAAATACAAAGATGAAAATGTTTCATTTTTTGTTGTAATGGGAAAATAATGAAATGAATCAGAAAAAAAATTACCTTGTAAAATATTACAATTAAGATTTAGTTTATTAAATTTAGCGTTAATAAATAGTTCAGAGAAATACTTATCACCTTTAATCTTATCTAAGTTTACGTCGATTATCATACAACATTATCTAACTAATATATTTAAATTGTTTTGTAAAAATTTTTATTTATTTGGCGCGCCTGAGAAGAGTCGAACTCCTAACCTTATGATCCGTAGTCATACGCTCTATCCAATTGAGCTACAGGCGCTTATAATATTATACACTTTATGTAAATCCTATGCTACTTTATAAAAATATTAGCATGCAAATTATAACGGTTTTCATTTCAATAATAATTTTTTTCAAAGTATGTTTTGCAGATATTGGCAAAGAAACAGGTCTTGAAATACCAAGATACATTTCAATAAAATCTGATCAAGCAAACATTAGAGTTGGACCAAGTAAAAATTATCCAATAGTAATTAAATATATTACAAAAAACTTTCCTTTGAAAGTTGTAGATGAATATAATGAATGGCGCAAAGTTGAAGATGTTCAAAATAATGTGGGGTGGATTCACAAAAGCTTAATTTCAGGAAAGAGAACTGGTTTGATAATTTCACTAAAAGAAAAAAATGTTGAAGTTTATAATTCTGTTTATGGTCATGCTATTGGAAAGATTGGTACACAAAATATTGTTTTTATTGAAAAATGTAAAATTAATTGGTGCTCAATTACATTTAATAATTATTCTGGATGGATAAATAAAAAGAATATTTGGGGTGTTAAAAATAAAGAATCTTTTAATATTAATTTTCTTCAAAAATTTGAAGATTTATATTGGCAAAGCTTAAATTATCTTGTGTCAAACAAGTAAATATAAAAGAATAAATATGCATCTTAAAAATAACCTAAAATACAGAAAAGAAATTGATGGTTTAAGGGCAATTGCTGTACTCGCAGTAATTCTGTTTCATGCTGGTTTTTCTGTTTTTAAAGGTGGATACATTGGAGTTGATATTTTTTTTGTAATAAGTGGATACTTAATAACATCAATTATACTTAAAGATCTTCAGAATAGCGAATTTAATTTGATTAGCTTTTATGAAAGACGTGCAAGAAGAATTCTTCCAGCTTTATTTGTTGTGATTTTGTTTTGCATACCTTTTACTTGGTATTTTATGCTTCCTTATCAAATTTTAGAATTTGCTAGAGGTTTAAAATTTGTAAGCCTTTTTCTTTCAAATATTTACTTTTGGAGAGCTGGGGGAGACGGTTATTTTTCTCCAAAAATTGATGAAATGCCATTATTACATACTTGGAGCTTAGGAATCGAAGAACAATTTTATTTTATTTTTCCTTTATTTTTAATATTTTTTTGGAAGTTTAATAAAAAAATAATTTTAAACTTATTATTTTTATTTTTAATTTTTAGTCTTTTTATAAGTGAATGGGGATGGAGAAATGAGCCAATAGCAAATTTCTATATAACACCTTCTAGAGCATGGGAGTTACTATCTGGCTCCATTCTGGCATATATAAATTCTAAAAAAACTTTTAAAAATAATTTCTTATCTTTTTTTGGATTATTATTAATTTTTTTTAGTATTTTTTATTTTGATAAAGATACGCCCTTTCCAAGTTTATATACATTAGTACCAATACTTGGTACGTGCTTAGTTATTTTATTCACCAATGAAAAAACATTGGCTTATAAATTTTTAAGCATTAATCTACTAGTTGGAATAGGATTGATTAGTTATTCAGCTTACTTATGGCATCAGCCTTTATTTGTTTTTACGAAATCAGTATTAATTGAAAAACCATCTAATCTAATTTTAACATCAATCTGTCTTTTATCTCTTTTTATTGGTTTCGTAAGCTGGAAATATATAGAAAGTCCATTTAGGAATAAAAATAATTTTACTAGAAAAAAAATTTTTGTTTTTTCAATTATTTCTTTAATAATACCTATTATAATAGGACAATCTATAAATACTCTTTGGGGATCATTACATTTAAGAACTTCAGGATTGGGAAATACTTATGAGTACTATGGATATAATTGGATCAATCCTATCTATGAAGGTATAGGTTATTTAAATTGTGATAATGGTCTTAACATAGATCAGTCTTGTGGTTTTACAATAAAAAATCAATCTAATAGTTTCTTCACCGAAAATATCATTTGGGGCGATAGCTTTGCACAGCATGGTATAAATTTTGTTAATGAATTTGAAAATAAAAAATTTTCTCAAATTACTCATTTTTCATGCATCCCTCTTATTGATGATATTTATGAAAACAGATTAAACCTAGATAATGATTTAATTAAAAAATGTAAAAATTTTAATGAAGAAAGTATAAATTATATTTTAAATAATAATTCAATTAAACAGATTGTAATAGGTAGCCGTTTTAAATTTTTAGAAAATATGAATGAAATTGAAATTAAAAATGCATCAATCGCATTTGCCAAAAAATTGAATAACATATCAAATAAATTACATAATGATGTTGACATAAAAATTTTTCCACCACCACCACAACCAAAATATGATGTTTCTTCATGTGTAAATAGACTGATTGTCCATGGCTTTAATAGATCATCATGTAACTTTAAGTTAAGTGATATAAATAAACTAAGTCAAAATCAAAAAATATTCATTAATGGATTAAAAAAAGAAGGCTTGAATGTATATCCACTAAATGAATTATTATGTCCTAATAACATATGTAATGCCTTAATTGGCGACACTAGAGTTTTTCTAGACGATAATGGACATTTGAGAAACGAGGCTAGTACAAAATTAGGAAAAATGCTTAAAAAAAATCTTCAATGATGATTTTAAAAATAATATTTAATACCTATGTCTTATTTTAAAATTTTCTTATCATTTATTATATTCTTTTTTTTAGGATATCAGGCTCACAATTATAAATTTTTTCCAATTAATAAATTCATATTAAATAATTTTTTTCCAGATAATATCCAAATTCCAAAAAAAATTTTTGTTGTATCCTCTAACATAACTGAAAAAACTGAAGTTGATTGCCCAAAACCAGAAGAGGCTTTGGTAATCATTGGGTTTGGTCAATCTAATAGTGCCAATTCGGTAGATTATAATTCCAAGAGTACATCTAATAATATTTTTAATTTTTATAATGGTAAATGTTATATTGCAAAAGACCCACTACTAGGTGCCGAAGGAGACAAAGGAAGTATTTGGATACCTCTTGCGCAGGAACTTGAAAATTTAAATAAGAAAATTGTATTATCAACTTTTGGTATTGGAGGTACAAAAGTTAATCACTGGTTGGATAAAAATAATTTATTTCAGTTTTATAAAGACAATTTAAATAGTTTAAAAAAAATTTATAAAAATCCAGATATTTTAATTTGGATACAAGGTGAAAGCGATGTTCAAACAGATATTAATGTTTTCAATAATAATCTTACTACATGGATAAATACTTTAAAAAATGATTTACCATCAACAAAAATTTATATTAGTGGTACAACATATTGTAAAGGGGCAAGCAATCATTTAGTTGTGAAAAGTCAAAACGAAATATCAAATAAATTAGATATAAATTATATTGGCTCCACTGATAAGTTTATTGGATTAACATACAGATATGACAATTGCCATTTAAATGAAAAAGGAATGAGAAAAATCAACCAGTTGATCTTAACATCATTAAAAAAAACTTATTTTGCAAATTAATTATTTAAAAAATATTATCGATTGGCTAGAGCGGTAGGTTGAGAACCTACGAATGCCGACTCCAAAAGGACGTAAGATAGCAATTAGATTTATAAATTTCCAGATTACTTAGATTAATTTTTCTAAAATTTTCAAAAATGACCTTGTAAGTGCCGCCAAAATGAAGCCAAAATTTAATATTTTATTATTTGTGAAAATTTAATCTCATACCCATTGGAGGATCTGCTGTACCGTAAACACCAATACTTTTTGCTAGTGATTTAATTTTTTCTTTACTTAAATAATTATTATCAGATGTGCAAAAGGATCCATTAATATAGGTTAAATAGTACCCTGGATAATTTGACTCTAACATTGTCGAAAGGGCCACACAACTTAATTCACTTCCATTTTTATGTTTAAAATCTGCAGTGCTGTATATTACAGCATTGCTTGCATTACCTTTTGTGCCTTTATTTTTTTTACTTAAATTGTAAAACTTACCGTCACCTTCATGAACATTACAAATATGATCAAAGTAAGGTAACTCTTTTTCGTAATTTAAAGGAGGGCATAATTCAAAAGCTTTTTCACTTCTGACTTGACTATTTCCTATTGCTAAATCAAAACCAACAGAGGTTGTATTAAAAACTCTAGCATAACTTAAGCCAGCACAAAGTTTAATATTTTCATCATCAACTACATCAAATATTAATTGTTCAATTTCGATTGCTCCAATTCCTAAATTACCACCATTTTTAGAAAATGCTTTATAACCTTTTACGTTAGCTTCATTTAATTTTTCATCATAAAAACTAAGCCTTAAAGTTGATGGATCAACCTCAACCACATCTTTAGGATCATCAATAATTAGTATTTCTGCTGTGTCACACTTGGCAAAAACTTGATTAAATATTAAAATTGACAAAATAAAAATAAATTTATTCATAATTATTAAAAGCAATAATAACTTATTTTTTAATTATTTAAAAATTAGTTTTCTCTCTAAGTGTCGAGTATTTGTCGCGAAAACTTACAATTCAGGAATGTTCACAGAAATATTGGCTGGGGCGGTAGGATTCGAACCTACGAATGCCGACTCCAAAAACCGGTGCCTTACCGCTTGGCGACGCCCCAAATTATGATCACTCTCTAGTATTTAGCACAAAATATGTCAAATTCTTCGAGTGCGACAATACCATAAAAAGTAATAAAATGCAGAAAAAGTAATCCGTACTGATTCAAGAATGATTCAAAACTAGGGATTTACATTTTTAAAGCTAAGCCTATTTAAATTTTTATGCGAAAATTACTAACTATAATGATATTCTTACAAATATTTATACCCGTTTCTCAGGTCAATGCTAATACAGAAAAAATGTACGAAAGACTTGTTAATGATTGGTCAGCTATTTTTCCTGATGGAAACAGAAATGCAGCTGGCCCAAGATTTTTTAAATATATTTTAGATCAAAACTTAGAATATGAAGAGTTTATGCAATTTAACAAGTTATACTGTGCTGTTTCAGGTTCTCTAATTCCTCCAGATGCTCAGCCAGATGAGATTTTTCTTAATAATATAGAAAACAATGAAAAAATTTGTGGTCAATATTATAAATGTTGTTGGCCTTGCTTATGCGATGTAATGAAATATTCAGAAACAAAAAAAATCAACATTGATTTTAAAGATCAATCCAAAGACATCTATACAATCGTTATTAATAATCCATGCAACAAAAATGATTTTCCCGAACTTGTAAATAGAGATTATTTTTGTGAAGGTAATGAATTAAATAAAGATTATACATACTCAGTAGATAACAAACTTGTTATTGGTGTATTGCATAATGCAAAAATATGTGATGCTTACGATATAGATTATATAAAAAATGACCAGATCACTGGTCCTATGTGCGAAGCTAGAAATAGTATGCCTCTTGAAGAACTTAATTTTGGAATGGGCGACATTTTTATTAGATTGGCAAATTGAAAATACTTGAAATGAGTAAGTTAGTTTTTATTTTAATATTTTTAATATCTAGTATGGCTAAGGCAGAATTTTTTTCTAATATTTCAAATATAATTGAAAATAATAACGATCGCTTGAGTTATGGGATTTCAGTAACTGACTTTGATAAAGATGGAAATTATGAATTTATTGTTGCAGGCTTTGGTTACTCTAATCTAGCTCTTAGTTATAAAAATGGAAAACTAATTAATACAATACAAAATCCTTTATTCGCTGATGAAGATAGAAATACTATTGGTGTATCTGCTTGCGATATAGATCAGGATGGTTTTGAAGAAATTTATTTCTTAAATACTGATACGTATAGTGGAGAAAAAAAATACTCTGATAGATTATTGGATAATAACAATAATAACATTTTCGATTATTTTGAATTAGAAAAAAATTTAGAAAATTTAAATTTGACTGCAGGGAGATCAGTTGTTTGTGTAGACAGAAATGGCTCAGGAAAATACGGTATATATGTTGCTAATTATGGAGGGCCTACTAGATTTTATGAAATTGAAGAAAATGAAGTAAAAGACTTAGCATCAATTCTTGGTATAAATCAAATCACAGGGGGAAGAGCTGTAGTTTCAGGACATATAGTTTCTGATAACATGGATATATTTGCAGCTAATGAGAGAGGTCCAAATTTTTTATATAAAAATATTAATGGTAATTTTAATGATGTTGCTATGGAAAAAAATGTACAAGATACTTTTCAAAATGGTCGTGGAACTGCTTTAACTGATTTTTTATATAGAGGTGAACTTGATATTATAACAAGTAACTGGGAAGGTTATCATCGAATTTTTGTAAAACAAAAAGAATCATTTCTCGATATGTCTTCATTAGATTTTAGATCACCTAGTAGAATACGAACAGTTATATCAGCTGATTTCGATAATGATGGTTATGATGAAATTTTTTTAAATAATATAGGTCAGCCAAATAAACTCTTTCGTATTCTTGATGAAGGAAATTTAGAAGAAATCAAATTAGATGAAGCACTTGAAGCACAAGGTCTAGGAACTGGTGCAGCTGTTGCTGATATTGATGGAGATGGAATTTTAGAATTACTTATTTCTCACGGTGAATCTGGAGCTCAGCCACTCAGTCTCTTTAAAGCAAATGTATCGAATACAAACTATATTAGAATCAAACCTCTAAACACCTTTGGCGCTCCAGCTAGAGGTGCTACAGTTACTTTACATACAAATTTAAGAAATCATTCCAAAACTATTGATGCTGGCTCAGGATATTTATGTCAAATGGAACCAGTAGCGCATTATGGATTACGTGAAGGTGAAGTAATTAAAAATATAACAATCAAATGGACTAATGGTACAATTGATAGTTATGAAATTAATGATATAAATAATACTCTGGAATTTAAGCAAGGTATATAATTTAAATGTCTGTTGCCGAAACATTAAAAAAACCAGCTCCACGTTTTCATTGGAAATGTAAACATACATGGAGAAAAAGTGCTAAAAATACTGCTTGGTGTTTGCTAGGATGTAGTATTGGCGATTTTGGAACCATACTCTATTTTCAATTAGCTGGCATTCCTTGGCCTACTCTTTATATTATGATCCTAGCAATCATTAATGGTATTATTACTAGCATCATTTTAGAGACTGTTGTTTTATCAAGACAAATGATTATCAGCAAAGCTTTTAAAACAGCCATAGGAATGAGTTTAATTTCAATGGTATCTATGGAAATAGCTATGAATGCAGTTGACTGGATCATTATGGGTGGCGCTAAACTTGTATGGTGGGTAATACCTATAATGCTTCTTGTAGGCTATCTAACCCCTTGGCCATATAATTATTACAGACTAAAAAAATATAATATTGCCTGCCACTAATTATATTAATTCACAAACGAATATTGAAATTAGTTTAAACAAACATATTTAATTTTGATGATTAAAATATTACTTACATTATTATTTATTAGTTCTGGTGTATTTGCTGCTGCAAGTTCTGACGACAGTAGTTCAAGTATGTCTGCAGGTGAACAAGTTATTAAGCTTTACGATAAAGCGTACGAATTAGTCTATTACAAAAAATTTGATAAATCGATCAAATTGCTTGAAAAAATGGCTAAGCGTAAAGATCTTGGTGATAAAAAAGCTGATGTGTATAATTTGCTTGGATTTAGCTATAGAAAACATAGTGAACCAAATTTAGACAAAGCATTCGATGCATATCAAATTGCATTAGAAGCAAATCCTGAACATCTAGGTGTTCATGAATACCTTGGTGAACTTTATATTACGCTTGGAAAAATGAATAAGGCAAATGAAATGTTGTCAAAATTAGAAACTTTAGCTGGAACTAATTCTATGGAATATACAAAACTTAAAAAAGCTATAGATAATTCGTAATTAGTGTTATTTAAAAAAAGATTAATAAGGCCCATTGTCATGGGCTTTTTTTTATTAAATATTTAAAAACAAATAAAGCTTATAAGAGAGTATGGTTAATATATTAGATCTTATTTCAAGAATTTTTCTTTCCTTAGTTTTCTTAATAAATGGTTATTCAAAAATTAATAACATTGAAGGAACGATTGGATGGATGGAAATGTATGGCTTGCCAGGAGTATTTATTTATCCAGCAATTATTCTAGAATTAGTTGGTCCTATTTTTCTAATTATAGGGTACCAAGTAAAAATAACCTCATTTATTTTTGCCAGTTTTTGTATTGCAACAGCGGTAATTTTTCTAAGAGATTTTTCAGATCCAATAACTCTTACAAATTTTTTAAAAAATATTGCTTTAGCTGGAGGATTTTTTATTCTACTGATAAATGGACCAAAAAAATTTAGTTTAGATGGATATATTAGAAGATAATGATAATTTTTTTTATAAATTTTTTAGTAACTATTTTACTTGGCGCTATGATTTTTTTTATGGCTGTTGTCTCACCCTCAGTTTTTGCTACTTTAAGCATTAATGCTAGTAGTAAATTTTTAAGAACAATTTTTCCTAGAATGTTTTTATTTGGATTTATAATAGCTGTTTCATCTTTAATATTTAGTTTTTTATCAGGTATTATTTTAAATTCTATTTTGCTAATAATAGTTGCTATTAGTTTTATTATTAATAGAAATTATCTAACGCCTAAAATTAATGATTTTAGAGATAAAGAATTAGAAGGTGATAAAAAAGCATCTTCAAGTTTTAAATATATGCATTTAGTTTCAGTTTTATTATTTGTATTGAATTTTATTATTTTAATTGGCATCGTAATTAACAACTACTTTAATTATAGTTTATAGACTTTATCCTGTCCCACAGGATAAATATTCAAATTTTTCTTACCCAATACATCGCTTATTTCCTTAGAATTGATATCCAACCCACCTGTTAAAATTCCAAAACTTGGTAAAATGAATATTTTTTCATTATGCACAAAAGATGTTTTAAAAATAGTTTTCCCTCTGTGTACAATTTTTACTTTTGGATGATAGTGACCACAAATTTGAAATAAGGGTGTTTCAATAGGTATGTGCGTAAATAAAAATTTATCAATTTCATAATTTGTAAAATTTTTAAAACCTTCAATTTGTATATTTTTATCATGATTACCCTTGATCCATATGAAATCAGTATTTTCCATATATTTAGTAATGTTTTTATGATCTTGATCTTTTAAACTCAAAGTTGAAAAAACGTCGTGTAACAAATCTCCAACTATAATTAAATTGCTTGGTTTAATCTTATCTAAACTAACAAAAAGTTTGTTTAATATTTCTTTGGTATCATATGGAGGTAAGAATTGCTTATTCTTTGCATAACTAATAGATTTTCCAATATGTAAATCTGATACAATCAGGGTATTTAGTCTTTTCCAATAAAGAGATTTATTTGGGTAAGCATAAAATTCTTCATCACCAAAATTAATTAATTGATAGTACATTTGCCTCTTTTAATATTTCATTTTCTAAATCCTCTAAAATATATTCATCAGTTTCCTTTTTTGATAAATTTTCTCTATTTATTTCAAGAATAATTGGAACAGCTAAAGGTGATATACTTCTAAGTTTCTTTAATATAATTTTTTTATCAATTTTTTTTAAGATTTCTCTTAGTCTATCATAATCTATCATATTTTTTTTTGCATCATCATAAGATGATTGTAGTAAAATATGGTCTGGTTCATTTTTTTTGAGAACTGTATAAATCAGATCAGAACTAAATAAAACTTGCTTCCCTGTTTTTTCCATTCCAGGCAACCTTCTTTCTATTAAACAAGATATAATTGCATTATCTCTAAATAATCTTTTAACTATTGAAGTTTCTTCAAGATAATTATCTAAATGTTTATGCAATAATTTTATATTTAGAATATTTTTAATATCTTTAACTTCTTTCAAAGACCACAAAACAATAGCATAATCATTCGCAACAAAACCTAAAGGTTTATAATCAAATTCCTTAAAGCCTCTTAGCAATAAAAAGCCTAGTGTTTGATTGGCATGCCATCCTGCAAAAGTATAGATAACGGTATAAAACATTTTTTTTCCGAGGGAATTGTTCTACTAGAAATTCATCTTTTTTTGGAATTTTTGATATTTCTTTTTGTCTTTTTAACCATTCTGTAATTTGAGCTGGATATAAATCCCACATATTACTCTTTGCCAATAAAGCCCTAACTGAGTTAGCCAAATTTGTTGATAATGGCATTCTGCCACCTGAATAAGATGGAATTTTTGAAATTAATGATTTACTTCTTTTAACTTGTACTAAATTATTTTTCATTGATTGGAACTCCAATACTCGACCAGCAAATATAAATGAATCACCTTGAGAAAGATTTTGAATAAAAACTTCTTCTATGTTCCCTAGCGTTTTTGTTCCAAGTTTTATTTTTAGCATTGGATTTTCAATTATTGTTCCAACATTCATGCGGTATTTTCGTGTTTCTCTTCTATTTACTAGCTTATAAATATTTTTATTTTCTCTCAATTGGAAGATTCTCTTAAATTGATCATAATTTTTTAAAACGTATCCACCATCTTGTATGAGATTGATTAATTTCTTGAAATCACTAAAATTTAAATTTTTATATGGATATGCTTTTATAATTTCTACATATAGATCATTAACATCAAATTGCCCCGCACAAGCCGTTGCAAAAATATGTTGAGCCACAACGTCAAAACTTCCCTCTTTCAAATCAATTTTATCTAAGTTATTTTTTTTAATTTCTTCAATAGCAGCCTTTGCTTCAATAAACTCAAAACGATTAGTTGGTACTAAAATTGCTTTTGAAGGAGTGTTTAAATTATGATTTGATCTTCCCACGCGCTGTAATAATCTGTTAATTCCTTTTGGTGCTCCAACTTGAATAATTTTTTCTACATCTCCATAATCTAATCCAAGCTCTAAAGAAGAGGTCGCAACAACACAGTCAACTAATCCTTTACTAAGATTATTTTCTACTTTTAAACGTAAGTTTTTTTTCTAATGAACCGTGGTGAACAGCTATTTTTAATTTTTTCTTATTAATTAGCCATAAGTTTTTAAACATATATTCAGCTTGTGCCCTCGTATTAACAAAAATAATAGTTAATTTTGATTTCATTATTTCTTTATAGATTTCATTAATAGAATACGTAGCCATATGCCCAGACCAAGGAATACGTTCTTTTGATTCTAGTATTTTAATTTTAGGTAAAACTGAATTTTCATAAGAAACTATTTTTGGTTTTTTACGACAAAGCCATTTTTTGGCATCTTGTTTATTTTTGAGAGTTGCTGACAACCCTATTCGTTGTAAATTTGGAGAGAAAATTTGTAATCTTTCAATATTTAAGCTTAGAAGGTCAGCTCTCTTATTATCCAAAAAAGTGTGTATCTCATCAATAATTATATATTTTAGATTGTGAAAAAATTCTTTCGCATTCTCATACGAATTTAATAATGCAAGTGACTCTGGAGTTGTAATAATAATGTTAGGAGGTTTTTGTTTTTGTTTTTGTTTTTTATATGGTGTTGTGTCACCTGTTCTTACTTGAAATGAAATATTTAAATTAAGATCCTTAATAGGTTTCTCTAAATTTCTCACAATATCGTTTGCAAGAGATTTTAATGGAGAAACATAGAGGGTGTGAAGACCTTTAAATTTTTTTAATTTTATTAAATCATCTATTGGGTTAATAAATCCTGTTAACGTTTTACCAGCACCAGTTGGAGCAAATACAACAACATCAGATCCGCTTCGAACATATTGAAACGTTTGAATTTGATGAGGAAACCAGGACCATTTTTTTTTCTTCATCCACTTGTTTAGGGGGTGTAATAATAAGGGATTCGATTTATTTATATTCATATGGATTTCATTAACCATCAACTATTTATCAAAGATATAAATCTACATATAGATCCAATATTGCCGAAAAAAACAGCAATTATTACACATGGTCACGCAGATCATGCTCGATTTGGACATAACCATGTTATTGCCACTAGGCAGACCATAGACATAATGAAAATTCGCTACGGAGATAAATGTGCGAAGAAATTTACAACTCTTAGATACGGTCAAAAATACTCGATTAAAAACTTTAATTTTACACTCTACCCTGCGGGACATATTTTGGGGAGTGCTCAAGTATTAATTGAGAAAGATAATCATCGTTTAGTCATCACAGGTGATTATAAAGTAGGAAAAGATGAAACGTGTAAAAATTTCAAACTTATTAAATGTGATACTTTAATTACTGAAGCAACATTTGGCTTACCCATATTTCAACATCCAAATCCCAACGATGAAATTCAAAAACTTATTCAATCAGTAAAAATAAATAAACATAATTGTCATATCGTTGGTGCTTATGCACTTGGCAAAGCACAAAGAGTAATGAATCTTTTACGCCAGCAGAATTATAATAAAACAATTTATATTCATGGATCTCTAAAAAAGTTGTGTGAATATTATTCAAAAGAAAAAATTAATATTGGAAAATTTGAAAAAGTTTCTTCAAAAGATAAGAATTTTTATGAAGGCAAAATAATTATTGCCCCTCCATCAGCGTTAAAAGACCGTTGGTCAAGACGGTTTCCTAACCCTATTATTTGCATGGCAAGTGGATGGATGACAGTTAAGCAAAGAGCAAAACAACAAGGTATTGAACTTCCATTAGTTATTAGTGATCATAGCGATTGGAATGAATTACTAGATACAATTAATAAATCAAAAGCAAAAAATATTCTTATTACACATGGTCAGGAAGATGCATTGGTTTATTATTGTAAGCAACAAAATCTTGTTTCAAAGCCCCTATCCATCCAAGGAAGAAGTGATGAGGAAATTGAATGAAAAAATTTTCTTCTTTACTTCACAATTTGATTTTAACACCAAGTCGAAATACTAAAATTAAATTACTTCAAGATTATTTTAAAACACTTGATATCAACCGTGCATATGCTCTTGCAATTTTATCTAACCAACTATCATTTCAATTTATTAAAGCATCTAAACTCAGAGAGCTTGTCTATGAACAAGTAGATCAACATTTATTTGATTACTCATACGACTATGTTGGGGATTTAGCTGAAACAATATCATTAATTTGGCCAACAAAAAAAGAAGGTAAGTCAGAAAATTTGTCTAACTTAATAGAAAATATAAAAAAAATTGAAAAGTCTGAAATTAATACAGAGTTTAGTAAAATTTTGAGTCGACTATCTAATAATGAAAGGTGGACACTAATAAAGATTTGTACGGGTGGGCTGCGAATTGGAGTCTCTGAAAGATTAGTAAAAACTGCTCTAGCTGATCTATATAACAAATCTGTAAATGAGATTGAAGAAATTTGGCATGGTCTAGAATTTCCTTATGAAAATTTATTTCAATGGTTAAAAAATGAAACATCAAAGCCAAAAATAGATTTTAGAAAATTATTTCATCCCATGATGCTTGCTAATCCTATTGATGAGGAAAAAGATTTTAAAAGATTAGACGCAAATGAATTTCAAGCAGAATATAAATGGGATGGAATTAGAGTTCAGCTTATGGTTGCATCAAAGAGTGTTTCACTATATTCAAGAACAGGTGATAATATATCATCTGCATTCCCAGAAATAATTGAAACTACAAAAGGTGATGCTGTTATTGACGGGGAATTACTTGCAGGTAGAAGTTTTAAGCCGTCAGGTTTTAATGATCTACAACAAAGGTTAAATAGAAAAAAAGCATCGAAAGATCTTCAAAAAAAGTTTCCTGTTTTCATACGAGCTTATGATATCCTTTTTTATAAAGGAAAAGATTTAAGAAAATTATCTCTTTTTGAAAGAAGAAAATATTTAGAAAAATTTCAAAAAGAAAATAAAACTAATCAAATTGATTTATCTTTCATCATTAATTTTTCAACTTGGGAAGAATTAACTAAATATAAAAATAATTTTCATGGTGATTTAAATGAAGGTGTCATGATTAAACTTAAAAATAGTGAATATTTACCAGGAAGAAAAAAGGGTTATTGGTATAAATGGAAAAAAAATCCAAAACTAGTTGATGCAATTTTAATGTATGCACAACGAGGGCACGGCAAAAGATCATCGTATTATTCTGATTTTACTTTTGGTGTTTGGAAAGAAAATGAATTAGTTCCAATAGGAAAGGCGTATTCCGGTTACACTGACAAAGAATTATTAGTATTAGATAAATTCATTAGGAACAATACTATCAATAAATTTGGCCCCGTAAGAGAAGTAAAAAAAGAAATTATATTGGAAGTAGCTTTTGATGATGTATTTCCGAGTACTAGACATAAGTCAGGTGTAGCTATGAGATTCCCAAGAATACACCGTATTCGTTGGGACAAACCAGTTAATGAGGTATTAACAATTAGTGAATTTAAAAAAGAATTTAAGCTGAGTTAAAATGGTATTATCAAAATATTGCATTAAATAGTAAATATAGTAAAAAATTACATAAGATGATTAAAGAAGAAAATTTTGGATATAGGGATAAAAGAGGTCACTTCGTGCCAAAAGAAGCGGCTGACAAAAATCCTATATGGATATTTCCTTTTAATTTAAAAAAAATTTTGGACTGGTTTATCTTTTCATATATTTTTTCTTGGAATCTTGTGTACTTAGCTGTTGCATTTATCGCTTACTATTTTTTTACCCCTGCGCTTTCCGAAATGAAAAATCTTTCGCCAGGTTGGATTTCTGAAATTTTAATTCGGAACTATGTAATAGGTACGATCTTTTTTAGTTTAATACATTTACCTCTTTACGTAAAAAAATCTCAGGGAATAAAATTTAAATTTAATCCAAACTGGCCTGAAAAAATTCAAAAGATTTTTACATTTAATAAACAAATATTTGATAATTTATTTTGGAGTTTGTTTTGGGGTGTTCCTATTTGGACAGCTTACGAAGTTTTATCTTTTTGGTTTTATGCTTCTGGTTTGGTACCTTTTGTTCAATTCAGTGAAGCTCCCATTTATTTCTTTATTATTCTTTTACTAATTCCGGCATTCAGAGATGCTCACTTTTACTTAATTCATCGATTCTTGCATTTTAAATTTATGTACAAAATTGCTCATTCTGTTCATCATCGAAATGTTAATCCTGGACCTTGGTCTAGCCTTTCCATGCATCCTATTGAACATTTATTATATTTCTCCGGTGTTATTATTCATTGGGTGATACTCTCACATCCACTACATGCTACTTATCATTTATTTCATGCAGGTTTAGGATCGGCAAACGGTCACATAGGATTTAAACAAATGATGATTAATGATAAAAGAGCAATAGATCTCAGTAATTATAATCATTATCTTCATCATAAATACTTTGAAGTAAATTATGGAAATCTGATGATACCTTTCGATCAATGGTTTGGAACATATCATGATGGATCTAAGGAAATGCATGAAAAAATGCTTAAAAGAGTTAGTGTAAAAAACTAATTTTTATTAATAATTTCAATAAGTTAATCATTTTATATCTGTGTAATTTTATGCCTTGTTTAAAGGTTAACATTATGTTTATATGGAAATTATATGCTAGCTAGTAGTATATTTTACTCAAGAGGAGGAAATATGAAAAAACTATATGTGGTTATAGTTGCAGTGTTGGCTCATCTGATGTTTATTTCATCAGTATCTGCTCAACCTACAAATAGTAACCAATTATCCGATCCTCGTGTCAGACAAGCTCTATGTATGGCTATCGACATGAAAACAATCGGTGAAACATTATTTGAAGATCAAATCATAATGGCGGATAGTTTATTACCAAACGGTCCAATGAAGTCTCCAAATTTACCTGATTACAGTTACAATCCTGAAAAGGCTCGTCAACTGTTAGCAGAAGCTAATTGGGACTCAAATAGAGAACTTGATATGGTATTTTACTATGGTGATCAGCTAACAGCTGACTTCATGGCAGCAATTCAAGCTTACTTTGCTGATGTTGGTGTGAAAATGACTTACCGTCTATTACAAGGTGATGTTGGTGCGCAACTTAATTCAGTTCCTGATGATGGTGTGAATGGACCAGCTGCTGTTGACTATGACTTAGGTTATGGTGCTCGTGCAGCAATTGCAATGCAAGAGTATTACAATACTTTTAAAACAGGTCTTAACCCACAAACACCTGGTGATCCAAAAATGGATGCACTAATTGAAAATATTAATTCAAGTGCAGATCCGGAAGTCCTAAAACCTGCTTTCTTTGAAATACAAGAATATCAAATGGAGCAAGTTAACATTTGTCCATTATACTATCAAAAATTATTCATCTATGAGAGTAATAAAGTTGATAGAAATGGTGGATCATATGGTAACGCTCAGTATAACTATAACTGGGGAATTACTGATTGGAACGTAAGTGGTGGTACATTACAAACTAACACTGGTCCAGTTGAATTCTTTGAACAACCTTGGTACAACCTAGGTTTATGGATACACAACAAAGTTGTATTCGATAGACTTTTAGTTGCTGATGGTGCGTTACAACCAGTTGGATGTTCAGCTTGTGAAAGCTATGAGTTATCTTCTGATGGTTTAAGTTTATCATTTAAACTTAAAGATGGTCTTACTTTCCATGATGGAAACGATGTAACTGTTGAGGATGTGGCATGGAGTATTCGTACTGCTATGAAAGCACCTCAAATGCACGCCCTAATTGGAAACACAGTTGGATCAATCAAAGGTGCTGATGCATTTAAAGACGGCTCAACTAATGATGTTTCTGGTATTAAATACAATATTGAAGATAGAGTTATTTCGTTAGAATTAACAAAAATTGATCCTAACATCTTAACTACTTTCACTCAATTTGCTATTTTACCTAAGCACTTATTAGGGGATGTTGATCCTTTGAAATTCCAACAAAGTGATTTCTGGCAAATGCCAATAGGATCTGGAGCATTCAAAATTACTGAAGTTAAAATGAACGACTTTGCGAAGTTCGAACCTTTTGACGGCTATCATGGCGGTAAAGCTGGTTTTGATATCATTGCTTACCCAAGTTATGATGGTGATGGTAACTTAATTAAAAATGCTGCTGCAGGAAAAATGGACTACGGCTTTACTAAAAACGTAGCTGATGTTGCTGCATTAGATGGCATGGATAACATGGGAACTAAAGCTGTTGATATCCCTTATACTCGTATGATGTGGATTATGCAGTATCCAAAACCATAGTTAAATTAATCATTAAAGCTGAGGCATTAGCCTCAGCTTTTTATTTTTATTAACGGGAAGTAATAATGACAACTTACATTGCTCAACGCTTGTTTATTTTCTTTCCCATGCTTTTTGTCATAAGTTTTCTTGTTTATTCAGGATTAGAATTATCTCCAGGTGATGCTGTATCACATATGATTAGCCCGGAACTTGCTTCAACAATAACTGCTGAACAACTTGATGCAATGCGTGAAGCTTACGGCCTTAATCAAAGTTTCATAACAAGATATTGGATTTGGTTAACCAGTATGGTTCAAGGGGACATGGGTTACTCCATGGCTGGTGGAGTTGCTATTTCTACGATAATGGCAAAAACAGTTCCCGCTACTTTGGAACTATCATTGGTTGCTTTGTTTTTCTCAACCATTTTAGGTTGTTCTTTAGGTGTTATTAGCGCACTTAAAAGAGGTTCTGGAACTGATAATTCTCTTACAGTTGCTGGAATGGCTGGAGTTTCAATACCAGAATTTTTCTTTGGGTTAGTTGCAATTCTATTATTTGCTATTGAATTAAAATGGCTTCCTGTTGGAGGAAGACTCATGCCACATTACGAAACAGTGTGGGATAGAATTCCAAATATAGTTCTCCCATCCTTAGTATTAGCATTAATGATGACCGCTGGAGCAATGCGTTATGCACGTTCATCTATGTTAGATGTTCTTGCAAGAGAATTTATTACAACAGCTCGATCAAAAGGCATGCCAGAGTGGAGAGTAAATATCTTACATGGATTTAGAGTTGCTTTAACACCAGTCGTAGTTTTAATTGGCTTTCGTTTACCTTTACTTATTGGTGGTTCAACTATTATAGAACAGGTTTACCAATGGCCTGGAATTGGTAGCATGTTCATTCGATCTGTTCGTGGATCAGATTATCCATTAGTTATGACAATATCTTTAATGTATGTATTTGTAGTTCTTACAGCAAGCTTAGTTATAGATGTATTGACAGCATTAATTGATCCAAGGGTAAGATTGGGTAAAAACTAATGGCACAAACATCTTTAGATAAAAAATTTGATCAAATAAGAAAACGTGAAGAAGAAAAAACATTTTCTGTCAAAAAAAGAAGCAGGATAGTCAGTAAATTTTTGAATAACCGCCTAGCAGTTGTTGGTCTAATTATTTTTACTATAATTATTTTAGCCTCTTTATTTGCACCATTACTGTCACCATACGATCCTATGCGTGTTGATCTTCGCTCAATGAGGCAAGCGCCATCTTTTGATCATTGGTTTGGTACAGATAGTACAGGGCGTGATGTTTTTACGAGAGTTTTATTTGGTGGAAGAGTTTCAATTTTTATCGGTTTAGGAAGCGCTATATTATCTGCAGTAGTTGGCATCGCTGTTGGTTGCTATGCAGGTTATAAAGGTGGCTGGATAGATGTAATTGCTCTTAGGGTTTCTGAAATATTTATGTCGTTCCCTCAAATAATATTAGTTTTATTGTTGGTATCAATCACGGGTCAAAGTTTATTTAATCTTATGGCAATATTTATTCTTACAGGATGGGGAGGGATGTATAGACTTGCTAGAGCGCGAATGTTATCATTACGTGAGGAAGAATATGTTCAAGCTCTGAGAAGTTTTGGGCTATCGACCTTTACCATTTGCTACAAACATATGTTACCAAATGCTTTAAGTCCTATAATGGTTAATATAACTCTTTCGACGGCTATGTTTATTTTAACAGAAGCTGGTTTAAGTTTCCTAGGACTAGGAGTCCCCTTAAATATTCCAACATGGGGAAATATTCTCAATGTTGCTCAAGATATTTTAGTTTTACAAAACTATTGGTGGATGTGGGGACCGGTTGGAATAGTAATTTCAGTATTTGTACTTTGTGTTAACTTTATAGGAGATGGTCTGAGAGATTCAACAGATCCATCGCAACAAGGATAGTATGACAGATAAAAATAATATAGCTTTATCAGTTAAAAATCTCAAAACATTCTTCTACACTAATAATAGATGTAATAAAGCAGTGAACGGTGTTTCCTTTGATGTTGAAAAAGGTAAAACACTTTGTATTGTTGGAGAAAGTGGATGCGGAAAAAGTGTGACTGCAGCAACTATTATGCAACTTCTTCCAACTTTATCAAGAATTGAAGAAGGTGAAATTATTTTTCGTAAGGATGATAAAACCGTCAATATTGAAAAGTTAGAAAAGAATGGAAAAGAAATGAGAAATATCAGAGGTTCTGATATCGCAATGATTTTTCAAGATCCAATGACTGCGTTAAATCCAGTTTATACAGTTGGTTTTCAAATAAGTGAAAATTTAAAATATCACACTAGCCTTAATCGAAAAGAAATAAGAGAAAAAAGTATTTCTCTTTTGAATGATATGGGGATTCCGTTGCCTGAAAAAAGAGTAGATGAATATCCGCATAGTTATTCTGGTGGGATGAGACAAAGAGCTATGATTGCAATGGCGATGGCATGTAATCCAAAAATATTAATTGCCGATGAACCTACAACAGCTCTAGATGTTACAATTCAAGCTCAAATATTTGAATTGATGGAAAAACTTAAAGAGGAAAATGATACGGCCATCATTCTCATTACCCATGATATGGGTGTTGTTGCTGAATTAGCGGACAATGTTGCCGTTATGTATATGGGAAATATTGTCGAAGCAGGTACTGCTGATGATGTTTTAAGACGACCTACACACCCCTACACAAAAGCATTATTAGAATCTGTTCCAGTTCTTGGTAGAGGAAAGAATCAAGATATAAATCCTATAAAAGGATCAACACCTGATCCATATAATAGGCCTATTGGATGCCAGTTTGCACCACGTTGTAATTGGCAAACAGAAAGTTGTGATGTGATGCCTGAAATTATACAAATAAATAAAACTCATGAAATAAGATGTCATAAGTACGAACAATTTTTTGAAAAGTATAATGAAAAAAGAGATTCTTAAATTACGCGACTTTAAAGTCTACTTTCCCGTAAAAGCAGGCGTCTTTAATCGAACTGTTGGACATGTAATGGCGGTCGACGGAGTTGATTTAGATATTTATCGCGGTGAAGTGTTAGGTCTGGCCGGAGAAAGTGGTTGTGGTAAAACTACGCTTGGTAAAGCAATCTTAAGATTGGTTGAGCCAACAAATGGTAAAGTAACATATGTTTCAAAAGAAAATGATGAAACAGAACTAACATCTTTAGAAAAAAAAGATATGGATCCTTTTCGAAAAAAACTTCAGATTGTTTTTCAAGATCCACATTCCTCTCTTAATCCTTCTTTTACTATTTTTGGATCTCTTCAAGATCCTTTAAAAAAATTTGGAGTTAATTCAAAAGAAGAAAGAAGAAAAATAATAGGTGACCTATTAGAAGCAGTAAATATGCGTAGAGAATATATGGATCGATATCCTCATGAGTTTTCGGGAGGTCAAAGACAACGAATTGGAATTGTAAGAGCTTTATGTTTAGATCCTGAATTGATTGTATGTGATGAGGCCGTCAGTGCATTAGATGTTTCAATTCAGGCTCAAGTTTTACAATTATTAATGCAGCTAAAAAAAGATAATAATTTAACTTATCTATTTATTACGCATGATCTAAGTGTGACTGAATATTTATGTGATAGAATTGCTGTTATGTATTTAGGAAGAATTGTAGAACTTTGTGATTCTGAAGATCTTTATAAAAATACTCTTCACCCCTACTCTGAAGCTTTAATATCAGCAATACCAGTTGCCGATCTTGATAAGAAAACTAAGAGAATTGTTTTAGAAGGAGATGTACCAAGTCCAGTAAATCCACCTAAGGGTTGTCCTTTTCATCCTCGTTGTCCTAAAGCAAAAGATATTTGTAAAACTGAAGTTCCAACATTAAAAAAATATTCTACAAATGGTAATGAACATTATGCATCCTGCCATTTGATCGATTTACCTGAAATAAGTAAGTAATGACTAAATACGATCCAAAAGATCTGAATGGTGTTATGCCTGCTATGATCACATCCATTAATAAAGATGAAACTATTAACAAGGAAGGTTTAAGAAAAATAATAAATCATTTGATTGATGAAAATGTAAATGGCTTGTACGTAACTGGTAGTACAGGTGAAACTTTTTTAATGTCACCAGAAGAAAAAAAAGAAGTGCTCGATATTATTGTTGAGGAAGTAAATGGAAGAGTTCCTGTTATTGCACATGTTGGATCTATAGGAACTAAAATTACAACTGATCTAGCAAAATATGCCACTCATGCTGGAGTCGATGCATTATCAGCATTGCCACCTTTCTATTACAATTTTTCTAATGAAGAGATTTATAACTATTATAGTGACATAGCTCAATCCTCACATTTGCCAATTATTATATATAACATTAGTCACGCAAATTTGATGGACATTGATATGTTAAAAAGACTGGCCGCTATAGATAATATTAAAGGAGTTAAATATACGGCAGCAACTCATTTTAATTTTGAGAAAATAAAAAAAGAAATAGGAGCATATTTTAAAATTTATTCTGGCATGGATGAAATGGCTGTGTCTGGTCTGATATCAGGTGCTGATGGTATGATTGGATCATTTTATAATTTAATGCCAGAAATGTTTGTAGGAATTTTTGAAAATATGAAAAATGGTAATGTTGTTGAGGCAAAAAAATTACAAGATAAAGTCAATATGATCATTTTATATGCTTTAAAAAAATCAGGTTATCCATTTATTAAAATGGGATTAAGTTGGATGGGAATTGATTCAGGGTATGTAAGGAAACCTTTTTCAAGTATTGTCAATACAGAGATAGAAAAGGGAATAAAAGATGATTTAAAAAAATTAATGTCGGAAAATGATCTTTCAGAAATAAAATTTTTAAAAGCAATATAATTAACTTTGTGAAAAAAAATATTTTAAAAAAATTAAAAAATAAAATTATTGTATCATGTCAACCTAATGAGGGTGGGCCTCAAGACAAGACTTCTATTGTTGTTTCAATGGCAAAAGCTGCAATTATAGGAGGTTGTGGTGGTGTACGAATTGAAGGAGAAAAAAATATACGAGCAGTCAAAAAAAATATTTCTTTACCAATCATTGGCATAATAAAAAATGACTTAGATAACTATAAAGTTAGAATTACGCCTCTCTTAAAGGATGTTGATAAAATTATTAATAGTGGTGCAGATATAATAGCTTATGATGCCACAAAGAGGAAAAGACCTTTTCCAACAAAAGAAATTATTTTAAAAATTAAAAAAGCAAATCGTTTAGCTATGGCAGACTGTTCAAATCTAGATGATGCTAAAAATGCTGTTTTAGAGGGTGCGGATATCATTGGAACAACACTTGCCGGCTATGTTGGTAAAAAAGTGAAAGATACGGATAAACCAAATATAAAATTAGTTAAAGAATTTAAAAAACTTAATTGCTTTGTAATGGCTGAAGGGCGTTACAACTCTCCAGAGCTTGCAAAGAAAGCTATACAAGCAGGAGCAGATGCAGTTACAATTGGAAGTGCTATTACGCGTATTGATAATATTACGAGTTGGTTTGTGAAAAAAATTAAAAATTAAAATGAATAAAAAAATATTTAACAAATCAGGTATCGCAATTGATTTTGGAGCAACTAAGATATCAGTATCTCAAATAATTAAAGGAAAGTTTAAAAAAACTATTACTGAGCCAACTTCAATAAATAAAATAGCAAATAATTACATTCAACAAATTGAAAAAAATATTAAAAACTTAAACATATCTAAATCTAAAATAATAGGTATTGCTATTACAGGTAGGGTTGACCAATACGGAAATTGGTACCCAGTAAATAAAGAAAATTTAGGAACTTTCAAAATACCTCTTAAAAAGCTTATAGAAAAAAAATTTAATACAGCTGCTACAATAATAAATGATGCAACTGCTGCAGCTTTAGGAGAAGCAAATTATGGAAAAGGTTATAAATACAAACGTTTGGGATATATTACAATTTCAAGTGGTATAGGAGTTGGTGTAATTTTAAATAATATACCTCTTCTCTCAGAAAATGGATTAGCAGGACATTTAGGATTTACAACTTCAACGTTAGCAAAAACAAAATGTGGGAGTGGTAGAATTGGAACTTTTGAAAGTATCGCTTCTGGTAAAGCAATGAGTAAAATTGCTAGACAAAAAGGTCATAAAAATATTAGTGCTAAAGAAATTTTTAAGCTTAGTCTACAAAATAAAAAATGGGCAAAAGAAATAATCGATCTATCTGCCAAATCTGTCTCAGAACTGTGTGCAAATTTGAAAGCTATATTTGATATAGATATAATTATACTTGGTGGGAGTATTGGAATGGCACAAGGTTATGTAGAGCTCGTAAAAAAAAATTTGAAAAAAGAACCTAAATTGTTTCACGTAAAAGTAGTAAAGTCATCTCTTGGAGTAAAAGCAGCAAAAATGGGTGTTTTGCTATAAACACAAGAAACTGATTGTGCTTTTAATGAAAATTGCATAGGTTAATTAGAATGGGAAAAGGACAAAAATTATATTCAAAAGCAAAGCAAATTGTTGCTGGTGGTAATATGCTTTTATCAAAAAGACCTGAAATGTTTTTACCTGAACATTGGCCTGCTTATTTTACTAAAACAAGAGGTTGTGAAGTATGGGATCTCGATGGAAATAAATATATAGATACTTTAATGATGCCAGGAACTAATTCACTTGGCTATAGTCATCCAGAAGTCGATGAAGCTGTCAAAGAAACAGTCGGAAATGGTAATATGTCCTCTCTTAATGCTCCAGAAGAAGTTGAACTCACGGAAAGATTAGTTGAGCTACATCCATGGGCTGATATGGCTAGATTTGCAAGATCAGGAGGTGAAGCTAATTCAGTCGCTATTCGTCTTTCAAGAGCTGCATCTGGAAGAGATAATGTAGCATTTTGCGGATATCATGGCTGGCATGATTGGTATTTAGCTTCAAATTTATCTGACTCAAAAGGGTTAGATGGTCACCTGCTACCAGGTTTAGATCCTCATGGTGTACCACAAAATCTCAAAGGAAGTGTATATCCGTTTGAGTATAATAATTTTGATAAACTAGAAAACTTAGTCAAAACTAAAAATATTGGTGTTATCAAAATGGAAGTTTACCGAAACAAAGAACCAGAAAATAATTTTTTGCAACGAGTAAGAAAATTAGCAAATGATAATAATATTGTTTTAGTTTTTGATGAATGTACATCAGGATTTAGAAAAAATTATGGTGGTTTACATATGCTTTATGATGTTGAGCCTGACGTCGCAATGTTTGGAAAAGCTCTTGGAAATGGATATGCTGTAACTGCAGTCCTTGGTAAAAGAGAGGTTATGCAAGCAGCAGAAAAATCTTTTATAAGTAGCACCTTTTGGACTGAACGAATTGGATCTAGTGCTGGTCTTGCCACACTAAAAGTTATGGATAAAGAAAAATCATGGGAAAAAATTACAAAAATTGGTGAATACGTAAATAGTGAGTGGATGAAGTTGTCTAAAGAATTTGATCTTCCAATTACTATTAGTGGATTAGCGGCACTGACAACATTTTCATTTAAAAGTGAAAATGCATTGGCCTATAAAACATTTATTACTCAAGAAATGCTTAAAAAAGGTTATCTTGCTGCAACTGCAGTCTATGTTTGTACTGCACACACAAAAGACATCATTGATGGTTACATTGAAAATATTCGTCCTATTTTTCAAACGATAAAAGAGTGCGAGGATGGAAGAAATATTATGGATTTATTAGAAGGCCCTATTGCACATAATGGTTTTAAACGATTAAACTAATCTAAAGATATAATTTTATTTCCAATTTTTTTAAAAGGCAATCTTTTTAAATTACTTGTACAAAGACCTTGGCTATCAATATAAAAACTCTGAGATGCAATTGGGTCGTAAGCATCCTTGTGAGATACAGCAGCTTTGATTATTATTAATTTTGCATCTCTAGGATTAATACCCTGGGAAGTTAGTTGACCTAAATCCATTGGTGGTGTTTTAATTGATGTTAACAATAAGGTTAATTGATCATTTTTTAATACAGCTGACGGACCCATATTAATTTTTGTTCCCATCATTGAAGCTAAGTGAGATTTTTTATTTTCAAGCTCAAAGGCTCCATCAGAAATTTTGTCTAATTTTGCTTTTATTAAGATAGGCTTACCATGAAATAGATCAAATTTTGCACCAATATTTAATTGTATTTCATCATTTATCTGAGCTTTGTGACAAGCATCTGCTGCTTCAGGATCATTTATAATTGCAACAATGCCAGTATGATTAGTTTGTAATAAGCGATCTAATAAATCAGTTGCATCACCTGGTGTTCCACCTCCAATATTATCAGCTGGTTCAATTAATAATATTGGCTTTTTAATATCAGCAATTTTATCAATTTCTTTTAGAGCTTCATCTAATGAATTTTCTTTTGGATAACCATTTTTAATCTTTGCTTCGAGTATAGTTACTAAGTTATCGAGGTATTTTTTTGCCTGACTAGTATTTCCTCTTGTACAACAATTTATACTAAAACCACATTCCGGAATATCTGCATATGAATATCCTGCCATAACATTGATACAAATAATCTCAGGGTCGTTTTTCTCTATCCTTAAAGCTTCTTCTAAAATTATTTTCATAGGATCATTTGCTGTTCCAACACCAGTTGGGGGAAGAATATAATTTGTTCCTAAATGTATTTGTTCTACCTTTGTATCTAAAAAAAGATCATTTAAAATTGATGCAGCTTTTACTGCCGTTTCTCTTGAATCACTGTGTGGGTTTTTTCTATACGCATAGACACAAGTACTATTCTTAATCATGCTTTCTGAAACATTTGCATGTAAATCTAAAACTGCCACAACTGGAATAGAAATATTTTCTTTAGATAAAAAAATTTGAATATCCCTAAGAAAATCACCCTCAAAATCATCGTGATTTTTACTAACCATAGCTCCATGTAGAACTAAAAAAATTGCATCTATGTTATTGCTAGAAGATTTTAACTTTTCAAAGAAATTTGTTTTAAAATAATTTTCAGTTTCTTCGTCTACTGTACCAGATGGCCTGGCTGACATTTGAATGCCTGGAATAATATTCCATTTTTGCTGAGAAGCATATTCTATGAAACCATCTGTTGGAGATCCATTGCCAGTGTTTTCATTAATTATTTCTTGATCATTATAAATAATAAAATCTTTTAAGGTAGTTGGCTCACCTAAAAATGTATGTGTTTCATGATATATGCCTGAAAGAAAAATATTTTTAGACATTAAGTATTTCTTCTAACTCAATATTTGCTTGTTCTTTTATTTTTTCTACATCTTCTGCAGTTGCCCCGTCATATGGCCAAAGAACTTTTTCCGATACTGGACCCCAGTCACCAACAGATGCAAGTAACTTATCTAAACCAGTATTCGAAAGCTTGCTAGCAAAGGGTAAAATATATTGTTTCATAAAGTTTAGTACTTTTGCTTCTAATGCTTTTGCTTTTTCATAGTCTTTTTCAATCAAATCCCAAATTTTAACAGCACCATTTGGGCTTAAACATGCAACATTAGAATAGGATCCATTTGCTCCCAAGGGTTTTCCATATACAACGGTATGTCCAGGTACAAAAACAGAAAAGTCATCTAATAATTCTCTTCTTTTTGAATACCATTGCTCATCACCGCCTACACATTTAATTCCTACAAGATTTGGAACTGATTTTTTTAATAAACTAATCTCTTCAAGAGAAAGAAGGACTTTTGCATGAGGTGGATTATATAAAATCATATATACATCTTCGACCACTTCTTGCATTCCTAATATAAAATTCTTTGACTCATTAAATGTCGGAGGCCACCAGTCAGGAAGAGTTATTTGAAATCCATTTGGTTTAAGACTGACCATACGCTTTGCTCTTTCACGACATATTCTCGGATTAGTATGACTTAATCCAAGTTGAAATTTTTTTTTCTTCTTTAAAGCAATAGATGAAACTATTTCGGATAGCTTATCAAACTCAGTTTCTGTTTGATTATGACATTCGGCAGCAGTTCCATTCGTATAGATTCCATAAACATTAGAATCACATAAAATATGAATTTGTTCTTCAAATGCAGGCCAATCAATTTGATTATTATTTATAGGTAAAAGAATTGTTCCCCAAATTCCTTTTGGCTTCTCTAGTTGTTTCATTTTAATGCTTATGTAATTGATCTTCTGCTTGCTTAATTATGTCTACGCCTACTCTATCACTCCATCCATTAATTAACCTTTTAGTTACAGGTCCTACTTTCCCATCAGCAATAGGCATTCCATTAAATTTTGTTGCAGGCATAATTGAATATGGCGTACTAGTCATAAACATTTCATCTGCAGTAGCTAAATCATAAGGTTGGATTACAGCTTCAATTACTTCTATATCTAAGGAGCGAGCTATTTCCATAGTTGAATTTCTTGTAAGTCCCTCTAAGCAATTTGCAGTGGTTGGTGTGATTAATTTTCCATCTTTGATGATAAAAATATTTCCACCTTTATTCTCAGCAACATTTCCATCAATATCAAGAATGACACTTTGAGCATCAGGATCAACCAATTTAGCTTCAATTTCAGCTAATGTATAAAATAGTCGACTTCTATTCTTAATTCTTGCATCTAATGATTGTGAAGGCACCATTCTTGTTGGAGGAGTTACTGCATGACAACCTTTTGTATAAAATGGTGCCCATAAAACTAGATTCATAGGCTGGGTGTAAATCATAACAGTTGGTTTGGAGACTTGTAAAGCTGGGTTTCCTCCAGTTATTGAATGTCCTCGAGAAATATTATGTACAAGCCAGCAATCCTCATTAGCTTTATATTCATCTTTGTTAATCTCTAATAAATCGAGACTTACTTTTTTCATTTCCTCTATTGTCATTTGAGGATCAATGCGTGTCAGTTTAAAAGACTTATAAAGTCTCTCCAAATGATCGTCTAATTTAAATGGTACGTGATTAAAAGTTCTTGTCGATTCAGTAACTGTATCACCTAAAAGAACAGCACTATCAAAAATAGATATTTTGGCCTCTATTTCAGGAACAATTTCACCAGAAATATAAACTTTTCTGTTATGCATTTTTATAATTTGTTTTGAGATTTTAATTCAGCTTTTAACTTTTCCTGTTCAATTTTTTCTTTATGTTTGTCATGTTTTGCTGAGACTCCATGATAAACAAAACCAAAAGCTCGTCTTGATCTAGTCTTTGATTTATTTGGATCTGCAAAGTGTATAATTTTAGCATGATGCATTAAAAACATACCGGCTTTACCCTCAAACTTTACTGTATTTTTTTTATCCTCTTCACTACCAAAATCTGTAACACCTTTGGAAAAACCTAGTATTTCAGATTTACCATGTGGTCTATATCCTTCTTTTTTATGAGAACCTCTAACATAATGAATACAACCGTTTTCATCATCTACATCTTCTAAAGCAAGCCATCCTGTAACAGCCTTATCATTATTTAAATTAAAATAATATCCATCTTGATGTGGTGGTGTTGGATTACTTTTACCTGGTGGTTTATTAAAATATTCCATAGCTCTAGGAATCACTTCCTCACCTAAAGCGTTAGCAGCAAGTTCTTTAATTTTACTATTGTGAAATAAATCATAAAAGAAGCTGTCATAATCTTCTAATTTTTGCATTTGCATAAGAGTTTCTTTATTAGATTTATCTACGTAGTAGACTTCACCTTCCTTCATTTTTGGAACACAATCTTTAATATATCGATTAAATTCTTTGTTGATAAGATCCATATCGGATTTAGAAAAAAGCTGAGGTATGTGATTATAACCATTTTCATCATAGACTTTTTTTAAATCAGTCAATTCAGGTAAGCTTGTATTAAAATTCATATTAAATTTTTTTCTTTCATTTCTTTTTTTAGTTTTTCTTGATAAGCATCATGTGCTTCTTGATTTATTTCTGCACTTTCTCCATAATAAATAAATCCTAATGCTTTTCTAGTCCTAGTTCGAGATTTATTACCTTCTGCCCAGTGAATTGTTTTTGAGTTATGTATTAAAAATGTTCCTGGATCTCCAGGAAATGCAACTGTATTTTTTTTATCTTCTTCATTACCAAAATCTGTTATACCTTGAGAAAAACCTAAAACATTTGATCTCCCATGTGGTCTATATTCTAATTTATGAGACCCTCTTACATAGTGGATACATCCATTTTCTTCATCAACTTTCTCTAGTGCTAGCCAACAAGTAACAGCATTATGTTTTTTTAACATAAAGTAATAACCATCTTGATGTGGTGGAGTTGGTTTTCCTATTCCTGGTGGTTTATTAAAAAATTGTAAATTTTTAGGTTCTGCTTTTTCACGTAAAACTATTTCTGCAACTTCTCTTATAGGAGAGTTTTCTATTAATTCTTTAAAATAATCATCATAATTAAACATTTGCTGAAGCTGTTTAATACTCATTTTGTCATCCTTATTTTCATAAAAAATATGATGATCAGGTACATTTGGTGCAACCTCTTTAATATATCTGGTTAATTCAATTTTAATTTCTTCAATTTTTTCAATTGAAAATAATGGATTAATCGAAATATAACCATCACTATCAAAGTTAGTCTGTAAATACTGATTATTTAAAGTTACCATAATTTTATTTAATTATGGTAACTTAAATTAAAAAGATATCTAGTAAAAATTTATACCTCAACTTGTAAGCCAGTTTTTATCAAATTTCGTAACTCTGACATATTTATCATCACAGATTCTTTCTACAATCTCACATTCATAAATACATATAAATACTCCTGATCTTAATTGAGCTACATCACTATATCCAGACGGCCCCTCTTCAATAACTTTATTTACAGGCCAGGTCTTTGCATCATCAAAACTTAACTTTGCAGATAATCTTTTTCTATCGTGGCGCAAATTACGTCCTTCAGGTATCATTGTATTTTCTAAATTATCTGGATTTATAAAAATTATATCCTTGAATTCATTTTCTGATGGTTGATTGCTTTTTAAAATACTGGCCATACAGACTGGTTCTAATAAAGCATTATCAAATCCTCTAATTTTCCAATTTGAAGATCCATCAGGACTTATAGCTATCAAGCGTCTATCAATTTCTGACTCACTTCTGATGTTTAACATCACTGAGGAATCTTCTAATTGAACGGGGATAGTTTCACTTGGATTAATTAGAATAGTGCCATCAATATTATCATCATGGCGACAAACAATATCTCCTCTTTCCCAGGTAATACCATTATCGTCACTATGAATAGAAGTGATAATAGAAGGTCTATGACCTAAATGACCTTTACCCATTTCAGTTCCAGAGCCATCAGATAACCATACAGGTATAATCATTCTACCATTATTTAATTGTATTCCATGTCCTGGACCAGTAGCACAAACTTTCCAATCATAATCATTGTGGAATCTATTAAATGTCTCTGTAATTTCTTCTGGATCACTCCAGGTTGCCCCATCGTCATCACTATACTTTCGAAATACTCTTGAATACTTCCAACAAAAAACAGCAATAATTCTTCCAGTATTCATATCTGGTATCATTACGAAATTACTTATAGGGCCATCACCTATATCTTTATGATTGGCTACAAGCTGTCTCTCAAGAAAAGTTTCAGCTTGATCTAAACTCCTTCTCATAAACACATCATTGAAATCCCAATCACCTCCTGAAATAGGTCTACTTTCAGCAGTTGCTAAAACTACATCATTTTTTGAAACTGTTATCCCGGGTACTCTGTATGTTTTGTAACCCTCTTTTCTAGCTTCAAAAATATCAACACTTTTAAACATATTTCCTCCTCACGTTGATTAACCTTTGACTCCACCAATCATAATTCCCTTTACAAAATATCTTTGTATAAATGGATAAACGACTAAAATTGGAACTGTACTAAAAATAATTAAAGCCGCTCTTAAAGAAGCGCCTGGTGGTGGCTGTTCCATAAAAGAAATATTTTCCATTCCCTCCATAGTAGCTTGATTTAGTAAACCGCGTAATATAATTTGCATTGGTTTTAGTTGATTGTCCGTAATATAAATTGAAGCATAAAACCATTCGTTCCAATGATATACTGCATAAAATAATCCAATTGTTGCCATGACAGGCATAGACAGTGGTAGAACAACACTTATTAAAATTCTAACTGGTGAGGCGCCATCAATTATAGCTGCATCAATTAAATCTTTTGGAATATTCATAAAAAAGTTTCGCATAATTAAGAAATACCAACCATTAACTAAAGTTGGAACAAACAGGGCAAAAATTGTATTTCGCAAGTTTAAAAAATCGACAAGTAGAAATTGCGGGATTAAACCTCCATTGAAAACCATTGTAAAAAAAACAAAAAAAGTAAGTGGTATTCTATAGGGTAAATCTCTTTGGGCTAATGCATATGCTAATGTAGTCGTAAATAATAAATTACAAAAAGTACCAAGCGTAACTCTTAAAAAAGTAATTTGATAGGCATTAAATAAAACATAACTTTTTCCAAAGAGTATATCATAAGCAACAAAACTTATTTTTTTTGGATACAAAACATGACCACCTCTTTCAGCCCATTCAGCTTCACTTATTAGTGATGTTGATAAAACTACAATAAAAGGTAGCAGAAACGAAAGAGTTAGAATTAATAGTATGCCTATAATTATATAATTATAAAATATTTCTGTTTTATACTGACTCTTCATACTTTTATTACCATAATCCTGTTTGACCAAGTCTATTAGCTAATCTATTTGCTGTATAAAGAAGAACGAAAGCAATCACCGCTTTAAATAGACCTACAGCAGCAGCAAAAGAATATTTCAATGCTAGTAATCCCTCTCGGTAAACAAATGTATCTATGATGTCGGCAACTTTATAAACAGATGGTGAATACAACAAAAGGATTTGTTCAAAACCCGCTTCCAACAAATTACCAATTTCTAGAAGAAACATAATAACTATTACAAACATAATACTTGGAAGTGTAATGTGCCATGCCATTTGCAATCTATTAGCACCATCAATTCTTGCTGACTCATAAAGAGAAGGGTCTATAGAACTCATTGCAGCTAAATAAATTATACTACTCCACCCAATAGTTTTCCAAACATGAGATGTTACCAATATTCCTACAAAATAATCCTTGTTTCCTAAAAAATTTATATTTGATCCTGTAAAATCATTTATCGTTTCAGTTAATAATCCACCACTTGTTGCTAAAAGAGCAGTAATCATTCCTGCTGTAACAACCCATGAAATAAAATGAGGTAAATAAGAAATTGTTTGCATTATTCTTTTTAAACTCATTCGTAAAACTTCATTCAAAAGTAACGCTAAAATAATTGGTGCAGGGAAACCAAATAAGATTTTTAATCCACTTATTATAAGTGTGTTTTCAATAACATCTAAAAAATATACAGACGAAGTAAAACGTTCAAAATGCTTAAAGCCGACCCAAGGTGCATCAAAGAAACCCCTTAAACCATCAAAGGGAGAAATGTCTTTAAAGGCAATTAAAGCCCCTCCCATTGGAACATAATGAAAAATAGCAAAATAAATTAAACCTGGTAATGCTAAGTAATAATAAAAACGATATTTCCAAATTTTTTTCATTTATTTTTTTGTTTGAAGACGGGATATTATCCCGTCTTCATTTATAGATAAATTTAATTAGCCCAAGATTCTTGCATTTGAGCAGTCATAGCATTGATCCAGTCTTGCATTCCTGCATCATCTAGTTCTGCCAAGAAATCATCGTATTCATCAATTGATCTTTCACCAGTATAAAAAGCTGTGAAATTTTCAGCGATCATTCGATGAACATCTCCAAGAGTTGGAGTTTCATCTGCAATTCTTCCCTTATCCCAAGCCATATACAAATCAATAGGTTGATGAGAGTCATCAAGCTTAGTCAAACCACTTCCAAGATAATTGAAATGTGTTGCCCATAAACTATCATTTGGCTGCATATTTCCTTCGTAAGGAAAGTTTGGTAAACCAAAATCACCAACATATTTAGTTTCAGCTTTATCTTTAGTATTAACTATTGCAGGCATTCCTTTTGATTCATAAGACCAATGATCTCCTTCAATACCATTAACACCAGTTGCGTAGCCTTCAACAGACTGATCATTCCACATCCAATTTAGATATTGCATAATCGCTTCTGGATTTTTAGCTTTTTTGTTAATGACATATGCTTGTGTACCACTAGCTCTAGTAGTAGCCATCCAACCTTTTGATCCCATAATAGGAGCTCTCACATATTTCATACCAGGACAATTTGATTCAACTTTAGGAACGATAATTGTAACACGTGAATACCATCCACTCCACATTGCCATATTACAAGTTCTAAAGACTTCAGACTCATCAAATTTTGACCAGTTATCTGGATACCAGTACCCTTTATTGTGCCAATCATTCATAAAGCGAAGATAGTCTTCAATACCAGGAGCAAGTGGAACAGGCTTTACTCTTCCATCACTTGGATCAATAAATGCTGCATTTCCTGACATTGCGCCAGTGAAAGCTGCAGCAAATCCCATTGCTGGCTCTTCCCATTTATTACCTGACCAAGCTCTAGTACCCGCTTTAAAATCAGGATTTATCTTTTGAGCAGCAGCCATGTATGCTGTTAACTCTTCAACAGTTTTAGGAACTTCTAATCCAGCTTGGTCTAATATGTCTTGTCTTACCCAAGTCATGTAAGGGCTTGTAGCAGCTGTTCTTGGAATACCCATGATGTTGCCATCTGAGTCAGTCATGTACTTCCATGAAGTTTCTGGAATCGATCTAAGAAGAGCATCACCATGCTTTGCTAAAAGATCATTAAGTGGCATCAATGTTGATTTATATACATCCCAATTTGCTTGAAACAAATCAGGAGGATTACTTCCAGCAAGTAATAAGTTTAATTGCTCAGTAGTATCCTGCATATTAGGTACTATAACCTTAGGTGTTACACCTGATAGTTTTTTAACATGTGCAGTAACTTTGGCTAAAACTTCTGGATCACTTCCACCGCCGTCAAATTGTAGCATTCCAGAGTTATTAAAAATTGTAAAATCATGACCATCAGCTTTCAATGAAGTCGTAAATAAACTTACAACTAATGAAAGGAAGATAGTTGATATTAATTTTTTCATAATTCCTCCTTATTAATAGAACTAATGAACCACATTTTTATTGAAAATTCTATTATTTTTATATGACAAATATTAGGAGAAAACATAGATTTTTTTAAATCAGTGGAAAAATAAATATATAGATTTTTATTAATTTAATGATTTAATGTAACGCTGTAACAAAAATGAAAAAAAAATATAAAAGGGTATTTTCAATTAATAATGATTTAGGTTTAAGAAATTATACAGTTAGAGATGTTATTAATTTAAAAGGTAAGCAAAAACTAACACAAGTAAGAGTTACTACAGTAGAAGAAGCTGCAGCTGCTGAAGAAGCTGGTATTGATTTATTATTAACTGGACCAGGAAAAGATTTTCCAAATATTAGAAAAGCTGCTTCAAAAACTTTTATGACTGTTGGTGTACCTTTTATTGAGAACCCGTCAAAAAAAGAAGCAACAAAAAAAGCATTCGAGATAATTGAGGCCGGTGCTGATTCACTAATGTGTCAAAATTGGAATCTTGAATGGATGGCACATTTAAGTAAATTTAGAATTCCGTTTCAAAGTCATGTTGGTTTTATTCCGAGAAGAACAACATGGATAGGTGGCATTAGATCTTTTGGAAAGACAGCAAATGAAGCTGCAGAATTATTTAGAGATATAAAGGATATTGAGAAAACTGGTGCATGGGGCATAGAAGTAGAACTCGTTCCAGAAAATATTTTAGAAGTTATTACAAAGCACACATCACTTGTTACTATTTCAATTGGCTCTGGAATAGCTGCGGATGCTCAATTTTTATTTGCAGAAGATATATTAGGGCAGAGTAAAATAAGTTTTCCAAGACATGCAAAAAAATATAAAAATTTTGATAGAACATTAAGTGATATTCAAAAAGATAGAATTAATGCTTTCAAAAAGTATAGAACAGAAGTTCAAAAAAATAAATTTCCAGCAAAAAAGCATACAATTTCAATTGAAAAAAAAGAATTAAATAAATTTAGAAAGTTTCTACAACAACATTAATTATGAAAAACAAATATAAAAAAGTTTACTCTCTTGCTCATCAAGCTGGTTATAGAAACTATACTGTTAAAGATTTAATAAATTTAAAAGGTAAGAAAAAATTAACACAGATAAATGTTGTATCTCCTGAAGAAGCTGCAGCTGCTGAAGCTGCTGGTATAGATATGATTATTTGTGGGGTAGATCATTTAAAAGAAATACGCGAAGCTGCACCCAATACATTTTTAACGTGTGGAATAAAATATACTGAGCATGCTTCCAAAGAAAGTATGATGAAGAAGGTATTTGAATTAATAGAAATTGGTGTAGACTCTATACACACCAATTCTTGGAATATAAATTTTATTAAATATTTAAGTGATTTTAATATCCCTTTTCAAGGGCACGTAGGTTTTGTTCCAATGAAATCAACGTGGACAGGGGGTGTGAAACCAGTTGGGAAAAGTTCAGCTGAGGCTATTAAAGTTTATCATGATATAAAAGAATTAGAAAAAATTGGTGCTTGGGCTATAGAGGTCGAATGTGTACCGGAGGATGTTTTAAAAGAAATAACAAAAGACACCAAAGCTTTGACTATTTCAATAGGATCAGGCAGATATGCAGATATTCAATTTTTGTTTGGTGAAGATATTTTGGGATATCACTTCAATTCAACTACAATACCTAGACATGCAAAAAAATATAAAGATTTTAATAAGACATACGAAAAGTTACAAAAGGATAGGATAGATGCTTTTAAGGAATATCAGAAGGATGTAGTAAATAAGAAATTTCCATCAAAAAGTAATGTTGTTTATGCCGAAAAAAAAGAACTAGAAAAATTTAAAAAATTAATGAAAAAAATCTAAATGGAAATTAGTAAATTAGTTAGAAGATTAAATGATAATGAAATATCACAGTATGAAGATAAGGGTTATATAAAAGGTCTGCCTGTATTTTCTCAAGATGGTGTTAAAGATCTTCAAAAACTTTTTTTAGATTTAAGTAATAGACTGCCCGGAGATGTTAACATAAATAAAACTAATATGTGGCATAAAGCGAGTAAAAAATTTTATGATTTAGCACATACGCCGGCTATTCTTGATTATGTGGAGGATCTTTTAGGGCAAAATTTTTTCCTTTGGGGTGGACAATTTTTTTACAAAGCAGCTAAGAGTAAAGGTGTTGTTCCTTGGCATCAAGATTCTCAATATTGGCCTTTAAATCCATCAAACTCTGTTACAGTTTGGTTAGCTGTATATGATACAGATAAATCTAATTCAGCAATGAAAATAGTATCAGAAAGTCATAAAACAAAAAAATTTTTACATAAAGTTAATGAAGATAAAAATTATGATTTAAACCAAGAAGTATCTAATGATCAAATTGATAAAGAAAAAATAGTATATATGAATTTAAAAGCTGGTGAAATTTCTCTTCATTCAGATGCTCTTTTACATGGTTCTGATGCAAACAATTCAAATAATCCTAGATGTGGAATTACTTTAAGATATTCTCCTTCAAATGTTAAAGCAGATTTATCAGAGTGGCCTTTTTTTTCTGTTCAAATAGCTAGAGGTGAAACAAATCACTATTTAAATCCTATTGCTCCTATGCCGAGAGGTGAAGCAACCCCTGTTAAGGGATTTCAATTTCATCATGAATTTGAAAGTGAGTGGTGAAGAAATTAAATTTTAATTAGTATAAAATAAATGAAAATAATTGATGAAATAATTCTATACGAAAACCCTGATCCTTTACTCGTTAGTAAACAAGGTATTTTTCCGGGTATAGTAAAATTACAGGATAATTCCTTAATTGCATTATTTACTATTGGGCAAGCTTTTGATTCTGCTGATCAAAGAACATTTGTCTCAAAAAGTTTTGATGATGGAAGAAGTTGGTCTAAACCAAAACCTTTACATAATCATATATATAAAAATAAGGAAGAATCAGAATCTCTTAAACCCCTATTATTACAAAATAATAAATTGCTCGCAATAGGTTATGCTTTTGTAAGACCAGATAGTTTAACACCAATTGTTAATCCTAATACATTTGAAATACTGCCACTCAATAATAAAATAAGTATTTCTAATGATAATGGTGAAAGTTGGTCTATGCCAAAAAATTTTAACGTCAATGAAACACCACTTGAAATATCAGGTCCGTGTATTCAATTAAGATCAGGTAGAATATTAGGAGCAGCGCCACCTTTCCATTTAAAAGAGTCAGATCATTCAGGATGGATAATTTATAGTGATGATGAAGGTGAGAATTGGAGTAAACTATCTGAATTTTATAAATCCAAGGAAGGACATGTTTCAACTTGGGAATGTCGATTATGTGAAACGAAAAGCAAAATTATTGTTATTTTTTGGGCTTATGACAATAAAAATAAAAAAAATCTTAGCAACCATGTTGTAATTTCCGATGATGCTGGAAAAACATTTAATACTGTAATTGATACTAAAATTAGAGGACAAGCGTCTAATGTAATGTTTTATAAAGATGATATAATTTTTACCATTCATTGTCACAGAGAAAACCCAACCGGATTAATTCTAAGAAAAGTTGATGTAAGAGATAATAAGTTTTCAATTTTAGACGAAATCAATTTGTTTTCTAAAGATGGTTTATCAAGTGATGATACTAACATAAGTAAACAGTTTGGCTCACTTAAGTTTGGTCAACCATCAATACTTCTTTTAAATAATAATGAATTACTAATTTGTTTTTGGTGCATTCATGATAACCAACATATTGTTAAAACATATATCGTAAATATATAGTCATCAGTATGTTCAATCTAATATCTAATGAAAAAGAAAAGATGAAAGTAATTAATTATTATCATTTTTCAACTGCACTACAAATGTGTGCTGTTATAGGAACAGTTGCAGCACCTTTAACATTATATTCTGTAGAATTAGGATTAGATCCAGATAGAATTGGTATTTTAGGTAGTCTCATGGCTTTTTGCCAAGTTTTAGCTTTAATTAGTATCCCTTTAACTCTTTATTTTGGTAGTAAAATTTTATCTATTTGGACTTTATTTAGTAGGTATATCTTTCTTCTGATTTTTTTGATTGCCCCATTTTATCAAGAAAATTTAACACTTGTTTTCTACTTATTATTTTTTGCAATGCTCATGTTTTCAATTTTACGATCATTATCTGAAGCTGCATTTGTTCCTTGGATGCAAGAATTTATACCTAGAGATGTAAGAGGCAGAGTTATTGGTATTAATGGCATTGTGTGTACACCCTTTGCTTTAGTTGCATCATATGGAATAAAAATATGGCTGGATACTAGAGAGGGTTTAGAGAGATTTTACCCAGTTTTTTTCATAGCAATAATTCTTGGATTAATTTCAGCTTTACTCCTTTTAAAATTAAAAGGAGGAGAAAAGATTAAAGGAAGAGATGATGATCAGGGTTATTTAAAAAATTTGCTTAAAGCAACTAAAGATAAAAATTTTAACTTATTTTTAGTTTCATCAGGAACACAATACTTAGTCATTACAATACTAGCTATTTTCTTAACTCTCTATTTTAAAATTAGAATGAATATTCCAAGTGGAGAATTAATTTTTTCATCAACGTTAATTTTAATTGGAGGGACGTGTAGTGGTTTAGTAGTTGGAAGAGTTACAGATAGTTATGGCTGTCGGGGTATAAGAGTATTATTCCAAAGTTTACAAATTTTATTATTACTTACACTACCATTTATAAATTCTGATACTCCTTACTTGAGTTATGTAATTGGAATAATTTTCTTTCTATTTGGATTTTTAATGTGGGGCAGTGCATCAATAGGTTATATTTTCATGCTAAACTATGTACCAAGTAATAACAAAGAATCATTCATGTCACTTGCTTATAGCTTAGATGGAATAACAGCAGGAGTAACAACAGTGCTAGCTGGTTATCTAGTTGTTTGGTTAGATAATAATGAGATTATTATTTTTGACAAATTACTTGGAAGCTATGAAGTTTTATTTGTTATTTGTGCATTTGTTATAACAATATCTATGAATGCTTTTATTCTTATAAGAGAAGAAGGAGCTATGGGAGTTAGGACTTTTTTGAGACAATTAATTTTTTATAGAAAGCAATTACCATAAAATATTATTCAAATTTTAAACGTATCCAATGTAGATCCATTTTTTTATCATTACCTGCATAATAAAAAACTAAAACTTTCCCACTCTGTAAAACATCAGCATAGGGCAATCCAAAACTCCATATATTCATGTCAGCTAATAACCCTCCTAGCTCTTTACTATTTTGCTTAATTTTTCTTTGATTAAAAATTGTTACCTCAGAAATTTCATCAAAATGGGCATTGAGATTATCTGATACTCTTACTTTTATGCTTTGATTTGTAAATCTATCAACCCATGCTAACACTACCTTACCATCCTTTAATAATGCAGGATGAGAAGGTTGATCGGAAATATTTAAATCTTTTGGCTGAGACCATGTTTTACCTTCATCATTACTTATTCTTTGATGAATATTAAGGAAAGTTTTTTTTGCCGAGTCATATGTCCATGCAAAAGAAGTAATAGTTCCATTTATATTTACACCACATCTTAAATCCCAATTAAAAATTCTTCCAGTTTCATCACCTGCTGCTAAATAAGGTTTAGACCATGTTTTTCCATTATCAGAAGAACATATGAAAATATTTTTTTGATACCATTTTGATTCATCATAATAATCTTTATTATTTTCAATACTCATAATTAATTTTCCATTTGGTAATTTCATAATAGGATTGGTAAGACTTGGTGGACCAATGTCTTTAGGTAGCTGAACTTTTCTAAGTTTTGACCACGTATTCCCATTATCATAAGAATCTGCAATTAGAATTTTCATTGGAAGACAGCCTTCAGTATCAGCATTAAATAATTCTTTTCCTGGAATAGAAGTTCGATCAATCCACAAAAATGATGCAATAATATGAGAATTAGAAATTTCAGTTAAATAACAAAGTTTTAGACTGCCTTTAAGATTATCTATTTTAACATTTTTAAAAGGCTCCCAAGGTTCTGACCATTTCTCACCTTCATTATCTGATCGAAAAAACTCTATTCCCTCTAATTCAGAATCTTTATTATTTCCACCTCTTGCAGTGGCAAGAATAGATCCATTAATAAGAGAAACAAATGATGAAAAAGTATAGCATGCTTTATTTGAATCAATTTTTGCAGAACATAAGATGCCTGAAGAATCTATTTTCATTTAATAAAATTTTTTTTTTTTTTCCTAGGCCATCCCATTAAAAGTTTGGCATTTTTTTCTTCTTTAATTGCTTTTTCTTTATCTTTAAAAATTTTCACTACACATTGAGGTTTGTTACGATCAATTACATCGTAAACTAAATGATGATCTACTTTATCAATAAGTGGCCCAATCCAACCAGCACAATGATCACAATATCTTTTCATGGGCTCTGCATCATTATCCAAAACCTTACTAAGACTTGGACAAACATTCATTCTTAATTCTAATTTTTCGTCATCTAATTTTAAATCCATATCACAGTTTTCTTCAATTCTAATATGATCCCATTATTCATACATCCCCTTCAAACCTTTTGCTTTGAATAATTCTAAAGTATGTTTTTCTTGGTTTTTACTGATTTCTAACCAGTAAGCCTCTAGATGCTCTTCTCCTTGATCTTCGAGAAACTTAAAAACTTCATTATAGAAACGAGTAAAATGATCACTAGGTATCATGCTCTTTTCCTTATAGTTTGTCTGCATGCTGCTTCTCCTAAAATTTCAGTTTTAATTTCGTATGGAGTGTCTTCAGCTAGTGCTTCATTTGTTTTAATAGTTTGATCACAAAAGTTAGGTGAAACATTTCCAACCAACTTTCTTACATGTTCATATGCTGTACAACGATTAACCGTTAAAATAATTTCTTCATCATTAATAGAAATATTATAATCAGCATTTTCCCGATCAAAAAAATGCTGCCAATGTTTAGCTAGCATTTTGATATTCCCTTTTTTTAATATGATCTTTGATGTTCTTATAAACATTATTACCAACTTTTTTGAAAATATCATTCATGGTATCGATACCATATTTATCAATGATAAACTCAATTGTGGTATTTGTAGCACCATGAAAATCCATGTGAACATTGCCACCATCATTGTAACGAAGTTTTTGGTCTAAATTATTTTTATTCACTTTTATATACAGATTTTCCTGCAATATAGGTTTCACTAATCTCCAAGTTATCTTTTCGTAAAAGAATAAAATCAGCTAATTTATTTTTTTCAATACTTCCCATAATATTATCTAACCCTATAACTCTTGCTGGTACTAAGCTTGCAGCAATAGCAACTTGGGATAAAGTTTTTTTTGAAAACTTGAAATAATTTTGCAATGCTTCAATAGAAGTTAATGATGATCCAGCTAATAAACCATTATAAGTAGAAGCTTTCCCTTTTTCTACTGTACACCATCTTCCAGGAAAAAATTCAAACTTAACAGGAACTGAAGAACCAGCTCCCTTAACAGAGTCTGTTTCTAAGAATACTCTATCAGTTGGTAAGTGAGATAGTAGCTCAACTAGTTGAGGATGAACATGGATACCGTCACATATAACTCCAAGAGCAATTCGTGTTTCAGCAATTAAAGCATCAGTTAGAGATAATACATGAACACCTGTATCATCTGGTGGATAAGTTGGAAGTGCATCATACATATGTGTTACAGCATCAACTCCCCAATCTGCAAATTTAGGAACATCAATTGGATTGGCTCCACTGTGACCTAAATGAATTGAAATATTTTCTTTTTTGAGCCTCTTTATAAATTCTTCTGAGCCGTTCATTTCTGGAGCTAAAGTAAGAGCTTTTAATTTACCCTGGCACACATCTAATAATTCTTCGGCTAAAGGTACAGAAGGATTTCGAAGATTTTTAGGATCATGAGCCCCAGGTAATGCAAAACAAGGTCCTTCTGAATGAATTCCTAAAACACGTGAGCCCTCTTTAGCTTTGTCAATGTCATTTGATAATGCATTTAATAAAGTTTTAGTTTTTTCAGGTGGTAGGCATGGTGTTGAAGGTAAAAAACCTGTAACTCCTACTGATGGCAGTATTTTAGAATTATCAACAGTACAATTTTCTTCTGCATGACCATACAAATAATTTAAAAAACCATGTTGCAGAACATCAATCATTCCTGGAAAGATAAAGTTATTCTGACCATCAATTATTTTCCAGTCATCAGAAATATTTTCATTTGGATTTAAAATATCAACAATTTTATCGCCATCAATTAGAAGATCTTTATCTTCTTCTTCATATGGAGTTATCAAAGTAACATTTGTAAATCTTTGTTTGTGTTGCATATATTTAATTTAATATTAAGGTAAAACCTAAAACAACTATAGTGAAAAAACAAGAACTAGGGAAAATAACATGAAAGATCAATGTATATGTATAACTGGATCTACGCATGGTATAGGATTTGGAATTGCAGAGGCATTTGCTAAAAAAGGAGCAAAAATTGTCATTAATTCTCATGAAAAAGATAATAGAGCTTTAGATAAGCTCAAAAAATTGACTGAGTGTTATTTTGTACAATCAGATCTATCAACAATTGATGGAAATAAAAGACTAATTGAAGAAGCAAAAGTTAAGCTTGGAAAAATAGATACTCTTATAAATAATGCTGGTACCTTTCAAGATACTGATTTTGAAAATATTAATGAAGAAAAATTTGATAAAACATTTAATCTGAATGTTAGAGGTTATATGTTTACATCTCAAGAATTTGTAAAACAAATTTCAAATGATCAAAATAATATTAGTATTATTTGTATTGGTTCCTCTAACTCCTTAGCAGCTGAAAAAAAACAGCGTAATGTATGATACTTCCAAAGGAGCTGTGCTAATGATGATTAAATCAATGGCTGTAAGTTTAGCATCAAAGAACATACGTGTTAATGGTATTGGTCCAGGAATACTTGAAACACCACTTACTAGCGCAGGTTTAAATAAAGGAAATAATAAAAAAGTAATCAGTTCACAAATTCCACTTGGAAGAATTGGGGAGCCATCAGATATTGGTGGAGCAGCTGTATTTTTAGCATCTGAAGAAGCAAAATATATTACAGGACAAATGTTATACGTCGATGGTGGAATTTTAGCTAATCAATTAAATTGGGATGAGTCACTTTTATAAAAAAATTTAAAAAAGGAGAGAATATGATTAAAATAATAACCACTGGTGCAAAATCAGTTTTACCTTTTAGCCCAGCAATCAAAGCAGGAGATTTTGTATATGTTTCAGGGCAAGCATCTGTTGATCGAGAAAATGGTTCAGTAATTGAAGGAACATTTGAAGAAGAAATGAGACGTTCAATTGAAAATTTAGAAGTGATTTTAAAAGAAGCAGGTCTGACCTTAGATCATGTTATTAATGTGAAAGGATATGTTGCTGATCAAAAAGATTTAAAAGAATATAATAAAATATATCCTGAATATTTTAATGATCCACTACCAACAAGAAGTACAATTGTAAAAGTGTTGCCTACTTTCTTAAAATTTGAGCTTGATTGTGTTGCTTATGCACCAAATACTAGACAAGAAGGATAATTAAAAATAAGTTAATATTCCATCTAGAACATTATAGTCATCATCAACAACTGGAATAAACTTCCATTTATCAAATGCTGTACATGGATGTGAAATACCAGAACAAATCATATCTCCTACCTGCCATTGATGATTATCAGCAAGTTTAACAAAGGCATGTTGATCATTTGTGCTAAATATTTCAGCTTCACCAATATCTACGAAACCTTCACCAGGTCTAAATCTTTTTATAGGTTTTGGTAAACCTGAATCATAAGGAGCATCTCGTTTTCCCATAGTTAGAAAGGCAAGATTATTCTCAGGTATTGATTGTACATACGACCAAATTTCAAGAGCTGGTTGAAGAGATTGATCCCATTGTCTACTGGAGTCACTTTTAGCAGTTTCAAGTGCATCTAAATAAGGTCCGTGATCATGTGTAATATAACATCCACTTCTTAATAGTACTTTAATAGGAACACTGAGTTTAATTTTTGAAAATCTTTCGCCTACAATATCAAAATGGGTTGATCCACCAGCAGTAATTAATAATTCATTAAGATGAGAGTAATAATTTGAAGGAATATCATTAATAATATCTTCAATTTTTGAACAA
>CABXSY010000005.1 GCA_902514875.1 uncultured Alphaproteobacteria bacterium | reverse complement strand
CTGCAATATCTACAGTTGTACTATTTCCAATTACTTGAACGCATACCATACTTAATGCTTCAATTTGAGTTGGATTTATTTTTCCTGGCATTATTGATGATCCTGGTTCGTTTGCGGGTAATATCAATTCTCCTAAGCCTGATCTAGGACCAGATGCTAAAAATCTAATATCATTTATTATTTTTAACAATGAAATTGATAAAGTTTTTAAAGAATTTGAAAAATTAATTAGCGGATCATGAGAAGCTAAAGACTCAAATTTATTTCGAGAGGGTTTATAAGTATCCTTAGTTAGTTTATTCAAATATTTACAAAACACTTTATCAAATTTTTTGGGTGCATTAATTCCAGAACCAACAGCTGTCCCTCCCTGAGCAAGATATTTTAATTCTGATTTTGAAACTTCTATTCTATTTAAACAAGCTTGTAATTGAGCACAAAATGCAGAAAACTCATCACCTAAAGTAATTGGAGTTGCATCTTGAGTGTGAGTTCTTCCTATTTTAATTATATTATGAAATGTTTTTTTCTTTTTTTGAAATTCTTTTATTAGATCTTTAATAGTTGGTATTAAATTTTTTATTGATAATTCATTTATTGCAACATGCATTATTGTTGGAAAGGTATCATTTGATGATTGAGATAAATTTACATGATCATTAGGATGAATAGGTTTTTTACTTCCAATTCTTCCTTTTAATTTTTTTATAATATGATTACTAATTACCTCATTTGCATTCATATTGGTTTGAGTTCCAGATCCAGTTTGCCATACTGATAATGGAAACTCTTCTATAAGTTTTAAATTAATAATATCATCGCAGGCTTTTGATATTAATAATCCCAATTTTTTATCTATAACACCAAGTTCTATATTAGCTTCTGCGGCTGCTTTCTTTTGCTGTCCCAATGCTATAATTAATTCTAATGGTATTTTTTCACTTCCAATTTTAAAATTTTCTAAGGATCTTTGAGTTTGTGCACCCCAAAGTTTATTTTGATCAATTTTTTTAGAACCTAAACTATCAAATTCAATTCTTTTTTTATTAGCCATTATTTATTAACAAACTCCTTATAACATATTATATGGAACATATGAATAAACTTGTTTTACTAAGACATGGTCAAAGTCAGTGGAATTTAGAAAATAGATTTACTGGCTGGAAAGATGTTCCATTAACTGAAAAGGGTATTAAAGAAGCTAATAATGCAGGACATTTATTAAAAAAACATAATATAAAAATTGATAAAGTTTTTAGTAGTATTTTAGAAAGAGCAAATAAAACAGCAGAAATAGCTATAAAGGCATCAGAGATAGAAAATTTACATCAAAATGGAAAACTTATTTATGAAAAAGATCAAAAACTGAATGAGAGAGATTATGGAGATTTAGTTGGTTTAAATAAAGCTGAAACTGCTGATAAATTTGGAAAAGAACAAGTTCACATATGGAGAAGATCTTATGATACACCGCCTCCAAACGGAGAAAGTCTTAAGGATGTAGTAGACCGAGTTTCTCCATACTTTACTGAAACAATTGAACCTCATATTTTAAATAAAAAAAATGTTTTAATTGTAGCACATGGTAATTCCTTAAGAGCAATTATGATTAAAGTTGGTATGTACAAACCTGAAGAAATATCATCAATAGAACTTCCAACTGGTAATCCATTATGTTTAGATTACCAAAATGGTAAATTAAATGAACATTATTACTTAGATTAATTTTTTTTATAATCTGAAAAATTAATTACATTATCCTTCTTTGATATATTAGTTTCTAATTTTTTATTTACCTTCTTCTCAATTTTACTTTTTTGCAAAACTAAACCGAAATTAGCTGAAGGATCTGCAAATGAAACAATAGCATTATAATTAATTTTTAAGTTTGTTTTAATATCACCAAATGAGAGTGTAATAGAAAAATTATTTTTATTTATTTCTAGATCATAATATTCATATTGAATAATAATTGTCATCTCTTGGGGATATTTTTGTTTTAACCAATTCGGTAACTCAACGTTTTGATGATTCGTTAAAAATGTAATGTAGAGATGATTATTATTTAATAACCCATTATCTTTTATATTTTTAAGAATATCTTTAAGTACATTTAGCATATTTTTTTCTAGTATTTTTTGATATTCAATCATTTCAGTTTTATTTTTTTATAAAATATTTAAAGTATTGCAATAAAATTTATGAGTTTAAATAAAAATAATTCGCAATATAGTAAAATAGCAAAATTATTTCATTGGGGGTTTGTTCTTTTATTTGTTTATGGTGTAGTAAAGCAAGTAGATGATATTAATCAACTTGAAGACAAAGCCTTTTTTAGATTTGAAATTATTTTTGCAGTAATTTTTCTGTTTCTTCTATTAATCCGTCTAATTTATATGAAAACAACTCAAAAGACATCCTTACCTGAAAATACTCCTAAAGCTCAAAAATTAGCCGCTAAAATTGTTCACAACGGTATGTATGCTTTATTAGTAGGAACTGTTTTATCAGGATTATTGATTGGTTTTTTATTTTGGATACAACTTAAAGATGGAATTATAACTGAAATTGTTATTATTTTTCACGAACTAAACATTAATTTGCTTTATTGGTTTATAGGTATTCATATTTTAGCAGCAACCTATCATCGTTTAAAAAGAGATGGTGTTTGGAGCTCAATGGTACCTTTTTTGAAAGAAAAAAACCCAAAATAAATTTTTAATTTAATAAAATTATTTTTTTAATTTTTCCCATTCAGCCATACCGCCAATAATATTCTTAACATTTTTAATACCCATATCTTTCATTGTTTTAGTTGATAAGGTTCCTTGCCCACCAACACCACAAAATACAACATATTCTTTATCTGGGTTTTCTTTAAAAAATTTATTTTCCAAAGGACTACCTTCTGCCAAATAAAATTCTAGAAAAGCTCTATCCAAATGTATTGCATTTCCTATTGTTCCTTTAGAAAAACTTTCTTTATCCCTAACATCAATAAATTGTACATTTGAATCATTCAGTTTTTCTTTTGCTTCTTCAGCAGTTATATTTTCAATTTCATTTTTAGCATTCATCAAATCTTCAAATTTTTTCACTTTTTTCCTTACCTTATCAAATGGGCCGTTTTGTTCCGTATCACAAAAAACATTATTTGGGAATAATATAGGTTTTTGGAAAAAATTCACTGTAAACTTCACTGTAAATTTTCTTATTTCTCAGAAATCTTGTTTTTAGACTTCGCTGTACTTGGAGGTGATTTTTCTAAAGCATAAATTATTTATATTTAAAATTAATATTTAAAAAGTGAGGCATTCTCTTGCTCGGTGCGTGAACAAGTCCTCATTCAATTGCGCGTGTGCGAACACCCAAAATTTTAAGCATTTCCTTTGTTAATCGCTTATTCTTTCTTAAAAAAGTTTATAGCATATGTAAATTAAAACATACAATTTTTAATTTAAATGACGCTTATAGGGCGCGTAATGATCAGGTATTTTTATTGAAAGATTTATCTAAAAAAATATAATTTGTATCTTATTTATGAAAACAATTATTGCCATCTTAACAATTTTATTAACGTTCAGTTTTGTAACAGCCTCTAATGCCAAAGATTTATATAAGAAAAATCTAAACATAAAAAAAAATGATACTACGCTTCAAGGTTGGGAAGCATGGAGAGTTACAGGAAAAAAACAATTAAAAAAATATGAGAAAAAAAATAAGATAAAACTTTTTTCTGTAGTTGATAATCCTACTCGTTTAGGAGACACAGCATTTTTTATTCAGGCACCAGGAGACGAATGCTTTCAAAGAGAAAGTGATTGCGATCGTAATTCAGGTACTTATAAAAGAGTGGAAGCTAAGCAAACAGATGCTGGTGGAATACTGGGTGAGGTTTGGGTAACATATAGTTTTAATGCACCAGAAGGGTCTCAATGGCAAAAATATGATCCCCATATAATGCAATTTCATAGTGGTGTTTCTGAATTCCCTCCTTTGTTTCTTTTAGGTATTAGTTCGAAATATGGTTTAAAATTAAGAGTTGAATCTTTGAAAGGATTGGTCAATTGTGATGGGACTATAGACGAAAGACAAGTTGATGATGGTGTTAATTATTGTGGTAGAGAAATAAATACTTACTCACTCATACCAATATCAAAACTAAAGAATAATGTGTGGTATGATCTATTGTTTAATATTAACTTCAATAGTGATCCAAACATAGGTTTTTTTAAAGTTTGGTTAAATGGTGATTTAATTATAAATGAAAAAGGACAAACTCTTTGGAAGGATAAGCCAATAGAAGAAATAGAGTTTAATCATGCTAATTTTAATTTTGGTCTATATGCTGAATTTATAGAAAATTATTCGCAATCAATTTATGCTGACGAGATTCGTAAAGCTGGATCATGTGAAGAGCTAAAATTAAATGATCTTGGTTACCAATGTAATGATTTAATAAATCAAAATGGAAGTATGTTACCAAAACAAATTGAAGATATTGTGACAGGAGAATTTACATACAACTAAAAAATATAATTATTTGACGCGTATATGACGCGCGAACTTAGAGCATTTTAAAAAAAATAAGAGAACAGAAACAAAAATAAAGATTATAATGGGGCGTTCTGTTTCCTAACTAAACTGCCCTAAGTCGCAGTATACAACATTTTTTTATGAGTGCGTGCTAAAAGTGCGTGCTAAGTGCGTGCTAGAGTGCGTGCTCATTTAAAATAAAAAAATAAGAGGAAACAATGTTTATTTAAAAGAAAGGGGCGTTCTGTTGCTCGGTGCCCCTGACCGCGCTCACCTAGAATCTAGGCAGCAAGTGCTAATCTGTTATCGTTAGCGTTTATAAAATAGCCCGATAACGGTGGTACAATACCGGATAAAGTCTTTGTCTTTGAATTACCGTCAAACCTATTTCGTCCCCATAATGGTGGAGACGCCGGGTACCGCCCCCGGGTCCGAATAACTTATTGCACAAAGCATTTATTATCTTAGTTGCAAAGCAACATTTTCATTATACCTTAAACTAATTATACTTTAAAGTTTTGTCTTGAAACCTAGCAATTAAAAAAAAAATTGTTACTAATTAAGAAATAAAATAAAAAATATGATCAAAGCAATAATGGCAATAGATGAAAAAGGAGGGATAAGTAAGGGTCAAAGTATGCCCTGGCCCAAAAATTCAATAGACTTAAAATGGTTCAAAGAAAATACTGTAAATAACATCGTTGTAATAGGAAGGAAGACTTGGGAAGATCCTTTTATGCCTACACCTCTAAAATCAAGAATAAATGTTTTAATTACAAGTAAAGATAAAGAATTAATAGAAGGGGCAGATTATTACTTTAGTGGAAACATAAATGATCAAATTCAAAATCTTCAATTAGAATATAAAGATATGGATATTTTTATAATTGGAGGTTCAGAAATAATAAATTTAACATTTAAATCTATAGAACAATTTTATCTCACAAGAATCTACGGTAATTATAATTGTGAAAAATTTATAGATATTACTTCTATAGAAAATAATATGAAAATGATTAAAAAAATTAATGGAGACTCAACTTGCCATTTTGAGATTTGGGAAAGATGAAACAATACTTAGATGCTTTAAGATATTGTTTTGATAATGGCTCTGATGTTGAAAGTAGAGCGGGTGGTGTTAGAAAATCTTTTGGTTATCAAATGCATTATAATCTATCTAAAGGTTTTCCTGCTATAACAACAAAAAAACTAGCATGGAAATCTGTAGTTTCAGAGTTATTGTGGTTTATTGAAGGCTCAGACGATGAGAGAAGACTTGCTGAAATTTTATACAATGATTCAAGAGAAAATTTAAAAGATAAAAAAACTATTTGGACACAAAATGCTCAAGCAGATTATTGGAAATCAAAAGCTCGGTTTGATGGAGATGTTGGTAAAATTTATGGAGTTCAATGGAGAAATTTTAATGGAGAAGATCAAGTCTTAAATCTAATTAAAGGACTAAAAGAAGATCCAAATGGAAGGCGCCATATTATTTCAGCTTGGAATCCTCCAGAGATTAAAAATATGTCATTGCCACCATGTCATGCATTTTCACAATTTTTTATTTCTAATAACAAATTAAGCTGCCAATTATATCAAAGGTCATGTGACATGTTTTTGGGAGTTCCATTTAACATAGCTAGTTATAGTCTTTTAACTCATATGTTAGCTAGAGAATGTAAATTAGAAGTTGGAACTTTTGTTCATTCTTTAGGTGATTTTCATATTTATAAAGAACATTTTGAACAGGTTAAAATTCAATTAGAAAGAGAACCTAAAAAATTACCTGAACTTCAGTTCGAAACAAAAGATTTTTTTAAATATAAAGTAGATGATTTTAAATTAGTAAACTATCAGCATCATGAAAAAATTGATGCTCTTATGAATGTTTAATTCAGAGATTTTTTTAAGTTTTTAGCAATTGATATAAATTTTTTTGAAATTTCACCATATGGATTATCTATCAAAGCAGGTATTCCATTGTCTGATTGAATTCTTAAATTTGTATCAATAGGAATTTCACCTAAAAAAGGTATTTTAAATTCTTCAGCTTCTTTTTTCACACCATCTTTTGAAAATATATAATGTTTTTGATTACAATTATCACATATGAAATAACTCATATTTTCAACAATACCGAGAATATCAACATTTACTTTTTTAAACATATTTATCCCTTTTCTAGCATCAGCAAGAGCTACATCTTGAGGAGTAGAAATTACAATTGATCCTGAAAGTTTTGAACTTTGAGCCAAAGTAAGCTGAGCGTCTCCAGTACCTGGTGGCAAATCTATTATAAGGTAATCTAATTCACCCCATTCAACTCCATTAAACATTTGCTCTAATGCTTTCATGACCATTGGCCCTCTCCAAATTGTTGGGGCTTCAGAGTCAAGAATAAAGCCAATAGACATCAATTTTATCCCATAATTTTCTAAAGGTACAAGTTTTTTGTTTTCATTCATTATAGGTTTTTTTGAAATACCCATCATTCTTGGAATGCTAGGACCATAAATATCTGCATCAAGTAAGCCAATTTTAAGATCTAGTGAGCTTAATGCTGTGGCAAGATTTACCGAAAATGTTGATTTGCCAACTCCACCCTTACCACTAGCAATTGCTACTATATTTTTTGCATTAATTTTAAATCTTTTATTATCGTTATTAATTGTTTTATTACTTTCTACATCTGAGTTGATAATTACATTCACAGAAAGTATTCCAGAAATTTGTTCAACATTATTTTTAAGCAATCTTGCTATATTCAGATATAGATCTTCTTTTTGACCTTTAACATGCAAGGAAATATTTACATTTCCCTCTTTTACAACTGCTGAAATATTTTGATTTTTCGGATCAAAACTAAGATTTGTTTCAGGATCGCTAAATTTCTTAGAAAATGTATAAATTAAAGATAAAATTTCATCAGACATACTTGATTTTTCCAGATTTACTCAAATATAAGTTATTAATTAATATAATTAGTGTTAGTAGATAGAGCCAATTTTATCAATAATATATGAACTTGAATAAAAATAACAACGATAACAACCCTTGGGGTTCGGGTGGAAATAACAGCCCGTGGGGATCTGGTGGGTCGGGAGACGGTCCAAATAGAAGAGATTTTGAAGATTCTATTAAAAAAGCAAAAGACAGATTTGGTAATTTTAAATTTGGCGGTAAACGGAATTTATCAATTTTTATAATTGTTGCTCTTTTACTTTGGTTAGCAACTGGTTTTTACAGGGTTGAACCTGATGAACAAGGTGTAGAACTTTTATTTGGAAAGTGGAACGGTCAAACAACTGAGCCTGGATTACATTATTTTTTTCCAACACCAATTGGTCAAACTGTTACCCCAAAAGTTGAAGTAATTAGAAAAATAAATGTTGGATTTAGAAGTGCAAGTGATCTTGGTTTTGGCTCAAATTCAAACGCAGAGCGAAAAGTAATTGAGGAAAGTTTAATGCTTACTGGTGATCAGAACATTGCAGATGTTGCATTTACAGTTCTTTTTAAAATAAAAGATGCAGGAAACTTTTTATTTAAACTAAGAAATCCTGAACTTACAGTAAAAGATATGTCTGAAAGTGTTGTTCGTGAAGTTGTTGGTCAAAGAGATCTTCAATTCTTACTTACAGAAGGTCGTCAAGAGGTTGAGCAAGTTGTAAGAAATGAACTTCAAATAGTTTTAGATTCATACGAAAGTGGAGTCTTAGTTCAATCAGTTCAACTTCAAAGCGTTGATCCACCTGATCAAGTTATTGACGCCTTTGATGAAGTTCAAAGAGCAAGACAAGATAAAGAAAGATTAGTCAACGAAGCGAATACATATTTAAATAGGATAGTACCAAATGCACGTGGTGAAGCAGCTAAACTTGTCGAAGCAGCAACAGCATATAAAGAACAGGTTGTTAAGCAAGCTGAGGGTGTGGCTCAAAACTTTATAGATGTCTATAACAGTTATAAAGATGCTAAAGAAGTTACAAAAAGAAGAATTTATTTAGAAACTTTAAGGGAGGTACTTGAAGGTAAAAATAAAATTATTTTAGATGATACTGGTAATGGTCAAGGAGTTGTTCCATATCTACCTCTTAATGAATTAAAAAAATCAGGAACAAATTAGTATGAGATTTAGTGCAAGAAATTTACTTATAGTATTAGTTCTTTTCATTTTATTTTTAACCTTTACTGGAGCTTTTTTTATCGTTAACGAAACCAAACAAGCTCTCGTACTTCAATTTGGTGATCCTAGGAAAGTTGTAACTAAGCCTGGGCTACAGTTTAAAATCCCATTCATACAAGATGCAGTATTTTTAGATTCAAGACTATTAAATCTAGATCCACAACCTGAGGAAATGATTCTATCTGATCAAAAAAGAATAATAGTTGATTCATTTGCTAGATATAACATTGTTGACCCATTAAAATTTTACCAGACAGTAAGAAATGAAACAACATTCTCTGATAGATTTGGAAGGATTATTAATGCAGCTGTAAGAGGTGTTATTGCAAAGTACTCACTTACATCTTTATTAAGTCAGCAAAGAATACAAATTATGGCAGAAATAGAAGAGCAAATAAAAATTAATGAAGATTCTTATGGTGTAAAAATAGTTGATATTAGAATTGGCAGAACAGATTTAACTGAACAAGTTTCAAACAATGTTTATCAAAGAATGCGTTCAGAGCGTGAAAAAGAAGCTAATTTATTAAGGGCTGAAGGCGAAGAATTGTCCAAAGAAATTGTTGCTTCTGCTGACAGACAGCAAACTGTTATAATTGCAGAAGCAGAGAGAACCTCATCAATTTTAAGAGGTGAAGGTGATGCCTCAAAAAATAAAATACTTGGTGATGCATATAGTCTTGATGAAGAGTTCTTTGATTTTCTAAGAACAATGCAAGCATGTAGGGATACTTTTGGTGATACAGAAATGTCAATGGTTATTGCACCTGGTGAAGTTTGTGAAAAGTTTTTTGGCGAAATAGATCTCCAGAATTAATGTCTGAAATTATAATTACAAGCATTGGTCTAGTGCTGATCATAGAAGGTATTTTATATTTTTTACTTGCTAACAATTTAAATAAAATATTAAATATCATAAGTGCAGTCAATCCTCAGACTATTAAAAATATAAGTGCTTTTTGTGCTTTAATGGGATTATGCCTTATTTATTTCACTTTCAAATTTTATGATAACTAAAATGAGATTTAAGTTTCTATTTGTAAGCATCATTCTTTTTTCTAAACCTTTATTTGCAGTTCCTGAAAGCTTTGCAGACTTAGTTGAGCAATTATCACCGGCCGTAGTTAGTATTGCATCAACTACAATTGTTGAAAACAATAGTCAAAATCAAATACCACAATTTCCAGAAGGGTCTCCTTTCGATGATTTTTTTAAAGAATATTTTGATAGAGACCAAAGACGATCACAAAGACCTATGACTGGACTTGGATCAGGTTTTATAATAAGCGAAGACGGTATAGTTGTTACTAATAATCATGTAATTGAAGGGGCTGATGAAATAACTGTTATCTTAAATGATGAGACAGAGTTTACAGCTGAATTACTTGGAAGAGATCCAAAAGCAGATATTGCCGTATTGAAAATTGACCCTCAAAATAAAAAACTTACTTATGTTGGTTGGGGAGATTCTGATAAAATGAGAGTTGGAGATTGGTCAATTGCAATTGGAAACCCTCTTGGTCTAGGTGGTACCGTTACGGCAGGAATTATATCTGCAATCTCAAGAGATTTAGGTAGTGGGCCCTATGTTAAATTTCTGCAGACAGATGCTTCCATTAACCGTGGTAATTCAGGAGGACCATTATTTAATTTAGATGGGAAGGTAATAGGAATTAATACTGCAATTGTATCGCAAACGGGTGGAAGTATTGGCTTAGGATTTGCTATACCTGCAAATAGTGCGAAAAAAATAGTTCAACAATTAAAAGATTTTGGAAAAACAAAGAGGGGTTGGTTAGGTGTACAAATACAACCTGTTACAAAGGACTTTGCAGAAAGTCTTGGATTGCCTGATCAAAAAGGTGCATTCATTTCAAATGTAAATCCAAATGGACCATCAAAAACTGCTGGATTAGAACCAGGTGATGTAATTTTAAAGTTTAATAATATTGAAATTAACAAAATGCCTGATTTACCAAGAGTTGTAGCTGAATCAGATGTTGGCTCTACTGCAATATTAGAAGTGTGGAGAAAGAATAAAAAGATTAATATTGAGGTAATATTGGGAGAATTACCAGGAGAAGTAGTTACAGAAAGAAAAACAACTTCGAATATTGATAGAAATTTAAAAATAGAATCTTTAGGAATTATTATAGAAGATTATGAAAGTGGAGTTAAAGTAATTTCAATTGACGATGTTGATATTAGTTTGCAAAATGGAGATATAATTACAGAAGTTAATAGAGAGATTGTTAGCAATATTAATTCATTTGAAGAATTAGTAAATTCTTTAGAAAAAACAGGTAGATCGTCATTATTGCTTAAAATAATTAGAGATAATGAGCAAATTTGGGTAACAATTAAATTTAAGAATAATTGAAAACTCAAATCTACTTTGTATTAGGGCCAACTGCATCAGGTAAATCAAAATTTGCTTTAAGTTTAGCTAACAAACTAAATGGCGAAATTATAAATGCTGATAGTATGCAGATCTATAGTGACTTAAGTATTTTAACTGCCAGACCAACAATAAATGATCAAAAAAAAGTAAATCACCATCTATATGGTTTTGTAAAAGGTGATGTTAGATTCAATGTTCAAAAATGGTGTGAAGAAGCATCAAAAAAAATTAATTACTTAGTTAGTAAAAATTTAACTCCTATTTTAGTTGGGGGTACTGGTCTTTACATAGAATCTCTTATTAATGGAATTGTTTCAATTCCATCAATACCAGAAAAAATAAAAATAGAATCAAACAAAATGATTTCAAAAATTGGTAAAGAAAATTTTTTTAATTTAGTAAAAGAATTTGATAGTGATGCAATGAAAAATATTTTACCCAATGACATTCAAAGAATACGAAGAATTTGGGAAGTAAATTTTTTTACTAAGAAAAAATTTAGTGAGTGGAAACAAAATAAAAATAAAAAACTAATTAATTTCAAAGATTATAAAATCTTATTATTTCTTCCTGACAGAGATGAAAATTATAAAAGAGTAGATGATAGAACACATATTATGATGAATGAAGGAGCAATATCAGAGGTAGAAAAATTACTAGAACTAAAATACAATAATAGTTTACCTATTATGAGGGCACACGGAGTTCCTGAAATCCAATCTTACCTGAATAATCAAATATCAATTGAAGAATGTATTTCTAAAATTCAGCAGGTCACAAGAAATTATGTAAAAAGGCAACACACATGGTGGAGATCGTCAAATCTTAAAATTTTTAAAAAATTTGATCAATTTCCAGACGAAATTAACTTAAAATCCATTAATTTAGAGCAAAATTAAACTAATTTATTGATTTTATTTTATCCACAGCCTATGAGCTAAAATCAATGAATAATGAAATAACAGGCGCTGAAATTGTTTTAAAGAGCTTAGCAGAACAAGGTGTAGAAGTTGTATTTGGATATCCTGGTGGTGCAGTTTTACCCATATACGATACTTTATTTAAACAGAATTCAATTAAGCACGTCTTAGTAAGGCAAGAAGGCGGGGCTATTCATGCAGCTGAAGGATACGCTAGATCAACAGGTAAGACAGGTGTAGTTCTTGTTACATCAGGACCTGGAGCAACCAATGTTGTAACAGGATTAACAGATGCAATGATGGATAGTGTTCCTATTGTATGTATTACAGGACAAGTACCATCTCATTTAATAGGAAGTGATGCATTTCAAGAATGTGATACGACAGGAATTACAAGACCGTGTACAAAACATAATTATTTAGTAAAAGATGTAAATAAGTTATCATCTGTTTTTCATGAAGCATTTACTATAGCTCAAAATGGGAGACCCGGACCTGTATTAATAGATATTCCAAAAGATGTTCAGTTTGCAAAGGGCACTTATGAAGAAAAAAATAAAATTATTATACCTTCTCATAGATTATTTGAGCCAAGTCCTGATTTTGAAAAAAATAAAATTGAAGAAGCAGTGGAATTAATTTCAAAAGCTAAAAAACCAATCTTTTATATTGGAGGTGGCTGTATTAATTCTGGACCAAAAGCTTCAAAACTAGTTAGAGAATTTATAAATATAGTTGGATCACCCGTAACAATGACATTGATGGGTCTTGGTGTAGTAGGGTCATCAGATAAAAATTCACTTGGCATGCTTGGCATGCATGGAATGTATGAAGCTAATATGGCTATGCATGAATGTGATGTCATGATTAATATTGGAGCAAGGTTTGATGATCGAGTTACAGGAAGACTTGATGCATTCTCTCCAAATTCAAAAAAAATCCATATTGATATTGATGAAAGTAATATTAATAAAACTATTAATGTTGATGTTCCAATAATAGGTGATGTTAAACAGGTTGTTGAAAAGATGATTTCTGTTTGGAAAGAAAAAAAATATAAAATAGATGATGTTTTTTTAAAATCATGGTGGGATAAAATTAATAAATGGAAAGAAATAGATTGCCTTAATTATAATAATGAGGGCAAACAGATTAAACCTCAGTACGCAGTTCAAAGACTTTACGAATTAACAAAAAATACAAAAACATTTGTTACAACTGAAGTTGGACAACATCAAATGTGGGCAGCACAGTTTTATAAATTTGAAGAACCAAATAGATGGCTAACATCAGGCGGTCTAGGAACAATGGGTTATGGATTTCCAGCTGCAATTGGCGCACAGGTAGGTAATCCAGATGCTCTTGTTGTTGATATAGCTGGAGATGCATCAATTCTTATGAATATTCAAGAAATGAGTACAGCTATTCAATATAGACTTCCTGTTAAAATATTTATTTTAAATAATGAATACATGGGAATGGTGAGGCAATGGCAAGAGCTATTACATGGTGGAAGATATTCTGAAAGTTATACTGATAGTTTACCAGATTTTGTAAAATTAGCAGAAAGTTATAAAGCAGTAGGCTTAAGAGCAAAGACAACCGATGATCTTGATGAGGTAATTAATCAAATGATAGAAACTAAAAATACAGTAATTGCTGATATTTGGGTAACTAAAGAAGAGAATTGTTTTCCTATGATTCAAAGTGGCTCTGCTCATAATGAAATGATGTTAAGTAAAGATCAAAAACAAGATAAAAAATCTGCCGAAAAAGGAAAAATTTTAGTTTAATGAATAAATCAGTTTACGCATCTCCTGATCAAGTGTCAGAGACTAAAAGACATATATTGACAGTACTTGTCGATAATGAGCCAGGGGTATTGGCCAGAGTTATAGGTATGTTCTCTGGAAGAGGATATAATATAGACAGCTTAAATGTCGCTGAGGTAAGTAACGATGAAAATATATCAAGAATTACCATTGTTACACATGGTACATCAGAAGTTGTAAGTCAAATTGAAAAACAATTACTTAGAATTGTTCCTGTACATAGTGTAACCAATCTTAATAGAGAAGATAGCTCAGTAGAAGCAGAAGTTGCTTTAGTATATATTTATATTTCTGAAAATAATAAAAAGAAAGTTTATGAGCTTTGTGATTTTTATAGAGCAAGAAAAATTGAAAATGATAACAATACTACAATCTTTGAGATTGCCGGTGCATCAGAACGAGTAAATAGATTTATAAAAGAGATTAATGAAATTACAAAAGTTGAAATTGTTAGAAGTGGTCCAGTTGCAATATCATCAATTCATAAAAATGAGGAGGAATAATGAGAGTATATTACGATAGAGATGCAGATTTAAACTTAATAAAGGATAAGAAAATAACAATAGTTGGTTATGGCAGTCAAGGACATGCCCATGCAATGAATTTGAGAGATTCTGGCTTAGAGAATGTTTCAATAGCATTAAGAGAAGGATCGAATTCAAGACCTAAAGCAGAGCAAGCAAATTTTAAAGTCATGACTCCAGCAGAAGCTGCTAGTTGGGCTGACATAATTATGATGTTAACTCCAGATGAATTACAATCTGAGATTTACACAAATGACATAGCTGAAAATATTAAAGAAGGAACAACAATTGCATTTGCTCACGGATTAAATATTCACTTCGATCTAATTAAACCAAAAGAAGGTATTGATGTTATTATGGTTGCACCTAAGGGCCCAGGACATACAGTTAGAGCTGAATACGTTAGAGGTGCGGGTGTACCTTGTTTAGTAGCTGTAGATAAAAACCCTTCAGGTAACGCTCTTGAAATAGGAATTGCCTATGCATCAGCAATTGGTGGTGGTCGTGCTGGAATTATAGAAACAACTTTTAAAGAAGAATGTGAAACAGATCTTTTTGGAGAGCAATCTGTTTTATGTGGGGGTTTAACACATTTAATCTTGGCAGGTTATGAAACTCTTGTTGAAGCTGGATATGCTCCTGAAATGGCATACTTTGAATGTCTTCATGAAGTTAAACTTATTGTTGATCTTTTGTACGAGGGTGGAATGGCAAACATGAGGTATTCAATCTCAAATACAGCGGAGTATGGAGATTATTCAAGAGGTCCAAGACTTATTACTGATGAAACAAAAAAAGAAATGAAAAAAATTCTTTCAGAAATTCAATCTGGTCAATTTGCTAAAGAATGGATGCAAGAGCATCAGAGTGGTCAAACTAAATTTAAAGTAATGAGAAAAGAACAATCTGAACACCCAATTGAAGCAGTCGGAGAAAAGTTGCGAACTTTGATGCCATGGATTGCTGAAGGAAAAATGGTTGATAAATCTAAAAACTAGATGAAAGTTTAATAAAATTTTGATTAGTGTATAATTAAGCAAATGACTGAAAAAATTTATATTTTTGATACAACTCTTCGAGATGGAGAGCAGTCTCCAGGCGCTTCAATGAATTTAGATGAAAAACTTCAAATTGCTGAAGTACTTGACTCTATGAATGTTGATATTATCGAAGCAGGGTTTCCAATTGCTTCAAATGGAGATTTTGAAGCAGTTTCTGAAGTTAGTAAGTTTGTAAAAAATTCAACTATTGCCGGTTTAGCGAGAGCGAGCTTTAAGGATATTGATCGTGCTTGGGAAGCTGTACAACATGCTAAATCTCCAAGAATTCACACTTTTATTGCAACAAGTCCTTTACATATGAAGTATAAATTAAAGAAAACTGAAGAAGAAGTTTTAGAGGCTATTCAAAAGACTGTATCTCACGCAAGAAATCTTTGTAATAATATTGAGTGGAGTTGTGAAGATGGTGGAAGATCAGAATTAGAATTTTTATATAAATGTATTGAGCTTGCAATTAGTTCTGGTGCTTCAACTATTAATATCCCTGATACTGTTGGTTATACGTTACCAGAAGAGTTTGGTAAAATTTTTAAAAATGTAAAAAATAATGTTCCAAATATTGATAAAGTAATTCTTTCAACTCACACACATAATGATTTAGGTTTAGCTTCAGCAAATAATGTTGCAGCTATTAAAGAGGGTGCAAGACAAGTTGAGTGTACAATTAATGGAATGGGTGAAAGAGCTGGCAATTCATCATTAGAAGAAATAGTTATGACTTTAAAAGTAAAAAAAGATCTAATGCCTTTTCATACAGACATTAAAACAGAGTCTATTATGAAAGCTTCTAGATTAGTATCATCAATAACAGGTTTCCCAGTTCAACCAAATAAAGCGATAGTAGGTGCAAATGCTTTTGCTCATGAAGCAGGAATACATCAAGATGGTATGCTCAAACATGCCGGAACGTATGAAATAATGACACCTGAGTCAATAGGGCTTAATAAATCTTCACTAGTTCTTGGAAAACACTCAGGTAAACATGCTTTTTCAGAAAAATTAAAAGAACTAGGTTATGAAGTAGGTGATAATGCTTTGATGGAATTATTTGGAAGATTTAAAGATTTAGCTGATAAGAAAAAAGAAATTTTTGAAGAAGATTTAATAGCATTAGCAGAAGATAGAACTTCGTCATATGATGAACATATTAAATTTGTATCTTTAGAAGTAAATGCTGGATCTGTTGAAAAAGCTGAAGCTAAATTAAAAATAGAAATTAACGATAAAGTGGAAAATACTAAAATTAGTGGTAATGGTCCTGTTGATGCTACATTTAATGCAATAAAAAAACTCACTAATACAGAATTTAGGCTTAAGCTTTATCAAGTAAATGCAATTACAGCAGGTACTGATGCTCAGGGAGAAGTTACTGTCAGACTTGAAGATGATAATTTATCATCACAAGCAAAAGGAAGTGATCCTGATATTATTGTTGCATCAGCTAAAGCTTATATCAATGCATTAAACAGATTGATCTTTAAAAAATCCAAATCTATTAAAGAGAATGCAGCAAGTTTAATAATAGAAGGAGTTTAATTAATGTTAATCGATCGTTTTTTTAATTTATTTTCTAAAGATATGGCTATTGATTTAGGTACGGCAAATACGCTAGTATATGTTAAAGGTGAAGGTGTTATTCTTAATGAACCTTCAGTTGTCGCAACAATAGAAAATGATGGAAGAACTCAAGTTTTAGCAGTTGGCAACGAAGCTAAACAAATGCTTGGAAGGACTCCAGGAAAAATTCAAGCCATACGTCCTATGAAAGATGGTGTAATAGCTGATTTTGATGTTGCTGAACAAATGATTAAAAGTTTTATTAAAAAAGTCCACAAAGGCAGATCTATATCAAACCCTCAAATAGTAATATGTGTACCTTCTGGAGCAACAAATGTAGAAAGAAGAGCAATTAGAGAGTCAGCTGATGCTGCTGGTGCCAGAAGAGTTTATTTAATTGAAGAGCCAGTTGCGGCTGCAATAGGAGCAGGACTGCCAGTTGCAGAACCAACAGGCTCAATGGTTGTTGATATTGGTGGAGGAACAACAGAGGTAGCAGTTTTATCTCTTGGAGGTGTTGTTAATTCTACTTCAGTAAAAGCTGCTGGAGACCGATTTGATGAAGCAATAATGGAATATATGAGAACAACTCATAAATTAGCAATTGGAGAAACTACAGCTGAAAGAATGAAAAAAGATATAGGTTCTGCTAGCCCACCAGATGATGGAGATGGTAGAAGTATGAGTGTCAAAGGTAGAGATTTAATTACAGGTCTACCAAAAGAAATTTCTATTTCTCAGAGACAAATTGCCGAGGCCCTTGCAGAACCTGTTGCTCAAATTATTGATACAATTAAAAGAGCTTTAGAAAAGACACCTGCTGAATTATCTGCCGATATCGTTGAAAGAGGTATAATGTTAACAGGAGGCGGATCTCTTTTGCATAATCTTGATAAAGTATTAAGAAGATCAACAAGTTTGCCAGTTTCAATAGCAGAAGATCCTCTTTTGTGTGTTGTAATGGGTACTGGCCAAGCACTTGAAGAAAAATCAAAACTGAGCGATGTGTTTGCCTCTGATTAAAAATTAAAATGGCTCCAAAGTTCCAAATAAAAGTTTTTCATTTATCAAGATTTATAAAAAACTTCACAATAATTTCTGTTGTCACCCTGTCGTTTCTTTTAGTCTTTTTTTCAAAGACTGATTACTATATTATTAACGGAGTTAAAAATATATCTAGCTCAGTAATCATACCTATTACAAGATTTATCACAGCACCAATAAATGTATTTTCAAATTTTATTGACGAATATAATCAGTTTAGAAGTTTAAAATTTGAAAATAAAATTCTTCAAGAAGAAATAATACGTCTAAAAAAATGGCAAACATTAGCAATACAAAATTCAAGAGAGAATAAAGTTTTAAAAAAATTATTAAATGCAACTGATAATAATTTAACTTTAATCAAAACAGCGTCACTTATAAATAGAAATGATACTATATACAGTAAGTTAATAAATTTAAATGCTGGTTACGAAGATAAAATTAAGAAAAATATGTCTGCTATTAATGAAAGAGGAGTAATAGGAAAGATAATCGACACAACTGCTAAAAATTCTCGAGTAATATTATTAACTGATCCAAATTTATCTATTTCTGTAAAATCTATATCTGATGAAATTTTTTCATTACTTACTGGAAATGGAGATGGAAAATATCTAGTAAGCTCTTTTGTGAAAGAGAATAAAATGCCAAGATTGGGAGATATTGTGGTTACAAGTGGTACTGCTCAAATTTTTCCTGTAGATTTATTAGTTGGTAAAGTTGCTAAAGTTGAAAAAAATAGATTTTTTGTGCTGCCCTTTGTAGATTTTGCAAATATTGATTATGTACAAATAGTTACTTCAAAATAATGGAGTTTTCCAAATTTCTTAATTCCTCCTCTAAACTAAATATTATCTTAATTATAAGTTTCTCAATTTCTGTAAATTCCTTTATTTTATTTCCTAATGTGAATAATGCATTTTACATACTATTTCATTTAACTTTAATTTATATAATATTTTATCATTACCATTATTATCTTTATGTTGTAGCTTTGATATATGGAATTTTATTTGATATATTATTACTAAATAATATTGGAGCTCATTTAATCACTTTTTTATCTCTTTTAATCTTTTTTTTATTGCTAAGAAAATTTTTAATTAGATTATCTTCGTATCAAATTATATTTATTTATTTTATAACATTAATTTCTTTGCTTTTAATTGAACAAATTCTGTCAAACCTAATACACAATTATAAATTTAATATAAGTTCTTTTTTTAATTTCTTTTTAATTTCTTTAATTATTTTTATTCCTAGTATATTTTTTTTTACTAAATTGGATAAGTGAATGTTCTATTCAGATGATAAAAAACAATATTCAGTTCTAAATAGAAGAACTTTTTTATTATATTTGTTAAAAGTATCTTTTTTTGGAATTGTAGGCTGGAGATTATATGATATTCAAATAAAAGATTCACAAAAATATAAAACTCTTTCAAAAAATAATCAAATAGACATAGAGATTATATACCCTGTTAGAGGTAAGATTTACGATACTAATAACAACGTATTAGCATCTAATATAAAAGTATTTGACGTATACATAATCCCTGAAAATACAAAGAATATAGATAAAACTTTAAATGAATTAAATCAAATTATAAAAATAAATTTTAGTGATAGAAGGAAAATACTAGAATTATCAAAAAAAGTTAAAAAATTTCAAAAAATAAAAGTCTTAGAAAATATTAGTTGGTCACAACTTGAAATAATAGAATCAAATAAACTTAATATTGAGGGTATATTTATTTCTCAAGATTATATGCGAACTTATCAGTTTGATAATACTGTTTCACATTTGATAGGATATACAAACAAACCTAATCGAGAAGAAGTTGAATTACCTTTTATTTCAAATATGCCTAATTTAGAGATAGGGAAAGATGGTATTGAAAAAAGTTTTAACCCTAATTTAATAGGCAAATCTGGACAAAGAGAGATTGAAGTTAATTCTTATGGAAGAGTAATTCGTGAAATATCAAGGCAAGATAGTCAGAAGGGAAATGACATTCAGATAACTATCGACCTTAGAATTCAAGAATATGCTTTAAATTTATTAAAAGAACACAAAGCTGGATCTGTAGTACTTATGGATATTAACAATGGTAATATATTATGTATGGCCTCCACTCCATCTTATAATCCAAATAAAATTATACAAAAACCCAATAAGGAATATTGGGATTCAATTTTAGAAAACGAACTGTCGCCACTCACTTATAGATCTATTCAAGGTTTATATGCTCCAGGCTCAACTTTTAAAATGGTTGTTGCTATAGCGGGGATAGTCCATGGGATTATCGATACAAATACGAAACATTTTTGTAGTGGAAAAATCAGTTTAGGTGATAGACTTTACCATTGTTGGAAAAATAATGGTCATGGCTCGATGAATGTTAGTAATGCAATTAAAGAATCATGTGATGTTTTCTTCTATGAAATCTCAAAAAAAATTGGGATAGATAAAATTGCTAGAGTTGCTGAAGATTTTGGTTTAGGTAAAATATATGATGTCCCCCTACCTAATCAAAAAAAAGGAATTATTCCTTCACGTGATTGGAAAAAGAAAAAATTTGATGAAAGTTGGTATCCTGGAGAGACTCTAATCTCTGCTATTGGTCAAGGATTTGTATTAACTAATCCACTACAACTTGCTGTAATGACTTCAATTATTGCTTCTAATGGAAAAAATATAAAACCAAATATTATAAAACAAAATAATGACATTGAATTTGAAAAATTGGCAAAATATCAAAATGCAATTAAAATCATTAAAACTTCTATGTTTAAAGTAGTTAATGAGCCCAGTGGTACAGCTTATAATTCGAGATCTGCGTCTGCAACTTTTGCAGGCAAGACAGGAACATCTCAAGTTAGAAGAATAACTGTAGCAGAAAGAGAAAGTGAAGATTTTAGGAAAAAAGAAGTAGAATGGAAAAAAAGAGATCATGCTTTATTTGTTGGATATATGCCTGTTGAAAAGCCTAGATACGCTGTTTCAGTTGTTATTGAGCATGGAGGTTCAGGCGCATCAACTGCAGCGCCAATAGCAAAAGAAATTTTTCAATTTACAAAAAATTTAGAAATTTAATGATAAATAAAATTCAAAACTTAAATTACTTATTGATTTTCTTAATAATATTAATTTCTTTTATTGGTGCAGCAGGTTTATATTCTGCAGCAGGAGGATCATATAATCCTTGGGCATCAAGACATTTAATTAGATTAGCATTTTTTTTATTCTTAGCAATTATCTTGGCTTTAATAAATATTAAATTTATTTATCAATTTGCTTATATCTTTTTCATTTTATCATTGCTACTTTTGCTATCAGTTGAATTAATAGGTGTTTTTGGTAAGGGCGCAACTAGATGGATAAATATATTTGGTTTTAGCATTCAGCCTTCAGAATTAATAAAAATAACTATAATATTAGCTTTAGCAAGATTTTATCATGATTTAAAATTTGATGAAATTAAGCAAATAAAAAATTTATTTTTTCCGATTTTAATTTTATTTTTACCATTTGCTTTAGTTGTTATTCAGCCAGATCTTGGAACTGCTTTAAGCATAGCGACGCTTGGAATTCTTATTCTATTTGCAAGTGGAATAAGAATTTGGAAGTTTGTATTAGGATTTTTTGTTTTAATTTTTTCAATCCCTTTATCTTTAAATTACTTACAGCCATATCAAAAAGATAGAATTTTCTCTTTTTTAAATCCTGAAGCTGATGCTCTTGGAAGAGGATATCAACTTATTCAATCTAAAATTGCTTTAGGGTCTGGCGGTCTGACTGGTAAAGGATTTTTAGAGGGTTCTCAATCTTATCTACAGTATTTACCTGAAAAACAAACTGATTTTATCTTTACGTTAATTGGGGAAGAATTTGGTTTTATTGGAACTATGTTTATAATTTTACTTTTTCTCTTAATAATATCAGTCTGTTTTTATATAAGTATTAAATCAAATCATATTTTTGGTAGAATTCTTTCTATAGGCGTTGGCAGCAACTTATTTATATATGTGATAATGAATATATCTATGGTATCTGGATTAATGCCAGTTGTTGGAATTCCATTACCTTTAGTTTCTTATGGGGGATCAGCAATGCTTGCTATAATTATATCTCTAGGATTAGTTCTTAATGCAGAATTGAATGGAAATTTAAAAAAATTGCATAATGCTTGAAATAAATAATGTTAATAAATTTTTTGGAGGATTAAAAGCAGTTCATAACGCATCAATGAAAGTTGAAATGGGCTCAATTACAGGTTTAATTGGTCCAAATGGAGCAGGAAAAACTACATTATTTAATACTATTGCAGGATTATATGATCCAGATGACGGAAATATAATTCTTAATAATGAAGATATTTCTTTTTTAAAACCTCATGAATTGTTTGAAAAGGGAGTTCTAAGAACTTTTCAAATTGCCCATGAGTTTTCAACCTTAACTGTTCTTGAAAATTTAATGATGGTGCCACCAAATCAATTTGGTGAAAAATTATCATACGCTCTTTTAAGTAACGCAAAAGTAAAAAAGCAAGAAGAAGAAATAAGAGCTAAAGCAATTGAGGTAATTAATTTTTTAAATCTAACTCATTTAACTCAAGAATTAGCAGGTAATTTATCTGGGGGTCAAAAAAAATTACTTGAATTAGGGAGAACTATGATGGTTGATCCAAAAATAGTTTTACTTGATGAAGTAGGAGCAGGTGTTAATCGTACACTTCTTAATGAAATTACAGATGCTATTTTACGATTGAATAAAGAAAAAAATTACACTTTTTTTGTTATTGAGCATGATATGGATCTTATCCAAAAAATTTGTGACCCTGTAATAGTCATGGCCGAAGGCTCAGTTTTATATAAAGGAAATTTTGAAGAAGTTAAAAATAACGACACAGTTATAGAAGCATATTTAGGTAAAGGTATTAATAAGGATTAAAATTTTATGAATAATTTAAAAGGTAAAAACTTAACTGCTGGATATGGAGGGGTTGATATTATTAAAGATATCAATGTAGAAGTAAATGAAGGTGAAATTGTTGTTATAGTTGGTCCAAATGGAGCAGGTAAATCAACAGCAATGAAAGCTTTACTTGGTATGCTAAGTTTAACATCCGGATCCGTAGAATATTCCAAAAAAGAAATTTCTTCAATGTTACCTCAAAATAGAATTAACCTGGGATTGGCATTTGTTCCTCAAACAAACAATGTATTTACAGGTATGACAGTAGAAGAAAATTTAGAAATGGGGGGTTTTTTACGAGATGATGATATTATTCATACGATAAATGATATTTATGATCTTTTTCCAATTCTTAAAGAAAAAAGAAATCAAAGTGCTGGAGAGTTATCAGGTGGTCAGAGGCAGCAAGTTGCATTTGGAAGAGCATTAATGACTAGTCCTAATATATTAATGTTGGATGAACCAACTGCTGGTGTTTCACCAATTGTTATGGATGAGTTATTTTCTAGAATAATTGAAGTTTGTAAAACTGGTGTTGGAATACTTATGGTTGAACAAAATGCTAAACAAGCACTCAGTATTGCTGATAGAGGATATGTTTTAGTAAATGGAAAAAATAGTCATGAAGGCTCAGGAGAAGAGCTTTTAAATAACCCAGAAGTTCGAAAGTCTTTCTTAGGAGGCTAAATGATTGATTTTTTAAACTCTGTTATTGTCCTTCTTAATTTTATTATCATACCTGGAATAACATATGGTTCTCAATTAGCAATTGGTGCACTTGGTGTTACTTTTGTGTACGCTATTCTGCGTTTTGCAAACTTTGCCCATGGAGAAATCATGTCATTTGGAGCGATGATAACAATTTTATTTACTTGGTTTTTTCAATCACAAAATATTGGATTAGGAATTTTACCCACAGCTTTAATTGCTCTACCCATTGGTATAGTAGCTACTATCATTTTATGCATTATTTCAGATAAATTTGTTTTTCAGTATTATAGGTATCAAAAAAGTGTTCCAGTTGTTTTAGCAATGGTCTCTATTGGGTTAATGTTTGTAATTAATGCTATAATTAGAATTATTATTGGAACAGAAACAATTAAATTTTCTGATGGTCAAAAATTTATCATCAAGGCCAAACAATTCAAAGTAATTACGGGTTTAAATGAAGGTTTAGCCTTAAAGTCATCTCAAGTTATAACAATATTAATTACTATAGCTTTATTAACATTTACGTTTTGGTTTTTACAAAAAACAAAAACTGGAAAATCAATGAGAGCTTTTTCTGACAATGAAGATTTAGCATTATTATCTGGTATTAACCCTGACAGAGTTGTTTTCATTACTTGGGTCATTGTTGGAGTTCTTGCCTGTGTCGCTGGTACTTTGTATGGTTTAGATAAAAGTTACAAACCAATTATTTATTTAAACTTAGTCTTACCTATATTTGCTTCTGCGATTGTCGGTGGTATCGGTAGTCCTTTTGGTGCAGTAGTTGGTGGTTACGTAATCGCTTTTTCTGAAATAATGGTTACCTACGCTTATAAGAAATTTTTTGTATATATTTTACCAAGTTCATTAGAGCCTTCAGGTTTAGTACAACTACTATCTACAGATTATAAATTTGCTGTATCTTTCTCAATTTTGGTCATCGTTTTATTAATAAGGCCATCAGGTATATTTAAAGGAAGAGTCTTGTGATGAAATTTGAGAAATATGAATGGGTAGCAATTGCTATAATGGTTTCTTTGTTTATTTTTGTTGGATTTATTCAAGGTTGGTCAGTTAGTTTAGTAATTTTAAATATGTGTATTATCTCAGCCATTATGACGATGGGAGTTAATATTTCATGGGGTTATGCTGGCGTTATTAATTTTGGTGTAATGGGTTTTCTTGCTATGGGAGGTCTTGCAGCTGTCATTGTTTCTTATCCTCCTATAACCGAATCATGGAAAGCAGGTGGTACCGGCATTGGTGTTAGTTTTGTTTTGCTTGTTATCTTAGTAACTGCTGTCATGTACATTAATAAGACGGTAAAAGATAAAAGAAACAGGTATATTTTTAATACTATATTTATCATTTTTGGTATTTTAGTAATCAGACATTTTTACTTAGATGCAACTGAGAGTATTGAGGATGTTAATCCTGCTATTGCAGGTTTTTTAGGCGGACTTGGTTTACCAATAATATTTTCCTGGATTGTTGGAGGATTTTTTGCTGCTGGTGTTGCCTTTATCATTGGTAAAGTTGCCCTTGGATTACGATCTGATTATTTGGCAATTGTAACTCTTGGTATTTCTGAAATAGTAGTGAGTGTTTTAAAACATGAAGAATGGCTTTCTCGAGGTGTCAAAAACGTTATTGGATTAAAAAGACCAGTTCCATATGAAATTAATTTACAAAATACAGATTGGTTCATAAATTTAATTACATACCTTAATTCCTCAAAATTAAATAATATTGTTGATGTGAGTGATAGACAGCAAGTTTTAAATAATCTCATTATTGATGGCTCAGGAATATTTGTAAAATTATCTTATGCTGTTTTATTTTTAATTGTAATGTTCATCATTTTTTACTTTGCAAATAAAGCTCAGTTATCTCCTTGGGGAAGAATGATGAGAGCTATAAGAGATAATGAAACAGCAGCAAATGCAATGGGAAAGGATGTCGTAAAACAACATTTAATTATTTTCGTAATAGGGGCTGCAATTGTAGGAGTAGCTGGGGCAATGCTTGTCACTTTAGATGGATTATTTACTCCATCAGGATATAGGCCTCTTCGTTTTACTTTTATTATTTGGATCATGGTTATTGTTGGAGGTAGTGGAAATAATTTAGGAGCTATATTTGGTGGTTTTGTTATTTGGTTTTCTTGGATCGAAGCAGCACCACTTACAACATTTATTATTAATCAACTTACAGCAGGATTAGAACCAACTAATGCTTTAAAGCTTCATTTACTAGATAGTGTTCCTTACTTTAGATACTTATTTATGGGATTAATCTTATTATTGATTTTAAGATACAGGCCTAAAGGAATAATTCCTGAAAAAGTTAGACACTCTTAATTTAAGGAAGTAAAATTTCTTCACCTTTTTTTAAATTTAAAATAGTTACACCTTCCACTTTTTTTATTAACTGTTTAAAGCTAATTCCTTTAGGTTTTAGGTACTTTGCTCTCAGTGGGCTCATTAGTGCATTATATTTTTTGTTAATATTTTCATCTTTAAAATCTTTCAAAAATAAGACACCATCACCTATCATTGATAAATCTCTGTAAGGATAGTCATTCATAAAGATAGCAGCAACAGGCTTAATGCTAAGATCTAAGTCTGTTTTGCATAATTTAGGGATGAGCATGAATACTATATCTTTATAATTAATATGATCTATTCCAATAATACTATGGCATTCTTTACAATATATTCTTGTTGAACTTGAATTATCACGTAATTGATATGCGTGCATATATTTTATTCCCTCAACATCTTTTATATCAGATCGAACATAAATTAATTTTTGTAATTTATCAGGTAAAGGACCACCCTTAGAATGTCCCCATTGTCCAGCTTGACGACAATCTTCACAACCACAAAATAAAGAGTAGTAAACTTTATTTTCATTTAAGAAAATTTTACATTTCTCACAATTACATTCTATTACAGACATAATTATTTCATTCTAGCATTATTAATTTTTTATCAAATAAAAAAACCCCAGTATAAAACTGGGGTTTTGTAAAATATATTAAGCTAATTATTAAAGAGCACCAACAGTAACGAATTCGCCACCACTAACTTCTAACTCTTTAAATGCACCAGCAGCATCACCAAACGCATTAAATTCTACGTCTGTTGCACCTTGGTAATCAATATCTTTACCTGCAGCTAACATTTGTAAGCCGTATGATAATTGACCAGGGTTAATTACAATACCTGGAGCGTTAGATACTTTAGCAATATTGTTTAGGATTGATTGCTTATCAGCAGATCCACCAGCTTGAATTGCTAGAGCAATAATTGCTGCAGCATCATAAGATTCTCCAACATATGGAGCACTTCCATCCATGCCTTTAGCAGCTGCTAGTTCACCAAACTTTGCTGAACCTTTTGAAATTGCACCTGGCATTGAACCAAATGAACCTTCTAAATCTGAACCAATGTTGTCTACAATGGATTGACCAATCATACCATCAGATAGAACAAAAGTGTCGAATGCACCTGAGTCTAAAGATGCTTCAATCATTCCTTTTCCACCATCATCAATATAACCTATTACTAGAAGAGCGTCTCCACCAGCTGATGCAAGAACACCAACTTCTGATGAATAATCTGCTTTTCCATCTTCGTGTGAAGCAGAGGCAGTAATAGTTCCGCCACCACGTGCAAATGAAGCTTCAAATACTTCAGCTAAACCTTTTCCGTAGTCATTGTTAGTATACGTTACCGCAATACTTTCAATTCCTCTACTTAAAGCAAGTTTAGCTAATACTTGACCACCTTTTGCATCGGATGGAGCAGTACGCCAAAAAGTTCCATTATCAGGAACTTTACTTAGACCTGGTGAAGTAGCAGATGGAGATACCATTAAGATACCATTTGGTACAGCAACGTTAGCATTGATTGCACCTGTTACACCTGAACAGTCAGCACCCATAATAGCAGTAACGCCATCAGCTACCAATCCTTCAGCAGCAGCTGTTGCAGCTGCAGAATCAACACAAGTTGAGTCAGCTTCTAGGATAGTAACTGTTTCGCCACCTAATAGGTTTCCAGAGTTTGATGCTTCATCAAAAGCCATTCTAGCACCATCTCTCATAGCAGGAGTTAAAGATTCAATTGGTCCTGTAAAACCAAGAATAATTCCTACTTTAATTTCTGCCATTGCAGCAGTCGTTACAGTCGACAAACTTACAATAACAGCAAGAAGTAATTTTTTCATATTTCCTCCAAAAAAGTATACTTTTTTATAATTTACCTCATATACTAGTTATAAAAATCAATCATGCAGTTTTTTGCATAAAATTACCCAATGATTAAGCCAAAAACCACAAATTGACTTCATTTACCTCACCAGATAAAGATCAAATTTATGACTATTGGAATTCTTGGAGGTGGCGTCTGGGGAAGTGCTCTCGCAAGAGTACTAAGTAAAAATAAAGTCCTTATTTATTCTAGAGATCAAAATATTGTTAAATCAATAAATGAGCATAAATTAAATCCAAAATTAAAATATAGTTCTTTCAATGATAAAGTTTCAGCTACTTCAACTTTAAAAGATATAAGAAAGGTAAAATATTTATTCATTACTTTACCTGCGCAAAATATTAGAGAGGTAATTAAAGAACCTTCTTTACATAATAAAGATCATCATATTATTATTTGTTCCAAAGGAATTGAGATAACTTCATCTAAATATTTAACTGATGTATTTAAAGAAATAATACCTTTTAAATCAATTAGTATTTTATCAGGGCCATCTTTTTCTAATGAAGTATCTCAGGGTTTGCCAACTGCAGTAACACTTGCTACAAAAGATAAAAAAGATTTTGATAATATTTCTAAACTTATACCTAACAAAGAGTTTAGAATTTATTATTCAAATGATTTAATTGGAACGCAAATAGGTGGTTCGTTAAAGAATATTTATGCAATAGCTGCAGGTATTTCAGAAGGGTTAAATTTAGGTGAAAATGCAAAAAGTGCACTCATATCTAGATCTTTTGCAGAAATGACACGATACGCAAAAAAATTTAAAGCTGATAAAAATACATTATTTGGTTTATCTGGGCTTGGTGATCTGATTTTAACATGCAGCTCTACAAACTCTCGCAATACACAATTTGGTATTAAATTAGCTTCTTCAAAATACGATAATTTTTTAGATCTTTTACAATCGCAAGAGGTAACAGAAGGTTATTATACAGTTAAAGCTGTCTATAATATTTCAAAAAAAAATAAAATTGATATGCCAATTATGGAGTCCGTATACAATATACTTTATAAGCAACATGATTTAAAAGAAGAGTTAAGTAATTTGCTGAATAGACCAATAACAGACGAAAAAATTTAATTGGATGACAAAGAAAATATTTTATAACTTAGATACAAGCTGGGTGAATAATACACAGATTAATTTAAGTGCTGTAGAACGTCGAACATCCACTTTGACTAAAAGAAGAACTGTAAAAAAGGAATTTCAAGTTGCCTGGTTGTTAAAAGCTATTACTTTAATCGATCTTACCACACTTAGTGGCGATGATACTTTTGGAAAAGTTGAAAGATTATGCAATAAAGCTCTTAATCCGATTGATGATTATATTCTTCACGATTTAGGGTTAGATCAAAATGAAATAAGAGTTGGAGCCGTATGTGTCTATCACCATCTAATAAAAGATTGTACAAAAATTATTCAAAATAAACTCCCAATTGCTGCAGTCTCTACAGGTTTTCCTGCAGGTTTATCATCTTATACAACTAGAAAAAAAGAAATTTCTGACTCTATCAAAGATGGCGCTGATGAAATAGATATTGTTATCAATAGAGGATACGTACTCCAAAATAATTGGAAAAAATTATATGATGAGGTTCGCAGTTTTAAAGAAACCGCAGGTAAAACAAAAATTAAAGCTATTCTTGGTGTTGGTGATCTTGAGACTCTTCGAAATGTAGCAAAGGCATCTTTAGTCTGTATGATGGCTGGTGCCGATTTTATTAAAACATCAACAGGAAAAGAAAGTATAAACGCTAACTTAAATAATAGTCTTGTCATGTTGAGAATGATTAGAGATTTTTATACAAAAACTGGAAAAAAGATTGGTTTTAAACCTGCAGGTGGAATATCAACAGCTAAATCTGTTTTAGAATTTTTAATTTTGGTTGCTGAAGAGCTAGGATTTGAATGGGTTAATCCTAAATTATTGCGAATTGGTGCCTCTAGTTTATTAATTGATATAGAAAGACAACTCTATCACTACACAAGTGGCAGGTACGCAAATAAAGAGAAACTAGCAATAGGATAATATGGATAAAGTTATTAAAAATTTTCAAAATATATCTTATGGGCCAGCACCAGAAGACAGCAAAGAAGTTAATAGTTGGATAAAAAATTTAAAAAATCCAAATAATCATTTTATTAATGGTAAATTTGTAAAATCGTCTAGCTCAAAAAAATTAAATATAATTAACCCTTCTACAAATAAAAAAATAGCAACATTGTCTGTTGCTTCAAAAAAAGATGTAAATGCTGCTGTAAGTGCTGCCAAAAAAGCTCATGTCAAATGGTCAAAACTTTCATCGTTTGATCGATCAAAATATTTATATGCCCTTGCACGTCTCATACAAAAAAATTCTAGGTTTATTTCTGTTTTAGAGACTATTGATAATGGTAAACCAATACGAGAAACAAGAGATATAGATATTCCACTTGTTGCAAGACATTTTTATTATCATGCAGGATGGTCTGCTAGGAATACAAATAATTCTGATAATTCTATTGGTGTCGTAGGGCAAATTATACCATGGAACTTTCCCTTATTAATGTTAGCTTGGAAAATTGCCCCTGCAATCGCTCTTGGAAATACAGTAGTTTTAAAACCAGCAGAATATACTTCTCTTAGCGCACTCTATTTCGCTGAACTTTGTCAGAAAGCTAAAATTCCACAAGGTGTAATTAATATTATTACGGGAGATGGTTCTACTGGTCAACATATAACATCGCATAAAGATATTAAAAAAATTGCCTTTACTGGATCGACTGAAGTTGGAAAAAAAATAATTCAAACAAATACTAATCCAGATAAAAAAATGACAATGGAACTTGGAGGTAAATCTCCTTTCATTGTTTTTGAAGATGCTGATTTAGATAGTGCTGTAGAAGGTGTTGTTGATGCGATTTGGTTTAACCAAGGCCAAGTATGTTGTGCAGGATCAAGACTCTTAGTACAAGAAAGTATCGAGAAAAAATTTATCCAAAAACTTAAGAAAAGAATGGAAAAACTTCGCGTTGGTGATCCATTAGATAAGTCTATTGATATTGGCGCTATAGTTGCACCAGTACAACTTAAAAAAATTAATTCTTTTGTAAATAAAGCACAAAAAGATGGAAATAAATTATGGCAACCTTCATGGTCATGTCCAACTAATGGTTTATTTTATCCTCCATCTTTATTCACAAATGTAACGCCGTCATCTTTTATTGCTCAAGTAGAAATATTTGGTCCAGTTTTAACAACAATGACGTTTAGAACACCTAGTGAAGCTGTATCCATTGCAAATAATACTCGATTCGGACTTGCGGCAAGTATTTGGTCTGAAAATATTAACTTAGCTTTAGATATTGCTCCAAAAGTAAAAGCTGGAGTCATCTGGATAAATTCTACAAACTTATTTGATGCTTCGTGTGGTTTTGGAGGATACAAAGAAAGTGGTTTTGGAAGAGAAGGTGGTTCTGAAGGTATTAGAGCGTATTCAAAATTACCACTTCCTCTTTCTAAGGCTAAAAGAGGAAAAAAATCATCTAAAGGTCAATCATCTAATTCTATCGACAGAACTCCAAAATTATATATTGGAGGTAAACAAAAAAGACCTGATAGTGGTTATTCCTTTTCTTCTTATGATGCTCATAATAATTTTATTTGTGATGTTCCAAACGCAAATCGCAAAGATGTAAGAGACACCGTTGAGGCTGCTTCTAAAGCAGTTAGCAAATCTTCTACTAACTTTAATAGAGCTCAAATTCTTTTTTACTTAGCAGAAAATTTGCAAAATCGAAAAACTACCTTTTCTAATTTGCTGTCTTCTTTAATTGGTATTTCACAAAAAGATGCCAAAAAAGAATTTGATCAATCAATAGAAAGATTATTTTATTACGGTGCTATGGCTGATAAGTTTGAAGGCTCTATACATAATCCTCCTATAAGAGGCTTAACACTAGCTGTTAAAGAACCGATAGGCGTTGTTGCAAATATTTTAAATGATGATTATCCACTATTAAGTTTAATAACTACATTGGGATCAAATTTTGCAGCAGGAAATGCTAGTATTATTGTTCCAGGACAAAAGACATCTCTTTTAGCAACAGAATTGTATCAACTACTTGAAACTTCTGATGTTCCAGCTGGGTATATTAATATCCTTACGACTAAACAAAATAGTTTGAATAAAATCTTATCTGAACATGAAAATATTGATGGTATTTGGTTTTTTAGTGAAAATAATAATGAGCGTCTCAAGTTTATTCAAAGCACAACATCAAATTTAAAAAGAACTTGGTGTCCACAATCAAAAAATCTTGATTGGTCTTCGAAAGAAGAAGATTTCTTAGAAGAGTTTTTATATCAAAGTACACAAGTAAAAAATATTTGGATCCCGTACGGAGAGTGATATACTAAAAACATGTTAATTAACGTCGATCCTATTTTAAGTCCTGATATATTAAAAACATTACGTGAAATGGGTCATGGTGATAGACTTGTTATATCCGATATTAATTATCCTGCTCATTCGAACCACAATAGAGTTCATCGATTAGACGGCTTAGATATGACAACTGTTATGAAAGCTGTTTTATCTGTTTTTCCATTGGACAGTTTTGTAGACTCAGCTGTTCACCGAATGGAAGTTGATAATCAACCAGATGAAATTAATGATGCTAATAAAGAAGTAATTGATGCAATTAAGGAAGTATCAGGAGACCATTGGAAAATTGGTTCATATGAAAGACAAGAATTTTATAAGCAATCAAGATCAACCTATGCATATATTACAACAAGTGAAAGACGACCTTACTGTAATTTTATTTTAACAAAAGGTGTTATTAAACCAGATGGTACTGTTTGGATAATCGATAAATAATTATGTCGATTAGTATTCTTGGTATTTTTGTTGCTGATCTCGTTTTTTTTGGAGAAAAAATTCCTGTTGAGGGAGAAACTATTCTTGGTAAAAATTTTGTTATTGGTCCTGGTGGCAAAGGATCAAACCAAGCTGTAGCTGCAGCTAAGGCTGGTGCAAAAACTTTTTTTATTTCAAAGATTGGTGACGATCAATTTGGCTCTATGGCAACAGAGATTTATGAAAATTCTGGTGTTAATTATAGCAATGTTATTATTTCAAAAGATCATTCAACAGGTGCAGCTGGCATACTTGTTAATGAAGGAACAGGAGCTAATGCTATTAATGTTTTTCCTGGGGCAGCAGGTGCAATCACTATTGAAGATATAGATAAAGCAGAAGAGACAATTAAAAACTCAAGTATATTTCTTACACAACTAGAGGCACCAAAGGAAGTTGTTACCTATGCATTAAAAAAAGCACATAGTTTAAATGTAAAAACAATTTTAAATCCTGCTCCAGCAGCTGAAATAGATGAATCTTTATTTTCAATGATTGATTATTTTACACCAAATGAAACAGAAGCAAGTTTTTATGTGGATCACAATGTTGAAACTAATGAGGATGCTGAAAAAGCTGCAATGCAATTATTAGAAAAAGGAATTAAAAATGTTGTTATTACTCTTGGAGAAAAAGGAGCTTTCTTTGCTAATAGTGATGAAAAATTTTCTTTACCTATAGCTAATCTTTCAAATCCAGTAGTCGATACAACTGGCGCTGGTGATGCTTTTAATGCTGGTTTTGCTGCAGCACTAACTGAGGGTCAAAATATTAAAGATGCTTTAAAATTTGCTAGTGCTACAGCTGGTTTATCAACGACTAAAATTGGAACAGCAAATTCCATGCCTTCTCGAGAGGAAATTGAAAAATTTCTCTAAATACTGTATAAATATTCTATGCAATTGTTCTTAGAAAGACTTATCTATTTTTGGGCTGGAATTACAGCTATTGGTCTTTTAATAGCTGTAGCTTACTGGGCAATCGCAACTATAATTTATGTAGCTTTTATTTCTCTTTTCGTTGCTATCGTAGCTACTCTTTTCTATCATTTTTATTGGTCCAAAAGAGATAATTAATAGTCTATAAATACCACTAAGGTTATTTATCAGTGTCAAAATATATATTTTATGATTTAGAAACATCAGGAAGAGGTAAGAAAGAATACCCAACTGCTTTTGGTACTACACCAAAATGGGAGCAGATAATGCAAATTGCTGCCATTGTTACTGATTCTAAATTTCATCAAACAAATCAAAATATGAATGAGTTTTGTAGACCTAGAACATCGGTGATTTCTCAACCAGGTGCATTAATAACAACACTTAAAGGTATGAGAGAGGCACTTGATGCTCCTCAATCATCTTACGAATTAATGAAAAAAATTAATGAAACTTTTGATGAATGGAAAAAAGATGATCCAAGTTCTACTTTTATAGGACACAACATAATAGAGTTTGATGAATCAGTTCTTGAATACAATTTGTTTAGTCATATGTTTTATCCTTATGTAACAAGAAAGAGTAGGGGTGATACATTAAATTTAGCGAGAGGCTTATATGCCATCAATCCATCAAGTATAAAAACACCATTAACAGAAAGAGGTAATCCAAGTTTTAAGTTAGAAAAAATTGCAGAGATGAATAATTTACCTGTTGAGTTTGCTCACGATGCTTTTTCAGATGTTAAGACATCCATTGCTCTTACTAAATTTATCAACGAAGCAGATACAATTAATTGGAGTCAGCTTCAAATGACCATGAGTAAAGAAGATGCCATTGAATATATAAATAAAAATAAAGGTTTTTGTTTTATGACAAGTTTTGGGGGAAGAATTAAACTTCAAGCTTTGTCAATGGTATGTGAGTCTCAATATAATGGTTGGTTTCATACGATTGATTTAGCTCATGATCCGACACCATTACTCGAAGCTAATTCAGAAGAATTCAAAAAACTTATAAAAAAGAAAAATAGATACGTGATTACTAATCAGCATCCTATAATATTACCAGGTAAGATTGCTTCTAATTATGAGCCTTATGATGAAATTGGTTCTGAAGTTCTAAATGAAAGAGCTAAAGTGGTTTTTAAGAATAAAGATTTAGCAGACAAATTTAAACTAATGGAAATTGATAGACGTATTGAAAAAGAAGATGAAAAATCTCAAGATAATGTATTTCCTGAGAGTGCAGCAAACGCATTTCTTGGTTTTAAACAATCAACTGAAATAGCTAAATTTCATGAGCAAAATGATTGGAATGAAAAATACAAAATAGCTCTCTCAATAAAAGAGCCAAGAGCAAACTTTATTTTAAAAAGACTTATATTTGATGAAAGTCCAAAGACTCTATCAAAAGATGATTTTAAAATGGTCCACCGGGAGTTACATGAAAGGCTGGTTATTAATCAGGAAAGACCTTTTACTACGATACCCGAAGCAATGTCTCAAACCGACACGGAATTAGTTAAAATGGAAGAAAGTGATGATGAAAATAAAGCTAAAAAAATGCAAATTTTAAAAGATTACAATATCTATTTAAATTTTATGGAGAAATATTTTTCTAATAAAAGTGCTGAACCCCTTCCAAGTGGTAAAGAGCTGAGCAAAATAATCTTTGGTTAATGTTTGAGCTTCAATATTTTATTATTGGTATCGTTCAAGGCTTTACCGAATTTTTGCCAATTAGTTCATCTGGGCATTTAGTTCTTGTATCCGAATTAATTAGTTGGCAAGATCAAGGTCTATTTACTGATGTTGCTGTTCATGTAGGGACTTTATTAGCAGTAATAATTTATCTACGATCACATATAATATCATTAGTTAAGAATTTTTTTTCATTTCAGCTTTCTCAAAATAATAGCTTAATTAAAATTATTATTGCAACAATACCTGCTGTTATAGTTGGGTTTTTTATTTTTGACTTTGTTCAATTATATTTCCGGGAAATTAAAGTTTTTGCAGTGACAAGTGTCGTATTTGCCGCTTTATTATTTGTGGCAGATCATTTTAAGATGAAAATATCTTCCTGGGATAATATGAGTTATGTTCAGGCTTTTATCATTGGTGTATTTCAAATTCTAGCTTTTATACCTGGAGCAAGTAGAGCAGGTGTTACAATTACTGGAGCACGTTTTCTGGGTTTAAATAGATCATCTGCAGCAATATTTTCTATGCTTTTATCAATTCCCATTATTCTAGCATCTTTAGTTTTAACAAGTTTAGATTTAATGAATAATGCTCAGGTAAATATAAATTTATACCAATCACTATTTGCGTCATTTGTTGCATGTATTACTGCAATATTATCAATCAATATTATGATGCGAATAATACAAAGATCAAACTTTAATATATTTATTATTTATAGAGTTTTACTAGGATTTATTTTATTATATTTTTATGCATAAAATATCTGGGGTTTTCAGTGCTGCACTAACACCTGTCAAAAGTGATTTATCAATCAATAAAGATCTATACCTACGTCATTGTCAATATTTAATGAGAGAAGGGCACGATGGTCTTGCTATCTTTGGCACTACAGGTGAAGCAAATAGTTTTTCTGTTCAAGAAAAAAAAGATCATATAGATTTTTTAATTTCAAATCGAATAGATCCTAAAATTCTTATGCCAGGTACTGGATCATCGTCATTGAAAGAAGCAATTGATATGACAAAACATGCTGCCTCACATAAAGTAAGGGCAGTTTTATTACTACCACCTTTCTATTATAAAAATATAACAGATGAAGGTATAATAAATTATTACCGTTATTTAATTGAAAATGTTGGCGATAGTGAACTTCATTATGTTTTATATCATATACCACAAAATACATATGTTCCTATAAGCTTCAAAACTATTGAAACATTATTAAAATTGTATCCAAATAACATTGTTGGATTAAAAGATTCGAGTGGTGATGGTGATCGTATGATGAAGGTTATAAAATATTTCAATAATTTCTCAGTATTTTGTGGTCATGATAGTTTAGCTTTAAGTATAAGTAAAAGGGGAGGAGCTGGGGCAATTACTGCGGGCACAAATGTCTGTGGAAAATTACTTAGCTTTATTTTGAAAAATTATAAAAATGAAAACTCAATTAAAAATTTTAATGAATTACAGAGTCTTGTTGAAAAAATACGACAAGTGATTACGACACATGAACCTATTAGTTTAATGAAGGCTTATTTTTCAATTGTAGATAATATACCTGAATGGAATAATGTATTACCGCCATTAAAAAAAATTGAAGATCCTGAAAATCACAAACTAATTTTAATTTTAAAAGAGTTAGTTAAAAAAATAGATACGTTAATAGCGAATACGTGAGTTAAAATATTTCTTTGCTTGAGTTGCAATTATATTTTGAACTGGCTTTAAAAAGACTGCAAAACTAATACAATCAGTAAAGAAACCAGGAGTAATTAAAAGTAATCCTGATATTAATAGGAAAATACCCCCTTTTATTTCTTTAGTGGGCATTATACCTTGTGATAAATTTCGTTGTGCATCAAATAATAATTTGATCCCTTGTCTTCGAACAAGAAAGATTCCAATCAAAGCAGTGGTTAGTATAATTGCAATAGTATTTAAAATTCCTATACTGGAGCCTATTGTTATAAAAATACTTATTTCAATTATTGGTATTATTATAAAGGCTAGAAAAATCACTAGCGCACTATACCAGTTTTTTCATCCTCGATGTTTTTTTCTATTTTATTCTCAAATTCTCTTAATCTTTTATATACACTAGCTAATTCAATAATTGTAGGCCACGCTCTGAATAAATATTGTAGTGAACCTTCAACTCTTCCAAATGCTCGAATAATTTGTTGCATAACGCCAAGTGTCATTACACCTGCAACAATTGCTGGTGCTAAAAAAATATAAGCTGCAAGTACGTTAGCTTGTAAGTATGCTAGTCTTCCAATACTGAAATAGAGATAATAAAGATAACTCTTAAAATGAATCTGTCTAACACCTTGGAATAGTTCATCTAAAGATTTTGGCCTAATACTTCCATCGTCTTCAGCAATAACTAATATTTTTCTATAAGCAGCTTCTTTTTTTTGAAGATCATATTCAATTCCAACAAGCCTTAATAACCATGCTAAAACAATCATCAAAACTGTTCCTCCAACTGCCCAAATGAAAGCTCCAGATACCAATCCATATTGCCAATCGCCAAACCATAAAATTGGAATACCAATGGATAGTGTCATTAAGAGTGGAAAAAATTCTACAAGAACTAAAACTGATTCAATTAAACTTGTTCCAAGACCTTCCATTATTCTACTAAATTTAATGGTGTCTTCCTGAACTCTTTGGCTAGCACCTTCTATGGTTCTAGCTTGATCATAAACACTATGATACCACTCAACCATTGCAGTTCTCCACCTGAAAAGAAAATGTGAAGTAAGAAAAGAAATTGCTAGTCCTAATGCAATTGAAATAGCAGCAAGTTGTGCAAAGCTTAAAAGACCCCCCATGTAATCTTGCATTGTTATAGCGTTCGGGGTACCCAGTGCTTTTTGTATCATGTCATAAAATTCACCAAACCATTCGTTTATTAGAACGTCTATCTGAACTTGAACCCATATTGAAGTAAGTATGACTGCAGAACCAATATAAGCCCATGCATACCATTTTGGATCAGTGAAAAATTTAAACATTATATATATATAGATTGGCTTATTTTTTAAAAAAGAAGGTAGGTATTAATTATTTCTTCTTTTGACGCTTTTTATTTCTTCTATATTTAGAACCTCTTTTACGTCTACCTCTGTGTTTTTTTGGATATCCCATAATGTCAATACGGTATACAAAAATAAAAAATTAAGTCAAAGACTAATAATGCCAATCTTTAGCTTCATTAAATAAAAAATCCCTAAAAACTTCAAGTCTCCTATCATTTTTAAAAGACTCAGAATAAACAAAATATGTTTGATACGATGGACCTTCTAAATTTGGAAGCACTCTTACAAGTTGAGGTTTATCCGCAACCATATAATCAGGTAAAGATGCTAATCCTCCACCTTTTTCAATTGCGAGTGACATCGCATAAATACTGTTTACTCTAAATTTTGGTCTTCTTTTTGTACCTTCTTTTCCAATTTTTAATATCCAATCAATATTAGAAATTGGGGATGGTAAACCAGCTCCAAAACAAATTAAATCATGTTTATCTAAATCATTAACATTTCTTGGAATTCCACTTTTTTGCAGATAATCTGATGATCCATAAATATGATTATGAAAATTAACAAATTTCTTAAATATTAAATTAGCCTGTGTTGGTTTTTTAACTCTGACTGCAACATCAGCAACTCTTGCAGCTAAATCAACTTCTTCATCGCTCATGATTAAATTTACATCCATTTCTGGATATTGATTTGCAAATTTATTTATTCTTGGTGTTAACCAGGTTGAACCAAATCCAACTGTTGTACTGACGGTCAATTTGCCAACAGGTTTTGTTTTTTTATCTAACAATTTCTTTTCAAAATCAGAAATTGAAAAATTAATTTGATTTACTGTATTAAATAAATTTTCTCCTTGTTCAGTTAACCTTACACCTTTTTGATGTCTGATAAATAAAGGTGTTTTTAAATCGTATTCAAGATCTTGTATTTGTCTACTAAGAGCAGATTGGCTGATATTCAGTTTTGCACTTGCTTTAGAAATGCTTCTTGAGATTGCAATTTCGTAAAATGATTTTAGTTTATCCCAGTCCATTATCTTAAGGAATTTATAATTTCATTATAGTTATTTTGATTTTGAGATAATAAATAAGATCCTACCGCTAACACATTAGCTCCATTATCTTTGCATATTTTTGCATTTTCATTATTTACTCCACCATCAACAGCTATCTCATATTTGTAATTATTATTTTTTCTAATTTCATCCAAATCTTTAATTTTTTGTACTTGATCATGCATAAATTTTTGACCGCCAAAACCAGGTGTGACTGTCATAACTATTATTTGCTGCACTTTATTAAATAAATGATCAATATCTGCAATATTTACCTCAGGGTGAATGGCAATTCCTGCTTTAATTTTAGCATCACTTATCATTTTAATAATTTCTTCTGGGTTATGGTCCGCTTCAGGATGAAAAGTAATGATATCTGAGCCAGCTTCTACAAATTCATTAATATATTGCTTTACTGGTTTAATCATAAGATGCACATCTAAAATTTTAGAGGTAACCTCTCTCAATGATTTAACTATATTTGGTCCAAAAGTAATATTGGGGACATAGTGGCCATCCATGATGTCTATATGAATATAATCAGCGCCATTCCTGTCTAAAAGTTTAACTTCTTCCTCTAATTTGAGTATATCAGCTGACAATATAGATGGTGAAATTTTTATCATTTAAAAATAGATATATAATATATAAATAAACATTCATAATGAATTCTATTGTTCAAAAACCCTGGGGATACTATGAGATTTTAAAGTCAGGTAAAAGATTCCTTGTTAAAAAACTTTTTGTTAAACCAGGAGGAATGTTATCTTTACAAAATCATGAACATCGGTCAGAGCATTGGCTCGTTGCAGAAGGTGAAGTTGAGGTTACTTTAGATAAAAAAACTATAAATCTTGTAGAAAATGAAAATATTTTTATTCCTAAAGGCGTCCTTCATAGAATTGCTAATAAAGGTTCTAAAGATTTGATAATTATAGAAATGTGGTACGGAGAAGTTCTTGATGAAAATGATATAAAAAGATATGATAATAATTATAATATAATCTAATGTTAATTAATACTCCAATCTCATTAGGCGAATTAGTAGATAAAATATCTATTTTAACGATTAAAAAGAAAAACATCTCTGATTCAATTAAACTTCAACATGTAAATAAAGAGTTAGAATTTCTTCAGAGAACTCTAAAGAAATATATTGCTGGAGAAGAAATAAATGAATTTCTTCGAAAGCTAGTAAATGTAAATTCTAAATTATGGGATATAGAAGATGATATTAGAGAGTGTGAAAGAAAAAAATTATTTGATCAAACATTTATTGATCTAGCTAGAAGTGTCTATTTTACTAATGATGAAAGAGCAAAAGTAAAAAATGATATTAATAAAGATTTTGGTTCTGAATTAATAGAGGTAAAATCTTATGAGGAATATTAACTAATAAATTCTCGAAACACTTTTTGAAACAAGAGATACTAATTTTTCTTTGTAAATGTTATCTTTAAATATATCAACCGAGTCTACAGCTACATTTGAAAAGTGATTTGCTCTTGTAAGAGTATCTTCAATACATTGATATTTGTTAATTATTTCTAATGCCATTTCAAAATCACCATCATTTTGGTTAAGATCAGATATTGTTCTTTCCCAAAACTTTTTTTCTTTATCATTTGATCGTCCGTAAGCTAATATTATTGGAAGAGTAATTTTACCTTCTTTAAAATCATCTCCAGTATTTTTTCCTAATATTTTTTTGTTTGAAGAATAATCAATAGCATCATCAATTAATTGAAAAGTCATGCCAAAGTTTGTACCAAATGATTTTAATGCATTAACCTCGGCTTCTGTTCCAAGAGCACTAATTGATCCAACTTGGCATGCCGCACTGAACAAAGAGGCAGTCTTTGCATTTACAACTTCAAAATATATATTTTCATTTATTTCTAAATTTTTATCATTAGCAAGTTCTAAAACTTCTCCTTCAGAAATTACAACACTAGTATCAGCTAATATTTTTAACGTTTCAGTGTTTCCATATTTTGTCATTAATTGAAAAGCTCTACTGAATAAAAAATCACCAACTAATACACTTGTTTTATTTTTCCATTTCTCATTTGCTGTTGGTTTTCCTCTTCTTTGTTTGCTTTCATCTATTACATCATCATGTAATAGTGTTGCTGTGTGAATAAATTCTACTGCTGCAGATAGACCGATATGATTCATTTTATTTTCAATTTCACTAGTTCCATTTATTGTCATATGAAAACTTGAAACTGTTAAAAGAGGTCGTAATCTTTTACCACCTGATAAGATAAGGTATTTTCCAACTTCATGAACTAAAGGAACATTGCTATCTAATTTATCAAGTATTATGGTATTTACGGATACTAGATCTTCTTTACATAGATCTGTTAATTCTCTGATTTCATTTTCAAATGAAAAATCTTTTTTTCTAAGTGGAAGAACATTATCCATATTATTTAATTATTAGAATATTATGTTAATTCATTAACTTAATTGACGCACTTAAACTCAAATTACTAAAATTACAAACAAATGCTACATAACGCTTTAAGAAAAGATTAACATTTGTTATTAGATATTATGTTTAAAAGTATGTTTTCAAAGAACACTACAATACCTGTTTTACGTTTATCTGGCATTATATCCTCACAGTCAGGCTTAACAGGCTCTGGTTTATCAATCAATAATTTAGAAAAATTAATTGATAAGTTATTTGCTGATAAAAAATCTCCTGTAGTAGGTTTGGTCATTAATTCACCTGGTGGTTCTCCTACACAATCCTCTTTGATAGCAAAAAGGATCATTGATCTGGCAAAGGAAAAAAACAAAAAAGTTTTAGCATTCGTTGAAGATGTTGCAGCTTCTGGTGGTTATTGGTTAGCATGTGCTGCTGATGAAATATATATTGATCAAAACTCTGTTATTGGATCAATAGGCGTTATTTCACCAGGTTTTGGTTTTGTTGATCTTTTAAAAAAAGTTGGAATTGAAAGAAGAGTTTATACATCTGGAAAAAGTAAAAGTTTTCTTGACCCTTTCAAAGAAGAAAAACAAGAAGACATTGATAGATTAAAAAATATTCAAGAACAAATTCATGATAATTTTATTAATTATGTAAAAGATAGAAGAGGTTCAAAGCTTGATCAGAACAGATTAGACAATATCTTTTCTGGTTTATTTTGGGTTGGTAACAAAGCTATCGATTTAGGTTTAGCAGATGGTATTGGTACACTAAAATCAATTTTAGAAGAAAAGTTTGGAAAAAAAATTAAAATTAAAATGATCAGTCAAAAAAAATCATTTTTACAACGTAGGTTTTCTTCTTCAATATTTAATTCTGATGAAATTTTAAATAAAATTGAAGAAAGAATTATGTTTTCTAGGTTTGGTCTGTGATGAAATTTCTAGTTTTATTTGTAATTTTAGCTTCTATTTTATTATTTTTAAAATTTAAGAAAAAAAAACAAGACAAATTCACTAATAATAAAGTAAATAATGACTCAGTAATCGATTTAGAGAAAGATCCAAGAACGAAAGAATATAAACCAAAAGATTAAGAGTTATATGACTGCAAAAACAATGGAAGAGTTAGTTTCCCTTTGTAAAAGAAGAGGTTTTTTATTCCAATCAAATGACATCTATGGTGGTATTAAGGGGTTATATGATTATGGACCAATGGGAGTTGAGTTTAAAAATAATCTTAAACAAGCTTGGTGGAAATCAATGGTATATGAACGAGATGATACCGAAGGTCTGGATGCATCAATTTTAAGTTCGCCAGTAGTTTTAAAACATTCTGGTCATGAAGATACTTTTACTGATCCTTTAGTTGATTGTCGTGCATGTAAATCAAGGTGGAGAGCAGATCAATTATTAGAGGATAATAAATGCCCAAATTGTAAATCAGAAGATCTAACTAAACCAAGACCTTTTAATTTAATGTTCAAAACTGCAATTGGTCCAGTTGATGATGGTTCGTCATTTGCATATTTAAGACCAGAAACTTGTCAGCAAATTTTTACTAATTTTAAAAATATATTAGACTCAACATCTAGGACTGTTCCATTTGGTATCGCACAAATGGGAAAAGCATTTAGAAATGAAATAACACCTCGTAATTTTATCTTTAGAGTTAGAGAGTTTGAACAAATGGAATTAGAGTTTTTTGTAAAACCAGGTACTGATGATGAATGGCATGAATACTGGATAAATAAGAGAATAGAATGGTGGGTTAATCAAGGCATAAAAAAAGAAAATTTAAAAAAAATTGAGGTAGAAAAAGATGAACTAGCACACTACTCAAAAAGAACTGTTGATATCAATTATATTTTTCCTCATGGGCAAGAGGAGCTTGAAGGTGTAGCAAATAGAACAGATTTTGACTTAGGTTCTCACACTAAAAATCAAAACGATTTTAAAATTACATCAGAAGTTATGAAAAACTCTTCTTCAACTACAAAACTAGCTGTTCAAGATTTAGAAGAAAAAAAATGGTATATTCCTTATGTTATTGAGCCTTCAGCTGGTGTTGATAGAGGAGTTCTTGCTTTGTTAAATGAAGCTTATCGTGAAGAAAATATAGATCAAGATAATAAGAGAATTCTATTATCTCTAAAACCTCATCTTTCACCTATTAAAGCTGCAATTATTCCTCTCAAAAAAAATAATGAGGAATTAGTTAATTTATCTAAAGAAATAAAATCTAATCTGCAGAAATTGGGATTAGGTAGAGTTGTTCTAGAAAATTCAGGAAACATTGGTAAGAATTATAGAAGACATGATGAAATAGGAACACCAATTTGTTTAACTGTCGATTTTGAAACTCTAGAAGATAAAAGTGTTACTGTAAGAGACAGAGATACTATGAAACAAGAAAGAGTTTCTATAGAAAATTTATCTGAATATTACCAAAAATATTTCAATTACTAAAATTGTATGAAAAAAGTCAGTGATATTCATGCAATAAAAATTATTTTTTTTATAACTGCTTGTTATGTAGGCTTATGGGCTATTAGGATACCCACCATAAAGGATCAACTTCAAACTGATTATGTTGGTGTTGGATATATTATGTTATCATTTGCAATTGGTTCAATTGTTGCAATGATTTTTGCAAATGCTCTTATTCTTAAGATTTCTACAAAATCTATTTTAACATGCACCTTAATTGCTGAAGGTTGTTTGTGGTTGCCAGTACCTTTCATTCAAGAGTTATGGCTTTTTATGGGTTTCTCATTTATTTTTGGCATGAGTTATGGCGCATTCGAAATAGCATGCAATGTTTATGCATCAAATTTAGAAGTTAGAGAAAAAAAATCTATGATGTCAGGGTTCCATGCATTTTGGAGTCTTGGTGTTTTATTTGGCTCTTTAATTACAAGCTTTTTACTAGAGTGGAATTATTCTTTTATTTTTAATATACTTTTGTATGTCATTATATTTCTTCCTTTGAGCTTGTATTTTGTTCTTTGTTTAGAGTCACAAGTTGAAACAAAAACTGAAGACTCCAATAAAAAAAATATATTTTTTATTTGGCCCTTACTTATTGTTTTATTAGCTTTAATTGCAATGGCAAACGCTCTAACGGAAGGTAGTGTTGATGCATGGGGAGCCCTCTATATGAGAGATTTTATTCAAGTTGATGGTTTCTATATCGGCTTAGCAACTCTAAGTTTTAATATTTTTATGGTCATCGGAAGATTTAGTGGTGATTGGGTAAGAGATAAAATTGGAGTTTTTCTTTTGATTTTCTTTTTATTTTTATCGACGATTATAAGTTTAATAATTTTATCTAATTTCAACAGTATTTATGCAGCTATTATTGGTTTTTCATTATTAGGTATCGGAGCATCATCAATTGTTCCTATCGCATATAGTTTAGCTGGAAAAATTGAGGGAATTGACAGTGGAGTAGGGATAACAATAATTTCAATTGCAGTTTACGGAACATTTATAGGGGCTCCAGCTTCATTAGGATTTATTGCAAACAACTATGGAATTAATAATATATTTATTCCAATGCTAATAATTTTTATGATTTTAATAATTCCAGTAAGTTTTTATAGAAAAAAACTTTCAGTTTAAAAATTCAAAAGATAATGAATCATTAATTACTAAATTTTGATTTTTATTTTTTATTTCATTAACAAAATTAATATTTAATGCTGCAAAAATATTTGAATTTGCTTTTGATACAATTGTACCTATTTTTTTATTATCTACTATCAACTCATCTCCCTCTAGCACATCTCCACTTTTTATTTTTAAAGCGTAAAGCTTTTTCTTGAGTAATCCGCGGTATTTTATTCTTGCAGTAATTTCTTGACCCACATAGCATCCCTTATCCCAATCAATAGCATTTAAATTGTCAAAATTATTTTCTAATAATAAAGATTTATTTTCTAAAATATCAAATGGTGAATAAGGTGTTGTGTGATTAATTAAAATTTCATGATATTCTGTTTCATTAATTTCTTTCAATCTCTCTTTTTCAATTAAAATTTTTTTATCCGTTATAAGTTTTTTACCTAAGTTTATATTTCTAGGATCATTTAAATAAACATTATAATCACCTTCATAGTCTATATTAAATAATGAATAAGAATTTAGATTATTAATTTGTTTAATTTCTATGTCAGAGCGAAGTTTATAAATTTTTAATCGCCCTAATAAATTACTATAAAATTTATCATTAGTTTCAAAAATGTAGTTTTCATCTATATTGAATATAAAAAAATCTGCTAAAAATTTACCCTGAGGTGTTAATAGACATGAATAAATAATTGATCTATCGTTGCATTTTTCAATGTCATTAGTAATTAAATTTTGAATAAATGATTTACTATCTTTTCCAGAAATCTCAAAAAATCTTGAATTCAGATGATGAAAAAAGTATTTATCTTTCATAAATATCTAAATATATATTGAATTTATTAAAAGTGTAATATTTCTGTGAAAATTTTAGTTATTTCGTCAAATCTTATTGGAGATACAATTCTATCAACTGGAGTAATAAATTATTTTAGTAAAAAATATCCAGAAACTAAATTTACATTTGTAATTGGTCCATCTGCTAAATCAATTTTCAAAAACTTTAAATCTGTAGAAACCATAATCACTGTTTCAAAAAAAAAATACAATATGCATTGGTTAGATATAATTTCTAATTGTTATGGAAAGAAGTGGGATATAATTATTGATTTTAGAAGTTCGTTGTTATCATATTTTTTAAAACATAAGCAAAAATTTATTTTTAAAAAAAAATCTAATCTAAACCATGTACAACAATTATCTAATTACTTTAAATTTGATTGTTCAGATTTATTTATTGAGACAAATACAGAAGAAGAAGAAATAGTTACAAAAAATTTGTCTGATAATTTTAAATATTTTGTTATATTTCCAGGTGGAAATTGGAAACCAAAAATTTGGAGTATTAAAAATTATAATTTACTATTAGTCAAAATTTTATCTCAAAATAAAAATATTAAATTTATTTTAGTTGGTTCAAAGTCAGAAGAAGAAAATTATTTAAATGAAATAATAAAAAATATTGATAGTAATAAGATAATTAATTTATTTGGTGCATCATTGACTCAAACTGCTGCTTATATGAAGAAATCAAAATTATTTATTGGAAATGATTCAGGATTATCACATATGGCTTCAGCCACAAAATTAAAGTCTATTGTATTATTTGGCCCAACAAATGATGTGATTTATGGTCCATTTATGCAAGATTCACAAGTTATAAGAACAAATGAAAGCTATGACTATTTTAAAAGCATAAATATTGATAAAACAAAGTCCTATATGGACTCTATAAGCGTAGAAAAGATTTATTTAACATTACAAAAAAATAATTATTGTGAATAAAAATATTGAAATAATTCAGCCTGATGATTGGCATGTACATTTTAGAGAAGGCGACATGTTAGAAATGGTTACTAATTTCTCCTCAAGAATAAATAATAGATGTGTGGCAATGCCAAATACAGAAATTCCCATAACAGATACTAATAAAGCTTTTGCTTATAAAAAGCTTTTAAATAAAGCATCTAGTAATAATTTTGAACCACTTATACCTTGTTATTTGAATGAAAATTTAGATTTAGAAGATTTTAGGAAAGGTATCCAAAATAAAGTTTTCTTTGGATCTAAACTTTATCCTTCAAATGCAACTACAAACTCAAGTCATGGTGTGAGTGACATTTCAAAAATCTTTAAATTTTTAGAGATTTTAGAAGAAGAAAAAAGTCCATTACTAATACACGGTGAAAAAGTAGCTGAAGATATAGATATTTTTGATAGAGAAAAATATTTTATAGATGATGAATTAAGCATTATTAGAAAAAAATTTCCCCTTTTAAAGATCACACTTGAACATGTATCAACTTCATATGGAGTAAATTATGTGAAAGAAAATGAAAATATTGCAGGAACAATTACACCTCACCACATGCTTTTAACAAAAAAAGATGTATTTAATGATGATTCTATTAATCCTCACCATTTTTGTATGCCAGTTGTTAAAAACGAAACAGATTTAATAGAATTAAGAAAAGCTGCATGTCACAATAATTCTAAATTTTTTTTAGGTACAGACTCAGCTCCACATCCAATTCAAGAAAAAAAACCAGATATGTCATCTAAGCCAGGAATATTTTCATCTCCTTGTTCAATAGAATTATATGCAGAAATTTTTGACCAAGAAAATGCAATTGATAAGTTAGAGATATTTTGTTCAATTAATGGTGCAAAACATTATAGTTTTCCTATTAATGATAAAAAAATTAAATTAGAAAAAAAAGAATGGATTATGTCAGAATTATCTAGTTATAATGATATTCAGGTTAAGAATTTTTATGCTAATAAAAAAATTAATTGGAAAGTAGTCTATTAATCTTTATAGAAATATTAATGTCATTAGGAACAAAAATCTATACTTGGCTTAGGGGCAACTTAGTTGGTAGTGATGATTTAGGAAATAAATATTACTCTAACTCCAAAGATTTTAAAGATTTAAAAGCAAAAAGATGGGTAATTTTTAATGGTGAAATAGAAGCATCAAATATACCGCCGCACTGGCATGCTTGGCTTCACAAATCTATTGATAATCCTCCAACTGACTATTCACATAAATACAAATGGCAAAAAAATCATAAACCAAATATGACTGGTACTAGTGATGCATATTTCCCATCATCTCATCCTCTTTCAAAAAATTATGACCCAGAAAAAAAAGAAGAAGAATATAAATCTTGGACTCCTAATTAGAGTAACATTTTTTTTTCTCCTACCATTAACTGTTTCTGCTGAGACTATTGAAAAAAAGTATGCCTCTTTTAAGTTATTAAACAAGACTACTAATAAAGTTTCTACTAAGGATATTTTGGTAAGCTCGAAAATATCATGGGAAACTTTAAATATTGAAGTTTTGTATTGTGGTAGCACTCCTCCAACTGAAATTCCTGAAGATTATGTTTTGATAGATGTCTACGATACTATCAATAATAAAAATATTAATATTTATAAAGGCTGGATGATTTCTTCTTCCCCCGATGTTACGCCGTTAGAAAATCCTATTTATGATCTTTGGTTAGTTGATTGTAGTAACGATAAGACATCTTGAAAACTATTAACTTCCTTAAAACAACTTTCAATCTCTAAACTTTCTTTTAGTTTATTTTCATAAATTTCAGTTTCTATCTCATACGCTCCAAACTGAACTAAGTGAGGATTGAAAAACTGTGAATCTAAAATGGAAAAATTATTTTTTTTCAATACTGCCAATAAATAAAGAAGACAAAACTTACTTGTATTGGTCTTTAAACTAAACATGCTTTCACCAAAAAAACATGATCCTATATGTAAACCGTATAAACCACCAATTAGATTATTATCTTCATAACATTCTACACTATGACATTTACCTATTTTATGTAATTCAATATATGTATCTAAAATAATTTCATTAATCCAAGTATCTTGATCTTTTCTTTTAATTTCTTTGCATAACTCTATAACTTTTTCAAAATTTTGATCAATTTTAAAACTATATTTTGTTTTTTTAAACTCACTAAAAAGTTTTTTTGGATAATGAAAATTTGAAATTGGAATGATAAATCTTAATTTTGGTTTATAAAATTTTATTTCTTCAGAATACTTGCTATCAGCCATTGGAAAGTAAGCTTTTTTATAAAATTCTATTAAGCTGTTTAAATCAATTATTTTACTCAATTAAATTTGACATAAAATTAATATTGTAACTTCCTCTTTTAAACTCATCAGTTTGAATAATTTTTTGATGTAGTTGAATATTAGTATTTATTCCCATAATTACGTATTCTTCCAGTGCTCTGTTCATTTTTTTTAGAGCTTCTGATCTTGTTGCGCCGTAGGTAATTAGCTTACCAATCATACTATCATAGTGGGATGGAATTGAGTATCCATCGTAAACAGCTGAGTCTACTCGAATACCTAGTCCTCCAGGTTGATGATATTGTGTTATCTTACCAGGTGATGGAATAAAACTCTCTGGATGTTCAGCATTAATTCGACATTCAATTGAACTACCTTTAAGTTTTATATCTTCTTGTTTTATTGTAAGTTTTTCACCATTAGCAACGAGAATTTGCTCCTTAACAAGATCTATTCCAGTAACCATTTCTGTGACTGGGTGTTCAACTTGTAATCTTGTATTCATTTCCATAAAATAAAATTCATTATTTTCATATAAAAATTCTAATGTTCCAACTCCTTCATATCCAATTTCTTTCATAGATTTTCTACAAAGTTCAGAAATTTTTTCTCTATTTTCATTTGTTAGAACTGTACTTGGACTTTCTTCGATAAGTTTTTGATGCTTCCTTTGAATTGAGCAATCTCTTTCTCCAAGAGTAACAACATTTCCAAATGAATCACAAAGAACTTGAATTTCAATATGTTTAGGAGATGTTAAAAATTTTTCTAAATAAACATTTTCATCATTGAATGATTTTTTTGCTTCAATTTTTGCTTCTTTTATAGCTTTATTTAGATCATCTTCTTCTGTGACAATTCTCATTCCTTTTCCACCACCACCACTCGCTGCTTTTACTATAATTGGGTATTTTACTTTTTTTATAAAATCTTCAATTTTATTTTTATCGCTTATATCATTTATACCTCTTACTGTTGGCACCCCAGTTTCATCCATTATTTTTTTTGCATCAATTTTGTTACCCATCATTTTGATATGTTCTGATTTTGGCCCAATAAATTTAATATTGTGTTCTTCAATAATTTCAGCAAACCTTTGATTTTCACTTAAAAAACCATATCCAGGATGAATTGCATCTACATCAGTTAATGTTGCAGCAGTTATAATTGCAGGTATATTTAAATAGCTAGATTGTGCAGAGGCTGGTCCGACACAAATACTTTCATCTGCCATTCTTACATGCATTGCATTTTCATCAACATCAGAGTGAATGGCTACAGTTTTTATTCCTAATTCTCTGCAGGCTCTAAGAACACGTAAAGCAATTTCGCCTCTATTAGCAATCAGTATTTTTTTGAACATTATTCAAAAATTATAAGAGTATCACCATATTCAACGGGCTGGCTATTCAAAGTAACTATTTTTTGGATAATACCAGATCTAGGAGCTTTGATTTCATTAAAAGTTTTCATTGCTTCAATTAACAATAAAGTATCACCGGCTTTAACATGTTGACCAACTTTAACATAAGGTTGCGAATTTGGATCAGCAGAAAGATAAGCAACTCCTACCATTGGAGACTTAACAATATTATCTTCATTAACAACATTATTTGTATTTTCAACCTCTTTAACTTCAGTATTTTTTTCTATTTTTTTAACGGAAACATTGTCTTCAACAAAATCATTTGAAGTAATCTCAATTTCATAATCATTTTTTTTTATTTTTATTTTAGCAACATTATTAATTTTTGATTCTTTAACGATTAACTTAATATTCTCTAAATCTGTTTTATCTATTTTAGTCATACTTATTTATAAATTAATTTGCATATTGCTTCAATTCCTAGAAGATAACTATTTCCACCAAATCCACATATTAACCCGTGCACTCCTTCGGAAGTAATACTTTTTTTTCTATACTCCTCTCTTGCATAAATATTTGAAAGATGAATTTCTATCTTTGGCTTATTTATTGCTCTTAATGAATCTAGAATCGCTATTGATGAATGAGTAAATGCTGCTGGATTAATAATTAGACCATCAAATTTATCATTTACTTCATGAATTTTATCAATTATTTCTCCTTCATTATTAGATTGGAAAAAAATAATTTCTAATTTCTTCTCATTACCTTTTTTTCACAATTAGATTTAATCTTATCTAAGCTGTCTTTACCATAAATATCATCTTCTCTACTACCTAATAGATTTAGATTAGGGCCATTAATAATTAATATTTTTTTCATCCTATTTAAAATGCTTACTTAATTTTAAACCTTGATTTTGATAATTTGATTTAATATCTTTTCCGTATACAATATTACTATTTTTGTTCAACTTTTCATATTTTATTCTAGCTATAGTTTGACCATCTTCTAATAAAAAAGGCACTTCATTTGTTTTTACTTCCAAAACAGCATATGATCCTCTACCCAGACCAAAACCAGGATCAAAAAAACCTGCATAATGTGCTCTGAAGTCCCCAATCCCTGTATCGTATGGTATCATTTCTCCAGCTAAATTTGATGGTATTATTACCTTCTCTTTTGATCTCAGAATATAAAATTTATTTCTTTCAATTACTAATTTTTTGTTATTTTTTTTAATTATATTCCAGAAATCATTTACTTTGTGATATTTAATTTTAGAAAAATTTAGAACCGGAGTATTTTTTTTTGCTACGTAAGCAATAATGTCTGATCTACCCAGATCAACTGATAATTTTAACCCATTATCAATTTTAATATAATGTTTAGTTTGATTTGAAATTTTTTGTTTTTCATTAAGATTAATAAGTTGCTTATCAGTCAAAAAATTATGATTTTTAATTACAAGTCTCAATTGATTTAAAGAATTATTTTTTTTAAGTGATACGTCAAATGATTTTGATGTTATTTCTAAAAATATTTCACCCTTATAATTCTTAGGAATTTTTTCATATTCTTCACCATAATCAACAAGTGATCTACAAAAAATATCTAATCTTCCAGTACTGCTTTTGGGATTACAGTGACCAAATATATTATTTTTTAAATTAAGACATTCATTTAGTCTAACAATATAAGTTTTGTTTTTTTTAAATATATATTTTTTATTTAAATTTATTTTTTTTATAATTAAATCTTTTAATTTATCTCTAACTTTTGAATTATAGGATAAAAAACTATGCTTAATTTCATAACATTCTTCACTTAATGACAAGTCCATACTTGATGGTTGTATTTGATTATTTTGAATATTTTCATTAATTATAAAATTTTTATTAATTAAATTAATATAATCTTGGTATACTAGTGATCCACTCATTTACTGATGTTCTGGATTATATTTATTAATTTTAACAAATCTTTATTTTTAGTTTTTTTAAATTTTGTTATTTCAATTTCAAAAACTTCTTTTTTAATATTATTTATTGATAAAACAAAGTTAAAGAATTTTAACCATTCTTTTTTATTTAATTTTTTTGCTAATTCAATATATTTTAAAAGAATATTTTTATTATTATAATATTTGTATAAAAGATCTTTATTTTTTTGAAAAATTATCTCAGTATTATCATCAGATAAATTTTTTATTTCTATATTTTCAAAAATTCTAATCTGCGCATAATAATTTAAAGGATATTTTTCTAAATTTTTTTTATAAAATTTTATAGCTTCTTCTGTATATCCATATGAAAATAATATATCTGCTTTAGTCTCTAGTAAAAAATTATTCTTATACTTTTTAATTATTTCATTTAAATTCTTTAAAGACATTTTTAGATTTCCATTTCTAGCTATTTTAATTGATTCTGCATAAGCTTTAAAAGGTTCATTTAATTTATTCAAAACTTCTTCATTATCACCATAACCAACAAATTTTGCTTTTATGTAGTTAAATTTTTCATTATAATTATAATTAAAATTTGCCTCTTTATTATCTTTGAAGCTTTGTATTAATAAAATCCTATCTTCAAAATATGGATGAGTACTAATTCTCTGTTTATCTCTTGAAAAACCTTTATCTAATAATTTTTGTTCTATTGTCTCTAATAAAGTTTGAATTGATTTGGAATTAGTTTCTAGCAAATTTAATGTTTTCAATGCATATAAATCTGCTTCCATTTCTTGATCTTTACTAAAGACAATATTCTGATTTGATAAAACGGCTGTAGTTAGAATACTTCCTTGTATCAATTGAGGATTTTGAGTTAATGTTGAACCAGCTATTACAGATAAAAGACCTATATTATTATACTTCTTGCTATCTTCTATTGTTTTTTTTCTAAGTGAAATATGATTGAGAGCAATATGACCAACTTCATGAGCTAATACAGACAATAGTGCCACATAGTCGGTACAATAAATTATTAATCCAGAATTAATATGAATTACATTATTAATATCTACAAAAGCATTTATTTCATTACTATTATTTATTTTAAATTTAATTTTTTTATTTACTTTATTTACTTTAATTATATCTCCTAAAATCTGATTAATAAATTCATCAGTTTCATAATCTAGTATTTGTGAACTATGAACACTTTTTAAAGAAAAAATAAAAAATAAAAAACAAACTAATATTTTTTTAAGACCACCATCCAGTTTTTTCTTCATCTTCGTTTCTGTCACTCTCTGTTAAATTTAAATCCTTTTCCGTGCCAATTTTATTATCTTCTTTTATTTCAGTATTCTCTAAGATATTTTTCTTGGTACTTTTTTTTGTTTTTTTAGTTTTTATTATCTTCTTTTTTTTAATTAATTTAGTAGTTTTATTTTTTTTCTTTATATTTGTTTTTTCATTATTATTAGACTGATAATTTTCATCAATTTCAATTAAAGGATCATGTAAAGAATATTGTGGATCAAAATAAAAATTGATTTTTGATTCAAATTTATTTTCTAATGAATTTATCTCACTCTTTTTAATGTTTAATAAATTTTCTGCTAATCCACTATTACATTTAACTTTAATTATTGAGTTTTTATTCTCAGAGATTTTTTCTTTAATTACTTTTAATATTTGCTCAATTATCGAAGAAGAATTCAAAATTAAACCTGATCCTTTACAATAATTACATCTTTCAAAAGATTTATCTATTAAGCTCGATCTTAATCTTTGTCTTGATAGTTCCATTAATCCAAACATGCTTATTCTTCCAATTTGGACTCTTGCTCTGTCCCTTACAAGTGCAGTTTTTAAACTTTTTTCTACTTTAAAGTTATTTCTATAATCATCCATATCGATGAAATCTATAACTACTAAGCCCCCGAGATCTCTTAATCTTAGTTGTCTAGCTATCTCTACTGCAGCTTCTAGATTTGTTTTTAATGCAGTATTTTCTATATTTCTCTCAGATGTATTTTTCCCAGAGTTTACATCTACTGCCACCAATGCTTCAGTTGTGTTAATTACAATAGAGCCACCAGATTTTAATTTTACATTAAGACTAAAAAGATCATTAATTTGTGTTTCAATATTATTAGATGCAAAAAGCGAGTTTTCATCAGTTTTGTATTGTTTTACTTTTTTAACAAAAGTTGGTGCTAAATTTTTTGTAATTTTTTTGACTTTATCGTATCCATCTTTACCTTCAACTAAAATTTTTTCTATATCTTCACTAAGCATATCTCTAATTGCTCTTTTTAAAACATTGCCTTCCTCATGAATCATTTTTGGTGCTTCTGATTTTAAAGTAATTTCTCTTATTTTATTCCATTGGCTTAGAAGGAATGAGAGATCTTTTGAAATTTCTTTTTTTGTCCTGCCAATTCCAGCTGTTCTTACAATTACTGACATTTTTTTCGGTATTTCAACTGTTGATAAAATCTGCTTTAATTTTTTTCTTTCTTCTAAATCTCCAATTTTTCTAGATATACCATCACTATTCATGCTATTTGGCATTAGGACACAATATCTTCCTGCAAATGATAAATATGTTGTTAGTGCCGCCCCTTTTAAGCCTCTTTCTTCTTTATTGATCTGAACAAGTAAGACTTGTTTAGGTCGAATTACATCTTGAATTTTATATTTTCTAAAAAAATTGAAATATTCTTTCCTCGGGCTTAATTTTTTATTTTTTCTTTTTCTAATAGAAATAGTTTTTTCATCTATGTTCTCTTGTTCTTCTTCAGATTTAGTTTCTATATTTTCATTCTCAGATTCATCTAGCTCATTTACATTTTCTGAGTTTTGCAAATCATCTTCTTCTTTTTCATTATTTATTTTATCGCTAAGTTCTTTTATGTGCTGTTCATCAGCAGCAGGAATCTTAAAATAATCTGGGTGTATTTCTGTAAGAGGTAAAAAACCATTTCTATTTGTTCCAAAATCAACAAATGCCGCTTGAAGAGACGGTTCTATCCTTGTAATTTTAGCTAGATAAATATCTCCCTTAACTGCATTTTTTTTATTTGTTTCAATTTCAAAATCGTCAAGTTTGCCATCCTCAGTAACTGCAATTCTTGTTTCAATGTTATTTGTTGTATCAATAAGTATATTTTTTGACATAATGCCGAAACTCCGTAAAAATTTTTATATATTAAAGTCATTTTTGAATATTTTATAATATTTGCCTAATGTCACATTTTTAACTATTTCACAATGTAGTTTATAAATATGAATAAGTTATTTGATTATATAAAATTATTACTAATTTTACTATTCATATTTGCATTTATTTCAATATCAACAATTTTTTACACACTTTGGCGATACTCTCCAGAATTACCATCATATGAAAGTATTGTAAATTATAAACCAAATTTGTCTTCAAGAATTTATAGTTCAGATGGATTACTGTTAAAAAGTTTTTACACGGAAGAAAGAATATTTATTCCTGTAACTAGAATACCTGAAAATATAAAATTGGCTTTTTTATCATCTGAGGACAAGAATTTTTATCGACATTATGGTGTTGATTTAATTGCAATAGCTAGAGCTATTTTTACAAATATTTTAAATACTTATTCTGACAGAAGAGTAGTTGGGGCATCAACAATTACACAGCAAGTAGTTAAAAATCTTTTATTAAGTAATGAATTAAGCTACGCTAGAAAAATTAAAGAAATTATTTTGTCTATTAGAATTGAAAATATTTTAGATAAGGATTCTATTTTAGAATTATACTTAAATGATATTTATTTAGGATACGGTTCTTATGGGATTGGAACAGCAAGTTTAAATTATTTTAATAAATCTATTTATGATCTGCAGCTTCATGAAATTGCTTTTTTAGCTGCATTACCAAAAGCACCAAACAATTATAATCCAATAACAAATTACCTAAAAGCCATTGAAAGAAGAAATTGGGTTATTGATAGAATGTATCAAAATGGATTTATAAAAAAAGAAGATTTAATATATAAAAATAAACCACTTCAGATTTTCAAACGTAATGATATTAAATTTTCAGAAGCAGATTATTTTTATGAAGAAATTAGAAAAGAGTTATATTTAAAGTTCGGAAAAGAAAAACTTTATTCAGACGGTTTAATTATCAAGACGGCACTTGATTCTGAAATACAAAAAAATGCAAATCTCAGTTTAGTTGAAGGATTGATAGAATACGAAAAAAATCAAGGATGGCATGGTTTGATTGAAAATACTAATTTTGATAATTTTTTTAAAAATCAAAACTATTATAAAAAAATAAATCCCTTTTCCCCAAATTGGGAAACTGTTATAATTAATGATATAAATGGATCTAAAATAGAAGTATATGATAATTCAAAAGCTAAATTAATTGTCAATTTAAATAGCCCCGATAATATTTGGCTTTCCGACGAAGACTTCAATGAGGGTGATGTAATTTATATAGAAAGAAAAAATAATTCTTACACGATAAAGCAGGAACCCATAGTAAATGGAGCAATAATCGTTATCGACCCATATAATGGAGATATATTAGCTCTTTCTGGGGGCTATAGTTTTCACAAAAGTGAATTTAATAGAGCTACACAAGCTAAAAGACAGCCAGGATCAGCATTTAAACCCATTGTTTATCTAGCTGCATTAAATGAAGGTTATTCTCCTTCAACATTAATATTAGACGCACCTTATGTAGTAGATCAAGGGCCAAGCCTTCCTAAATGGAAGCCATCAAATTATACGGATGAGTTTTATGGATTAACAACAATGAGAACAGGTATTGAAAAATCTAGAAATTTAATGACTGTAAGACTTGCTAATAGAATTGGGATGGATAATATTTTAAATATGGCAAGTAAATTTAATATAACTGAAGGTTTTGATGATAACCTTTCAATGTCACTTGGTTCTGGAGTAATAACGTTAAGAGATCTTACCAATGCTTACGCTATGATTGCCAATGGAGGTAAGAAAATAGAATCTAAATTTATAAAAAGTATTTATAATCGAAATGGAAAAAAGATACGTGATACTAGTTTAAAAAAATGTAATGAATGTATTGTTGAGTCAATTCCATCAAAAATAAAAATTCCAAATTTAGATGAGGAAAAGAACCTGGTTGTCGATCCGCGTTTGGCTTATCAGATCACTTCAATGATGGAAGGTGTAATTCAAAGAGGCACTGCCAAAAAATTAAAAGACTTAGATGTTCCAATAGCTGGCAAGACTGGTACAACAAATCAAAATAAAGACGCCTGGTTTATAGGATATACTCCTGATTTAGTTATAGGTGTATATGTTGGTTATGATCAACCAAAATCTCTTGGATACAAGCAAACTGGTTCTAGTGTAGCTGTTCCTATATTTAAAAACTTTGCTGAAAAAATAAAAATTAATAAAAATAAAAAACCATTTAGAATTCCTCCAGGAATAAGTTTTGTAAGAATTGACCCGAGCAATGGCATGACATCAAATGAGGAAGGAAGTATAATAGAGCCTTTTATTTTAGGTTCAGAGCCATATTCTGGGAAGATCAACATTATTGATGGATTAGAAAATTTAAATAATAATTCCATTTCTGGAACTGGCGGTTTATTAGAGTAGATCTTTATGGAAAATATAGATTTAATTGAAGAAAACTTAAAGAAAATAAGATCAAACTTTGACCTTATAAGGAGGGGGGTTTGACTATAATTCTCTTAAAAATAAATTAGAAGACTTAAAACTTAAAAGTTCAGATCCTAATATCTGGGAAAGTAATGATGCAAAAAGTATTTTTCAAGACATAAAAGCAATTGAGGATAAAATCAGCGACTTTAATAAGCTTAGTAAATTACTTGATGAAAATGAAGAAATTTATAAATTTATTAGAAAAGATAATGATCAATCATTATTAGATGATTTAAAAAATGAAGTTGAATTGACTTTAAAATTATCTGAAAAAATTCGATATTTAAATTTATTAAATGATGAAGCTGATCACCTTAATGCATTTATAGAAATACATGCGGGTGCTGGAGGAACTGAGAGTCAGGATTGGGCTGAGATTTTGCAAAGAATGTATTTACGATGGGGAGAGAATCAAGATAATTGTAAAGTAATCTTATTACAAGAAATGCGTGGTGAGGAAGCAGGAATAAAATCTTGTACACTAAAAATTGTGATGAATTACTCTTATGGATGGTTGAAAAAGGAAAGTGGCATTCATAGACTTGTAAGAATTTCACCATTTGATAGTAATAAAAGAAGGCATACAAGCTTTGCAAGTGTTTGGATCTATCCAGAAATAGATGATAAAATTGAAATAGAAATTAGAGAAAGTGATTTGAGAATAGATACTTACAGGGCATCTGGAGCAGGGGGGCAACACGTAAACAAAACTGATAGCGCAGTAAGAATTACACATTTACCAACAAATATTGTTGTTCAATGTCAGAGTGACAGATCCCAACATAAAAATAGAGCAAATGCTATGAAAATGATCAAATCAAGAATTTACGAATTAGAACTCCAAAAAAGAAAAGAAAGTGAAAATATAAAAAATAAAGACAAGAAAGATATTGGCTGGGGTAATCAAATAAGATCGTATGTTTTACATCCATATAAATTAATAAAAGATTTGAGAAGCGGGTATGAAACTTCTAATGTAAATGATGTTTTAGATGGAAAAATAAATAATTTTTTAGAAAATTCTCTTACTATTTAAAAATTTTATAGTATTTTTAAAATTCCTATTTTCTTTTTACCAATTGATATTTTTATTTCATTTAATTCAGCATACTGTTTAAGTGACAAATTGTTATTTTTATATAATTCATCATTTACTCTTACACCATCAGATTTAATTAATCTTTTAATTTCACTTCTACTTTTAACAAGATCAAGTTTATCTATAGCATCTACAATTGTAAAAATTTCATCTTCTAAATTTAATTTTTTTTCAGAAATATTTGGTAGCCTCTCATCAATTATATTTGAATTAAAAATGTTGTTAGCAATTTCAAGGGCTTCATCAGCGTCTTCTTTACCTCTCACAAGTTTGGTAACTTCATACGCTAATATTTTTTTTGCTTCATTTATCTCTTCGTTTCTAAGAATTGAGAGTTTTTCTATTTCTTTTAAAGGAAGTTTAGTAAACAAATATAGGAATTTTGAAACATCATTATCATTTACGTTTCTCCAAAATTGAAAAAAATCTAAGCTTGAGATTTTATCTCTATTAAGCCATACTGCGCCATCAGCAGTTTTTCCCATTTTAGAGCCATCACTATTAGTAATTAATGGAGAAGTAATACCAAATGAATTTTTGCTATTAATTTTTTTTATTAAATCAACACCACTTAATATGTTTCCCCATTGATCTGATCCTCCCATCTGTAAAATACAATTATAATTTTTATTTAAATGTAAAAAATCATATGCTTGCAAAAGCATATAATTAAATTCTAAAATTGTTAAAGGTTGTTCTCGATCAAGTCTGCTTTTCACAGACTCAAATGTTAACATTTTATTTAAAGTTATTTTTGAACCAAACTCTCTAAGAAAATCAATATAATTTAAACTTGAAAGCCAATCATAGTTATTAATTATTAAAGAATTTTCATTTAGATTAATAAATCTACTGAATGTTTTTTCTATGTTATTTATATTTTTATCAATTTGAATTTTAGTTAATATTTTTCTAGTTTTATCTTTTCCAGAGGGGTCACCAATTAATGTAGTTCCTCCACCTATTAACGCAATTGATTGATGGCCATAATAATCAAGCCAATGAAGAAGCATTAATTGAATTAAGCTCCCCACGTGTAAACTATCACTAGTAATATCAAAACCAATGTAACCAGATATTTTATTTTTTAAAATTATTTGGTCTAGACTTTCAATATCTATGTTTTGATATATAAAACCTCTTGCATCAATTTCATTTAAAAAATCTGATTTAAATTTCATTATTAATTATTTTATTTCAATTGTTTGATTTATATAATCTATTATTGAGCTTTCAAATTCATTTGAAAAGCTTTCGTAGAAATGATCTGCTCCTTTTATAGGTTTAAATTTGATATCAACTTTTTTTTGTTGTTGAAGTTTTTCAACAAGGATTTTGGTTGAGTCAAACGAAGCAATATTATCCTTATCTCCATGCACAATTAAACCCGAAGAAGGACAAGGTGCTAAAAAACTAAAATCCCTTAAATTAGCTGGAGGAGAGATACTAACAAATCCATTTATTTCTGGTCTTCTCATTAAAAGTTGCATCGCAATCCATGCACCAAATGAAAATCCAGCAACCCAGCATATTTTTGAATTAGTATTGTATTGCTGTAGCCAATCTAAAACACATGCTGCATCACTTAGTTCTCCCTCACCATCATCATAAACACCTTCACTCTTACCAACTCCCCTAAAGTTAAATCTAATTGTCGAAAATCCTGCTTTTATAAAAATCTTATACATTTTAAATATAATTTTTGTATGCATTGTGCCACCTTTGGATGGATCAGGATGTAACAATATTACTATTGGTGAGTCATCTCTATTATTGTGAGAATATTTTGCTTCTAACTTTCCATCAGGTCCTGGGATTAATAAATCTACCATTTGATAAAGCTAATATTGAAGTTATATGATTTTGTAAATATAGATATTTTAAATATATGAATTCTCTTGGTTTTGATAAGTCAGAAAAAGAAACAAAAGTTGTGGTAGCTATGTCTGGTGGCGTAGATAGTTCAGTTGCTGCTGTTATGCTAAAAAAACAAGGCTATGATGTAATTGGCATTACACTAAAGTTATATAACAATACTAACATATCTAAGAGTAAATCCTGTTGTGCTGGTATTGATATTGAAGATGCTAAAAATGTTGCTCTTATCAATGATTTTGAACATATAGTACTTGATTATCAAGGTAAATTTTTTGATGGAGTAATCAGCAACTTCGTCGATTCTTATGCAAACGGTGAAACTCCTTTACCTTGTGTTAAGTGTAATGAAACAGTAAAATTTTCAGATTTACTTAATGAGGCAAAAAAAATTGGAGCAGATGCGTTAGCAACAGGTCATTACGCAATAAGAAAAGGATCTTTAAACAATGCAAGTTTACATAAAGCTAAAGATTTTTCAAAAGATCAAAGTTTTTTTCTGTTTTCAACATTACAAGAGCAACTGAATTATGTTAGATTTCCACTAGGTGATTTTAAAAAATCTGAAATTAGACTATTAGCTAAAAAATATAACTTAAGTGTTAGTGATAAGCCTGATAGTCAAGATATATGTTTTGTAACATCTGATTCTTATAGAGATCTTGTTAATAACTTAAATCCGAGTGCAAACAAAAAAGGTATAATATACGACATTAATAATAATATTCTTGGAACTCACATCGGTATTAGTAATTACACAATTGGTCAAAGAAAAGGTATTGGTATAAGTGGTTCAAAAGAAGCTTTATACGTAATAGATATTAATAAAGATCAAAACTCAATTACTTTAGGTACAAAAGCAAAATTGAAGAAAAATGTTATCAATTTTAAAAATATCAATTGGTTAGGAGGCAATATTCTTCCCAAAGGACTTGATTGTTCTGCAAAAATTCGATCTACTCAAGAGGATTTACCAGGAACTCTTGATATTTATAGTGATTACGGAACTTTTACATTTAAAAATGAATTAGATAAAACTTCTCCTGGGCAAGCTTGTGTATTTTATAAAAATGACCAATTACTTGGTGGTGGTTGGATTACTTCATAAATTTAAAATCAGTTCTAAATTTGCTTAATTCTTGTTGAATTAACTAGATTTTTTCAATTAATGAATTAGATGAGATAGTGTGAACTCAGAAACACTAAATACGTTAGATTCTTACAGTAAAAACAAGTACAAGTATGGCTTCGTTACAGAAATAGATGAAGAAAAGCCAAAAAAAGGATTAAACGAAGATATCATAAAATTTATTTCGTCAAAAAAGAATGAGCCAGATTGGATGCTTGAATGGAGATTAAAAGCATTTTCAAAATGGAAAAAAATGAAAGAGCCAAAATGGGCAAATCTTAATTTTCCTGAAATAGATTATCAAGATATCTACTATTACTCCGCCCCAAAAGGTTTTGATAAGAAGCCCAAAGATTTAAGTGAAGTAGACCCAAAGCTTATAGAGACATACAATAAACTTGGCATTCCTCTAGAGGAGCAAAAAGTTTTAGCTGGAGTTGCCGTAGATGTTGTATTTGATAGCGTTTCGGTTGCAACAACTTATAAAGGAGAATTAGAGAAGCTTGGAATAATTTTTTGCTCTATAGGTGAAGCTATCCAAAAACATCCAGATTTAATTAAAAAATATTTAGGTTCAGTTATTCCTGCTGGAGATCATTCTTTTTCAGCATTAAACTCTGCTGTATTCACTGATGGATCTTTTGTATACATTCCAGAAGGTATTAAATGTCCTATGGAGCTATCTACATATTTTAGAATTAACGCAGAAAATACTGGCCAATTTGAGAGGACTCTAATTATTGCTGATAAAGGTAGCTATGTTAGCTACCTAGAAGGTTGTACCGCTCCTAAAAGAGATGATAATCAATTACATGCAGCAAATGTAGAATTAATCGCATTAGAAGATGCGGAAATAAAATATTCAACTGTTCAAAATTGGTATCCAGGAGATGAGGATGGAAAAGGTGGTATTTATAATTTTGTTACTAAAAGAGGTCTTTGTGCTGGTAAAAATAGTAAGATATCTTGGACACAAGTAGAGACTGGCTCTGCTATCACATGGAAATATCCTAGTTGTATTTTAAAAGGTGATAATTCGATTGGTGAGTTTTATTCTGTAGCAATAACTAATAATTTTCAACAAGCTGATACAGGCACAAAAATGACTCACATTGGCAAAAATACTAAAAGTAAAATTATATCTAAAGGTATTTCCCTAGGTAAATCTCAAAATACCTACAGAGGTGAAGTTTCTTTTCTAAGGAAGGCTGAAAAAGCAAGAAATTATACACAATGTGATTCTTTGTTAGTAGGAAATCAATGTGGAGCACACACTGTACCCTATATTGATTCAAAAAATAACACAGCTGTTATTGAACACGAAGCTTCGACTTCTAAAATAAATGAAGACCAACTTTATTATTGCAGACAAAGAGGTCTAAGTCATGAAGAAGCAGTTTCATTAATAGTTAACGGTTTCTGCAAGCAAGTTTTACAAGAACTTCCAATGGAATTTGCTGTTGAAGCACAAAAACTTGTATCTATTTCTCTTGAGGGAAGTGTTGGGTGATATGTTTTTAGAAATAAAAGATCTATCTGTAAAAATTGAAAATAAAAATATCCTTAAGGGGCTTAACTTGAATATTAATAAGGGGGAAGTGCATGCAATTATGGGTCCAAATGGATCTGGTAAAAGCACATTAGCAAACGTTCTAGCAGGTAAAGAGGATTATGAAATCTTAAATGGCAAAATTAATTTCAAAGATAACGATCTATTTGATTTAAATATTGAAGAAAGAGCACAAGAAGGATTGTTTTTGGCTTTTCAATATCCAGTTGAAATACCTGGAGTAAATATTACTCCATTTTTACATTCTGCAATTAATTCAAAAAGAAAACGTATGAACGAAGAAGAAATTGATAATTTATCATTTGCTAAGCTTTTAAAATCAAAAGCTAGTGATTTAGGTATAAATATTGATATGCTCAAACGGTCAGTTAATACAGGATTTTCTGGAGGAGAAAAAAAACGTTACGAAATTTTACAAATGAGTATTCTTAACCCAGAACTTGCTATACTAGATGAAACTGACTCAGGACTTGACATTGATGCTCTTAAAATTGTTACTGATGGGGTTAACAAACTCAAAACAAAAAATAATTCATTTTTGATCATTACTCATTATCAAAAACTTTTAGATTATATTAAGCCAGATTATGTACACGTTATGGTAAATGGTTCTGTTGTCAAATCAGGAGGTTCCGAAATTGCTGCTGAAATAGAAAAAGATGGATTTCAAAAATTCCTGTAATGAATATCCAAGATAATTATTTAAAAAATAGTAATAATATTTTTTTTTCACAAAACAAAGAGGTTCAAAATCATAGAGAAAAATTAATATACAATTTTGAAAATGATAGTTTTGATAGAAAAAATAATGAAAGTTTAAAAAATGTAAATCCTAAAAACTTTATAGATTTTAAGTACAAGTATCTTATCCCTGAAGAAACATCAGTAATTAATAATAATCATGAAAATAGTTACTCAATAGTTTCTGTAAATGGTCAGTGCTCAAGTTTTAAAGATGATAAAATTGAAATTTCAAAAATTTTAGTTGAAGATTATAATGATTTTACTAAAAATGATACAATTGATAAAAATGATCATTTTGTAAATCTAAATTCATTATTTTTAAACAGTGGTTTTAAAATTGTTATAAAAAAAAATAATAACATTAAAATTAAAATATCAAACATTATCACTGATGACGACTTAACTACTTTCCAAAAAAATAATTATATTTGTGAGGAAGGGTCCTCTCTAAATCTTATTGAAGAATATGAAAATAAAAATAATTCTACTTCAAATATATTAAATGTAATTAAATTAGAAAAAAATTCTCATTTGAACCATTTCTTAATTCAAGACAATTCTCCCAATCACAGTTTAATAGTAACAAGTCATTCTTCATGTAAAAAAAATTCCACTTACAATCAAAAAGTGTATAATTTTTCAGAAGGTTACGTAAGAAATTTTCATTATTCAGAGCTGGTAGAAACTAACTCAGAAGTTGATTTACAGGGAGTATTTTTTCTAAAAGATAATAACACATCTAACAACAAAACATTTGTTAAGCATTTAGCTGAGGATTGTAAAAGTAATCAAGTTTATAAAGGTATTTTGAACGATCGTGCTAAAGCAACATACTTTAGTAACACTCATGTAGATCAAGTGGCGCAAAAAACAGAGGGATATCAGCTCAGTAAAGGCATACTTTTGTCTGATAATGCAACATATTTTTCTAAACCTGAATTAAAAATATATGCTGACGATGTAAAATGTAGTCATGGCTCAACCATTGGACCAATAGATGAAAATGCTATTTTTTATCTTAGATCTAGAGGTATGAGTAAAATAGCAGCAACTAAAATATTGATATCTTCATTTATTAATGAAGAATTAAGTAGTATTGATAATGAACAAATGTCTGAAATAATACAAAAGAAGTTAGTAAGATACTTAAGTAAAGTAAAATGAATATTTCAAGCTTAAAATCAAAATTTCCTGTATTCAAAAAAAATCACAACCTAGTTTTTTTAGATACGGCAGCTTCAGCATTAAAAGTTGACGAAATGATTGAAGCTACAAATAATTGTTATACTAATGAATATGCAAATATTCATAGAGGTAATTATGAATTAAGTTCAAAGTTAACAAAAAAATTTGAAGATGCACGGAAAAAAATAGCAGATTATTTAAATACATCTGAAAAAAATATTATTTTTGTAAAAAGTGCGACTGAGGGTATAAATCTAATAGCATCTTGTATTTCTAAAAGATTTTTAGAAGATGGTGACGAAATAATCTTAAGTTATCTTGAACATCATGCTAATTTGATACCTTGGCATTTAATTGAAAAAAAAATAAAAATTGTTCCTCTTGGACTAAACGAAAATAGTGAAATTAATTATGATGAATTAAATGATAAAATTAACTCAAAAACTAAATTAATTACATTAACCCACATGTCAAATGTTACAGGATCAATAACTAATTTTGATAAAGTAAAAGAAAGTGCAAAAAAAAATAATATACCTCTACTGTTGGATGGTTGTCAATTTGCACCTCATAAAAAAGTAGATCTAAAAGATTTAAATCCTGATTTTTATGTTTTTTCTGCACATAAAATGTATGGCCCTTCAGGTCTTGGTGTACTGTATATGAAAGATAAGTGGATAGATGAATTTACTCCTTACCAGGGAGGAGGGCAAATGATCCAAGATGTAGATATTGATAAAAGTACATATGCAAATGGTTACGAAAAATTTGAGGCAGGTACTCCTCCTATTGCTCCAGTTATTGGATTTTCATCTGCATTAAATTTTATGAATGAAGTTGATCCAAGTGTTATCTATGATCATGAAATGAAACTGCATGATTACGCTTTTGAAAAACTTTCAAAATTCAACAATATAAAAATATATGGATCAAATAAAAACAAAGGTGCTATAATTTCTTTTAATTTTCATGGTATTCATAATTCTGATTTAGGCGCCATGTTAGATAAAAAAAACATAGCAATAAGAACAGGACATCATTGTTGCCAACCTCTTATGAAACATTTTAATGTCACTGGAACTTCTAGAATCTCATTCGGAGTATACAATTCAAAAGATGATGTTGATTATTTAGTAGATAGCATTCATGAAATAACAAAAATCTTATTGTAACTAATGGAAGAAAAACAACTTAAAGATTTCTTACCAGATAAAAACACAAGTTATATAAAAAAATTCAACAATTTAAACATAACCACTAAAATTAATGAAAAACAAGTCATAGATTGTATTAAGACTGTCGTTGATCCTGAAATACCAGTCAACTTATATGATTTAGGTTTAATATATGAAATTAAGATTAATGATAATAACGACATTAAAATTAAAATGACCTTAACTAACCCAAACTGCCCTGTTGCAGGAACTATGCCCGAAAGTGTAGGAAAATCAGTTGAAAAATTATCAAATCTAAATTCAATTGAAGTTTCTTTAGTTTGGTATCCAAAGTGGGATAAGGATTTAATGTCTGAAGAAGCAAAACTTGCTTTAGATATTTTTTAAATTAATTTATAAGAGAATTATGAATAACTTGCTATCTATAACCACAAATGCGACTGATCAAATTAAAACTATTATGTCCAATGCTCCTGATGGCATGGACTCAGTAGTTATAGGAGTTGATAAGTCTGGATGCAGTGGGTATTCATACAAATTAGATTTTGGTAATTCTGCTGATTTGAAAAATTTTGAGGTAATAATTCAGGACGGTGCAAAAGTTTTAATTGATCCAAAAGCTACTATGTTTTTATTAGGATCAACAATGGATTATAAAAACGATAAACTTTCTTCTAGATTTGTTTTTGAGAACCCAAACGAGAAAAATACTTGTGGATGTGGAGAGTCTTTTAGTATTTAAAATTTTTATATTGGCGGAGTAGCTCAGTTGGTCAGAGCGCACGGCTCATATTCGTGATGTCGGGGGTTCAAATCCCTCCTCCGCTACCAAAAAATATGTATTTTAAAATAGAGTTAGTTATATTAGCCAGGAACAGATTAGATTATCTACAAGAAAGTTTTTTAATTTTATTTAATATTTTAAGAAAAGAAAAGCATATATATTTAAAAATATCTGACAACTCTAATAATAATAAAATTAAATTGTATTTTGATAAGTTTGCTAACTTAGATTTAATTAATTTTAAGTATATTGAGAGAAGCGGAACTCTTACTGCCAATCAACATTACGATATGGTTCTCTCTGAAAGTGAATATGACTATACGATTATTTTCCATGATGACGATTATATTTCTCAAGATTACTTTAAGAAAGTTTCTATTGCGATATTAAAATATCCTTCCGCAGTAGCTATTGGTACAAATGCTAATTTAATAAAAAATAACATTTTAACAAAGAAAAAAAGTCATTATTATAATAATAACATAGAGTTTAAAAATAAATATCTTTTCTTAAAAAGTTTTTTAACTGGAAGTGATGGAATATGTCCATTCCCTTCATATATTTACAAAACTAAGTATATAAAAAATATTAGTTTTACTGAAATTGATGCTGGAAAACATAGCGACGTAATATTTCTCTCAAATTTATTAGAAAAAGGAACCATTGTTTGGTTGAAAGATAAATTAATGAATTATCGAATACATGCATTACAGGATAGTAAAGTAGAATCTATATTAAGCAGAATTTCATTAAAAAAATATTTTATTTCTAACAGTATTAATAACCAAGATAT
>CABXSY010000004.1 GCA_902514875.1 uncultured Alphaproteobacteria bacterium | reverse complement strand
CACAAAATAATATTTTAGTTAATTGAGAAGAAGATAAATTTAGAGATTTATTTTCTGATCCAAGAATTTTTACAAGCTCATCTTGCACAAGCTTTATGATCATTTGATCTGGCTTGACAGATTTGAGAGTTTCTTTTCCTAAAATGTTTGACTTGATGGAATTTATAAATTCTTTTACTACAATTAAGGAAACATCTGCCTCTAAGAGAGCAATTCTAATTTCACGTAATGTAATTTCAAGATCTGTTTCTGATATAACAGCCTTGCCCCGAATACTTTGAACAATTTTTTCAAATTTTGTGTTCAGTGTATCAAACATAAATCTCCAATAGCCTTTTAACTCCAGGGCACGAAACTCGTGGGCTAGAGTACCTATCACAATTGTAACAAGCTCAATTCGTTTACAAATATAGGATTTATTCGTGACCCTCTATTAGCTGAATAATTGAAAGTCAAGTATTCTTAAATTTCCCATATTTACTGAGATTTATCGATAAATTAGGTTATAAAACAAATATGCAAAAAGTAGACTTTATAAAGATGCATGGGCTAGGGAACGATTTTGTTATCATAGATAAAAGGTCTAACAATATCGCAATTACTGAAGATATTATTAAAAGACTCAGTGACAGAAGAACTGGAGCTGGATGTGATCAATTAATCACAATTAATAATACAAGTAATCAAAGTGCTGATGCTGAAATTGAAATTTTTAATCCTGGTGGTGATAGAGCCGAAGCTTGTGGTAATGGAACACGCTGTGTGGCAAAAATACTATTTGATGAAGATACAAATAAAGAGATTTTAAAAATTCAATCTGATGCAGGTATATTAGAATCAAAAAAAATAGATAACAATATAAGTGTCAACATGGGATCAATAAAAAATACTTGGGATAAAATTCCTTTAAGTAAAGAAGTCGATACAATGAATATACCAATTTCAATTGATGGATATAGTAACGGGGTTGCTGTTAATGTAGGTAACCCACATGTAGTTTTTTTTGGTAAATCGATCAAAGATACAGATCTTGAAAATATAGGTCCTAAAATAGAAAATCATGAGCTCTTTCCAAAAAAAACTAATGTTGAAATAGTTGAAGTTATTAATTCAAATTTAATTGAAATGAGAGTTTGGGAGCGTGGAGTTGGAATCACGTTAGCTTGTGGTAGTGGTGCCTGTGCGGCTGTATATGCGGCGTGGAAAAAAGGATTAATTGAAAATAACGCTGAAGTGAAACTTGAAAAAGGATCATTGCACATAAATATAGTTAATAATAAATCTATTATGACAGGACCTGCAGAAATAAGTTATCGAGGTAGTTTAGAAATATAATTTATGAAAAATAAAAACTACGTAGTCAATCTAGGTTGTAGATTGAATATTTATGAAGGTGAAATTATTAAAAACCATCTTAAAACAAATAATTTAAATAGTGTTACAGTCATAAATTCATGTGCAGTAACTGAAGAAGCTGAGAAAAAAGTTTCTTATGAAATTAGAAAGGCAAAAAAAAATTTTCCTAATAATAAAATAGTAGTTACAGGATGTGCGGCTCAAATCAATCCATTAAAATATAAAGATTTAAAAGAAGTAGACTCAGTAATTGGGAATACTGAAAAATTAGAAACTTTAACATGGAAAAATATCGATCAGTCTAAAAATTTTAAAGTAGGAAATATATTAGAAGAAAGTAAAACAGTACCTAATTCAATTGAAAAATTTGAAGGAAAATCGAGAGCTTATATTGAAATACAACAAGGTTGTAACCATCGCTGTACTTTTTGTATTATTCCATTTGGCAGGGGCAATAATAGAAGTGTACCTGCTGGAGAGATAGTAAATAAAATAAAAAAAATTGTTAGCAATGGATATAATGAAGTAGTCTTAACAGGAGTAGATATAACTGATTATGGAAAAGATCTTCCAGCAAAACCGACTTTTTCTAACTTAATTAAAAGAATTCTAAAATTAGTACCTGAATTAAGACAGCTGCGTTTGTCTTCAATTGACTGCGCTGAAATAGACGAAGACTTTTGGGATGTTTTAAAGGACGAAAGATTGATGCCTCATTTTCATATAAGTTTACAAGCTGGAAACAATTTAATTTTGAAAAGAATGAAAAGAAGACATTCAAGGGAAATGGCAATTAATTTTTGTAAGAAAGTTTTATCTATTAGGAAAGATGCAACATTTGGTGCTGATATAATTGCTGGTTTTCCAACAGAGACAGAAACAATGTTTCAAGATTCAATTAAACTAGTTGATGAGTGTAATTTAACTCATCTTCATATTTTTCCTTATTCACCAAGAGAAAACACTCCTGCATCTAGAATGCCTCAAGTTCAAAAAAATATTATCAAAGATAGAGCAAGAAGACTTAGAGAAAAAGGTATTGAAAAATTAAAACAACATTTAAAAAAAAATATTGGAAAGAAGGAACAAATTTTAATTGAAAGTAGAAAAGAAAATTTTTCACTTGGAAAAGATCAGCATTTTTTAAAAGTTAAACTTGAAGAAGGTTTTAAAGAGGGGAATATAATTTCCTGTATATACACAGGCGTAGAAAATGATACTTTATTAGCAAGAATAGCATGAGTTTGTTCTCAATATTTAAAGATAAGTTAAGTAAAACTTCAAATATACTTTCTTTTAATATTGTAGAGATTTTAAAAAACAAAAAAATAGACGATTTAACTTTAGAAGAATTAGAAAATGTTCTTATTTCATCTGATATTAGTTTGGATGTTGTAAATCAGCTAATAGATTCTATAAAAAAAATAAAAATTTCAAATAATGATGGAATAAAAAATGTACTAGAAATGTTAGCTCAAAATATAGAAAGTATATTACTTCCAAGAGAACATGTTCTGATAAATGAAAAAAATGATGGAAAAAAAATATTAATTTTCGTTGGAGTAAACGGAAGTGGAAAGACAACCACTATTGGTAAAATTGCAAATAAAATTTTATCAAATAAAAAAATTCTGATTGCGGCTTGTGATACATTTAGGGCAGCAGCTGTTGAGCAGTTGGAAAATTGGGCAAAAAAAAATAATAATGGTTTTATCGCTGGTAAAAGTAATCAAGATCCAGCAAGCGTAGCGTATCAGGCAACTGAAAAATTTGGAAAAGAAAATTATGATTTTTTACTTATAGATACTGCTGGAAGATTATCAAATAATACTAATCTCATTAATCAGCTAATTAAATTGAAGAATGTTATCTCAAAAGTTAATTCCTCTTTTAATATTGAAACTGTGTTAGTTTTAGATGGAACGAATGGTTCGAACATGATTAAGCAAGTGGAAATCTTTGGAAATGAACTTAATGTATCAAGTCTTATAATAACTAAATTGGATGGAACAGCAAAAGGTGGAGCATTAATTTCAATTGCAAATAAATTTGAAATCCCTATAAGTTATGTTGGTCTTGGAGAAAGTATTGAGGACCTTGTAACCTTTAATTCTCAAAACTTTGCTAGATCTATTTTAAATCTAGAAGAACAAAAATGAAGTCAGTTTATAAATTATTAATTGATATAGGGCCGCTTGCTGTATTCTTTATTTTTTATACAAGAAGTGGTCTTCAAGAAGCAATACTTCCTCTTATGATTGCAACTGTAATTTCAGTAATCATTTCATATATACTTGAAAAAAAAATACCAATTATGCCAACTCTTGGGGCTGCGATAGTATTAATATTTGGAGGTCTAACAATTTATTTTGACAATGAAATTTTTATTAAAATGAAACCAACAATAATAAATATGGTCTTCGCATTAATTTTATATGGAGGAGTGATTGTTAAAAAGCCTCTTTTAAAGTATCTTTTAGGTGCTGCGCTTAAACTAGAAGAAGATGGATGGAGAATATTAACTCAAAGGTGGATTGCTTTTTTTGTTGCACTTGCTGTTTTAAATGAAATTGTTTGGAGAACACAAAGTACTGATGTTTGGGTAAATTTTAAAGTTTTTGGTATCTTGCCAATTACGTTTATTTTTACGATGACACAATTCCCTTTAATTAAAAAATATCAAATTGAAGATTAAGTTAAAAATTGTTTTCTCTTAATGCTATAAATCCTGGTGATTTATTTCCCTCAAGCCACTCTAAAAATGCACCTCCAGCTGTAGATAAATATTTAAATGCATCATTGGTTTTAGCTTTTTTTATTGCTGCAAGTGTATCTCCTCCTCCTGCTAGAGCATCTAATTGAGATCTACTTGAATAATTTTGTATAATATTTGCAACTGAAATTGTACTTTTATCAAATGGACTATACTCAAATGCGCCTAAAGGCCCATTCCATAAAATTGATTTAGATTTTAATATTTCATCTGAAATTAGTTTTGTTGTTTTTTCACCAACATCTAGTATCATTTGGTCATTTGGAATATTATTGATTGAATAAGTCTTAACATTTACTCTATCTTCTATTGTTTTTGAGCACACTGCATCAATTGGTAAAAGTATTTTGCAATTTTTTGATTCTGCTTTTTTTTGTATCTTTTTTGATAGTTCAATAAAATCATTTTCTACCAGAGAGGAGCCAACATTATAATTATTTGATAGCAAAAAAGTATTAGCCATTGCACCACCAATCACTAAAGAATCAAAAATTTCAACTATATTTTCTAAAACTTTTATTTTTGTTGAAACCTTTGAGCCACCTATAATTGCTAAATTTGGTTTATTTGAATTTTCTAAAAATTTATCTAAATTTTCAATTTCTTTTGAGAAACTTAATCCAGCGTATGAAGGTAAGTATTTAGTAATACCTACTATAGATGCATGATTACGATGAGATGCAGAGAACGCGTCATTAATATATATGTCAAAACTAGAAGCTAATACTTTTGAAAAATTAAGATCATTTTTTTCTTCTTCAGCATTAAAACGAATATTTTCTAATAGACAAATTTCCCCCATTTCCATTTCAGCAATTTTTCTCTCAATTATTTTTTTTTCACAGTTAGCTAAAAAATGAATTGTGTTTAAATTTAAAAATTTTTTTAATTCTGAACATAAAAACTCAATGGAATATGTTTTATTAACTTGACCTTTAGGTCGGCCAAAATGAGCAATTAAGAATATCTTATTTTTATTTTTAATTAGTTTTTCTAGTGTTGGTAAGATAGCATGAATTCTTGAATGATCTGTAATTGTTCCTTCCAAAACTGGGACGTTTAAATCAACTCGAACAATTATTTTTTTATTTTTACAGTCTAGATGTCTTAATTCTTTCATTTCTATTCACATGTATATAAAAAAAATGTAGGAAATCATTGATTTTTTTTTAAAAATTGCAGTTTTATCTTTTTTAATACATATATTTAGTATATTAAACCTTTTTAAAGCTACTAAATGTAGTAATGGAGATTGATAATGCCTTGGGATGATAACAATGTAGCAAAACTTAGAGATTTATGGGATCAGGGTCTACCGACGGCACAAATTGGAAAATTACTAGGTTTCACTAAAAACGCAGTGGTTGGCAAAGCTCATAGAATTGGACTCGAGAGAAGACCATCACCTATAAGAAGAACAGCTGTTAAACCTGATCGAAAAAAAGCTAGATCTCCCGTAATGCCAAAATTAAATTTTGAAAGCACCAAAGAACCAGAGATTGTCTCTACAGAGCCTACTGTTTTCCAACCGGTTGTTAAAAATATATTCACTGCAGCTCCAAAGAGAGGTTGTGAATGGCCTGAAGGTCATCCTGATGAAGCAGACTTTCGTTTTTGTGGTAAAGATAGGTTTGAAGATAAGCCTTATTGTTTAGATCATTGTGCTATTGCATATGTTGTTCCTGAAAAAGAAGAAAACGAAAAGACAGAATTAAATAATACGATTTGATAATAATAAAAATTCTAGAAATAAAAATTCTTCCTGTTATCTAATTAAATATGAAAGATGAGAGAATTAATTCTGTATTTACTCCTATTCTAATTGGAGGAAGTTTAATTCTTTTAATAAGTTTTGCAATTCGTTCAACATTTGGCCTATTTCAAATTCCTATTGCGTCTGATTTTTTATGGAATCGTTCAGAATTTTCTCTTGCCATTGCTATTCAAAATTTAGCTTGGGGGGTAGGCACTCCTTTATTTAGTGCTTTTGCCGAAAAATATGGTGATAGAAAAGCAATAGCACTAGGCTTAATTCTTTATGCAATTGGAATTTTCATAAGTAGTACTGCTACGACTCCAGAGGCGCATCAAACTTTAAACCTATTAATTGGTTTTGGTATAGCTGGTAGTGGTTTTGGTCCAATTTTAGGAGTAGTTGGAAGAGCCGCATCTCCAGACAAAAGATCTTTAGCACTAGGTATTACAACTGCTGCAGGATCAGCTGGACAAGTTGTTGGTCCGCCACTTGCTTCTTTTCTATTATCATTTTTACCTTGGTCTTCAGTATTTGAAATCTTTTCAATTATATTATTAATAACACTAATCCTTGTTCCAATTTTAAAAATAGAATTATCAAATACAAATATTAATAATGAAAATGAAAAAATTACCGATGCTATATTTGTTGCATTAAAAGATCCAACATACTTAATGTTGTTCTTTGGTTTTTTTTCTTGCGGCTTTCAGTTAGCATTTATTACTGCACATTTTCCAGCTTTTATTATTGAATCTAGTAGTCCAATTATAGAAGGAAGCTTAATAAGTTTGGTTTGTAATTCTGTAGAAGGCTTAGGAGCATTATCGATGGCTCTTATAGGACTGTTTAATATAATTGGTTGTTTGATTGCTGGAGCTTTAGGAAAAGGACATTATAAAAAATATCTTTTATCTTTAATTTACACTGGAAGGACTATTGCGGCAATTTTATTTATCTTACTACCTATTACACCAACATCTATTGCTATATTTTCAATAGTTATGGGTGCTTTATGGTTAGCAACAGTGCCTTTAACTTCAGGAATTATAGGCCATATTTATGGATTAAAATTTATGGGCACATTATATGGCATTGTATTTTTTTCTCATCAGCTAGGATCTTTTGTAGGTGTTTGGTTAGGTGGTCTGTTTTATGATATCTATGGAAGTTATGATATTGTATGGTGGGTTGGTATAGGAGTTGGTGCCTTTTCTGCAATAATCCATTTACCAATTAGAGAAAAACCATTATCTAATATAAACATACAAACTGCGTAATTTTATGGATGAAAAAAAAATTATACGAAACTTAATTATAGTAATTTTTTTCTTAGTTATTATTTATTCATTAGCTAGAGTTGGGGTTGGTTTAGATCTTAGCTTTGGACCTTATTTAAAACAATAGTAGAATTAACTACACCATTCTCCTTGTTTAAATATTGGTGTTACAACACCATCTTTATCAACACCATCTACATCAATTTTGCCTGAACCAATCATCCAATCAATGTGTATCATACTTGAATTACCACCTCTTTGAGAAATTTCATCTTTCGATAAGTCTTTCTTGGATTTGAAACATTTTGAGTAACACTGTCCTAAAGCAATATGAGAAGCAGCATTTTCATCAAATAGAGTGTTATAAAAAGTTATTCCTAATTGCGAAATCGGTGAACTATTAGGCACTAAGGCTACTTCACCAAGTCTTCTTGAGCCTTCATCTGAATCGAGAACTTTTAATAAAACATCTTGTCCTTTAGAAGATTTTGCATCAACAATTTTACCTTCTTCAAAGCGTACATTGATATCTTCAATTAGTGTTCCTTGATAAGATAGAGGTTTGGTTGAGCAAACTTCGCCACTTACACGACTAGCATGAGGAGTAGTGAATACTTCTTCAGAAGGGATATTTGGATTACAAACAATACCATTCTGTGCTTCTGATGCGCCTCCCATCCACTCATGATCATCAGCAAGACCTACAGTTAAGGATGTTCCAGGACCTGAATATTTTAAAGAATGAAAATTTTTAGCATTTAACCAATCTGTTTTATCTCTTAAATTTTTATTATGTTTGTCCCATTCGCTTACAGGATCATCATTACTAACTCTTGATGCATGAAATATTGCATCTCCTAATTTTTTAATAGCTTCACTATCATCAAGATCTGGGAAGACTCTTTTTGCCCATGCTTTTCCTGGCCACGAAATTATATTCCAATTAATTTTAAATTCTGTAATTCTTTCTCTAGCTGGTTTGTATGCGACAGCATTAGCTTTATTTGCACGCGAAACTTTATCAGGATCAATTTCAGATAATAGCATGGGATCATCACCAGCAATTGCCATTCTAGCTGTATTGTTATCAAAAGCTTCACCCATCCCATTATAAAGCCAATTTGTTGCAACATTGAAAGATTCATCATTTCCATACTTAAATCGAGATAATGTAATATCCGAATCACTAAAAAGTGGGGTCACAATTCCAGCCCCTTCTTTGTAAGCATATTGAGCTATTTTTCTAACTAAAGGTAAAGATTCTAACGGTGCTGTTATTAAAAGGTTTTGACCTTTTTGAAGAGCAACTCCTCTTTTAATAGATAGATGAGCAAGTTTATCAATATTCTTTGTATCTACATCGTAAAACATTAATATTATAATTAGTTTTTAAATTCTAAAAAGTCTAGAGGTTTTAACTTTAAAATTTATCTCTAAAATCTTTCCACAAACACTTGTTTTTTTCCAGATATAAAAATATCAAATCTAGGCAAAAATAGTAAAATAAAGTATGGATTATAATCTTTTAGATAAAATTAATTTTCCATCAGACTTAAGAGAATTTAAAAAGAAAGACCTAAAGCAAATCTCAGAGGAATTAAGAGCTAAAACAATTGAGACTGTTTCAAAAACTGGCGGTCATCTTGGTGCAGGACTTGGAGTTGTTGAATTAACTGTTGCAATTCATTATGTGTTTAATACCCCTCATGATAAATTAATTTGGGATGTTGGACACCAAACGTATCCTCACAAAATTATAACAGGTAGAAAAAAAAATATTGAGACACTGAGAAAAAAAGATGGTGTGTATGGTTTTGTTAGAAGATCAGAAAGTGAATATGATCCATTTGGTACAGCCCATAGCTCAACAGCAGTTTCAGCAGGATTGGGAATTAAAGCTGCAAAAGATATAAATAAAGATAACTCAAAAGTTATATGTGTTGTTGGAGATGGTGCATTAAGTGCAGGTTTAGCTTTTGAAGGATTAAATAATGCAGGTGCACAAAAAAAAGGTTTAATTGTCATTTTAAACGATAACAAAATGTCAATAGACAAACCAGTTGGTGCTATGAGTACTTATCTAACAAGGTTACTATCATCTAAATCTTACTCAAGTTTAAGAAATATTATTAAAAAAATATCTAAAACCTTACCATCAAATCTATCAAAGACACTTTATAGAACAGAAGAGTATTCTAAAGGACTTATAGCTGGTGGAACTCTATTTGAGGAATTGGGTTTTTATTATCTTGGTCCTATAGATGGGCATAATATAGATGATATGGTTTCAGTTCTAGAAAATATAAGAGATAACAAATTTGATAAACCAGTTTTTCTTCATTGTATAACCAAAAAAGGTAAAGGATATAGTCCTGCAGAAAAATCAGAAGATAAATTTCACGGAGTTGAAAGGTTTGATATTAACACTGGGAACTCAGTTAAAAAAACAAATTTAAAATCTTATTCAAATGTTTTTGGTGAAACATTATCAAAACTTGCCGAAAATGATGAAAAAATTATAGCAATAACAGCCGCTATGATGTCTGGAACAGGATTAAAATTATTCCAAAAAAATTTTGAGAAAAGATTTTTTGATGTTGGTATTGCTGAACAACATGCTGTTACAATGGCAGCTGGATTAGCCACAGAGGGTTTCAAACCTTTTGTTGCAATTTATTCAACTTTTTTACAAAGAGCTTACGATCAAATCGTACATGATGTGGCTATTCAAAAATTACCTGTTAGATTTGCAATTGATAGAGCAGGTTTAGTAGGATCAGATGGTCCTACTCATGCTGGTTCATTTGATATTACTTATTTAGCCACATTACCAAACTTTATAGTTATGGCACCTAGCAACCAAAGAGAGTTATCTAGTATGATAGAGTTATCTTGTGGGATTAATGACGCACCATCTGCTTTTAGATTTCCAAGAGGAACAGGATCAGAAGAACTATTTAATAATCAACCTACAGATATCAGTATAGGTAAGGGATATATTCTAATTGAAGGTAATGATGTTGCAATCTTAAATTTAGGAACAAGACTTGAAAAATGTATTGAAGCTAGTAAGTTTCTTAATCAAAATAATATCTATCCCACTATTGCAGATGCAAGATTTGCAAAACCATTAGACACACAATTAATAGATGACTTATTAAATAATCATAAATATATTCTAACTATAGAAGAAGGTTCTATAGGTGGGTTTTCATCTCATGTTTTACATTATGTCCATAATATAAGATCAAAAAAAGATAATGTTGTTATAAAAAATTTAATTTTTCCAGATCGTTTTGTTGAACATATGACACCGGATGAACAATATCAAGATATTAAAATGGACATGGAATCAATAATCAAAAAAATTAATAATTTTTATGAAAATAAAATTGTTGATATAAAGAATTTTAAATCAAAAACTTAATTCTTAATAAAAGTTTAATTGAAATTTAAAAATGAAGAAAATTAAAATTTTACACAAAAGTTTTTCTAAACCGATAAGCTGTTTGACTGCATACTCTCCATCAATTGCAAATATTTTAGATGGAAAGATTGATTTAATACTAGTTGGAGACTCTATAGGTTCAACACTTTATGGGATGAATAATACTCAAGGAGTTACTATGAATATGATGAAAAATCATGGGGCAGCTGTAAATAAAACAATTAAGAAAAGTTTAAAAGTATTAGATATGCCATATAAAACATATGATAATAAAATTGATGCATATAAAAATGCTAAAATACTTTTAAATCACTGTAAGCCTGATTTATTAAAGATAGAAATTAATAAAAAGAAATTAGTTGTTTTAAAACACTTAGTAGATAAAAAAGTAAATGTTATTTCTCATATAGGAGTAACACCACAAAGTTATAAGAATTTTAATAAAATTAAAGTTTTAGGAAAAACTAATAAAGAAAAACAAAATTTATTAGAGTTAGCAAAAAAATCTGAAACACTTGGGGCTAAAGCAGTATTGTTAGAATGTGTTACAACCGATACAGCTAAACTAATTACAGAAAATATTTCAATACCTACAATAGGTATAGGTGCTTCAAAATATTGTGATGGTCAAGTTTTAGTATTTGATGATTTAATAAATCTAACTACAGATGATAAAAAACCAAAATTTGTAAAAAATTATTTTAATTTTAATAAAGTTGCCAGCAATGTAGTTAAAAGATATAATCGAGAAGTTAAGCTTAAAAAATTTCCCAGTACAAAATTTACTTACAATTAATCTAAATCTATAAAGCTATTATTATCTAAATACTTGATTAAACCAGAATTAATTTGATACCACAGACCAACTACATTCAATTTATTTTCATTAATTAATTTATCTATGAAATCATATTCACATAAATTTTTAATTGATTGTTTTATATTTTCCTGCTCAAAAAAAGTTATTTTTTCATTTTCTAAAAGATCATTAGGTATGTTGTTGTAAGAATTTTGTAAACAACTTGTCCATTGATTTATGTATTCAAAATCATTTATATTTTTTTTATCTAATAAAGTTTTGTAAGAATACTCAACACCACCACAATTTGAGTGACCTAAAATAATTAAGTTTGGAATTTTCAGTACTTTTATTGCATATTCTATAGCAGATAATGTTTGTATATTTTGATCATTATCATTTTTAGAGGGAACAATATTAGCGATATTTCTATGAATAAAATAATCTCCTATATTTCCACCAAACATTGTGTTCTCAAGAATCCTAGAATCACAACAAGTAATAATCATTGCAATTGGTTTTTGTATAGTTTTAGAGGCCTGCTCATATATATCTTTGTAATCTTCAAAGGTATTATTTTTCCAGAATTGATATCTTTCAATTAAAAATTTTGGTATTTGCATAATATTATTTTTTTCAAAATTATTTATATAGCAAAATTAAATGAAAAGGGAAATTAGTAGAAAGTTCTGTGTAGCTCCAATGATGGGATATACAACTCCATATGCAAGGAAACTTTATAGAATTTTATCAAATAATAGTTTTTTGTTTAGTGAAATGATAGCAACAAAATCACTGATTTACTCAAAGAGTAGAGAAAATATTATTGATAATGATTTTAATAACCCTGTTGCTCTTCAAGTAGGTGGTTCTGAAGTTGATGACTTAACCAAAGCATCCCAAATAGCAGTTGATTATAATTATGATGAGATTAATTTAAATGTTGGTTGTCCAAGTAAAGCTGTTCAAAAGGGTAGTTTTGGTGCATGCCTTATGAAAGATAAACTGCTTGTTAGAAATTGTATAGAGGCTTTACAAAATGATAAAATTGAAGCAACATTAAAATGTAGATTGGGATTGGGAAAGGAATTAAATTATGAGTTTTTTGAGGAATTTATTGATGAAATATCAAAAACTGGGATTAAAATTATTTATGTTCATGCAAGAAATGCAATATTAAATGGTATTAGTCCACAAGCAAATAGAACAATACCTCCTCTTAGCTATGATTATGTAAAAAAAATTAAAAACAAATTTCCAAAAATAACATTCATTCTTAATGGGGGCATTAATAATCTTGAAAGAGCAGAAAGCTTACTAAAAGAATTTGACGGGGTAATGGTTGGAAGATTGATTAAAAATAATCCGTTCATTTTAAAAGATGTTGATAGGAAAATTTTTAAAGAGAAAGGTAGATTGGTCGATGAAACAATAATTTATAATTATTTCGAATACATAAAGCCAAAATTAAATTTTGAATCAATATTTAGATTATTAAGTCCTCTTCTTCATATTTTTTTCTCTGTTCCTCATAGCAAAATTTATAAATCTAAAATAAACGAATATATGAAAGATCAAAAAATTAATTTAATTGAAGATTTATTGATAAAATTTGTTAGCGAGAAAAATCTGACTTAATTTTTAAAAAGGTACATGATAAGAAAAACTTATAATTTCAACACCAGGATTTTTATCACCTAGGTTAGCGTTTGAAATATGGCTAAATGAGATACCAATTCTATTATTGTTTTTTAGTTCGTAACTCACTTCAAAGGAAGTTCTAAATTGCAAAGTATTACCTAATTTTTTTCCTGAACCATCATCGTAAAATCCTGCTCCAAAACTCGGTGTAAAATAATATTGACTTTTATTACCTTCAAATAACTCTCCTAAATTATCTTCAAAATATATACCAGTTAAAAAATAAGAAGCGGAGTCACTTGTATATTCAATTCCAAAAAAAGGTTTTAAAAAAAAAAAATTATCTTCCTTTGGGCCAATATCAAGTAATGAATTGTTACTTCTAAATTCGTATCTAAAATCAGTAGCTTGATTTTTTTCTGAACCATCTAATTTTATATCATAAACTCCCAGACCAAAAACATTCGTTCCACTACTATGTGCAACTGTTGAAAACAAAAAAAATACAATAAGTAAAATAATTTTAGACATAAGTTTATATTATAATTATTTGGTATTGCTATCAAATAAAAAATTCTTTATTTTGATTTGAAATTTCTAATAGAGATTTTTTAAGTTTATCTAATGCTTTCGTTTCTATTTGTCTAACTCTCTCTTTACTAATTTTTAACTTTTGACCTAGTTCGTCCAATGTTATACTCTTTTCTCTAAATTTTCTTAAACGAATAATGATCTTTTCTCTTTCATTTAAAGTATCTATAGCTTTATTAATAAAATCTTTTTTAATATTTTTATCGTTAAATTCTTCAAAAGTTTCTTCAGGATTTTGTCTTTCATCAGCGAGTAAACTCATTAAGTCATTTTCTGTATCATGATCAACTTTTTGATTTAAATGAACATCTCCCCCAGTAAGCCTAGACTCCATATTTTGAACATCAATAGATTTGACATTAAGCATATTAGAAACTTTGTTTATTTCATTTTGACCCATGAATTCTCTTGACACATCATTAATCTGTTGTTTGATTTTTTTTAGATTAAAAAATAGTGCTTTTTGAGATGCTGTAGATCCAGTACGAACTACTGACCAGTTCTTTAAAATATAATCTTGTATTGATGCTCTAATCCACCATGAAGCGTAGGTTGAAAGTCTAAAATCTTTAGAAGTATCAAATTTTTCAAGTGCGTGCATTATGCCAAGAACTCCCTCATGAATTAAATCATCAATTGGTAAGCCATAACTGGAATATCTTCTTGCATAAGAAACGGCTAAACGAAGATATGAATTAAGAATTTTTTGAAGTGATCGGGGAGTTTTGTTGTCTCTCCAATCATTTATTAACTCAAATTCCTCATCTTTTTCAAGAATTGATGCTTTTTTTGATAGTTCTATTAGATTGTTAGAAAAGAAAAAATTTTTTGATGTCATAATTATTTATACGTAAAATAATTAAAATAGATCAATTATTTTCAAATAAATCTAAAATTTCTCCATTTTCTGTAAATATTCCACATAAAACATTTTTGTTAGATAGAGGCTGTTTAAATAAAGTACAAACTACATTATTTTTTGAATTTTGAGATTGATTTAAATGTTCAGACTCATATCCTCTAACAATCCTCAAAAATGTATTATAAGGATTTTGAATTGTTGAAAAATTTTGAAAGCCCCACCAAAAACAATCATTTTGAGCTGATAGAGGTCTAGTTATATCAACCCCCCTATTAACAAATAATATTTTTTTTGTATGAGAGTATGCAGCATGCTTTAAATTTAAAAAATACTCAATATGTCCAGGATTATCCTTTATAGTTTTATTCAAGGAAGATGTCCATTTCGATATATTAATAGTTCCTGAAGAAGCTAAACTTTTAATCTCATTCTCTGAAAAACCATATGATTCGATTGTTTTGTTAACTCCATGCTCAAACATCCATTCAAGAATTTCTATTGGGTTAGGGGCAAGTTGTAATTGCAATAACTTGCTAAACATCTCTTCTTGGGCACCTCGTAAAAATACAATTGACTCAGGTTTGAGTTTGAATTTAGACATTAATTTAAATCTTAAATCAATAACGCTAGATAGAGTCTCTTTTGAGCTATCTCCTAATCCAATTACATTGCCAAGAAAAATTAATTTATCACTATTTTTAAAATGATTTAAAATATATTTTTTTATTGCACTAAATGATTTTAAATTTGAATGTATTGAGCCAATAGCCCATATTTTGCTTGTTTCTTTTAATTCTACAAAATTACTGACTTTATCCAAAATATTATTTTGTACTTAATATTTGTTCAATTTTTTCTGTTGATTGAAAATAATCTGTTTTTTCAACTGCAGCTACTTCTCTTGCTAAACGTTCTATTGCGACCTGAAACATTTGTCTCTCACTATAAGATTGTTCTGCTTGACTACTTTTTCTATATAAATCTCTAACTACTTCAGAAATTTTAATTGGATCACCAGAGAAAATTTTTGTTTCGTATTCTTGTGCTCTTCTACTCCACATTATTCTTCTTATTTTTGGTTTTAACTTTAATGTAGAATAAACTTCTTCTATAATTTTTTTTGAAGAAATTTTTCTTAAGCCAACCTCGTTTTTTTTATCGAGTGGGACTCTTATTGTTAATTTGGATTGCTCCATTTTGACAACATAAAAACTTGTTTTAATATTTGATATTTCCATAGTTTCTATTTTTACAATTTCACCTACACCATGCTTGGGATAAACTACAATTTCTCCTATTTTTAATTCTGAATTTTTTTTTGTTTTCATTTATCTTCCTGGTTTTTCACTAAAATACTTATTATATTTATCTTTAACATTTTGCCATTTTTCTGCATCTGGCGGGGGGTCTTTTTTTTCATTTATATTAGGCCAAATTTCTGAATATTTTCTATTAATTTCAGCCCATTTTTCTATTCCGTCCTCTGTGTCTGATAAAATTGCCTCAGCTGGACATTCTGGCTCACATACACCGCAGTCAATACATTCATCAGGATGTATTACGAGCATATTTTCACCTTCGTAAAAACAATCCACTGGACAAACATCTACGCAATCCATGTGTTTACATTTAATACACTTTTCATCGACTACATATGTCATAACATTATGAATTTTTATTTAGAGCCCTTTTTCTTGCATTTCCAGAGTTTACATCAGAAATATAAAGTAATCCAGCAAGCCTTCTAATAAGATTTGACTCAAAATCATGAATTTCTCCGTCAGATAACACAATTTCCCATAAAGCTTCTATAAGAAGAAGTTTTTTATCACTTTCAAAATTTTTATTAATAAAAGATGTATAATAGTGAAGAGACTTAGAGTTATTTTTATTTTTTATTGCCTCATTTAAAACCAAGTCAACTTCTTCTTCATTTTCATCGAAAACATTAATCAAACTAAATTTAATTTTATTTAACTCGTTTTCTCCTATTGTTCCATCGGTATATGCAGCTTCAATCATTAATCCACAAATTAATTCAAGATTTTTAGTATCTTCTTTATCATCCTTAGATTTTTTATAATTTAAAACATTTTTTAATAAATTTATCAATTTTTTACCTTTTAAAATACTATTAAAGAAGTTTCTCTAAAACTGCAAAGGGAGAATTGGGATCTTTCTTTAAAGTATTGTCATTATTTTTTTTGTTTTTATTTTTACTATTATTTTTTTTTGTTTCTTTTTTCTTATTATTTAAGAAAAATAATTTTTTTTCATCAGAAATAGTAACATAATCGTAACCGCAAAATTTCATAATATCTTTTAACTGTTCACTGTTGCATCCAATAGGATTCATAAGGTCTGAAGATTCTAGAAAAGGACCTTTTTTAATTTTTTGTCTTGCAAGAAAAAAAATTTTTTCAAACACATCTATTCTGAATAAAAAATTTTTAATATTAATATATCCAATTGATTTCCAATAATGATCAGGTATTTTAATTTCTGATGTAAATGATACTCTACCATTTTGTGGAAGTGGTAGATAATTGTCAATGTCCTTTCCATAAAAAGTTTTCCATAGGATTGCACAAATTTCAAGAGGTTTTTTCTTTAATAGACTTGGTGTAAAAAAATATTTTGCTCCTATCCTTATTCCTAATTTGGTAAGCTGCAACTTACTATCTTGAGTGATTCCTTTGAGAATACCTTTGAATTTTTCTACTGGGTAATTTCCAAAATTTTCAATACAATTAAAAGCAATTGCTCTAATTTCAGAATTAATACCTTCATCTAGGTTTTTATTTAAAGGATATAGGTTATCATTTATTTCATTCTCTAACCATTTTTGTAGCTTAGCAGAAATCAATAATTTATTTTCTGAAGATAAATACTCAGAATTCAAAGCCTCAGCTATAGGTCTATATATCGATTTACCTTTCTTTAATTTACCAATACTCTCATCTCCCCAATAAATAAAAGTTTCATCTTTTATTTTAGAATTACTGATGTCACCAAACTTAATTGAATCAAGTGGGGCACTTAGAAAACTATCTACTTTTTCATTAATCATATTTCTTACTGTTTTTTTTATATTACTAATCGAAAAAAGAGATTGTGAAAATATTTTTTTGCCCTCAATAAGATCAAAACCTTTTATAACACCATATTTATTATCATCTAAAAAAATTTCGTTGTTATTTTTTTTAAGTATATCTTGAATATTTTGAAATTTCTCTTGTCTTATAAAAAATTTTGAAGAATAATCTATAAATTTTTTTGTAAGACTATTATGTAGTTGATCAGATAATTCATTTTCTATCTGCTGAGTTTTTTCTTTCCAATAGTATGTATTTTTTAACCAGTTATGATTATTTGATATGTATGTCCATGTTCGTATCTGAGAAATTTTAATTGAAAGCTCAGGTATACCTACGCCAAAATTATTAAGTTTACCGATCTTCTTATCAATCCATTCTTCAGGTATATTATATTTATTATTAATTAAAATAAGATATATATCTTTTAAAAGTAATAAATAACTATCATTAAAAAGTTTTTCAAAATCTGGAACCTGACATACCTCCCACAATAACTTTAAATTTTTTTTTGATATAAGTAATTTCTTTACTTCACTATCATTAATTAAATTACGAAGATTAAGTTCGTCTAAAGCATTTTTTTTATGTATAAAATAGTTATGAATGGGATATTTTTTTAATGATGATAATAATGCATCTATTGAATTAAAATCTAAATCACTATTTCTCCAATAAATTTTTTGAATATTATCAAAGTTGTGTGTTTCTATCTGTTGTATAATCAATGGATCTAAATTTCCTGCTTCTTTAGTATGACTAAAAGTTCCATCTTGTTTGTATCTACCTGCTCTACCTGCAATTTGACCTAGTTCATTTGGAGCAAGATTACGATTATATCTCCCATCAAATTTTTCTAGTGCAGAAAAACTTATATGATTAATATTAAGATTTAAGCCCATTCCAATAGCATCTGTTGCTACTAGATAATCTACGTTTTTATTTTCATATACTTCTACTTGAGCATTCCTAGTTCTGGGACTTAGTGAACCTAAAACTACAGCAGTTCCACCTTTATGTGTTCTAATATTTTCAGCAATTTCATAAACTTTGTTAATATTAAATGCAATTATAGCTGATCTTGGTTCGAGTTTAGAAAAATTTTGTTTTCTCAGAAATGAAAGTTGAGAAAATCTTTTTTTTTTCTCTATTATAATATTTGGATAAATTTTTTTAAGTATTTTTTCAATATTTAGTGATCCTAAAAAGATAGTTATAAAATTTCCCCTTAAATTTAAAATCCTATCAGTAAAGATATGTCCTCTTTCATAATCTGCTGCCAATTGAACTTCATCAATTATTATGCAATCAACAGAAATATTTTTAGGCATTGACTCAACAGTACAAAAAAAATATTTTGCTTCTTTTGGAAGAATTTTTTCTTCACCTGTTATTAATGCTACATTGTTAAGTCCAATTCTTTTTACTGCTTTATCATAGTTCTCTCTAGCTAGTAATCTTAGTGGAAAACCAAAAATGCCTGTAGAATATGAGAAAAGTTTTTCAAACGCTGTATAGGTTTTTCCAGTATTAGTAGGCCCAAGAATAGCTAATAAGTTTTCATCTTTATTAGACATTAAGATTAAGCGGCTTCTGATATTATTTCATTTAAAACGTAGTTTAAAATTCCTCCAGCTTTGTAGTATTCTAATTCTTTGTTTGTATCTATTCTACACTTTAAACTTATAACTTTAGTTTTTGCTGCATTAATTTCACAATTAAGAATTATTCCAGGCTTTAGTTCAGCTAAACCAGATATAGTTATAGTTTCTTCGCCTTTAATATTTAGATTTTCTTTGTTTTCTGTTTGGGTGAATTCAAGAGGTAAAACTCCCATTCCAATTAAATTTGATCTATGAATTCTCTCAAAACTTTCAGCAATAACCGCTCTTACTCCTAATAGTCTTGTGCCCTTAGCTGCCCAATCCCTTGATGATCCAGTACCATATTCCTTACCTGCTATTATTACTGTATCAATGTTGTTTTTTATATACTCTTGCGCTGCTTCATAAATCGAAGTTTGTTTATTTGAGATAAATGATTTAGTATAGCCTCCCTCAACATTATCTAAAATTTGATTTTTGATTCTTATATTTGCAAATGTTCCTCTCATCATAATTTCATGATTACCACGCCTTGAACCATAGGAATTGAAATTTCTAGAATTAATTTGTCTGTCTGTTAAGTAGTGGCCAGCTGGACTGTCTTCCTTGATACTTCCAGCAGGAGAAATATGATCTGTTGTTACACTATCACCAAGCAATGCTAATATTCTTGCCTCTTTTATATCATTTAAATCAAATTTATTTTGCACATCAAAGAAAGGTGGGTGCTTTATATAAGTGCTAGTATCGTTCCAGTCGTAAGTGGTATTTCTGGAACTGTTAATTGATTTCCAGTTATCATCACCTTTATAAATTTCTTTATATCTTTCTTTAAACATTTTTGGAGTTAAACACTCGTTAAGTGTTTGATTGACATCTTGATTTGAAGGCCATAAGTCTTTTAAAAATATCTCTTTTCCAGATTTAGATTTACCAAGGGAATCAGTTGTAAGGTTAACATTAATATTACCTGCTATAGCATATGCGACAACAAGAGGAGGTGAGGCAAGAAAATTTGCTTTCACTTCTTGGTGTACTCTGCCTTCAAAATTTCTATTTCCAGATAAAACTGAACAAACAGTTAAGTTATTTTTTTTAATTTCATTAGATACCCACTGATCTAAGGGACCAGAGTTGCCAATACAAGTTGTGCATCCATAGCCAACGGTATTGAATCCTAAGATATCAAGATATTCTGTTAATCCTGCTTTGTCTAGATAGTCACTAACAACTTTACTACCTGGGGCTAAGCTTGTCTTGACCCAAGGTTTTACCTTTAAACCATAATCAATAGCTTTTTTAGCAACTAGTCCTGCTGCAATCATAACATTAGGATTAGATGTGTTAGTACAACTAGTAATAGCTGCTATTACAACATCACCTGTATTTAATTCATTCTGATTTATAATTTTTTTGTTGTCTATCTTGCTAAATTCATTTGGAACTTCTTTTAAAAGAATTTTATCTTGAGGTCTTTTTGGGCCAGCTAGAGTGGGTTCGACTGTATCTAAATCTAATAATATTTTGTCAGAAAAAACTGGCGAATAATTATCATCTGCCCAAAGAGTTTGTTTTTTTGAATATTCTTCAACGATATTAAGATGCTCATTTTCTTTACCAGTTAATTTAAGATAATTAATAGTTTCTTCATCCGTTGGAAAAAATCCACACGTTGCACCATATTCTGGAGCCATATTAGAAATTGTAGCCCTATCTGCTAAAGATAAATTCTTTAAACCTTTTCCATAAAATTCTACAAATTTACCTACAACGCCTTTGTCTCTAAGAATTTTAGTAATAGATAAAACTAAATCTGTTGCTGTAATTCCTTCTTTCAAGGAACCATTAAGCTCAAAACCAATTACATCTGGAATATTCATTGAAATTGGTTGACCTAACATAGCTGCCTCAGCTTCTATTCCTCCAACCCCCCATCCTAAAACAGAGAGAGAATTGACCATTGTTGTATGACTATCAGTTCCTACCACAGAGTCTGGAAATAAATATTTTTGTTTATTAATTTCCTTCAACCACACAGTCTTAGCGATATTTTCTAGATTTACTTGATGGCAAATTCCTGCACCAGGAGGCACAAGATAAAAGTTATCAAAAGAACTTTGTCCCCATTTTAGAAATTCATATCTTTCTTTGTTTCTATCAAATTCCTTTCTAACATTTTCTCTTAGTGCATTATTGTCTTTATAGTTATCTACCATAACAGAGTGATCAATAACCAGATCAACCCTGGATAAAGGATTTATTTTTTTTGGTTCAATCCCTCTTGATTTTAATGCATTTCTCATGGCTGCAAGGTCTGCAACAGCAGGCACACCTGTAAAATCCTGCATTAATACACGTGTTGGGAAGAAAGATATTTCAATTTTTTCTCTACTTTTATTAGTTTGTTTTAAAGAAGAGAAAACTTTAGTAATCATGTCTTTAGTAATATTCTCTCCATCTTCATTTCTAAGAAGATTTTCAATTATTATTTTAATTGAAATTGGAGTTTTACTAATATCAGTCTGAAAATACTCAGCCGCCTTATTTAAATCAAAATATTTAAATTTTTTATGATTTATTTCAATTGTATCTTCTGAATTAAAAGAATTTGTATTTTTCATGATAAACTTAATAAATTATTATAATAATTAAATAGTATGAAGATAAAATTTTGTATAGCAAAATGTTTATTTATTATTAGTTTTCTGCGAAAAAATAAAAAAATAAGTTATTAATTTTTTATATTAAGATTTTTAAAAAACTGTAATTAAATTTAAATTCAAATTAATTTTAAAATATAGGTATATTGTTGACTTTAACCGTAAGTTTTGGGAATAAATACTCAGCCTTTTATAATTATCGCCTTAGTGATAATGGAGGGAGGTTCCTCCGGGGTAACAAAATACAAGGAGTATTTTATGGCTAAGAAGAAAAAGAAAGCTGCTCCAAAGAAAAAGAAAAAAGCAGCTCCTAAGAAAAAAAAGAAAGCAGCTCCTAAGAAAAAGAAAAAAGCTGCTCCTAAGAAAAAGAAAAAAGCCGCAAAGAAAAAAAAGAAGAGATAGTATCTCTTTAAATTTTCATGAAAGCTTTTTTATAAAGTTTTCTTTTTCTTATCTTTTTAAGCAAAAGATAAAAAGACGGGGTTCTGCCCCGTTTTTTTTATTGTTTTAAATCAAAAAATAATTAGATCTTAATAATGATAATTGTTAAAGATTTGTCAGTAGAGAGATTAGATAAAAAAATATTTGAGAATGTTAATCTCTCACTTACGCCTGGAAATATTACCATCTTAAAAGGTAAAAATGGTTCAGGCAAAACTACACTATTAAAGGCATTATTAAATATAATAGAACCTTCATTTGGATCAATATATTGGAAAGGGAAGTTATTAAATAAAAATTTATATGATTTCTATAACCATGTTACATATATTGCAGACACAACATCAAGCTTAAAAAAATTAACCATCAAAGATAATATTAATATTTGGAAAAAATTTTTTATTTCAAAAATTAATGATGCTCAAATTGAAACAGCATTAAAAACCTTAAAATTAGATAAATACCTAAATAAAAAAGTAGGAGAAATATCTTTTGGAGAAACTAAAAAATTAGAATTTTTAAGATTAATTATAGAAAATAAAAATGTTTGGATTTTAGATGAGCCTCTTTCAAATTTAGATGAAGATTCAATTGAATTATTAAAACAGACTTTTGCAGATCATTGTGCAAAAGAAGGTTCTATAATTTTTAGTTCACATCAAAATCCAGGGATTTACGTGACAGAAGAAATACAATTATAAAAATAATGAAATTTTTAAATAAAATTATTTTCTTTTACTACAGAGAATACAAATTAAACATGAGTGGCTTTCAAGATATTTTAACAAATATAATTTTCTTTTTTGTTTCAATTTTTATTTTTATTTTCTCTATTGGGCCAGATAAGGAAACAATTTCTATAATAGGAGTAGCTATAGTGTGGACATTATTACTATTAAGCTCAACCTTATCTCTAAGAAAATTTTATCAAGATGACTTTGAGAATGGCAATCTTTTGATTATACATTTAAATGGGTTTAGCTTTGGTTTAATTACTATTTTAAAAACTTTTTCACATTTTTTCTTTGTACAGGTACCTTTTTTATTATCAATACCGATTGCCTGCATTTTACTAAATATTCCAAATGATAAACTGTTTTACTTATTTACAAGTTTTGGAATAGGATCACTTACTCTATCCTGCCTAGGTTCAATTTCATCTTCTATGAACTTAATGAATCAAAGAAACTTTCTACTGGGTAGTGTCATAGTTATGGTCTTTAGCGTTCCAATTATTATTTTTTCTGTAGGTATTATTAATATGGAAGAAAACTTTAATTCTCTTATAAATATATTATTTGGAATATTATTAATAGTTTTTGCTATAAATCCCTGGGCAAGCGGATTATGTCTTAAACTTTCATTAGAAAATAGTTAGTATGAAGTTCTTAGTTAATCCAAGTAAATTTAATGAAGTAGCTGATTATATATTTAAACCAATACTAATCTTATCTATCGTATTATTTGCCTTAGGATTATTGTTTGCTATTTATCTATCACCGGATGATTATCAACAAGGATCAACTGTAAGAATAATGTATGTACATGTTCCGAGTGCGTGGTTAGCTTTACTAACATATGCAATAATGACTATTTATAGTATTTTGGCACTTGCTTTTAGAATACCATTTGGTTTTATTTTTAATACAGCAGTAGCTCCAATAGGGGCGGTTTTTACTTTAATATGTATAGTAAGTGGATCTTTATGGGGAAAGCCAATGTGGGGTACTTGGTGGGTATGGGATGCTCGTTTAACTTCTGTTGCAATTCTTTTTATTATTTATCTAATTATTATTTTTATAAATTTATCTTTTGAAAATAGGATTGTAAGAGAAAAAGTTGTCGCAATATTTATTCTTGTTGGATCAGTAAACCTGCCAATAGTTAAATTTTCTGTAGATTGGTGGAATACACTACATCAACCAGCAACAATAAGTAAATTGTCAAAACCCAGTATTGATCTTTCAATGATGACGCCTTTAATTATTATGACATTTGCATTTATAATGATTGGAATAGCCATAGCCATCTTAAGAATAAAAACAGAGATAATTTCAAGAAAATCTTACTTAAGTTAATTTGTGACTTTTAGTCCATTGGATTAAGTATCATTCCTAAGTATTTTTGATATTAGAAACTATGTATTTTTGGTATATTTTAGGATCTTATATCACTGCCTTTCTTTTAATTTTTTTGTTATTATTTTTTAGTTACTTAAAACTTAGAAGAATAAAAAATAAATGAGTCTACGATTTCAGAGATTGCTATTTATAATGCTTACTTTAGTAATTATACTAAGTGCAGTCTTACTTATTTTATATAATACAAGAGAAAATGTGTCGTATTTTTATACACCATCTGAAATTGATAAATCAGATATCATAATAAATAAAGTAATAAGAATAGGCGGTTTTGTAGAAAATAATAGTTTTAATAAAATTTCTTCAAGTTCATTTAAATTTAAAATTACTGATGAAAAAGCATCTATACTTGTTACTTTCAAAGGCATTCTTCCTGATTTATTTAGAGAAGGGCAAGGTGCAGTGATAGAGGGTGCTTTTGTTGATAAAAATATTTTTAATGCAAACAATGTTTTTGCAAAACATGATGAAAATTATATGCCTGCATCAATAAAAGAAGATCTGAAAGATACAGGTTATTGGAATAAAAAATATAAATGAGTTCATTAGTTGGTTTTTTAAGCTTAGTTTTTGCCATAGGAATTAATTTTTACTTATTTTTATCTAGATACATATTTAAATTTAAAAAACAGAAATTTAATTTATTCATCCGCTTTTCTTCATTATTGACTTTGTTATCTTTTTTTTCACTAATGTATGCCTATGTGGTATCTGATTTTTCAAATTATAATGTTTTTCAAAACTCTCACTCAAATAAACCATTAGTATATAAAATTTCAGGAACTTGGGGGAATCATGAAGGCTCGATGCTTCTGTGGCTTTGTATATTATCTATTTTTAGCTTCTTTTTTTCTTTTACTAAAAATATAGAGGATAACTTTCAAAAATTAACTTTGATTATTCAAGCTTTTCTTCATACTTTGTTTGGCCTATTTATAATTTTTACCTCTAATCCTTTTCTCGTTAATTCAATATTAGTAAATGAGGGTTTAGGTTTAAATCCTATTTTACAAGATCCTGGGTTGGCTGTTCATCCTCCAATTTTATATGCAGGTTATGTTGGTTATTCTATAGTTTTCAGTATTGCAATAGCTGGTTTATTTCAAAATACAGATGATGAATGGCTGTATGTTGCTAAAAAATGGTCATTAATTAGTTGGACTTTTTTAACTGGTGGAATAGCCCTAGGTTCATATTGGGCATATTATGAATTAGGATGGGGTGGTTGGTGGTTTTGGGATCCAGTTGAAAATATTTCGTTGATGCCTTGGATTGCTGGACTTGCATTAGTTCATTCACTCATGATGGTAAGAGGTGAACAAGCTATTAAAAAATGGATAGTTTTTTTATCAATTCTTTGCTTTTCATTAAGTGTTTTTGGAACATTTTTGGTAAGATCTGGTATTTTAACAAGCGTACATTCATTCGCAGCAGATGCATCCAGAGGCATATTTATATTACTAATTTTTTTTATTGTAACTGGATTTGGTTTTTTAGTTTTTTTGTTAAAAGAACCAAAAAAATCAAATACTTTAAACTTGTTATTTATCAATAAGGTTTCAGCGCTTGTAATAAATAATATTTTAATGATTATAGCTACCTTAACTATTCTTTTAGGAACTATATACCCAATTATAATTGAAGTTTTGTATAATAAGAGAATATCGGTTGGAGGCCCTTATTTTAATTCAACAGTAATTCCTATAATGATCCCTGGTTTTTTATTAATGAGTATTGCGCCAATTTTATCCTGGCAAACAAATAAGATAAATAATTCAAAAAAATATGTTCTAGCTTTTATTATCTTAAGTGTTTTAGTTATACTTCAATCATATTTTTTGGATTTTAATACATGGGGTTTTGTTGGATTACTTTTAGGTTTTTGGATAATATTGGCTTCAATTATTGCTATATTTTCTTCCTATAAAATTAAAATTAACTTTAAATTTTTCAAAATAATTAATCCTCATGTAGCACATATTGGAGTTGGTATTGCTATAATTGGTATCACTTGTTCTAGTGTTTTTCAAAATGAGCTAGATTTTAACCTTAATGAGGGAGATAAATTTAATGTAAATGGAAAAACAGTTTTGTTTGAAAAAATAGAAACAACTAATCAAATTAATTATCAATCTTTAAGAGGAAAATTTATATTTGATATTGAAAAAAATCAATCAAAAGAAGTAGAGGCAGGAAAAAATTATTATCCAGTGTCAAAGATGATTACATCTGAAGCTGGTATTTTACATCAGTGGAATAAGGACATATATTTTATCCTTGGTGATCAAAAAAATAATGAGTGGTTTGTAAAAGTTTTAATTAATCCATTTGTTAGTTTTATATGGCTTGGAGTGATAATAATGATGTATTCAGGCTTAATAGCAGTTTCAAGAAGATGAACAGGATATTTATTTTAACACCATTAATAGTACTTTTAATCATATGTATTTTTTCACTAGTTTATTTATTAAGTGGTAAAGATCCTAATAAACCACCGAGTGCGCTCTTAAATAAAGATGTTCCTATTTTTGAAAGTAGTTCTTTGTATAATGCAAAAGATATAATCAAAACAAAAGATATAAAAAATAAGAAGACCTTAATTAATTTTTTTGCTTCTTGGTGTAGTCCTTGTAAAATAGAGCATCCACTTTTTTTTGAAATACGTAAAAAATATCCTGAACTATATTTGTTGGGATTAAACCACAAAGATCCAACTTCTGATGCAAAAAAATATTTAAAGGATGATGGAAACCCATATGATTTTGTTGGTGTAGACTCTGATGGTTTAATTGCATTAGAATTTGGTGTTTTTGGTCTACCAGAAACATATTTAATTAATGAGGATGGTGAGATTATCTATAAATTTATGGGTCCGATAACAATGGATATTTTAAAAAATGAAATTGAGCCGCTTCTATAAATTTTTACATATAATAATTTTAAGTTTTATGTTTTTTACTTTAAAAATTTTTGCAGTTGAAAATATTGATGAGAGAGTAAAAAAATTAACCTTAGAGTTGCGATGCATGACGTGTCAAAATCAAAGCATTTATGACTCAGATGCAGAATTCTCAAATGATATTAAAAAAATAGTTAAAAATAAGTTGAAAGCTGGAGAAAGTGAGCGAGATATTAAGAAATTTTTAGTTGAAAGATATGGTGAATACATTCTTTTTAGACCATTAATGAATTATAATAATGTCTTTCTTTGGAGTTTTCCTTTTATATTACTAATAATTGGCTTGTTTTTTGTATTAATTAAGAGCAAACGAAACAAGGTCTGAAACAATTTATTTTGTTTTTTTTTATTTAGCTTATATGGTTCCCCTATAATTTAGAAATACTTCTTCAAGGAGGAAACGTGAAAAAAATTTTAATATACTTATTATCAATTGGTATTTTTGGAGTTGCTTCAATTGCAAATTCACAAACAATAAGAATTGGTACAGAAGGTGCTTACCCACCATGGAATAATCTTAATTCAGCTGGTGAGCTTGAGGGTGCTGAAATAGATTTTGGTAACGAAGCTTGTAAGCGAATGGGGGTTACTTGTGAATGGGTAACTCAAGATTGGGATGGTATAATACCTGCTCTTCTTCAAGGTAAATACGACATTATTATTGCTGGAATGTCTATTACTGAAGAAAGGAAAGAAAAAGTTAATTTTACTAATGGATACATGACTGATGGTGCTAGATTTGCTGTCTTAAAAAATAGTGGTTTAGCAAATTTAAATATTGCAGGTATGGCTAAAGTTAATCTTAATAATGCAGGCGGAAAAGAACAAGCTGCAATCGGTCAGTTAATTGCTGCAATGGATGGTAAAACTGTCTGTGTTCAATCTTCAACAATTCACCAAAACTTTTTAGAAAAACACATGTCTGGTGCAGTCGAAGTTAAACTATATCAAGCGGTTGATGATCATAATTTGGATTTAGCTGCAGGGAGATGTGATGCAGTTCTAGCTGACGTCGGATCAATTATTGATTTTATGGAATCTGATGGTGGTGTTGATGTTGCATTTACTGGTCCAACTTTTTCTGGCGGAGTCTTTGGTGATGGTGTTGGTGGAGCAGTAAGAAAAGAAGATACAGATATCTTAGAGATGTGGAATGCTGCAATTGCAGAAATGTCTAAAGATGGAACTACTGCTGAAATAACTAAAGAATGGTTTGGTAGAGATATCTCAATGTAAATCAAATTTTGTTTCAATAAAAGCGGTCTTAAGGACCGCTTTTTTTTTGATTAAATTACAGCCATAATGCATAGTAGATATTAAATAAAAATTTATAATGAATTCCCTTTTGTATTTAATTATTCAAATTATAAACTTATTTCAGTTTGTTCTTATAATTTATATAATTTTAACTTGGCTTGTAAGCTTTAATGTAATTAATACTGGTAATAGATTTGTTTATAGCATCCTTGATGCCTTATACCGATTATGTGAGCCAAGTTTAAATTTTGTAAGAAGATACTTACCTACTTTTGGTGCAATTGATTTATCTCCAATAGTTGTCTATTTAGGTTTATGGTTTTTGAAAAGTTTATTAATCGAATATTGGCCTAGATACTAATGAATAAAATTATAGATGGAAAAAAAATAGCACAAAGATTGAAAGATACTTTAAAAATTGAAATTGAAAATATTAAAGAAAAATTTAAACTTGTTCCAGGATTAGCTGTTATCCAAGTTGGAAATGTTGCAGCAAGCAGTGTGTATGTAAAAGCTAAAACGAAAGCTGCAAAAGAAGTAGGTATACGTGTATTTGATTATCATCTTGAAAATAATACAAGTCAAAAGGAACTTTTGGACTTAATTGATAAACTTAACAAGAATAGTGATGTTGATGGAATTCTTGTACAACTTCCATTACCTAAATCATTTAATGAACAAGAGGTTTTAGATAATATATCTTCTGCAAAAGATGCAGATGGCTTTCATCCAATAAATGTTGGTAAACTTTCTATAAGCCAAAAAAATGATGAAAACTTACTCATACCATGCACACCTTATGGATGTCTGTTAATGTTAAAGGAATTAAACATTGATTTAGTAGGCAAAAATGCTGTTGTAATTGGAAGATCAAATATTGTTGGCAAACCAATGGCTCAGTTATTGTTAAAAGAATCTTGTACAGTTACAATAGTACATTCTAAAACTGTTAATATAAAAAATATTTGTAGAAATGCAGATATATTAGTGGCTGCTATCGGTAAACCTGAGTTTGTTAATAAGGATTGGGTGAAAGAAGGAGCGATTGTAATTGATGTAGGTATAAATAGAGTTCAGCTAAATGAAGATAATTATAAATTAGTTGGAGATGTATTATACGATGAAGTTGAGAAAAGGGTATCTGCTATTTCTCCAGTTCCAGGAGGTGTTGGTCCAATGACTATTGCTTGTCTTTTAAGAAATACTTCTATTTCGTGTAAAAAAAAACTTAGTGTTAATCGGAAGTAACTTTATAAATATGTTTCAAAAAGACATTAACAGATATTGCTTTTCTAGCTTCCTCACAATGTTTGCATAATCTGTTATATTCTCCACAAGGAGATAATTTATTTTTATAATATAAATTTTCGTGAAAGTCATAACCTATAACATCTGGAGAAATCCAACCTCCAAAATATAATACTGCCTTTTTGTTTAATGCAGCAGCTACATGACCAAAACCTCCCTCTGGACCTACATACAGATCTGATTCATTTAGGACGGCACAGGCTAATCTAAAATCAATATTGTGTGGTGTAAAAACTCCAGGAATTTTTTTACTTTCTTTATGTATCGATTGAATTATTAAAAAATCTTCTTTTATTTTTTCTATTAACTCTTTCCAATTATTATACCCCCAATCTTTGTTTTTTTGCTTAATGCCAAATTGTTTATCATTTAATTTTGTAGAAGATGCTTCTAAGAATATTATACCTTTGTGTTTGGTATGATGATGATCCTGCCAAAATTTGTTAGCATGAGAAATTATTTTTTTAGCTTCATTTTTTTCTTCTTTTGTAAAAAAAATCTGCCCTGGTTCAGGTTTAAATTTTCTCCAAATATATTTTGACCTAGTACTTTTTTCATAATCAATATATGGCCTATTTCCAACATGATAATTAATAACATGAATTGGTTTAGAATTATCAAGTCTCCTACAATCTGATATGTTGGGGTTATTTTCATAAATAATTGAATGATATGCACGTTTTTTTTCTGCGCTACCAATTACAATTTGACGATTAGGAAATTGTTTTTTAATTTTTGAAGCTAAAGCGGTTACTAATAAATCATCACCATAACCCATAAATTATTTATTGTTTTTTTTAAGTCTTAGTGAGTTAATTTTTATAAATCCTTCCGCATCTTTTTGATTGTAATCACCAACCTCGTCAAAAGAAACTAGCGAATTATCATAAAGACTGTTTTTTTCAGATCTTCTTCCTAAGATTATTACATTACCTTTAAAAATTTTGATTTTAACTTCTCCATTTACTTTACTTTGAGTAGAATCAATTAGGTTCTGAATCGCTATTCTTTCAGATGAAAACCAAAAACCATTATAAATTAACTCAGCATATTTAGGCATAATTTCATCCTTAAGATGTGCTTCACCCTTATCTAGTGTTATGCTTTCAATTGCTCTTCTGGCCTTTAATAAAATAGTGCCACCTGGGGTTTCATAGATTCCTCTTGATTTCATTCCAACAAATCTATTTTCAACAAGATCTATTCTTCCAACAGCATTCTTACCAGCTATTGAATTTAGTCTTGATAAAATCTCATGTGGTTTTAACTTTTTTTCGTTAATTGAAATTGGATCACCATTTTTAAATCCTATTATTAGTGTTTCAGCTTCATCTGGTGCATTTTCAATGTTATTTGTTCTTGAAAAAACATACTCAGGAGGTTCTACCCAAGGATCTTCGAGAAGTTTTCCCTCAGAAGATGTATGTAAAAGATTTGCATCTGTACTGAATGGAGGTTCGCCCATCTTATCTTTTGGAACTGTGATCTGATTTTTTTCTGCATATTCAATTAGATCTTTTCTACTTTGAAACTCCCAATCTCTCCAAGGTGCTATTACTTCAATTTTAGGATTATTTGCATAATAACCTAATTCAAATCTAACTTGATCATTACCTTTACCAGTAGCGCCATGAGCTACAGCATCAGCTCCAACAATTTTTGCTATTTCAATTTGTCTTTTTGCTATCAATGGTCTGGCTATAGCTGTACCCAATAAATATGTTCCTTCGTAAAGAGTATTTGCCCTGAACATTGGAAAAACATAATTCTTAACGAATTCTTCTTGTAAATCTTCAATGAATATTTCTTCTACACCTAAATTTTTAGCTTTAGCCTCAATTGGTGAAAGCTCATCTCCTTGACCTATATCAGCTGTGAATGTAACCACTTGGCATTCATATTTATTTTGAAGCCACTTAAGAATTACACTAGTATCTAATCCGCCAGAATATGCTAAAACAATTTTTTTAGGCATTTAACACTCTTCAGTTAATTTATTATAAGCTGCAGTAAATCCATTGAGTGTGTATGTGTCATTTGTTATAGTGCCTCTAGAAGATTCACCACTAACTACAAGCTCAAGTCCTTTTTTCATTGCAAAAATAACTTTATTATCTTCTTCTGTCCAAGCAGCAGTAGGCACATCTTCAGTTGTATAAAATTTGTATTCTCCATTATCAATATTTACAATTATATCAGATGGAACTTTATAATTATAACCAGCTTCTATCTGTACTACGGTTTCTGGGTTACCAATATTTTTATAAACCAAAACGTAGAAGTTTCCTCTCTTCTTATCACTGGATAAATCTGTCTCTGTTGCTAAACTACCAATATAACAATACTCATCAGCTTTCTCAAAAGACCATTTACCAACTTCTAGCGCCATTAAAGTGCTGGGAAGTGCTACATATAGCGCTATTAAAAACTTAAGAATAATTTTCATCAATTTCTTCTTTTAGTATATCTTATGCAATTAGTTAAGAGTGTTTAGTCAATGTTAGAGCCTTTTTAAATTATGGAAAAATCAAACTTAAATGACTTGATGAAACGGATTCAAAAAGACCGCGACGAAATGGCTTTTTCGCAAATTTTTGATTTTTTTGCTCCTAAAGTTAACTCCTATTTTATTCAAAATAGGATCAAGTTTGAAAGCTCTGAAGAGCTCACACAAGAGGTCTTAAGTACTGTTTGGGTAAAATCAAACCTATATGATTCAACAAAATCAGCACTTTCAACATGGATATTTACTATTGCGAGAAACAAAAAAATAGACTTTTTAAGGAAAAATTCAAAAATAAACTTTAAGGAAGAAGATATAAGAGAATTTTTGTACCTAGATAGAGAAATTGACCTCATTGAAGAAAATGAGGCAAAAAAACAAATAGAAAGAATAAATAATGAGCTCGATGAACAGCAAAAAATAATGATAAAAATGAACTTTTTTGAAAACAAAAGTCATAAAAAAATTGCAGATGAGCTTGAAATTCCATTAGGGACAGTTAAATCAAGGATAAGGCAAATTTTAACGAAAATGCATGAATTTTTAAGATGAACGAAATAGTAGTAAAAAACCAGCTAATATTTGATTTTGCTTCTGGAATATTAGGACCAGCAAAGTCTCTATTTGCTTCAACATATTTAGAATTAAACTCAGATGCCTCTAAAATTAGTAGTACATTTGAAAATATGTTGGGTGAAAACTTAATGGATAACGAGAACATTCGTCCTAAAAATTTGAAATATACAGACTGTATGAATAATAAAAATATTAAATCTGCATCAAATCTTAAAGACCCAGTAACCAGCTTTTTTGGCAACCTAAATAATTTAAATTGGAAACAAGTTTATAAGGGTTTCATGGAGTATACCACATCCATCGATGATAAAGACGAATTGAAATTAATAAAAATGGACCCCGGAGTTTCCGTACCAATGCACTCCCATGCTGGAAAGGAGTATATATTAGTCCTAGATGGTAGTTTCTGTGATGAATATGGTGAATACTCTAAAGGAGATATTCAGATTAACGATCAAAAAATAAAACATACGCCAATAGCATCTAAAGACACAGGTTGTGTATGCTTAAGTATTACCGAAAAAGATGTAATATTCTTTGGTAAGTATGGATCTTTCCTAAATTTATTTACATTTATTAAATCTTTTTTTAAGCAAAAATAAACACATTATTGTATAACTTCATACGTGTCCAAAATTCACGTAGATTTTATTAGGGGTAAAAGAGTTGAAAGCTCACATCAAGTTAAAGCTTTAGTAACAAATGTTGATGGTAAAGTTTTATTATCTACAAATAATGATAACGAATTTTTTTTCCCTCGATCATCAATCAAAATATTTCAAGCTATTCCTTTTGCAATGTCAAATGCAATCAAAAATTATAAATTAAATACTAAACATATAGCTTTAGCTTGTGCTTCACACAAAGGAGAAAAATTTCATATAAAAGAGTTAAAAAAATGGATTTCAAAAATAAACTTAAAAACAAAAGATTTACAATGTGGTATTCATGCGCCATTAGATAAAAACGCCTCTGAAAAAATAATATGTTCTAGGAAAAAATTCAATGAACTACATAACAATTGTGCAGGTAAGCACTTAGGCATGTTAACAAGCTGTTTGGTTAATAATCAAAGCACTATAAACTATCTTGATTATAATCATGCACATCAAAAAGATATCAGAAAAATTTTTAATAAATTTACAGAAAGCAAATTATCAAAGAAAAATTTCTCCCTAGATGGTTGTAGTGCACCACAATACTCATTTAAAATTAAATCTATATCAAAAGCATTAAATAATTTGATTAAGAGTTATAAAAATAATTATGAGTATACTGATCAAGTAAGAACTTTGGTTAATTCAATTTTAATAAATCCTGAATTTATTGGAGGAACTGTGAGTTTTGATACAAAAGTAATAAAAGCTTCAAAAGGAAAAATATTTTGTAAAAGTGGGGCTGAAGGTGTTTTTTTATTTGTTGATTTCCAAAAGGCAATTAGTGGGGTAATTAAAATTGCAGATGGAAATGAAAGAGCTATACCAATTGCTATACTAAATATTTTTAAAAAATTTAAAGTTATGAGTAAAGTAGAATTAAAAAATCTAGAAAAAAAAGAAAGGTTTGAGTTAAAAAATCATGCAGGTAGGAATATTGGTCGTATCAGCCTTACAATGAAATAAGAAATAAAAATAGGATAATCAAAATCGTTAGAGGCAGCCTGAGATAGTAAAATGCCTTTTTATTTGTTTCGTTTGCAAATAATAGAATATAATCAAAAAATAACTGAGTTAACAAAAGTAAAATTATTAAAATAAAAATTATTAAAATATTAATGTTAAGAAGGCTCAATATAATAATTATAACAGCAAATAAGCTAGGCAAAAAACCGTAAATTACTATATGCGTGGGTGGATTAATTTTTAAATTCCAGTTTATTGATCCAATAAAAACAATTATAATTAGACTATAGTAAGTAACAAAATTAAGTAGATCTTCTTCCTCAACTACTAAAAAATAGTATTTATCTAAAAAAATTAAAACATATGGTATTAATCCGAAATATGAAATTAGAAATTGAAAGTTAATTTTTTTGTACATTTAGTATGATTGATCAAAGTATCATTTTAGAAATTGAAAAACTTTTAGATAATAAAAAAATTATAGATAGCAAGTTATTATCAGACTCTTTTGGCATTAATTGTCTAAAAATTGTTAATGAAGATAATAAAAAATTTATTGTTAAGTATTACTATGACAAAAAATATGAATTTAATGCAATAAAATCTGAAGTTAATAACCTTGTTTTTTATAATAATAATAATTTCAATTTTTTCCCAAGAATTGTTAGTAACAATGATTATCTCGTTATAATGTCATTTATTGACAATAATAATTATCAACCAAATAAGATTAATGATGATTTATTAGAGGCAATAATTTCTCTTCATTCTAAAAATAGTATAAATTATGGTTTTGATTTTGATACTCAAATTGGTGGATTAAGACAAATAAATTCTTATTCAAAAAATTGGGTAGAATTCTACAGAGATAAAAGATTATACTATATATTTGATTTAATTAATAAAAAGCAACCAATGGATAGTTCTATTAATACTAAAATTAATTTGTTGTTAAAAAAAATGGATAATTTTATTCCCAATAACCCAAAACCATCATTATTACATGGAGACTTATGGGAAGGAAATATACTTTTTAAAAATAAAAAATTTTCAGGACTTATAGATCCAGGATCTTTTTATGGTCATAATGAATTAGAAGTGTCCTACTTAAGATGGTTTGATCCAAGGTTTATTGATAAAAATTTTTTAGATAGATACAATGATTTTATAAGTATTGATAAAAATTATTTAGAATATGAGCCAATTTATCAATTATATTATTCGTTATTAAATGTTTATTTATGGGATAGAAGCTTTGTTAAAAACGTTCGTAAGTTATTAGATGAAATAAAAATATAAAGATTAAACACAAGGATTTGGATCAAATAAGTGTATGTCCTCAATTTCTTTTAATATTTCTTTTGAAAGTGTTATATCAATGCTATCTATATTTTCTTTAAGTTGGTCCATAGTTGTAGCACCAATTATATTACTTGTAACAAATGGACGATCATTCACAAATGCGTTGGCAAATGTAGATGGTGCCATTTCATATTTTTGAGCAAGCTTAAAATATTTTTCTATTGCACTTTCTCCTCTTTCAGTATGGTGTCTGGAAAAACGGCTTGGCCATAGAGTATACCTTGCTTTTTCTGGATTTTTTCCACCAATATATTTACCACTTAACCTTCCTCCTGCTAAAGGGGAGTAAGCGAGTAAACCACAATTCTCTCTTATTGAAACTTCAGAGTTATGAATATCAAATACGCGATTAACTAAACTATAAACATTCTGTATTGACATCATTCGTGGAAGATTTTTTTCTTTTGAAATTTGAAGGTATTTCATGACACCCCATGGTGTTTCATTAGATAAACCAGCGTATCTAATTTTACCTGTTTTCACAAGTTGATCTAGATTATATAAAACTTCCTCTACTGTAGTCCAATCATTATCACTTGCATCATATTCAAAGTCTAAAATTCCAAATTTTGGTACTTTTCTCTCTGGCCAATGTAATTGATATAAATCAATATAATCAGTTTTTAATCTTTTAAGACTCTGATCTATTGCAGCATTCATATTTTTTTTATCAAAACCTAAACTTTTTGATCCTTCTCTTATCCACTCGAGGCCATCTGATTTTGAAGCTATTTTTGAAGCTAAAATAATTTTGTCTCTATTTTTTCTTTCTTGTAACCAATTACCAACAATTTCCTCTGTTTTGCCATAAGTTTCTTTTCTCGGCATAACTGCGTATAGCTCAGCTGTGTCAAAAAAATTGATACCTCTTTCAACTGCATAATCCATTTGATCAAAACCTTCTTGTTGACTATTTTGCTCACCAAAAGTCATTGTACCTAAACAAATGACACTTACGTCAATATCTGTATTACCTAATTTTCTATATTTCATTTTTTATATACACAATCATTACACGCAAGGGTTTGGATCATAAAGATGAATATCTTCAATTTCTTTTAATATTTCTTTTGAAAGTGTTATATCAATGCTATCTATATTTTCTTTAAGTTGGTCCATAGTTGTAGCACCAATTATATTACTTGTAACAAATGGACGATCATTCACAAATGCGTTGGCAAAGGTTGAGGGTGCAATGCCATGCTTGTTGGCGAGATTAACATATTTTTCAATAGCATTTTCTCCTCTCATTGTATTATGTCTATCAAAGCGATTAGCCCATAATGTAAATCTTGAATTTAGTGGATTTTTACCACCAATATATTTTCCACTTAATCTTCCACCCGCTAAAGGGGAGTAAGCGAGTAAACCACAATTCTCTCTTATTGAAACTTCAGAGTTATGGATATCAAAAATTCTATTTACTAAACTATAAACATTTTGGATAGACATCATCCTGGGAAGATTTTTTTCTTCAGATAATTTCATATATTTCATCACGCCCCAAGGTGTTTCATTAGAGACACCTATGTGTCTTACTTTTCCTTGCTTAATTAAATCTTGGAGACAAGATAACACTTCTTCTAACTCAACCCATGAATCTTCAGGATCATATTCAAAATCTAGTTTTCCAAACTTTGGAACTTTTCTCTCTGGTGCATGAAGTTGATATAAATCGATATAATCAGTTTTTAATCTTCTAAGACTGCCGTCAACAGCTTCATTAATATTTTTTTTATCAAAAATTAGATTTGGTCCTCCATCTCTAATCCAACTATTCCCTTCACTTTTTGCGCAAATTTTAGTTGCTAAAATTATATCTTTTCGTTTATTGTTTTGAGCAAACCAATTACCAACGATTTCCTCTGTTTTGCCATAGGTTTCAGCTCTGGTTGGTATAGAGTAAACCTCAGCTGTGTCAAAAAAATTGATACCTCTTTCAAAAGCATAATCCATCTGTTTAAAGCCATCGTCTTGGTTGTTTTGTTCTCCCCAAGTCATTGTGCCTAAACAAATGACACTTACTTCTAAATCTGTGGTTCCTAGTTTTCTATACTTCATACTATTTTTACAAAATGCCTTGAAATTGTCGGATTTATAGCGATATTAGTTATAATTAAAAGGAGAAATTATGGCTTTAGACTTTAATCAACGATCTTATACTAAATCAGTAGATCAGACAGCAATTGATGAAGGCTTGAGAGCGTATATGCTTAAAGTCTACAATTACATGACAATTGGCTTGTTACTTACTGGATTTATCGCTTACTTCTTTGGAAAAGCGTCAATAGTTACTAATGAAATGGGTCAAATCGTAGGTGTAACTCAAGTGGGTGCATTACTTTTTGGATCTCCACTAAAATGGATTGTTATGCTAGCTCCGCTAGGATTTGTTTTTTATTTGAGTGCTAGAATTAATAGGATGTCAGTATCCGCAGCTCAAATAACATTTTGGTTATTTGCAAGTATTATGGGATTATCCCTCGCTTCAGTATTTATTGAATTTACTCAAACTTCTATAGCAAGAGTATTTTTCATTACTGCAGGTACATTCGGTGCGATGAGCTTGTATGGATATACAACAAAAAGAGACTTAACAAAACTTGGTGGTTTCTTATTTATGGGACTCATTGGTATTATTATTGCTAGCGTTGTTAATATTTTTGTTGGTTCAACAGCATTACAATTTGCAATATCCGTTATTGGTGTTCTAGTATTTGTAGGATTAACAGCATACGATACTCAAAATATCAAAAATATGTATTACGGTGGTGATAGTGAAGAAATAGGATCAAAAAAAGCATTGATGGGTGCATTAAAACTGTATTTGGACTTCATCAATCTATTCATATTATTACTACAATTATTTGGCCAAAGAAGATAATTCTTTTAAAACCCAAATATCTTTTTATTATACCCAGTCTTTTAAAGACTGGGTTTTTTTATGTCTAACTTAGAAAATAAACTAAAAAAAATTGTTAATACATTTAACAAGATAGATAAAAATCTTGCCTACGAAGATATTAAAAAATTATCAGCAAAATATCATAAAAATATTAGTGTTCTAAATGTGTTATCACAAATATCACAAAAAATGGGTGATATAAATACAACAATATATTCTTTAAAAAAAATTTTGTTAATCGATAAGAATAATATCGAATGTATTTCTAAAATTTATAAATTACTCTTAACCAAATGCCTATTAGATGAAGCATTGTCAAACATTAATTTGATTCTTAGAATAGATAAAGATCATTATGAGGCAATTCGTGATAAAGCTTACATCTATTTTTTAAAAAATAATTTTGATAAAGCAAAAAAATACATAGACGATATTTCAAAATTAGAAGAGGATGATTTCTTTGCGCATAATATTAAAGGTTTGATATATTTTAAAAATAGTAACTTTCATGAAGCAAAAAATTATTTTGAACAAGCAATTAAGATAAATAATAAATATGTTGATAGTTATAATAATTTAGGCATTTGTTTACTTGAATTAGAGAAATTAGATGAAGCATATACAGTATTTAAAGATGCTCATAAGATTGACTCTTATAATGTTAAAACTATAGTAAACTTAGGCAATGTTTTAAGTCTTCAAGATAAGATTTTAGAAGCTATAAAAATTTACAATAAGGCATTAGATTTAGACCCAAATAATCAAGAAATTTTATCTAATATAGCAATATGTTATTGTAGAGAAAATAAAGAAAAAGAAGCAAAAATTTATTACGATAAGGCAATTAAAATTAATCCGTACGATTATAAGCTTATGTATGCTTATTGTACTTTACAGCTAAAATTAAATAATTTTTCCAGTTCTTGGGATTTATTTGACTCAAGATTATTGATTGAAAAAAATAAAGTCAAATTGAATAATTTTGAAATAGTTAAAAATAACCTGTTTGCCAATTTAAAAATAAATCCAGAAAATAAATTGCTGATTTTAAGAGAACAAGGAATTGGTGAAGAGATTTTGTTTAGCTCTATATATAAAGATATGATTGATAATTATAAAAATATTAAAATTGAAGCTGATAAAAGATTAGTATCAGTTTTTAGTCGATCATTTCATAATGATGTTTTTGTTGAAGATGGATACTATTCAAAAAATTCAAAAATATCTGAATTTGATAATGTTGTTTACGCTGGAAGTATGGTTAAATTTTTTAGAAAAGGAAAAACGGACTTTGATAAAAGTAATTATTTATTAGCTAGAAATGATATTATTAATAAATACAAAGAAAAACTATCTAGTTACAAACAAAAATTGAAAATAGGCATTTCATGGAAAAGTGTTATAAATATTTACGGAAGTTTAAAATCATTGTCTATAAAGGATTTTGAACCATTATTTACTAGTGATAGACTTATTATAAATTTACAATATGGAAGTATTGAGAATGATAAAAAATATTTATCTAGTCAGGATAAGTATTTAAAAATATTTGATGATTTAGACTTATTCAATGATATTGAATCCTGTATGGGTTTACTAAATAACTTAGATCTTTTTATAACAGTTAGCAACTCAACAGCACATTTTGCAGGGGCTCTTGGAATACCTACAATATTAATATGTCCAAAAAAATCATCAACGTATTTCTACTGGAATACTAGAAGTCAATCATCAATATGGTATAAAAATATAAGAGTTTTAGGAATAGAAAATTCAATCAGTGAAACTACTAAGCAAATAAATAATATTTTAGATAACAATAATGAATTTAATTTCTCAAATTAACAATATTCTCAAAAAATTTGAAAAGGGTGATAAATTAAAAAGTTATAAAGAGCTTCAAAAAATTTTTAATAAAAATAAAGATAATAATTTGTTACGTTATAACCTAGCAGTTATTCAGCAGAATCTAAACTTAAATGAAGAAGCTAGAATAAATTATAATCATTTAATAAATGCTGAAAAAAATCTAAAAGCAATGATTAATCTTTATAATATAGATATTGTAGAGGGAAATTATTATGAAGCGCTTAAAATAATAGAAAGTATTTTAAAAATAGAAATAATTGAAAATGTAGATAAAGACAAAGCTTTTGTTCTATACAAATTGAATAGAATTGAAGAAGCAAAAAATATTTGCTTATTTTACCTTAAAAAAAATAATGAAGACTTAGCTTCTCTAGGTGTAATAGGTCAGTGCTTATTCCAAGAGGGTAATTATGATGAGGCAATAAAAATATTTGAAAATATTTTAAAAATAGACTCAAAAAATCTCTCAGCATTAAATTCTTTAGCAAGGACATACCATGAGCAACATGAAAGAGTAAAAGCAGAAGAATATTATTTGAGAGCATTAAAAATTGACAAGTTATCTTTTTATTTATTAAATAATATTGCAGGTTTTTATAGAGAAGAATTATCTTATAAAAAAGCCATAAACTATTACAAACAAGCTCTTTTAGTAAATCCAAATAATGCTTATATCTATAACAATTTGGCAAAAATTTACTTTGATTTAGATGACCATAAAGAAGCAAAGAAAAATAGCTTTAAAGCTTTAGAAATGAAAAATAATGATGGCGATATTCAAAAAACAATTTCTCTTATTTATCTAAAGGATCACGATTTCGAAAATGGTTGGAATTACTTTGATGGAAGATTAGATTTAGAAGATTTTAGAGAAAAAAGTAATTATGTTAAAAAATTGAATAGTAAAATATATAGATCAAGTAGCCTGAAAAATAAAAGGGGTAAATTTTTAATTGTACGCGAACAGGGTGTTGGAGATGAAATTCTTTATAGTTCTATGTATGTAGATCTTTTAGATGATATTGATAATACAGTTATTGAATGTGATCCTCGTTTATTAAATCTATACAAAAGATCATTCCCAAAATATAGTGAGAAATTTGTTGCTCTTGGAACATTTACAAATGATGATCAGAAGTTTAAAAATATTGATAATGTAATTTATGCAGGAAGCTTAGGAAGATATTATCGCAAGAATATTAAAGATTTTAGAAATTATTCTTTTTTTAAAGTAGATAAAAAAAAATTTGAAGACATGCAAAAAAAATTGTCAATTTATAAAAAGAAATACAAAATAGGATTATCGTGGAAAAGTTTTAATAATAAATTTGCCTCAGACAAATCTCTAAGCCTTAATGATCTTAATAAAGTTTTTAATCTTACTAACTGTGATATCTTTAATTTACAATATGGCGATGTTGAAGATGAAATTTATAGTTTCAACAAAAGGGCTAAGAATAAATTGCTAAATATAAAGGGTCTGGATTTGTATAATGATTTTGAAGGCATTGCTTCATTATTAAAATCACTTGATGTGTTTGTTACTATTAGTAATAGTACTGCCCATCTTGCTGGAGCATTAGGTGTAAAAACGATTTTAATTAAACCAAAAAATTTTGCTGTCTTTCATTATTGGAATCAAAAAACAGATAATACTCCTTGGTATAACTCTATTAGACTAATTGACAAAAAAAAACTTTTAGACGACTCTAAATTTTTAAATAATATTTTAGGAATTTGAATTAAATTTTTTAGAAAGATATTCATCTCTTTCCAATAGCCACTCTTTTGCAAATTCAACATCTTGCCATTCAGAAAACCAAGGTCCGCCTCGTGTATAATGTACAGCATAGGGTTTTTTATTACTGTGACCCGATGTCCAACCCTCTAACCAATTCCATCTTTCATCTAGTGAACCAATTTCGTCATCTTTGCACCATTTAAATTGATGAAGATATGCCCCAGTTTCATTATTTACTTTTTCAACTGTTAGATTCATTGTACTTGGATGAGAACAATTATATAAAATAAAACTAGACCAATTTTTTCTTGGATATATAGTTTGTTTTTGTCCATCCATCTTATGTTTTTCTTTAGGTGTGTAGTCATGCTGAACACAATAAGCCGCTTTTGATTCGTCTAGATTATTTAATAAATTTGAAACATCTCCTAAGAAAATAAAATCACAATCACAAAAAACTGCCCAACCTTGATAATTCATAAGTTTAGGTACTAAAAATCTGGAATAGGTGAATTGTGTAGAAGCTAATGGATCAACATTTCTAGTATATAAGTTTTTAGCTATAAGTTCGTCTAGTTTTAAAGAAACAACACTCACATCAATACTAGAGCGTTTTAAAAGTGAATGTTTACAAACTCTGTAAGCAATATCTTCTTTAGAATCATATCCTATAAAGAAATGTAGTTTCATATTAATTATTATTTTGTCTTAGCATTTTATGAGTTGTCCAAACAAGAGAATTATAATTTCCAGAATTAGATAAAGCGCTCCATTCATCTTGAGTTTGATTAGAAATTCTACACATCCAAGTATTTTCTATACTAGCATTTTCAGCTCTCATAATCCAAGCATCACTTTTCTGTTTATCATTATTTTCTCCAAGTTCTATATCTGACATAAAATAACAAATTTCTTTTGATGGATTAACTCCGATCATACCTGATATATTTTTTCTAGCAACATCCCAGTTTGAATTTTTTATAGCAAAATAAATTAAAAGTTTTTTGGACTCTTCTTCGCTAGCATTATTGCTAATTATTTCATTTATAAATTTTAACTCGGTAAGATCATTATCATTAAGTATTTTTATTATGAATGAACGAAGCAGAGAACTTGAATTTAAACTCCAATATTTCTTAATTAATTTTTTAAGGTTTCTTTTATCATTTAAACCAGCAATAATTTCTAGATGAAGCTTTACGTATGGAGGAAAATTTTTTTTCAAATTTAATGCTATCAAAATATTTTTTAATGAATCCTTAATATCACTATCATATTTAATTTTAGCTATTTCATAAAATCCTACTGATTTATTTTCATTCAAATCATTTTTACTTATAATTTTATTTGAAAAAGCTTTATCTGATAATAAGACTATTTGATTCCAGTTTTTTGTTTTTGCAGCAATAAATATTAGTGTATCATAAAGTTTTTCAATATTTGGATTAATTGAAAATAATTTTTCTCCATATAAGAAGGCATGATGATAATCTTGATTTCTTAAATTTTGTTCCATTAAACCTCTATATCCAAGTGTTTCAGTTTTTTTTGATTTAATCATATCTTCATAAACATTGTTTAATTCTGGAAATTTTTTTTCAATCCTTAAAACTTCAGCCTTTAGTAACAGAGATAATGATGGATCATCTTTGAGATAGCTAACCATTTTTTTATGTGATTTTAGAGCTGTCTTATTATCTTTGTTAGCAACAGCTATCATTGCGTCGACAAAGTGTAAGTAACCTTTTTCAATTTTATTATATTTATTTTTTAAGAAATATTTACCAAGTGAAAGTCTTGATTGGAAAAATAAATAAAACAACAAATATAATAGAAAAATAAAAGATATAAAAACAACAGAAAGTAAATTTGAAGAAAAAGAATATTTATAATTCCCTATATCTAAGGATATAATAAATGGATTGGTAAAAATAAAAGTGAGTGTTATGATTAATATCAGAAACTGCAATACAAAAATTGATAATCTATACATTATTTAATTTTGATATTTCTGTTATAAAAGTATTATAGTTTTTCATTTCATTTAACGATACTTTAAAAAAAACATTATAATTTTCTATCTTACTTATAGTGTTATAAGCTTTAGTTATATTTCTATTTTTTATAAAAAATTTAGTTTGCTCTAATATTAAAATTTTTTCATCTAAAATAATATTTTCTGAAGATGGAGAAAGATTTATATAAGGTAAAAAAATTTTATTAAATAAACTATTATTATTAATAATATTCTTCAAATATAAATTAACTTCTTCATTAAATTGATCTTCTAAAAATGAATGACCTTTGTATTTATTTCTTTTTAGAATTGATAATTTTTCCAAAATAGGGTTTTTATTATTTTTTAAAATTGTTTCAAGGTAATTGAGCTCCCTGTCAAAATCCATGTTGTTTTCATATTTAATTTTTATCAACTCAACTACTTCATTGATAGATTGATTTACTAGTTTAGGATTATTATTAGACTGATCTTCAATATTTTTATTTTTTATAGAGGAAATCTCATAACTTAGAGAGTTGAAATTCTTGTTCAATAATTCTATACTTTCATTGATTGACATCAAATCAACTTTTGATTCTTTATTTGAGTTTTCTTTAATAAGTTTTTCTATTTTTATTAAAGCTGTTTTTGTTTCTAATATTTCTTTAGATATATTTTTTATAAATTTAGAATTTTCATTAATACTTTCCCTAAGTTCATTTTCTAGTTCAATCTGAAGTTTTGAAACTTCATTTTCATTTTGATAATTAGTATAGAGAAGATAAATTAAGAAAAAAACACATAATAAAAGAATAAAACTTAAAGAAAATTTAGAAAAAACATAAAAACTATTAAAAACTTTTTTCATGCCCTTTTTTTAGCATTATTAGTTTGTTGTTTAACAGTGTAAAATACTATACCAAAAAAAATATGCTTGTATTTGCTGCAGAAACTTCGTGCGACGAAACATCAATATGTTTAATGGAAAACAGCTCTATTGTAGAACATATTACTTTTTCTCAGGAAATTCATAGAATACATGGAGGTGTTGTTCCAGAGTTAGCTTCCAGGTCACATTTAGAAAAAATTCAAATTATGACTAACGAATTATTTTCTAGAAAAAATATAGATCCAAATGAAATAGATGTATTTTCAGCTACTTGTGGACCAGGGCTTATAGGAAGTTTATTGGTTGGATCAACTTTCACAAAATCTTTAGCGATTTCTTTTAAAAAACCATTCGTTCCAATCAATCATCTTGAAGGCCATATCCTTTCTACAAGTTTTAATAATGATATTAAATTCCCAAGTGTGGTCTTACTTTTAACAGGGGGACATACTCAAGTATACCTTATGAAGGATGAGCGAAATATTGAACTATTAGGGCAGAGCGTTGATGATGCAATTGGAGAAGCTTTTGATAAAACTGCAAAATTAATAGGACTATCATATCCGGGTGGTGCTGAGATTGAAAGAGAGGCAGTGAGAGGAGATGAAAATAGATTTATTTTACCAAAACCTCTAGTAAAAGAAAAAAATTTCAACTTTTCTTTTTCAGGGATTAAAACACATATAAATCTTTTAACAAAAAAAAATAAAGTTGATAAAAAGTTTATTCAAGATTTATCAGCATCTTTTCAAAAAAATATTTCAGATCTACTAATAGAAAAACTTGAAAGAGGATTAGAAAGATTAAAATTATATAAAATAAATGTTAAATCACTTTCAGTTGTAGGCGGTGTATCTAATAATAAGTATATAAAAAAAAAATTAGAAAATTTTTTTATTAATAAAAATATTGAGATATACTATCCATTAAAGGACATGATGATTGATAATGCTGCTATGATTGCATGGGCATGTATGAAATTTTATAAAAAAGATAGAAATGATTTATTTTTTAAACCAATGCCTAGATTAGGAGTAAGAAGTGTATTATAAATGTAATTTTGTAAATAATTTAAACTAAATAAATATTAAAATGAAATACTGGTTATTGAAATCTGAACCTGATGCATGGTCTTGGGATAACCAAGTCAAGGAAGGTGCATCCATGTGGGATGGAGTCCGAAATTATCAAGCTAGAAATAATTTGAAAGAGATGAAAAAAAATGATCTATGTTTTTTTTATCATTCAGTTACTGAAAGAAGTATTGTTGGTATTGTTAAAGTAGTAAAAGAATATTATCCAGATCCTACGGATAAAACAGGCCGTTTTGTTGTAGTTGATGTTAAGGCAACAAAAAAACTAAAAAACTCAGTTTCTCTTAATCAGATAAAAGAAAACAGTAAATTAAAAGATATTGCACTTATTAAACAAAGTAGACTCTCTGTAATGCCTTTAAAAAAAACTGAATGGGAAATAATAATTAAGATGTCAAATTAGCTTAAAAAAATAATTACTTGTTGATATTTAAATAAATTAGAATTACTCTCATATTATGGAAATTAAAAAAGAATGGCTTGAACATGCAAAGATTAATGAAGATAAATATTCTTCAATGTATGATAATTCTCTTCAAAACAATGATAAATTTTGGGCAGATCAAGCACAAAGAGTCGATTGGATTAAAAAATTTACAAAAACAAAAGATATAAAATATTCTAAAGATGATGTTAGTATTAAATGGTTTGAAGACGGTAATCTTAATGTATCTTATAATTGTATAGATAGGCATGCTGAAAATAATCCTGATAAAGTTGCTATAATTTGGGAAGGTGACGATCCAAATGAAACAAAGAAAATAACCTACGGAGACCTTCTAATAAATGTATCAAAAGCAGCAAATGTACTAAAAAATATTGGAGTAAAAAAAGGTGATCGAGTAACAATATACTTAACAATGATACCTGAGTTGGCCTACATTATGTTAGCCTGCGCAAGAATTGGAGCGGTTCACTCAATAATATTTGGAGGCTTTTCTGCAGAGTCGATAGCAGGTAGAATAAAAGATTGTAAATCAGAATATGTAGTAACAGCAGATGAAGGAGTTAGAGGTGGAAAAACTATTCCTTTGAAATTAACTACAGATAAGGCGCTAGAAACATGTCCGGATGTTAAAAAATGTTTAGTTATTAGAAGAACAAATAAGGAGATTGAGCTTAAGGAAGATAGAGATATCTTTTATGATGATATTTTAAAAGATGTTGATAGTTTTTGTGAACCAGAAGTCTTAAGCGCTGAGGATCCTTTATTCATTTTATATACCTCTGGGTCAACTGGTAAGCCTAAAGGCGTAATGCATACAACGGGTGGTTATATAGTTTATGCTTCAATGACACATGAATATATCTTTAATTACAATGATGGAGATATATACTGGTGCACTGCAGACATAGGTTGGATTACTGGTCACAGTTATATAATTTATGGCCCGCTTGCTAATGGTGCTACAACTTTAATGTTTGAAGGTGTTCCTAATTACCCTGACTTCTCTAGATTTTGGCAAATAGTTGATAAACATGAAGTAAATATATTTTACACAGCTCCTACTGCTATTAGAGCTTTAATGAGAGAAGGTGATAGTTTTGTAACAGAAACTAACAGATCATCATTAAAACTTTTAGGTACAGTTGGTGAACCAATAAATCCAGAAGCTTGGAAGTGGTACTATGAAGTACCAGGTAATTCAAAATGTCCAATTGTTGATACTTGGTGGCAAACAGAAACAGGGGGAATTTTAATTTCTCCTCAAACTGGTGCTATAAAATTAAAACCTGGTTCTGCTTCAAAACCTTTTTTTGGTATTGAACCTTGCATAGTTGATAAAGAAGGAAATGAAATAGAAGGTGAATGTGAAGGTATGTTATGTATGAAACGATCATGGCCAGGTCAAATGAGAACTGTTTATGGAGATCATAAAAGATTTATTGATACTTATTTTTCACAATTTGACGGTAAATATTTTACAGGTGATGGATGTAAGAGAGATAAAGATGGATATTATTGGATAACAGGCAGAGTAGATGATGTAATAATTGTATCTGGGCATAATTTAGGTACTGCTGAAATAGAAAGTGCTTTTGTATCTCATAAGGATGTTTCTGAAGCTGCAGTAGTGGGGTATCCTCATGACGTTAAAGGCAATGGTTTATATTGTTATGTATCTCTCAAAGTTGGTGTTGATTCTTCTGATGATTTAGCATTGGATTTGAAAAAAACTATTAGAGAAAAAATTGGTCCTATTGCTACACCAGACTTTATACATATTACCGCTGGACTGCCAAAGACAAGATCTGGAAAAATTATGAGACGAATTTTAAGAAAAATTGCCTCAAATGATTTTGAAAATTTAGGAGACACTTCAACATTAGCAGATCCATCTGTTGTAGATAATTTAATAAAAAACAGACAAAATAAATAAAAACAAACTATCTTGGCTCCCAATGTTTCAGGCACCTGGGTTCATAAATATTTGCAGCTCCTACTTGAGTTCTCTCACCGCCCTCTGTTTTTCTATACGTTTTTGTTGCCTCAAGACCACAAACATTGCAAAAACCATAAATTTTTACAATTTTATCAGATAGGCCTAGAAGCATTGAGGATGTTTCCCAAGGCTTTCCTCTTGAGTCTTGATCTAGGCCCGCACAAACAACATCTATTCCTTTACTCAAAATAATTTCAACATTATCTAAAGTATGTTTTGTATCCATAAACTGAATTTCATCTAAGAATACCATATCAACTTCATTTTTTTCAAAAGTAAATTTTTTTAAAGTCGTGGGCCAATCATTCATAGCATAGCATTCATGACTCAAATCATTATGAGTAATGATTTTTTCATTTGAATATCTGTCATCTAAACTAGGTTTGATTACTGTAATTTTTTTATTTTGATGTTTAGCCCAAAGTATTCTTTTTAATAATTCACTTGTTTTACCAGCAAACATTGCGCCAACAATTGTTTCAAGATGACCTCGCATAACTCAATATATTTTATTTTTGATATTTATTATATAATTAATTTCAATAAATAATAGATTATTAAAAATGATGATTAAAGGTGAAAAAGTAAGATTTGATATTCATAATATTTTATTTTCGATCTATAAATTTAATAATACATTAGAAAATACATCTATAAAAAAAATAATTGATAAACATAAAAAAGAAGATGTTTCTTTCATATTTAATGTAACCTTAAGCTCAATGAGGCTTCATATACATAGCTTAGAAATATTGAAAAAATATATAAAGAAAAAATTAAGAGATCATGAGAAAATTTTATTAATCAGTGCTATCACTCAAATTGTATTTTTAAATTTTAAAGAATATGCTGTTATAAACTGTTCAGTTGAAATTTCAAAAAAACTAAAACTCTATCCGGCACTTATAAATGCTAGCTTAAAGGCGATAGCTAAAAATAAAAAAAAATTAAAAAATATTAAAATTAGTTATAATGATTTGCCTCTATGGTTTAGAAAAAGGACGACCTCTTTAACAATACATGAAAAAAAACAATTTCTTGAAAATTTTTATAAAGAACCAGATGTTCATATAGTTTTTAAAAATAAGGAGAAATTAAATAAATTTGATGAGGGTTTAATTAAAACGAGTAGTACATCAGGTTTTTTAATAGATAAGAAGGAAATAGAAGGTAAAAAATCATTTATAAGAGGTGATTGGTGGGTACAAGATTTTTCTTCGTTCTTTCCAATAAATAATATTGAATTTAGAAATCAAGACTTAAAGTTATTGGATGCTTGTGCTGCACCTGGGGGGAAAGCATTCCAGCTCCTGTCAAAAAACTTAAAAGTTACACTTAATGATAGAAGCAAAAGAAGAATACAAACTCTTAAGTCTAATTTAAATCGTCTTAAATTTAATCCAAAAGTATTAAATAAAGATTTTATAAAATTTGATAAAAATGAAAAGTTTGATTTCATTATAATTGATGCTCCTTGTTCAGCTATTGGAACAATAAGGAAAAATCCTGAAATATTTTTTAAAAGTAAAATTCCTGATTTTGATGGACTTAATAATCTACAACAAAATATGTTAGAGAAAGCTGCTCTTTTATTAAATGTAGGTGGAAATATACTTTATATGACTTGTTCATTTATAGAAAATGAGACTTTTGATCAGATTAATGAGTTCCTTAAAAAAAATGATAATTTTTTAGTTGAAAATTTTATATTAACAGAAGAAAATTACAATTTTTCAAAATTTGTAAAAAAGAATCTGATGATCACAATCCCAGATAGAATATTAAATAATAATATAGATGGATACTTTGCTGCATATCTTAAAAAAATAAAATGATTTTATTAATTAAAAAATTAATTTTTGTTTTTATAATTTTCAAATTTAAGTCAAATAAAAATTTGTCATATAATGATTTGAATTTTAGAAAAATTGATTACACAAATTATGATCAAGTTAAGTCATATATTTTCAAAAATAATTTTTACAAGAATAATAATAAAAATATACATAACTTTGATTTTTTGAACTTTTCAAATAAGTTGGGAGGTAAAATTGGTATAAATTTATCAAAAGAATCTATTTTCGGATGGTTTCAAATTAATAAGAATAAATTGGTTTTTCCATGGATAGAGGATTTACAGTCAAAAAGACTTATTAATCTTTTATATAATTATGAATATATAAATTCATCATCCAGTCTAAAAGATAAAAAAAAACTAGACTCAATAATTTATTTTCATATTCGAAGAGTTTTATTTGATTTTAATAACAAAAAAATTACTCAAATAACTTCGTTTGATATTGTTGCATATTTATTATCATGTTTCATAACCAAAAGAATAAATAATAAAAATATAGAATATGCAAAATTTATTTGTGTAAATCAAGTTGATAAGTTGGGAATGCATAAAAGTTATAATGTGCTGGAGCATTCAAAATTTATAAATAACTTAATTGAAATTAAAAATATCTTTCTTTTTTATCAATATAAAGAAGCAAACATTTTTGATGCATTAATATTGAAGATGACTTCTGTTTTAAATGAATATTTTCATAAAGATGGATCCATTCCTTTGTTTAATGGCTCTAATAATATTTATACAAAAGAAATTTATAACTCTTTAAATAAGGAAAAGTTTTTAAAAAAAAGAATATTTGCGAATGTAGATAATGGTATTGCGTTTTATGCTGATAAAAATAAAAAGGTTTTTTTTGATGTAGTTCAACCAAATAAAGATATGGTAAGTTCTAATCTAAGTGCAGGTACTTTATCCTTAGAATTAAGTGGTTTTGGTGAAAAAATATTTACGAATTGTGGTGCATCTGAAAATTTTGGTAAAAATCCTGAATACCTAAGATATAGTGCAGCTCATTCTACTATTATTTTACAAAATACAAATATAAGTGAGATAAAGGAGGGTAACCCTCACATAAAGTTTCCTCAATCAGTAGTCTTTAGAAGAGAAAGTAACACAAGTGAAGAAATATTTGAAGGTTCACACAATGGATATTTAAACAAATTTAATAAAGTAATTAAAAGAAAATTAATCATAAATAAAGATTTTGATAAATTAGAAGGTGAGGACAGTCTTATTTCTTATAAAAATACAGCTAATAGATTAGTTTACCATATTAGGTTTCACTTAGCAGAAGGAATGGTGTTTAATTTTACAAATAGTAAAAAAAATATAATTTTAAAAACAAGTTTAAATAATATTTGGCTTTTTAAAAGTGATATGGAATTAATTGTAGAAGATAGTATAATTGTTGATAATAATAAAACTAAACCAACAAAACAAATTGTTATAAAAGGTATTTTATCTGATAAAAAAATTATAAGAAAATGGTCATTACAAAAAATTTAAAACAGAAATATGCTCTAATATCAGTATTTGACAAAAAAAATTTACGATATCTTTGTGCTAATCTAAGTAAATATAATTATAAATTTATTTCAACTGGGTCAACTGGTGAAAAAATAAGAGATATGGGTTTTAAATGTAAGGATGTTTCTAAAATTACTAAATATAAAGAAATGTTTGATGGAAGAGTTAAAACAATAAATCCATTAATATATAGCTCTCTTCTTTATAAACGAGAAAATGGATTTCATAAAAAACAATTTCTATCATTAAAAATTCCTGAAATTGATATTATTATCGTAAATTTATATCCTTTTCATAAATACTTAAAAAGAAAAGATATTAATGATAAAATAGAAATGATTGACATTGGCGGCCCAAGTCTACTTAGAGCATCTGGTAAGAACTTTAGATATATTACTCCCATTATGGATGTTAAGGACTATAAGAAACTTATTAGTAATTTAAAAAAAAATAATGGGGTTACTGACCTTTCTTTTAGAAAAAAAATGGCTTATAAAATTTTTAAAGGTACTTCTAGTTATGATAAATTAATTTCTGATTGGTTAGATGAAAACCAAAAATAAAAAAGTTATACTAAGATATGGTGAAAATCCAAATCAAAAAGCATACTTAATTAACAAACAAAAAAGTTCTATTTTTAATTTTCAACTGAGTGGAAAAATTATAAGTTATAATAATTTAATTGATCTTGATAGTGGTCTAAAATGCTTAGAAGAGTTTAGGGAACCTACATCAATAATTGTTAAACATACAAATCCTTGTGGTGTTGCTTCATCTAATAATATTACAAGTGCTTTTATTAAATCTTATAATAGCGACCCTAAAAGTGCTTTTGGGGGAATAATTTTTTTAAATAGAAAAGTAGATTTACAATTAGCAAAAAAAATACATAAAAAATTTTATGAAATGGTTGTTTCACCTGATTTTGATAAAAATGCATTAAATATTTTAAAACAAAAGAAAAAATTAATTTTATTAAAAATACCGAAAATTAAAAAACAAAATATTGAATATAAATCTACTCTTTTTGGTGATTTGTATCAAACCAAAGACTTGACACCTATTAATAAAAAGTTTCTTAATTTAGCTTCAGTTAAAAAAGCATCGTCAAAATTGATTGATGATTTAATATTTTCACTCAAAGTGGCTAAACACTTAAAATCAAACGCTGTAGTACTTTCAAGAAATAAACAAACTGTAGGGCTGGGTCATGGCCAAACAAACAGATTTGATGCACTTAATTTTGCAATAAAAAATATGAATAAATATTTTAAAAAAAAACAATTTGTTTGTGCTTCTGATGGTTTTTTCCCATTCACAGATAGTATAAGATTACTTAATAAAAAAGGTTGTAATATTATAGCACAGCCAAAAGGTTCAATAAATGATAAAAAAATAATTTCTTATTCTATAGAAAATAAAATTTCATTGTATTTTATTAAAAATAGACTTTTCAAACATTGAGTAACAGATATAAAATTCCAGATTACATAAAAACCCTGATTAAGGATAATCCGAAAATTGCATCTGGGAGGAAAAGATTCTATTTCTACGAATGGAGAGTAAATAAGACAATAGATTTAATAAAAAAATATTTTCGTTCCAAAAAGAATTAAGAAAATTGATTATTTTAATAGATTCAATTAGACTAGTTTACTGAAGTAATAAATTGATATAGAAATAATTTATGAACAAACCAAATCTTTTTTTCCCCACACCTGTTTGGACACTTCAATTAAGTGATTATCAGTCAATTAACAAACAAATGTATAAATTTATTAAAATTACTCAATCAAAAGATCAGCAAGGAATTAGTAAAAGTAATATTAAAGGTTGGCATTCAAAAGACTTTAATATGCAAGAAAATGAACCTAAAAATTTTATAAAATTTATATTGCCAGCTATTGAGCAAGTAATCACTGATATGAATTGGGAAAAACAAAAACAATCAATCAATATAAATAATATGTGGGCAATAATAAATACAGGAGGTTCTGCAAATTTAAGACACCAACATGGTAATAGCACAATAAGTGGAGCATATTATGTTCGTGCTCCAAAGAACTCAGGAAATATTGTTTTTTATGATCCAAGGCCAGCACCTGTTTATACATATCCAAAAGCACAGAAACCTAATTTGCTTAATGCTCAAGTAAATGGAATAAGTCCAAAAGAAGGTGCTTTAGTATTATTTCCAAGCTATCTTGATCACTCAGTAAATGAAAATCTTTCTAATGAAGAAAGAATTGTAATAAGCTTCAATATTACAATTCAAAACAAATCAAATTAAACATTTTTTTTTAATCTTTATTCTTAGAAATAGTTTCCCAAGCTTCACCAGATTCCATCTCTTTTAGTGTCCACTGGCCATAAGCTAAACTGTTAAATATATTATAGTCAATTATTGGGTCTTCAATATCTTTTATTTTACTTATATTTTTAAGTGATGGATCAGTAAAGTATGAAGGAACACCGTTTAACATTGCCATAAAACCTGCTGTAGATTGCAAACTAATAAAAGCCCATGCATCTTTTAATAAAATTTTTAAAGGGTCTTTAGAAAATTTATTATGCAATATAATTTTTCTATCCGTATACCTTTTTACTAGTTTTATTGTATCTTCTGCCCAAGTTGGAACATTATAAACTTTTTTCATTGCATCTGAGGGTTCAGACAAAATAATGTAACTACCGTTTTTCTTTTGCTCAAGTATTTCAAGGTTAAGCTTTTTTAATCTATCGTCTGGAAATTTACCAACGCCATTATGAATAAAATTATTATGAACTATTCTGAAATATCCATCTAAATTAATTACATTAGTGCGATTATTTTCAAAAGATCTTTTTGATTGATTGAAATAACCATGGTCCATGTAATAATAATTTTTAACATTCCTAATAACTTCAAGAGTACCCCTAAGAACACCATATGTGGCAATTGATTTGTTAAAATCTTTAAATTTACTAACATGGCATAAAAGTGAATCTGATCCCTTTGCAAAATGATAACACAAAGTTTTATTAATTATATGATCAGTATAGACTACAATAGGTTTTTCCATTGAATTTATTATTATTATGAAACTTATAATAATAAATTTGCTCCTTTTGAAGCTTCTTCTATCATCATATTTTAAATTGAAAATATTAGCGACAAATGCTGAATTAAAAGATGTTATGTTGGGTTTTTTTTATATTTATTAATTAGATTTATATATATAATTGATTTAACTTGTTATAATAAATAATTATGAATGAGTTTTCTAAATACTATTATGATGTTATAAAAAAATATAAAGACTTTCATGAAAATGGTACTAAAAAACTTCCGGGGCCGCGTACTTTTTTAGGTTATTCTCTTACTAAATGGGTAGTAAAGATACGAGACATAATTAAAATGAATAATTGCAATTCATTATTAGATTTCGGATGTGGAAAAGCATTTTTATATAAAAATAAACTTAGGATTGGGGATAAAGAATTTACAAACCTGGGTTCTTTTTGGGATATAGAAAATATTTATTTGTATGATCCTGGGCTGGAAGAATACTCTACGTATCCACAAAAAAAGTATGATGGTATAATTTGTACTGATGTAGTTGAACACATTCCTGAAGAGGACGTACTAAATTTTATTGAGGAATTATTTAAATTATCAAATAAATTTATTTTTGTGGTTATAGCAACAATGCCAGCTTCTAAATATTTTGAAGATGGTAAAAATATACATCTCTCTTTGAAGGATCAGGAAGAATGGAAAAAAATTTTTTTAGAATTTAAACAGAAATACCCAAATATAAACCAGTATATATATTTTAATGAATAAGATAAAGTATGTCTACGATATTTCAAAAAATAGGTTTTTTGAGTTTTCTCCATCATTGAAATAAACTAATTTTTCTTCACCTATTCGATTACCATATTCATCATAAATCTTTTTATAACCAAATTTAGATAAATATTTTAGTATGTCTAAAATATTGTTTTTTCTGCATTCTATTATAATTTTTGGCTTGTAACTCTCAATCATTTTTTCAGCTCCAAAAATAACATTTAGATCTTCACCCTCAGTATCTATTTTGATTCCTTTCAAATCAATTTTGTTATTTATAAAATTTATGCTGTCTAGCTTAATTGCTTTAATATCTTTTCCTTTATCACTTATTTTTCCACCTTTAGATAAATAAGACCAATATTGGGATGTATTATTATCGAACTTAACTTCCTTATCAGTATTTGATACTGCAACATTGAATAAAGTTGCATTTTTGTTATTAAAATTGTTTAATCTTAAATTTGTTATTATTCTATGAAAATTTAAAGGGAATGGTTCTATAGAAATAATATGATTTTTACTGTTACATACTAAAGCTGATATAGTATAAAAACCAGTGTGAGCTCCAACATCTATATATATACCTTCTTGCTTGCACCATTCACACCATTTCTCGAGGCTGTAATCAAAATAATTTTCATCCCAAAATCTATCAGATATGGACGTGTCATCGCTATTAACCACCAACATATCAAAGCTTGTATTTTTTGTTTTTACTCTAAAAATTCCTGAAACTGGTATCTTCTTACTTGGCTTATTATTAGTTTCGTTTTTTAATCTATCAGCGTCTATGTTTTTATTTATGAACATGAATTTATTAATATACGTAAATTACAAGGATATTATAGTATATTTAAATTTATATTATAATTTCTTTTAATCAAAAACTAAAGTTTATAGCTTAGAAGACAATGTTTAAGAAAAATTTTTTTCGAAAAAATAGTCTAAAATATCTTTTTGATGAGTAAATTGACTTTTGGTTATTAATTTAAACCCTAAATTATTTAAAAATTGAGTTACAACAGTTATGTTCTGTGGAAAGATTTCTATTTGCAAAAAGATTTTATTATAAACAAGTAAATTTTTTATGCCATGGAGAACAAATAGTTCATGACCTTCCGTGTCAATTTTTATAGCAATATTTTCATTTTTAATTTTTATTAAATCATCCCCAGTTTTATATTTTATTTTTATATTCCCATTATCACTGATTTTAGCCCCCCCAGATTGACTAAGTCCAAATCTATTTTTCGTTTCAAGGAAACTTTCTCCATCTTTACTTGATAGCGCATAATCATATAAGTAAATTTTATTGCTAAAATCATTTAAATTCACATTTTTTTTTAATCTTTTAAAAGCGTCTTTGTGAGGTTCAAATGCGTATATAGTTAAATTAGAATGATTTTTAGCCATCAAAATAGAATAAATTCCTATATTTGATCCAATATCTATAAAATTATTAATTGAATATTTTTTTATACTTTTCGAAAGTATATTAAGTTGTTTTTCCTCATAATAACCATTCATAAATAATTCTCTATCTATTGAATCTCTAATGTTCAAAAAAAATTTTACATCTTTAAAACTATAACAAAATTTATCTTTGTTAATCTTAAAAAGAATTCTTCTTAAAAGAGAGTTAGATAGTCTTTTAAGTAATGGTAATTTTCTTATGATATAAAATATTTTAAAAAATAAAGTCTTCATGGCTTATTAATGGTTATAATAATATTGAAGTTATTAAACTATATTTTTTATAATATTAAATATAATAACTAAACTTGTACCTATGTTGGGCGTTATCCTTAAATCGATCTCGAATTTGGAGCGGGCGAAGGGATTCGAACCCTCGACTTCAACCTTGGCAAGGTTGTCATGTACAATTGAGCGAAGATAATTCAATGATATTTTGCTTCTAATTTAATTATTTTTAATTTGAACTGTCGGAGAGGTGTCGGTTAAATAAAGTGCTTAATTTAATTATATCTTAAAAATTGCAGAAATGCATATTAAGATTTATAATTCGTTTTTATGATAAGAATAACAATTAGCTTTATATTTATTATTTTTTTTTCTTCTAATTCTTTAGCTAATAAAAATATTTGCGGTACTAAAAAAAATATTACTTTTTACAATGAAACTGATGAATATTATAATATGATAGGACCTGAAAAATATTTATCAGAACTAGAGAGTATTCTAAAAAACTTTGGTATTGTTACTAATAACTTTGAAAATAATGGACAAAATGAATTAATTTTTAAGGATAATGGAGATTTAATTTCTACTAATTTAGCTACGTGCGAACAAGAGGTTCTTCAATGGGAATATCAAAACACACCTTACGAATCTACTTTTAAGATCTTAGCTGGTGAAAATAATACAGAGGAATATTTACTAAAGTTTGGATTTGAAGGATCAAATTTTTACTCTGATCAATATTTCTATAAAGTAGTTTTTTACCAGCAGGGTCTGCAGGATTGCCACAATGAAATGAACCCAATTTGTCATAAGTTTTTAACTGAATTGGAGATAATAGGTTACTCAAATCTAAAAACTAATTTAACTTATACAGAACAAAGGGAAATACTTATTGCAAAAATAGAAGAGGAAAGAAAAGCTAAAGAGGAAGAAGAGAGAAGATTATTAGCTGAAAAAAAGGCTGAGGAAGAAAGAATTAAAAAAGAAAGAATTGAAAGAGAGAAATATGAAAAAGAACTTGCTGAAAAACAAAGACTAGAACAAGAGAGAGCTTACAAAGAAGCTGAAGAATTTAATAATTCAGCTTATGGTCAACTTTTTAATTCTTATAAAACTTATTTAATAATTCGTGAATTATATGAAGCAAGAAAAGACTATGCAATTCAATATATAACCTATTCAAAAATGTCAGATATAAAAAAACAAATGAGAGAAATAGAAAATAAAATTAAATCCTCTAATAATATAAATGATGAAGAAATTTGGTCAGCTGCTTCTGAATCATTTAATTCTGAAACCTCAGGGTATCTAGATATTATAAAATCTACAGGTACTTATAATAATCAAATTGATGCTTATACTAAATTACAATTAATGTACTTTAATGGACTCTACGAAGACATATTAGGCCCAAGATCATTAGAAAAAGATTTCTAAATTTAATCAATTAATATTTTTACTAGAGTTAAAATAAAGCTCGACTGTCGTAGAAGTGTCGGAGGTACGTGTTCGCTTGCTCTTTATTGGAGCGGGCGAAGGGATTCGAACCCTCGACTTCAACCTTGGCAAGGTTGCGCTCTACCCCTGAGCTACGCCCGCTTTAAGCACACAATTACCATTTTGAATTTATAAGTCAATATGAGCAAATGATTTATTTAAATCTTCTTCTGTAAACAATATCAACAAGTAGCATATGAGGAAGGGTTAATGCAGCAAGTCCAATAAAAACTACTTTTAATATTGACTCATATAATGATAAATTTTGAACTAAATAGTAAAAAATTCCTAAACCCCCAATCCAAGAAATTACTGTAAAAATTATAGTGGAGTAAATAACAAAGTATTTGTTTTTTAAATTTAAATAAATATTTTTAATCAAATGTTTTAAGTGTTTGTAAGTGTGAAAAAAACAGAAATATATTGCAAAGCTAAATAACGGATCAAAAAAATAAAAAATTATTAAAAGAAATAAAATCTCAATAATTCCTTTTCGTAATTTCTTTTCAAAAAATGAGAGATAAATAAAATATATTAGAGATAATACTGTTAAAAAATATGGAATGAAAAAATATTTTTGGATTGAGTAAATATTTTTATTTGTGAGATATTCAAATATCAAAAAAGATTTATCTTCATTGAAAAATATTATCCCAAAAATAATAGTCATTCCATAAGTAAAGCTTATAGAATACTTGTATTTATTTATTTTAAAGTTTGTCCAATCACATAATCCAAAATGGGCAATAGTCATTATAATAAAAATCGTTAGCGAAATAATAGGAAAATATAACCAAAATAAAATGACTAGAAAAAATAAAATTAAGTAGTAAAGTATAAATTGTAGAAATTGAATTCTGTTAGTAAAACCTACTAAAGAAGCAACTGCGCCATCAAACGAACCATGTGGAAGACCAATGAAAAAAATTAATAAAAAAGAAATAATATTTATAATTGAGAGGTCCCCTAACATATTATCTAAATAATTCTTTTATAAAAGGAAGCTTGGGCATACTATTTATAATTTTTACCTTAGTTAGTAAATTTGATTCACCCATCATAAAGCTTTGAAATTCATTTCCATTTAGATTAGAAGCGAGCTTTAAAAATGATCTTCCATCTTCTCTGTTATTTTTTAAAAAATTAATAAAAACTTTATCCATTTTTCTTTCTAAAAAATTATGGATATTTACATAGTTTTTCTTTGAATTTTTTAACAATTGGATTTGCTTTATAAGAAATGAAAAGGCATATCCAGTAGAGGGCTTGCATGCACCTCCTCTAATACCAATATTGAAGATATTAGAATTGATCGATTTTTTCTCTCCCGCAAAAAACATAGGTATTACTCCTTTTTCTGAGCTCTGCTCTTTAAATTTATTAATGTTATTTTTCTTTAAGTAATCTTTTATTTTTTCTCTATACCAAGAGTTGTGAAAAACATCTTTTGAAAAGACCGTAGATTCAACTAGCGCTTTATTATGACTAAATGGCAGGATGTATATAAAATGTAAAACATTGTTTTCTTCCGTAAAGTGCATCAAGGTCAATTTATTTTCATTAAAAGTATTATCTGCCACAGTAATGTTAATTCCAAAAAAATGTTGTAATAGCTCACCTTTTTTTTCTTTAGCTGATCGTGAGTCATATATATTTTCAGCATAATATACTTTGTCATCAGCAGTGATTATTTTAAAATAATTTTCTTCAGGAAAATATTGAACAACTTGTTTGTTTATAATTTCTAATTTATTTTTTGTTTCTAAGCAAAATTTTTTCCACGTTTTAAAACTAATGACACAATAAGGTTTATCTAAACTTGTATGAGTCACCTTAGTATTTGTGTTACCAATTGTCCATTTGTGCCATTTTTTTTCAATAATTTTCTCAAATGGCTTCATCCAATCAGTTAACCAAAAACCAAAAAAATTATCTCTTTTGTTTATATCTCCACTTTCAAACGCTATGATTTCGTTATAATTATCTCCGTAAAGAATTTTATTTACAGCTAAACCACTAGGTCCTAAGCCAATAATTGCAGCTTTATAAATTTTCATTTGGAAGATTATCTCTAATTTTTTGATACTCATATTTCATGAAGGGGATAAAAATAAAAAGTAAAATTGATTTAATTGTAATTAAAGATTTTTCTAATAAATTTAAATATACTCTTTCTCTTAAATATTTTTTTTTATTGGATTTTATCTTAATACCTATACCTCTATAAACATTAGCTGCAATAAATATGCCTAGTCTGGTAGATAGTGGGATATATTTTAAACCAGCAAAACCATTTTTATAAAACTTATCTGAAAGACCTACTACTTCATAAATTGCATTTGATATTCTTTCATCTTTGTATGAGCTTTTGTTATTAAGATCAGTTAAATTTTTTAATGATATTTCAGGTATCCAATTGGCAGGTAAATATATTCTTTTCATTTTAGAATCTTCATAAACATCTCTTGCTATATTTGTTAGCTGCATTCCAATACCTAAATCAATTGCGGATCGTGCTGCCTTTTTATCTTTTGCTCCTATAATTTTAGACATCATTAATCCAACAGTACCAGCAACATGATAAGAGTATTTTATTAGCTCTTCCTCATTTTGAATTCTTATTTTTTTTTGATCCAAGATTAATCCCTCTATTAAATCTATAAAAATTAAATTATTAATTTTATTTTTTTGCAAAAAAATATTTACTTTATTATTCTTATTGGTTCTTATTTCTTCAATTGAACTTTTAAGATAAGTGGTTTGATCTTCACTATACTTGTCAGCAATATCATCAAAATATCTACAAATTGAATAAAGAATACCTGCATTCTTTTTTGATGCTTTTGGTAAAAAAAAACTTGCCCAGTAAAAACTCTTACCTTCCCTCTTAAGATCAGTCGATGAATTAAGCTTTAAATCAATCATTAATTTTTAATTCAGCTTTAATGATATTTTCAACTACTTTTGCAGAAGACAGCACGCCTGGTATTCCTGCGCCTGGATGAGATCCTGCTGCCGAAAAATATAGGTTTTTGATTTTTTTATCTTTGTTGTGATACCTAAACCAGGCTGACTGTGTGAAGATCGGAGCTATAGAAAAACCAGCTCCGTGCATAGAATTGTAATCATTTTTAAAATCTTTAGGATTCATCCAAAAAACATCTGTAATGCTATCTTCTAAATCTGGCATAATTGTTTGCGATAATTCTTTAACTATCTTATTTTTTAGGTTTTCTGATTCAACATCCCAATCAATTTTACCTTTTAAATTTGGTACTGGGCATAGAACATAAAAACTATCGCATCCTTTTGGAGCAAATGACTTGTCTGTTGCGGTAGGTCTGTGAATATATAAAGAAAAATCATCAGATAAAACTTTATTTTTAAATATATCATGAAGTAAAGATTTAAATCGTTCAGTCATCCAAATAGTATGATGAGCAACTTTATGGTATTGTTTTTTCGTACCAAAAAAAAGAACAAAAAGTCCCATTGAGTATAATAAGTTTTTTTCTTTTAATACAGGTCTTCTTAAGTTTTGTTTTTTTAAAAGTTTGGAGTAAACCATGGGTGGATCAGCATTACAAACAACTAGATCTATATTGGAAATTTCTTCATTGTTTGTTAAAATTTTTGTTATTCTATTATTTTCAACAATAAATTCTTTTGCCTCTGTGTTTGTTTTAATTTTAATACCACAATCAATCATCAATTTTTTTAATTCAGATACGATTTTACCAGTTCCACCCATACAAAAAAATACCCCCCATTTTCTCTCTAAATAATGAATTAAAGCATAAATAGATGTTGTTGTGTGCGGATCTCCCCCAACTAAAAGTGGATGAATTGAAAATGCTTTTCTAAGATATGGGTTTTTTAGATAACTATTTACAAGTTGAGATACTGTTAAAAAACTTTTCAAAATTATCAAATTAGGAATAACTCCCAACATTTTAAAAAAAGAAATGAATGGTTTATCGGCTAATTGTGTAAACCCCACATCAAATATTTTTTTTGATTGATTTAAAAGTTTATAGTAACCTTTTATATCTTTCTTATCAAATTTACTGATTTCTCTGTTAGTTTTTTCGATGGTAGAACAATAATCAAATGTTTTACCATCATGAAAATAGTACCTATACCAAGGTTCAAGAGGAACAAATTTCAAATAATTATCTCTTTTTTTTCCAAATAAACTAAATAATTCATCAAAAAGAAATGGTGCTGTTATGACCGTTGGTCCAGCGTCATGTTTAAAACCATTTACTTCAAAAACTCTTGCTCTTCCTCCGAGCTCATCTAGTTTTTCAATAATTGTTGTTTCATAGCCTAATTTTTTTAATCTTAAACTAATCGCAATGCCTCCAAAACCACTTCCTATAACTACTGCTTTTTTTTCCATTGTTAATTTTCTAATTGTATTTAAATACCTTATTTCTTAATAAATATAATATTATTTATGCTTACAAAGACAGATTTATTTGAATTACTTAGTGTAAAAAATAAACATTTTCAAATTCATGATCATGATCCTTTATTTACAGTTGAAGATTCTGAAAATCTAAGAGGTGAAATTAAAGGGGAGCATACAAAAAATTTATTTTTAAAAAATAAAAAAAATAATTTTTTTCTTTTTAGTTGTGATGAAAATGCAAAGGTTGATTTAAAGCAATTTTCTAAATCTATCGATGCTAAGAATTTATCATTTGCTAATGCTGAATATTTAGAACAATTTTTGGGTATAAAGCCAGGATCAGTCTCGCCATTTGCTCTTCTTAATGACAAAGATAATGTTGTGGAGTTTTATTTAGATGAAAAACTTTTTAATAGTGAAATAATTAACTTCCACCCCTTAATTAATACTACAACTATAAGTATAGAGACTTCAGAGTTTATAGACTTCCTCCTTGAAAATAATAAAAAAATTCATATTTTTTCTCTAAATAGTTATAGTATAGTTAAATCTTTATGAGTGAAAATTCGAATATTATTGATGTTACTGAGACAGAGTTTAATGATCAGGTTATTGAGGCAAGTGAAAATAAATTAATTGTTGTTGATTTTTGGGCTCCTTGGTGTGGCCCTTGTAAACAATTAACACCAATTTTAGAAAAAATAATATCAAAATCAGGGGATAAAATCACCTTAGTAAAAATTAATATTGATGAAAATCAACAAATTGCTGCGCAATTAAGAATTCAATCAATTCCTACTGTCTATGCTTTCAAAGATAAGCAAATTGTTAATGCATTTCAGGGTGTTATTCCAGAGGGTCAGATTATCGAATTTATTGAAAAGTGTTTAGGTTCTAAAATTAATGAAGATTTCACTGAATTTTATAATGAAATAGAAAGTGCTATGTCTGAAAATAAATTTGAAGAAACTAAAGATACATTACTAGAATTTATTTCTAAAAACTCAGATGAAATTAAAGGTATTTGTTTTTATTTAGAGTGTTTGATCGAACTTAAACAATTTGAAGAAGTTGAGATGTTTATTAGTTCATTAGAAAAAGATGTACAAGAAAAGGATGAGATTAAACAGGTTTTAAAAAAATTAGAAATTGTGAAAAATAATTCATCCGGACCAAATATTAATGAGCTACTTGGTAAGCTTGAGAATGAACCGGATAATATTGATTTAATTTTAGAAATTTCTGATAAATACTTTTCCATAAAAGAATATGAAAATGGAATGGATTTGCTTTTAAAAAATTATCCAAAAAACAAGGATAGTATAAAAAATAAGATGGTAGAATTTTTCGCTGTACTTGGAAATACTGATCAAGTTACTATTCAATATAGAAAAAAGCTTTCACAATTAATGTTTTCATAAAATGGAAATCCCTATTTTTCCTTTAAACGGTGCCGTTCTTTTTCCAGGAACAAGCTTGCCTCTGAATATATTTGAAAAAAGATATATTGAGATGGTTGACTACGCTCTTTCAAAGGAAAGGTATATAGGCATGATACAATCTGATGAAAAAAATAAACTCTATAATATTGGTTGTATTGGAAAAATTCATAGTTTTAGTGAAACAACAGACGGACGATATTTAATTAGTCTACAGGGTACTAGTTGTTTTAAAATTAAGAAAGAGTTAGAAAAAAAATATAAGTTTAGGTTGATTGAAGCTGAAATGTTGGATTTTGAGGAAGATACAAACATAATTAATGAAAAACAAAAAAACAATCTTCTAGATAAGTATAGCCAATATATTAAAGTAAAAAAAATTAATTTAAACTTTGAAGAAATTCAAAATATTGATTTTAATCAAATTATAAAATTTATAGCAATGATATCCCCTTTTAGTGATATTGAAAAACAGGTTCTTTTGGAAACAAAAAATTTAAACGATTTTTATAAAAAACTTCATTCAATTTTAGAGCTTGAGATTGTTGAAGATAATAATAGTAAAACTATTAATTAACACCCATAGCAAAATCACTTATCTGGTTTTTCAATTTTTTGCTTTTCTCCATTAAATTGATAGCTGAAAATCTTGCATGATTAAAAATTGTATTATCTAATTTAAATACACTATCAACTTTATCAGTGATTTGATACAACCTATAAGCCTTATAAAAATTATCTTTCTGAAATTCTTTACAAAATATTTCATCTCCCAATTCCAAACCTAGAGAGTTATATTTTTTAACAAGATTATATATACTTTCTACATCTTGCATTCCTAGATTCCATCCTTGTCCTGCAATTGGATGAAATGAGTGTGCTGAATCCCCTAAATAAATAACTCTATTCTCAAAAAATTTAGAGTTTAAATGAGCTTTTAAAGGAAAGGTTTGTTTGGTGATTATTTTTTTTATCTCTCCTACGCTTCCTTGTATCTTATCATTTAGAATAGAAATAATATTATTATCATCTAAGGAAAGTAAAGAGTTTATAAATTCATTGGTGTTTGTCCAAACTATGGAACTTTGAAACTGATTTTTATTTTTTTGCATTGGTAAGATTGCAAGAGGTCCGTTTTTAAAGAAGAACTCGTAAGCAGTGTTATTGTGGTTCTTTGAGTGGTAAAAATTTATTACAATTGCTTTTTTTTTATAATCTTTTCTATAAATTGGTGTTTTAAAAATTTTTCTTATGGAGCTATTTTTCCCATCACAGGCAAATATAATATTTGTATTAACATAGAAATTATTTTGCTTGGTTGTGATGTTATCGCCTTGATAAAAAATATCTTTAACGGAAACATTGTTAAAAATTTTTAAATTTTTTTGTTTTTGTAATTTTTTATACAAGCAATCAAGTATAAACTCGTTTTTAACTATATATCCAAGATTGGATTTTCTTCTTTGGTTGTCAAAATAAATTTTGTTTGATTGATTTCTATCTATTATCTGAATATTCTTTATTGGTTCTGCGTAATTACTAATTTCATTCCAAATATTTATTTCTTCAAGAAATTTTTTCGTACCTTCTGAAATGGCTGTTGTTCTTTTGTCTAAAATATTTTTATGATTAAATTTAGCATTTTTCTCTAAAACTACTACTTTATTACCAAGTTTAGAAAGTGAATATGCTGTAACAGCCCCTATGAGACCTCCTCCTATTATATTGATGTTTGATTGAATTTCTTTCATAATTTTCTTCGAATTACCATAATCTAAATGTATTACAATCTAACTATATGTTCAAGTATGGTTCATTTAGAAATTTTATTGTTAAATTTTTGGTAGGCATAATTTTATTTGGATTTGGCCTAATTTATTTTGCCAGTCTTTACTCATACTCATCAAATGACCCAGGTTTTAATCAATTAAATTATAATATTAATGACAGCAGTATTCAAAATCTTATAGGTTTTTTTGGTGCTTATTTATCAAGTTATTCATTAATTTTTATTGGAACACTAAGTTATATATTAGTGTTTTTTATAATACTAGAAGGTGGTAAATTATTTTTAGGTATTACTAGCAGGTTTATAATTTTAAAATTTATATCGAACCTGGCAGGAATAATTCTTATTAATGTTTCCATAAAATCAGCTGGTATAACCTTTTTTAAAACAGGCTTAGTTTCACAATTCCTAGTCGATTTATTTACAAGCATAAATTTAAATCTATTAGAAAATATTTTTGTTTATTTAGTTATAAATTTTTTACTTTTAGTATTTGGTGTGGTTTTAATATTTTTATCTTTTAGAATAAATTTTTTTTGGATAAATAGATTATTTTCATTCTTAAAAATTTTTAAATATGTTAAATTTTTACTTTCTGTATTTGGTTTAATTAAATATATAAATTTTAGAAAAAAAATTACAAAAAAAACATTAAGAAGTGAGCCAACAATTAAGAAAAGAAATTATGTTAATTTAAGCAAAAAAAATAATAATACTAAGGCTAACAAACAACTAGAACTAGATAATTTTAGCTTTAGTCTTCCATCTAAAAATTTACTTTCAAAATCAAATTTAAAAAATAATAAAAACAGAGAATTAGAAAAAATAAACACTGATGCTGCAATTAGGCTAGAGAAAACTCTATCTGAATATGGTGTTGAAGGAAAAATAGTTGGTTTTAGTAGTGGTCCAATTGTAACTTTATTTGAATTTATTCCAAATGCTGGGATAAAATCTAGTAAAGTAATAGGCTTGTCTGATGATATTGCTAGAGCGATGTCTTCTATTTCTGCTAGAATTTCAACCCAACCCGGGAAGACAAGCTTGGGTATCGAAATACCAAATACTAAAAGAAATAGTGTTTTATTTGGTGATTTAATTGAAGAAGACGAATTTGAAATTGAAAATGACTCCCTTACTCTTGCGTTAGGAAAAGATATATCTGGAAAAAGTATTTTCGCAAATTTAGAACGAATGCCTCATCTGCTAATAGCGGGGACAACTGGATCGGGGAAATCCGTTGGTATTAACACAATGATATTAAGCATACTTTACAAATTTAAACCCAATGAATGCAAGCTGATATTAATTGATCCTAAAATGTTAGAATTGAGTATTTATGAAGATATTCCACATCTTTTAACACCTGTAGTTACTGATTCAAAGAAAGCTGTATTTGCTCTTAAGTGGGTGGTTAGAGAAATGGAAAATAGATATAAGTTAATGAGCTCTTTAAATGTAAAAAATATAGATTCTTATAATGATAAAGTTTTAAGAACTATTTCATCTGGAAGAAAATTGTTTAGGGAAGTTCAAACAGGCATAGATGATGATACAAGGATGCCTATTATTGAAAAACAAGAAATTATTCTTGAAAAAATGCCTTTTATTGTTGTGGTCATTGATGAAATGGCGGATTTGATGATGGTCGCTGGAAAAGAAGTTGAGTCATTGGTTCAAAGATTAGCACAAATGGCAAGAGCATCAGGAATTCACTTAATTACAGCAACACAAAGACCTAGCGTTGATGTAATTACAGGGACAATTAAAGCAAACTTTCCTAGTCGTATTAGTTATAAAGTATCAAGCAAATTTGATAGCAGGACAATACTTAACGAAATGGGTGCAGAACAATTATTGGGTGGTGGTGACATGTTGTTTTTAGAAAATGGCGGTATAATAAAGAGGTTGCATGGTGGTTTTGTGTCAGAAAATGAAGTTGAAAATGTTGTTAATTATATAAAAAAACAGGCTACATTTGATTATAAAAAAGAAATATCGTTATCAGAAGAAGAGCTAAATATTTCAAATTCAGACGATTTAATTTCAAATAACAATGATGATCTTTATGGTAAGGCAGTTGACATTGTAATTAAACAACAAAAAGTTTCAACAAGCTATATTCAAAGATATCTTCAGATCGGTTATAATAGAGCCGCAAGAATAGTAGAGAAGATGGAAGAGGATGGAATTATAAGTGAAGCAAATAACGCAGGTAAAAGACATGTTCTTAAAAAATGAAAAATATTTATTATATACATTAGTAGTAGTTTTTTATTTTTTTGCTTCTAAAGTATATTCAGCTTCTCAAGACAAAGAAGAGGCATTAAATTATTTAAGTTCACTAAGTGATTTTTCTGCTTCATTCCTACAAAGTGATGGGGAAAACTTAAGTGAAGGCAGGGTATATATAGGTAAAAAAAGGGTAAGAGCTGAATATTTTTTACCAACGAATATTCTTATAATTTTAGCTGAAAACAAGGCGATGTATTATGATTACGTACTTGAAGAAGATGAGTTTTTTAATCCAAAAAATACTAATGCTTGGTTCTTTTATGACATATTTAGAAACCCATATTTTTTTGAAGATGGAAAAATAGAAGTAAAGAATAATGAGTTATTATTAGAAAAAAAAGGATTTGATAATGAAGAAAAAAATTTTGTTATAAGAGTATTATTTGAGAAACAACCATTAGTATTAAGAGGAATAGAGGTTATAATTAATGATGATATTCTTAAACTGTCAATTTATAATCATAGTTACAATGAAGTTTTTGATAAAAATTTTTTTAAACTTATAAATCCTAATTTTTTAAATTAAGCTGTAATTAGAAGCTTTTCATTTTTCGTTTGAATTTTTACTTTGGTTTTTATTGTGTTCATTTTTTTTCTTATTCTTGAAAGATGACTTTCAAGAGAATTAGTTTCAATATTTGTTTTTATATTTAAAATATTTTCTTTAATAAAATTTTTACTTGTTTCTTTCTTCATAATTAAATAAGTTAGTATTTCTAACTCTATTTTAGTTAGGTAGCAAAAATTATTATTATCAAGATTTATGAGTTTTTCATTATATAGTGATAAATCATGAAAGTGAACTTTTAAGTTTTGAACAAAGTGTTCAATCCTATTTTTTAATTGATTTATAGATAGCGGGCTATTTAATATGTTTAATTTATTATTCAAATTTAAGTTTTTCAAATTTGAAATTACTAAACAGCTGTCATTTAACTTACCATAATCTCTAAAATCAATATCATTATCACTTATAATGATTATATTTGCATGAGATGATTGTATATTATCTTTTATTGCATCTAATTTCATAACAGTTAATTCATATTCAGAGAGAAGAGAGGTTAAAAAATTTTTAATATTGTTGTTACAAAATATATTTAGTCCGCTTTTCATAATCTTTTTCCAAACAAAATTGTTCCAAGCCTAATGTATGAAGGATTGAATTGTAGTGCTTTCTCATAGTCATCACTCATTCCAATGCTTAATTCATGAATTTTATTTTCATTTGCAAGAATTTTTAATTTATTAAAATGATAGCCAGGATCATCATCTATCGGCGGTATACACATTAAGCCGATAACGTGTAATTTCATTTCCTGTCTTAAAAAAAACAAAAAATCTTTTATATCCTCTGGAAAAATACCACTTTTTGTTTTTTCTTTTCCTGTGTTTACTTGAAGAAAAATTTTCTTATTTATTAGTAATTCTCTATATTTTGAGAACTCTCTTGCTATTTTTTCCCTATCTAAAGTATGAAAGACATCAAAAAGCTCGATTGCTGTTTTTACTTTATTTGATTGTAGGGGCCCAGTTAAGTGAAGTTCTATTTTTGTGTTATCCTGCTTTAGTTTTTGAAATTTTTTTTGTGCTTCTTGAACTCTATTTTCACCAAAAATATATACACCAGCATTAATTGCTTCCAAGACACTGTCAAGTGGATGATTCTTGGATATAGCTACTATTTTGGCATTATTACTTGTTTTTTTTAAATAATCTTTGATTTCACTGTATTTTTTAATATTAAACATAAATTATGATGTTGTAAAAAAACAACATAGTTTCAAAAAATATAATAAATTATTATGCTTTTTTTGTAATTTATTCAATTTTTTATTAATACATCCATCAGTACAAGTTTGTTGCTTGTATTTAATGAATATTCATTAACTCAAAAGGAGTAATTATGAAAAAAGAACTATTAATGGGAACTGCTCTAGTTTCTACGCTTGGTGCTGCTTCAGTTGCTGAAGCTGTAACAGCTACTATGAGTGGTAACCACCAAACTGGTATTGAGTTTGATTCACCTACTGGTGGAACTGACACAAATGCTCAGGTAAATGATAACAACTTTACTGTTTCATTATCTGAAACTACTGATGGCGGTATGACTATTTCATCTAGCTTTAAGCTAATGGATGAAAATGCTGCTGCTGGTGATGTTGATGCTGGATTTACTTTAGCATTTACTGATGGCTCTAAGCTTGATGTAATTAATGCTGGTAACGCAGCAGGATCACATGCAGTATCTATCCCGGGTTCAGCTGGTGCTGAAGGTGTAGCAACTACATCTGTTAACCAAGCTCAAACTGGTTTAGATTTTGGAGCTACATCTACAGTATTAGGTGTTGAGTATCACACTGCTTCTGACTTCATAGCTGATGGTATGAAAATGTCATTCTCAGCTTCTACAGACAGTGGTGCTGCAGCAACTGCTACATATAGAGTAGACAGTCACTATGCGATTGGTGCTACTTATGTAACTGATCTAGGTGACTCAGCTGTAACTATCGGTGGTGGTTATTCAGCTTCTGAAGGTTCAAAAACTGTAACTGCTGTAACTAACGATGATGCTATGTTCCACGTTGGTTTAAGTGCTGTAACTGGCGATCTAACTGTGGCTGTTGGTTATGGTGATGGTAATAAAGGTGGCGTTAACTCAGCTGCAGCTGGTGTAGGTGAAGTTGAAGGCGACGTAGTTAAAGCTGGTGTTAAATATGTAAGTGGTGACCTAACATTTAATGTTGGTATTACTTCAGCTGATGCAAAAGATAACACTGCTGGTTCAAGCGGTGGGTCTGATGACTCTAAAGATATTACATCTGCTAGTGTTTCATATGCTGTAGCTTCTGGTGTGACTGCAATTCTAGGTTACACTTCATTGGAAGCAAGTAATGAAGGTTCTGCTACAGACGATGGATCTGCATGGTACATCGGTGCTAACATGGCATTTTAATTAAAGATTTTATATCTTTGAAAACGGCACTTTAACGAGTGCCGTTTTTTTTATGTTTTACATTTAGGCCCCAATACAATAATTATAATTCAATGATTTTGAACAAAGTAATTTTATTGCTACTTCTTTCTTTTCTTTTTTCTTGCAACAGTAATAAAAGTGAAGAAGAGATGGAAGACCTCTGGTCAAAGGCTCAAACTAGAACTGAAATTATTGAAAGATCGGGTACAAAATTTAATTCAGCATTAGATATGGATTTAGCCATGAGAGATGCTGAAACCAGACTTCAAACAGGGGGAGGTTTGTTGGGCAAAGGCGGTATTTCATTTAGTGGTATTATAAACAATGATTCAGGAAACAATAATTCTACAACGACAATTGCTATGTCAGTAAACCCATTTCTTTGGAAGGGTGCTTTAGAAACAATTGATTTTATGCCCTTAAGCTCTGCAGATCAGGTTGGCGGAACAATAATTACAGATTGGTACTCAACATCTGCTAACCCCAATGAGAGGTGTAAGTTAAATATTTTTATTTCTGGAATGAGGCTAAACACTGAAAATCTAAAGGTAACTTCTTTTTGTCAAGAATTTAAAGATCCTTCTTGGATAAATAAAAGGGTTGATAAAGAAGATAATATAAAAATTGAAAACGCTATATTAAATAAAGCAAAAAAATTAAAACTCCAATCAAGTTAAGAAGTGTCATCACGATACAATCACAAATTAGTTGAAAAAAAATGGCAGCATATATGGTCAGACAAAAAAATTTTTCAGACTTCTAAAAATGAAAAAGGTGAAAAGTATTATGTTTTAGAAATGTTTCCATATCCTTCTGGAAAGATACATATGGGGCATGTAAGAAACTACACATTGGGTGATGTAGTTGCAAGATATAAGAAAATGAAAGGCTATAATGTTCTCCATCCAATGGGTTGGGATGCTTTTGGCCTTCCCGCTGAAAATGCTGCTTTAACTGAAAAAAAACATCCCGAGAGTTGGACGTACCAAAATATTAGAACAATGAAAAAACAACTTCTAAAAATGGGATTGTCTTTGGATTGGGATAGAGAAATTGCAACATGCCATCCAGATTATTACAGGCATGAACAAAAATTTTTTATTGATATGTTTAAATCTGGTCTTGCTTATAAAAAAGAAGCTGAGGTTAATTGGGACCCTGTAGACAAAACAGTTTTGGCAAATGAACAAGTGATTGATGGAAAAGGATGGAGGTCGGGAGCGCCTGTAGAAAAAAAGAAGTTATCTCAGTGGTTTTTAAAAATTAGTAAATATTCTAATGAGCTTTTAAATGATTTAGATAAATTAGAAAATTGGCCTAATAAAGTAAAAATAATGCAATCTAATTGGATTGGAAAGTCCGTAGGAGCTGAAATTGATTTTAACGTTTCAGGAAAAAATAAAAAAATAAAAGTTTTTACAACAAGACCAGATACGATTTATGGTGCTACATTTTTAGCTCTTTCTATTGAGCATAGTTTGGTTGTTGAAATATCAAAGAAAAATTCGGATTTACTGGAATTTATTAAAGACTGTAAAAACACAAACCCTGATAAAACCAAAAAGGGGTTTAATACTAATTTATTTGCTGAACATCCATTTATTGAAGGCAAAAAAATTCCAATCTTTGTAGCTAACTTTGTTTTAAAAGAATATGGTCTTGGTGCAATTTTTGGTTGTCCTGCACATGATCAAAGAGATTTAGATTTTGCAACTGAATACAATGTTGATGTTATTCCAGTTGTTAAACCAATTGATATTGAGGTAGATAAATTTAAAATCAATAGTAAGGCCTACACTGAAGATGGAATGATAATCAATTCAGAATTTTTAGATGGATTAAACATCGATGAAGCAAAAGAAAAAATAATTAATGAGATAGAAAAAAAAGGAATAGGAAAAAAGAAAATAAATTTTAAATTAAGGGATTGGGGAATTTCAAGGCAGAGATTTTGGGGTTGTCCAATACCTATTATTTATAGAGAAGATGGGGAAATACTTGCGGTTGAAGATGAAGATCTTCCAGTTAAACTTCCTGATATTGAGAATTTTAGTGAGTCGTCTAGTGCTTTAAGCAATATTTCTGGCTGGAAGGATACCGTTTGTCCAAAAACTGGGATGAAAGCTTACAGAGAGACTGATACTTTTGATACTTTTTTTGAATCCTCTTGGTATTATTTTCGATATTGCAATGCTAGGCTAAATAAGCCGTTTGATAAAAAAGATATAGAATATTGGTTGCCTGTCGACCAATATATTGGTGGTATAGAACATGCTATTTTACATCTTTTATACTCAAGATTCTTTACTAAAGCTTTAAGAGACCTTGGTTATTTTAATTTAGATGAGCCGTTTAAAGGACTATTTACGCAAGGGATGGTTACTCATATAACTTATAAAAATACAAACAACGAATGGATTGAGCCCAAAGATGTAGAAAAACATAGTGGTGGGTTAAAAGATAAAGGTGGTTTTGAGGTTGTGAGTGGAAAAATTGAAAAAATGAGTAAATCAAAAAAAAATGTTGTAGATCCAAATGATATTATTGATTCATATGGTGCTGATACTGCTAGGTGGTTTATGTTATCAGATAGTCCGCCAGAAAGAGACTTGCAATGGACAGAAACCGGGATAGCTTCTTCATTCAAATTTATCAATAAATTATATGAAACTGCAGACAAACTTAATAATTATAAATCAAATAATTCTGAAAATATTGATGTGGTAGATACTTTAAAAAGTATAATTAATGAGGTGTCAGAAAATATAGAAAATTTTCAATTTAATAAATCTGTTGCAAAAATATATGAGTTTGTAAATATTCTTAATAACTCAGTTTTGAAAAAAAATTTGTCTAAAAAAAATTTTAAATGGTCGTTGGAAAAGCTTTCAATAATTTTACAGCCTTTTGTTCCGCATATAAGTGAAGAGATTTGGTCAAACCTTGGGAATAAAACATTATGCATTAGTGAAGCTTGGCCAAAAGAAGAGGTAAAGAAAAAAACGAGTATAAAAATTGCAATTCAAATAAACGGTAAAACTAAAGAAGTTATTCAGATTAAAGAAAAAATTTCAAAAGAAGAAGTTTTAGATATAGTAAAAAACAATAATAAAATTAAAAAAAACTTAGAGGGGAAAAGTGTTATTAGAGAAATTTATGTCCCTGGTAAAATTGTAAATTTAGTAGTCTAATGAATAAGCTATTTATTATTTTTTTATTTTGTTTTGTTACCTCTTGTGGGGATGTTGAATTTATTTATAAAAATGATAAAAATCTCGTAAACCCACTTTTTCAAAAAACAAAGGTTATTACTTCTGGTACAGATTTGAGTTTTATGAACTCATATCTACCAATGCTGTTTGGTGAAAATAACGAGAATACTTACACCCTTAAAATTAATATTAATGAGAAAAAAACCAAAAGGTCTGTGGAAACAAATCAAGCGGTATCAAACCTTAGACATAAGTTAAGGTTTTATTATACTTTAACATCAATTAAAAAAGATTGTATAACTTATGAAAAAGAAATAGTTTCTTATTTTTCAATTATACCAAAATCTTCAGGTTACAATTATGGAACAGATACTTCTTTAGAAAAGAAGTACGAGCTAGCAATAGACAATAACTTAAATCAATTTGTTTCTATTTTGTCTAATATAAATATAGATTCTTGTTATGAAAATTGAACCTATTAGCATTTTATTAAATGAAAATTTTAGAATAGATAAAAAGATATACTTTATAAGTGGTAATGAAAAAACGCTGATGCATAAAATAAAAGCAGTAATTGTTGGAAAATATCAGAAAAACAAAAATGCTAAGATTACAAATATTGATGATATTAAAGGCTTTGTTGAAGAAGTTGGTCTATTTGAAGATCATAAAATATTTTTAGTAAATAAATGTAAGGGAGTTGATGAAAAAAACCTAGAAAATATTAAAAATTCACATAGCGTTTTCATTTTTGTTGATGAAAATTCACAAAAAATCAAAAAAATTAAAAGCTTAATTAATAAAGATAGGGATAGTGGTTTAATAGATTGTTATGAGTTAGAAAGGGAATCAAAGATAAAAGTTTTGAAAAAATTTTTAAGTGATAAAAATTTAGATATTTCACAAGACGTCTATTGGTTACTAATTGATAAATTAGATAGTAGATATGGTTTTTTTGAAAATAGTTTAAATCAAATTATAGAACTTGATGAAGAGGACTTAACACTCAACAATGTTAAAAGATTATTAACAATTAGCGACACTGGAAAAGAAAAAATTTTTTTAAACTTATTTAAAAAAAATAAAGATATAGTTGATCTTTATAGAAACAAAATTGTAACCAACACAGATGTAAATGAATTTTATTTTTACATCAAATTTTTCTGTCAATTAATAATAGAATCAAAAAGCGAAGATGAATATATAAAAAAAATTCCCACATATTTATTTAAAGAAAAACACAGGCTGATAGAAATTTTTAGAAAATATAATTTAAAAAAGAAAAAGTTGTTAATTAGATTACTCTCTTCAACTGAAAATATTTTGCGAAAAGATAGCAACTTATCCTTAGTTTTTGGTCTCCGCTTTCTTCTAAATATTAAAAAAATTACTATTTCTTAAGTCTTTTCATTAAATCATCAAGTTGATTCAAGTCAGAATAGTACAAAGTTAGTGAGCCAGATGAGCCATTATCATTGAACTGTATTGATGTACGCAAACCTATTTTATCTGAAAGTTCCTTCTCTAAGTCTGTTATGTTTGGGTCTTTTAATGTTTTCTTTTTTTTGTTGTTTTTAAACTCTGATGTTATTTTTTCAGTTTGTCTTACGCTGAGTTTTTTTTCCACGATTTCATTTGCTTTATTAATTGCATTTGGAACCCCTATAAGTGCTCGTGCGTGTCCCATCGACAGGTCTCCGCTTATTACCATTTCTTGTATTTTTTTATCTAACTCTAAAAGGCGTAAAATATTTGAAACATGGCTTGAGCTTTTTCCAATTAATTTTGCAAGACTTTCGTTATTAATATTTTTGATGTTAAGCAAACCTTTGTAAGCGTTAGCCTCCTCAATAACATTTAAGTCTTCTCTTTGAATATTTTCAATTAAAGCTGCCTCTAAAACACTGGTTTCATCAAGATCTTTGATAACACAGTCTACCTCGTGCATTCCATTTAGTTGACATGCCCTCCACCTTCTTTCTCCTGCAATAATTTGAAATTGATTATCATCAGTTGGTTTAACAACAATAGGTTGAATTAATCCTTGATTTTTAATTGAGGATGAAAGTTCTTTAAGCTCTTCGTTTTTGAAGTTTTTTCTTGGCTGCAAAGGGTTGGGTACAATTTGAGAAATATTAATTTTTTGTACGTTATTATTAGTTTCGTTTTTGTTAGTTGTTGATAGAAGAGCTCCCAGGCCCATGCCTAGTTTGTTTTCTTTATTCATGATTTTTATTTTGGTTTAAAATTACTTCTTTTGCAAGCTCAATATACGCTATGGAGCCTGCAGCTTGTGTATCGTATACCAGCGCTGGTTTACCGTGGCTTGGGGCTTCAGAAATTTTAACATTTCTTGGAATAGTTGTTTTGTAAACTTGATCGCCAAAATGCTGTCTTACATCTTTCTCAACTAAAGAGCTTAATGAGTTTCTTTTGTCCAGCATTGTTAATAATATTCCTTCGATTTTAAGATTGTTGTTGAAGTTTTGTTTGATTAATTTGATAGTTTGCATTAGCGCTGAAAGACCCTCTAGGGCAAAAAACTCTGACTGAAGAGGAATTAGTGTAGTGTTTGATGCTACTAATGAATTGATAGTTAACAAGCCAAGCGCAGGTGGACAGTCTACAAAAATAAAATCGAAATTATCAATTTCAGCAAAGATTGATTTAAATACAAACTCTCTGTTTTCAAAATTTGTCAGCTCTACCTCAGCTGCAGCTAAGTCTGTGTTTGCTCCAATTATTTTTAGACCAGGAATTAATGTTTCTTTTATTCCTTCTTTAAGAAGCCTCTTTTCATGAATCATCTCATAAATAGATGGCTTTCTATCATTGTGGGTAAGCCCAAGCCCTGTGCTAGCATTACCTTGGGGGTCAGCATCTACAATTAAAACATTTTTTTTCACTGCTGCTAATGATGTGGCTAAGTTAATTGTGGTTGTGGTTTTTCCAACACCACCTTTTTGATTAGCAATAGAAATAATTTTTTTCACAGTTTTTTATATTTGTTTATTTTTAACACATGCCCACCACCTTCACTGTGACTTGGATAAAGATCGTATTCAAAGTTAAAGGATTTTTTTGCATCATATATTTCTTTCTTAACACTTCTTCCTTTTAGAAAAAGTAGTGATGTATTTTTTTTAGTAAATAATCGTGAATAATCTAATAATTTTACCAATGGGGCAAAAGCTCTGCAGATAATAAAGTCAAATTTTTGATTTTTGATTTTTTCAACTCTTGTACAAATAGTTTTTATTTCTAATTTCTGCTCGTATGCAAATTCTTTAATAAAGTTTATTTTTTTCATCTTTGAGTCAATCAACAATATATTTGAGTGCCCAAAAATATGTAAAATAACCCCTGGTAAACCCGCGCCAGTACCCAGGTCTATTATTGATGCATTTTTTTTCAAAATATATTCAGACAATTGCAATGAATCATTAATATGTCTGTCCCAAGCAGTATGAATTGTAGAAGGCCCTACCAAATTATGTATTTGGTTACTTTTTGTTAACTTTAGTATGTAGCTATCAATTAAATCAATCTGCTTTCTGCTAAGATTATATTTTTTTATTACCGTAACTTTATCCAAATTATGCTGCTTTTTTATTTTTATTTTTTTTAATATATCTAAGAAGGGCTATAGTGGCTGCTGGTGTTACACCTGATATTCTTGAGGCAGCTCCAAGTGTAGGTGGTTTAATTTTTGATAGTTTTTCAACTATCTCATTAGATAAACTCCCGACTAATTTATAGTTAGTTGATTTGGGAATTCTTAAATTTTCTTCCTTTTCAAAATCTTGTATGTCCATTCTTTGTCTATCAAGATAGCCTGCATATTTAGCTTCAATTTCTATTTGTTCCATTACATCATCTTCTAAGTCATTTAGCTCTGGAAGTATTTTTTTAAGCTTAGGAGTTGTAATATTTGAAAACGACAAAAGATCTATAATGTTTCTTTTTTTTCCATCTTTGTTTATTTTTATACCTTTTTTTAGAAGTGCATCTGGTGTGAATTTGTAATTTTTAACAAACTTAAAGCCATCTTTTATTCTTTTGGATTTTTTTTCGAACCTTCTTTGCCTATCTATATCAACACAACCAATATCAATTCCAAGGGGTGTGAGTCTTAAATCTGCATTATCAGCCCGAAGTAAAAGCCTATATTCGGATCTTGAAGTAAACATTCTATATGGCTCTTTAGTTCCTTTTGTAACCAAATCATCTATCAAAACACCTATATATCCAGAGGACCTTGGTATTATAAATTCTTTATCAGACGTTGTTTTAAGAGATGCATTTATCCCTGCCATTACACCTTGTGCAGCCGCTTCTTCGTATCCGGTTGTCCCGTTTATCTGTCCAGCAAAAAATAAATTTTTAATTTTTTTTGTTTCAAGTGTGTGTGTTAGTTCTTGTGGATCAACAAAATCATATTCAATAGCATAAGCTGGTTGTGTAATTGTAACATTCTCTAAACCTTTAATTGTTTTAACAAATTGATTTTGAATTTCAGTTGGAAGAGAAGAAGATATTCCATTTGGATATATTAGATCACTATCCAATCCTTCTGGCTCCAAAAATATTTGGTGTGAAGATTTGTTTTTGAATTTATGAATCTTATCTTCAATAGATGGGCAATACCTAGCCCCCATTGATTGTATTTCTCCAGAATACATTGGTGATAGGTTGAGGTTATTTGCAATTATTTCATGTGTTTTTTTATTAGTATGGGTAATAAAACAAGATATTTGAGGAATGTGGATATCTCTGTTGATAAAAGAAAATGGAATAGGTTTTTTATCTGGGCTTTGTTCTTCTAAATCATTGAATTTTATAGTTTTTTTAAGTAATCTTGGGGGTGTTCCTGTCTTCAATCTGCCTATTGAAAACTTTAGTTCTTTAAGCCTTTTTGCAAGCTTAATTGAAGGCTTATCTCCAACTCTTCCCGCTTCTTGTTTCTCAGAGCCTATTCTTATTAATCCGCTTAAGAAAGTACCTGTGGTTAAAACTACAGATTTTGAAAATATCTTTTTTTTATCGCCTAAAACAACTCCTAATACCTGATTTTTTGAAACAATTAAATCTTCTACTGATCCTTCAATAATTTGAAGGTTCTTTTGCTCAGATATGAAATCGTTTATAGCATTTTTATATAAAATACGGTCTGTTTGTGCCCTTGGCCCCCTTACAGCAGCTCCTCTGCTGGAGTTTAACATTCTAAATTGTATACAAGATCTGTCTGCTGCTTTTGCCATTATTCCATCTAAAGCATCTATTTCCTTTACAAGATGTCCTTTCCCAAGACCTCCAATTGCAGGATTACATGACATCTCTCCTATTTTTTCAATATTATGAGTAATTAAAACTGTTTTTGATCCAGTTCTTGCAGATGAACAAGCTGCTTCTACACCCGCATGTCCTCCACCAATTACAATTACATCAAATTTATTGTACATATCTCTTTTCACGTGAAATTATTTACCAATACAAAAATCACTAAATATTATATCTAAAATTTTCTCAATATCAAATTTTTGATTGATTCCATCAATATACATAATTGATCTTCTAACATTTTCAGCAGCAATATCTATTTCTTTTAAATCTAGTCTTTTAAGTAGTAAAAGGGATTTATTTAGGCTTTCCATATGTCTTTCACGTGAAAAAACTGGTCCAGAAATTGGTTTTTTCTTTAATTTTGAAGATATAATTTTAATCAGATTTTCAATTCCATAACCAGAAACTGATGAAATACTATGTATCCCTCTAATTTTCTTTTTATTAGTATCATATTTTGATTTAACAAATATTTTCGATTTGATTTTGCTGTATTTTTTCTTTTCATTATTTTTGAGAAAAACAATATTTAAATCAGACTTTTCAGCACTCTCTAAGGATCTTTCAATGCCTATTTTTTCAATTAAATTCTTATATTTCCTTATTCCAGCTGTATCAATAAATGTGTATTTATCTCCTTGTATATCTAGTGTTGAGCTTACTAAATCTGTTGTTGTTCCTGGTATATTAGTAACTATAGAAACCTCTTTGTTATTAATGTAATTTATAAAGGAAGATTTTCCCGTGTTTGGCTTACCAATAATTGTTATCGTAAAACCTTTATGAATTCGTCTAGATAAAGATGATCTTTTAATAATATTTTCAATTTTTTTATATATGTTCTTGTTTTGTTCTCTTATACCTTTATATATTTCTTTAGGAAGGTCTTCGTCAGCAAAATCAATTATGGCCTCTATGTCAGCTAGAAGTTTTTTTTGTTTACTTGATATTTCATTAACTAATTTATCTAAATTTCCACTTAAATTACCAATTGCTATCTTTCTTTGATTTTCTGTTTCTGCATTAATTAAATCATTAATTGTTTCAGCTTCTAAAACACCAAGCTTATCATTCATTAGGGCTCTTCTGGTAAATTCTCCTGGCTCAGCAAGTCTGGTTTGTTTTTTTAATAGGGTTTTAGTTATTTTGTTAATTACAGAAATGCTTCCATGACAGGATATTTCCACCATATCCTCTCCTGTGTAGCTTTTTGGTAATTTAAAAAAAGTTGTTAGTGTTTGATCTACAACACTCTGACCGTCTAATATATTATTTAGTGTAGCAAAGTTTGTTTTAAATTTTTTTTTAGAAGATATTGATTTTATTATTTTGTGAGAATCTTTGCCGGAAACCCTAAAAATAGCAATGCCCGACTTACCTCTTTGCGTAGCAAGAGCAAAAATTGTCTCTTTGGAAGGTTTCATTTTTTGGGGATTAAACCCAAGATGATATTAAGTAAACAAGAAAGATTATAAAAAAATTTATATTTATTTGGTTCCCATGCTTTGGAAGAACTCGCTGTTAGTTTTCGTGTTTTTCATTTTATCTAACAAAAACTCCATGGCTTCTGTACTTCCCATTGGGGCTAATATTTTTCTTAAAATAAAGATTTTTCCAAGCTCGTCTTTATCGAGTAATAATTCTTCTTTTCTTGTTCCTGACTTACCAATATCAAAAGCTGGATAAGTTCTTTTTTGGCTAAGTTTTCTATCTAGAACCATTTCACTATTACCAGTGCCTTTAAATTCTTCAAATATAACTTCATCCATTCTGCTTCCTGTATCTATTAAAGCAGTAGCAATAATTGTGAGTGATCCGCCCTTTTCAACGTTTCTTGCAGCTCCGAAAAATCTTTTTGGTCTTTGTAAGGCATTGGCATCAACACCGCCTGTTAGCACCTTTCCACTAGATGGAACAACAGTATTATAAGCTCTTCCAAGTCTGGTAATTGAATCAAGAAGAATAACAACATCATGTTTATATTCAACGAGTCTTTTAGCTTTTTCAATTACCATTTCAGCAACCTGAACGTGGCGTGAAGCAGGCTCATCAAAAGTTGAACTAATTACTTCACCCTTTACTGATCTTTGCATGTCTGTAACTTCTTCTGGTCTTTCATCAATTAGCAGAACAATCAGTTTAGCGTCTGGACTATTAGTAGTTATAGCATTAGCAATTTTTTGCATAATTATTGTTTTACCTGTGAAAGGTTGTGCAACAATAAGCTGCCTTTGTCCTTTTCCAAGAGGAGCAATGATATCGATTACTCTTTCTGTATTGTCCGGCATAGGTTTTTCTTGTTCAAGCCTGAACCTTGATTCAGGATACAAAGGTGTTAAATCTTCAAAATTAACCCTATTCTTAACTAATTCAGTTTCTTGACCGTTTATTTTGTTAATTTTAGTTATAGCAAAATATCTTTCACCTTGTTTTGGAGATCTAATTTCACCCTCTACGCTATCACCTGTTCTTAAGCTAAATTTTTTAATTTGTGATGGAGAAATATAGATATCATCCGGACCTGGAAGATAATTTGACTCTGAAGATCTTAAAAAACCAAAACCATCTTGCATAATCTCAATAACCCCTAAACCAGTAATAATTTCACCCTCTTCAGCAATTGTTTTTAAAATTGAAAACATCAAATCTTGCTTTCTAAGAGACGAAGGGTTTTCTATACCAAGCTTATCTGCTTGTTTTAAAAGCTCTTGGGGTTCTTTTCCTTTTAATTCCTGTAAATTCATAATGTTGTTGGGGTAGTTTAGAAATGAAAGAATTTATTAATCAAAATTAAAGTTAATGTCAAAACAATAATAAATATATAATTTATATATTTAATTGTAGTATTAGTTGTATGCTTAAAAAGCTTAATTAATACTTTACTATAATATCATTCTAAATTTACCAACATATGAACAACAAACCAAGGAAAAATGTTAACTTAATGAACATTGAAAAAAAATATTATTTATAAATAATTTACACTCAAATAAATTTCTAATAACTTGTTATTAATTTTGTATAATAAATATACTAACATCCGGTTAATAGTATCTAGGTAAGTTATTAAGCTGTTAACAACACATTTTTAAAACAAAAGAACTATTTCTTAAATTCAAATTACATTTAATAATGTTTATAACTATAATTTTTATTAACACACTTATGCACCAAAATTTTATATTAGCTAGCTCAAGTAAATCTAGATACAAAATATTAAAAAACGCAGGATTAAATTTCACACAAAAAAAACCTAATTGCAACGAAGAAGAAATTAAAAAAACCATTAACAGAAAAACCAAACCCGAAATTTTTGCAAAAAAGCTTTCTTATGAAAAAGCAAAAAGTGTGAGTAGACAAAAACAATATTACAATAAGATTGTTTTGGGTTGTGATACTGTAATTTATCATAATGGAAAAATTTTAGATAAAGTAAACTCTATTATGAAGGCAAAAAAAAAGATCAAATCTCTATCAGGAAAGGAACACTTAATAGTATCAGGCTTAACTATTTGTCTTAACGGCACAAAGATTTGGGAAAATTACGAAAAAACTCGTGTTAAAGTAAGAAGGCTTAACAACAACGAAATAAACAGATATCTAAAAAAAACAGGCAAACAAATACTAAGCTCTGTAGGCTGTTATCAAATAGAAAGTTTGGGGCCAAATATTATTGAGAGCATAAAAGGAGATTATTTTAATGTTATGGGATTGCCTTTATTTAATCTGCTAGATTATTTATATTCAAGAAAATGAAAAAACTTTACGTAGTTGGGAATAGGGTATCTAAAAGTCTTTCACCAACAATATTCAACTATTGGTTAAAAAAATATAACATTAAAGCAAGTTATGGATATTTAGAACTTACAGAAAAAAACTTTCATAAAAAAATAAAAGAAGTTTTGGAAAAAAAAGATACACTTGGCCTAAATGTAACCATTCCATTTAAAAACAAAATTATAAAACACCTTGGCAAAATAGATACTCATGCAAAGAAAATTGGTGCGGTAAACTGTGTAACAAATAAAAAAAATATAAATGGAACCAATACTGACTGGACAGGATATTACAAAACTCTGCCAAAAATTAAGCAAACTAAAAACAAAAAGGTTATTATTTTGGGTTATGGGGGTGCATCACATGCCATACACTATGTTTTAAAGGAGAAGGGGTTTAAGGATATTTTAATTTTCAACAGGTCTAAGAAAAAAATTAAGTATTCTAAGAAAACTGAGTACACAAAAACATATGGCGATCTTGAAACACACCTCGAAGGAGTTTTTTTAATAATCAATACCACACCCACAAACCCTATATTGAAAAAACACCTAAAACTTATCACTAAATCCACAATTGTAAGCGACATTGTTTATAGCCCAAAAAACACTTCATTTCTTAAACAGTTTCCAAAAAACAAAAAGATTTATGGAATATCAATGTTGGTCGAGCAGGCTAAGCCTTGTTTTAAAATGTGGTTTGGTAAAAATCCATCTGTAGATGAAAAAATGCTCAAGACTATTTATAAAAAAATTTAATGACAAGAACCATAGCAGTAACAGGTGGTATAGGATCAGGTAAATCTACCTTTTGTAGTAAATTAAAAGAAAAAGGTTTTAA
>CABXSY010000003.1 GCA_902514875.1 uncultured Alphaproteobacteria bacterium | reverse complement strand
CTATCGTGTTGATTAAGAAAGAAAGGAATATCCGAACCTAAATCTGTATACTCAAAAATATTTTTTTTATTAATAATTTCTAGATTTTCTAGGATCTTTATTACCGTTGCTGCATTTGAAGATGCAGAACCCAAACCAGCTTGATAGGGAAAGTTTTTTGTAATTGAAAATGAAATGTTTGGAGGTGAAATATTCAAAAAACTAAATATTTTTTTTATAATACAATCATCAAATATATTATTTTCTGGAGCAAATGCTCCCTTGTATTCAACATTGAATTGATTGCTTTGCTTTATTTCTATTTCATCACATAAATTAATACTGGTTATACCTGTTCTAATATTATGATAATTATCTTCTCTTCGATTTAAAATTTTAAGAAATAAATTTATTTTTGCAGGAGATTTTTCAGTAATACTATTATCCATTAAATTTTTCTAATTTAATTTTAACATTTTCTTCAATTTCATCTTCAGGTTCAGCTAATTCTAGAGCTTGTTGCCAGAAATGAATAGCTTCCCTTTTTCTATTCATAGAATAATAAATATCTCCAAGGTGGTCTAGAGATATTGCTTCACCTGGTGCAATATCTATTACCATTTCCATTAAACGAGCGGCTTCTGAAAGATTATTTTTTTTAAAATGCGCCCAAGCAAGACTATCTATAATGTAAAAGCTATCAGGATTAGCTTCATACGCTTCTTCTAACATTTGCAAAGAACGATCTAATTTCATTTCTCTTTCAATCCAACCATAAGCTAGATAATTTAAAACATTTGGACTATCAGATTTTATTTCAAGCGATTTTAAAAAATCTTTTTCCGCTAAATCCCAATCGCCTATTTGTTCAAAACATATACCTCTCATATAATATATATTCCATATGTCACCACGGTTTTCTTCAATCATCTGATTGTATATTGATAGAGCTAAATCATATTTTTTATTATACCGATAAAAATCACCAAGAATTTTTTTAAGAGCATAGTTGTTATTGTTATTTTGTAGAATAGATAAAATTTTATTTTCAGCATCTTCATACGAACTATTATATAAATAATTAATTGCTAAACTACTTTGCGCATCTAGATAATACGGACTTTTTTCACCAATCTTCTCAAAAGTATCTCTTGCTACTTCAAATTGGCCAACTTGATCAAATAATTCAGCTTTAATAATTATTGCTCTTTCGTTTTTTGGATCAATTAATTTAGCAAGTGAAGTATAAAATAATAAAAAATTATAATTTAAACGTCTTTGCTCATTGTTTGAAAAAGATGATGCCACAATTTCGACAAGTGAAAGGCTAATGGTATTACCATCCTTAAGTCTATTATTTGAGAAGAAAATAAAATCTAGTAATTCATTTGGTTGGTCTAATTTGTCTCGTAATTCTTTTATCTGATTATATTTTTTATCTAAAAATAAAGATGAAATTTGAATTAAATATGCCTCTTGATTATTTTTGTTTTTTTCTAAAATTTTATTGGCAATATCTTTTGCTAAATTAATATCCTCGGTAATAACCGCTGCTATCGCTTTATCAAGGAGTTGGTCTTGAGATAGTTTTATTTTATCAGCATTAAAATTCAATAATGTTGCAGGATAATCATAGTTTTTGAAAGCTAGTTGTGAGATTAAAAAGGTTGAGCTACTTGTTGCAAAAACACTAGTATTAAAGGCGATAAGCAGAAATATTAAAAACAGTTTTTTAATCAAATTAATCATTTTAAAAATACTAGAGTTGCACTATGAATAGATAATTGTAATTTTGCATGAATCAATCAAATAAAAAAAATTTAGAATTCATAGTTAATTCAGGAGTAAACTATTTTCTTCAAGATTCTCCAAGAAACTGGTTTGAAAATGAGAAAAAATCTGAGTTGTCTAATCCTAATATAAATACGAGGGATAAAAAAATGAAAATTGATGAGGTCATTAAGGACCTTAAAGATCACAATTCTAATCTTAAAAAAACTGCTAAAAATTTAGTAGTCTATGATGGAAGCTTAAATGCAAAAGTTATGTTAATTGGTGAGGCTCCAGGAAGAGATGAAGACGAGCAAGGTATTCCATTTGTTGGTAGAGCTGGGCAACTTTTAAATAAAATGCTTTTAGCAATCAACTTACAAAGAGAAGACGTCTATATTACTAATGTTGTTAATTGGCGCCCACCTGATAATAGGACCCCAAATGATGAAGAAATTTTAGAATTTTTACCATTTTTACAAAGACAAATTGATATTATTAAGCCAAAATTTATCTTCCTATTAGGAGGTGTTGCTGCAAAAGCTATTTTATCAACACCTCTAGCCCTTGGAAAACTCAGAGGTAAATGGCATGATTACAAATCACTTAATTTAGATGAATCAATCCCTACAATAGCTTCCTATCACCCTGCTTTTTTACTTCGATCTCCTCAATATAAAAAACATTCTTGGGAAGATTTACAAATGCTACAAGAAAAATTGAAAAATGTATCATAAAAAATTTTCAATTTTTTGTTTTTTTATATTCTTTGTAATTTTTTCAAAACAAATCTATGCTTACCAACAAGATATTGTTATCAAATACGATGATATATTCTCATCAAAGGTTCTAAATGAAGAAGATGTATATAATTATCAACAAGCATACAAGTTTCAAGAAAAATGCAAATGGAAAAGTGCAAACAATTTTATTTTAAAAATTAAAAATAAATCTTTACTAGGACATATTTATGCACAAAAGTTTTTGCATCCAAATTGTTATCGATCAAAGTATTTAGAATTATATTATTGGCTCAAAAAATATAATGACCACCCTCAAGCAAAACAAATTTATAAATTAGCTATTCGCAGAATGCCAGCGGGTTATAAAAGCCCAACTAAACCTGGTGCTCCTATTGGGATAGAATCACAGCAAGTAAATAATAAAAAGACTAGTCAATATAAAAGTCAAATAAAACTATCTAACAATCAGAGGGCTGAAAAAAGAAAATTAATTAATGGTATCAAATCTAGAGTAAACAAAGGTTGGCCAACTGGGGCACTCCAATTATTAAATCAAAGAGATGTAGATTTATTATTAGATCAAGTTGAGATAGATCAACAAAAGGATTTAATAGCCAAAGGGTATTTCTTAGCAAATAAAAATGACTTAGCAATCAAATATGCTACTGAGGCTCTAGTTAATTCTGCAAAATATGTTCCTTATGCAGCTTGGACGGCTGGTCTATGTTCTTGGAGACTAGAAAAATATGAAGATGCTGCAAAATATTTTTCTCTTTTTTCTATTAGCTTAAAAGATGATGCATGGCATCAAACATCAGGTAGTTTTTGGACAGCTAGATCATATGCAAAACTTGGCAGGTATGATGATATTAATTTTTGGTTAAAAAGAGCATCAAATAATCCAAATAGTTTTTATGGAATGCTTGCATTAGAAATTTTAGGTGTAGATGAAAAAATAGAATGGGTAGAACATACTGATCTAAATAAAAATAATAGTACAATTTTAAATATACCAGCAGGAAAAAGAATACAGACACTCATACAGGTTGGATTTGCGGATGAATTAGAAAAGGAAATTGTGCATATCAATTCCATTTTAAATAGAGAAATAGCAAAGGAGTCTATTCAAATTGCCGAAAATTTTGATCTTGCCTATACACAATTAAAAATAGTCAATAAGCTTGAGAACTTTGGTATGGATGTTCCTACTTACCTCTATTACCCAACTAGTGTTTGGAAGCCACGAGATGGTTTCAAATTAGAAAAAGAATTACTCCACGCCTTTATGCATCAAGAATCTATGTTTAATATAAAAGCTAAAAGTAAAGACGGTGCCATAGGATTGATGCAGGTATTACCTTCGACAGCAAAATTTATCACCAAAAGTAAAGATGTAAAAAGAAGCAATAGTAATATTCTTAAAAATCCAGAAATAAATCTGGAGGTGGGGCAAGAATACTTGACGTATCTTCTAGATCTAGAGCAGGTTTCAAGAAATCTTATATTTCTAGCAGCAGCATATAATGGTGGTCCAGGAAATTTGCAAAAATGGAAAAATGAAACAAATTATATGGAAGACTCACTCTTTTTTATGGAAAGTATTCCATCAAGAGAAACAAGATGGTTCATAGAAAAGATCTTAACAAAATATTGGATTTACCAAAATAAAAACAATAAAGAAATGCGTTCCCTAAAAATGCTAGCAAATGGAAATGATCCGCTTTATTAATAGGTTATGCCAATTGATACTTCTCTAGATTTTGTTCCGATAAATATTGCTGTTATTACAATTTCAGATTCAAGAACTAAAGAAAATGATACATCTGGAGATACATTAGAAAAGCGCATTACTGATGCTGGTCATACAATGATTAAGCGGACAATTATACCAGATGATGTTTCTCAAATAAAAGATACCTTAAACACAATGTCAAAAGAAGAAAACATTGATTGCATTATTACAACTGGTGGGACTGGATTAACAGGAAGAGATACAACACCAGAAGCTGTAAATGCTATTGCTAATAAACATATCGATGGATTTGGAGAATTATTTCGCCAAATTAGTTTTGAAAAAATTGGTACATCAGCAATTCAATCACGAGCAGTTGCAGCCTTAATAAATAGTACGTATGTTTTTTGCTTACCTGGATCAACAGGTGCATGCAAAGATGGCTGGGATGAAATTTTACAATATCAATTAGATATTAGACATAAGCCCTGTAATTTTGTTGAAATCATGCCAAGATTAAATGAAAAATAGTGACTGATTTTTCTATAGAAAAATCAATTGATGGACCTGTGATTGGTTTAGATGAAGTAGGTAGAGGTCCGTTGGCAGGCCCTGTGGTGAGTTGTGGATGTTATTTTTCTAATTATGATGATTTAGAATCAGAAATACCTATTACTGACTCAAAGAAACATACAGCAAAACAAAGAGAAAAATTATTCTTATTTTTTAAAAAATTACAAAAAGAAAAAAAACTTCAATATTACTTAGGCTACGCGAGCGTAGAAGAAATAGATACAATTAATATTTTGGAAGCAACAAAATTATCAATGAAAAGAGTAATAGATAAATTTAATTTTGAAAATCCAAATCTTATTATTGATGGAAACTTTTCATTAAATTATCAAAATGAAAAATCTATAATAGGTGGAGATAAAAAATCTTTATCGATTGCAAGTGCATCCATTATTGCAAAAGTTCACCGTGATCGACTGATGAGCATACTTGATCATAAGTTTACATTTTATGATTGGAAAAAAAATGCAGGTTATGGTACTAAAAAACATATTGATGCAATATACAAACATGGTGTAACTCAGTTTCACCGAAAATCTTTTGAACCAATTAAATCGTTGTTAAAAAAATAAATTACCCATTTTATCCATGCAAAGAATGCATACCAAATATTATTTTATTATGCTTCAAAAAGATGCGACAAACGCTAAATATATATTAAGTTTCATCATTCCTCCCATTTGATGAACTATTCCAGGGGTCTTCGGACCCCTTTTTTTTATGTTTATAGCCAAATTTTAATGTTATCCCGACCTAAAGATTCCCCCTGTTGATAACTCAATTGACCTGATTCCATATCTGCTTAAAGATTCTTTTTATCAATTATGATGAAAAATCAAATTATATTAGGTGATTCCATTAAGGAAATGAAAAAACTAAAAGATCATTCGGTTGATCTTATTTTTGCTGATCCACCCTATAATCTTCAATTAAAGGATACATTATACAGACCTGATCAAACAACGGTCGAAGCTGTTACACAAGATTGGGATAAATTTGATACATATAAAGAATATGATCAATTTACCAATGCATGGCTTAGTGAATGTAAACGTGTTTTAAAAAAAGGTGGAGCGCTTTGGGTTATAGGAAGTTATCATAATATTTTACGTGTCGGTTCTACTATTCAAGATGAAGGTTTATGGATTTTAAATGATATCATTTGGCATAAAACAAACCCTATGCCAAATTTTCGTGGTACGCGTTTTACAAATGCCCATGAAACATTATTATGGTGCACAACATCAAGAGAAGCGAAATACACATTCAACTATCAAAACCTTAAAGAACTAAATGAAGGAAAACAAATGCGTAGTGACTGGTATATTCCTATTTGTTCAGGAAAAGAACGATTACGTAAAGATAACAATCAACGATCACACCCAACACAAAAACCAGAAGCTTTACTCTACCGAATTCTATTAGCTTCGACAAATAAGGGTGATATTGTTCTTGATCCTTTTTCTGGAAGTGGGACAACTGCTGTTGTTGCAAAAAAATTACAACGTAACTTTATTGGCATAGAAAAAGATAAAGACTATGTTAAACTTTCAAAAGAACGATTAAGGAATACCAGAGTATTGAAAGAAGAAGTTGTCACAATTGCAAAAAGCAGAAAAGAATTACCAAAAGTACCTTTTGGTGAATTAGTCGAGCAAGGAATTATTCCACCTGGTGCAGTATTAACAGATAAAAAAGAACGCTTTAAGGCAACGGTTAGTATTGATGGAACACTTAAAATAAAAGATTTAACAGGCTCTATTCATCAAATGGGAGCAAAAATACAAGGACTACCAAGTTGCAATGGATGGGATTTTTGGCATGTAAAAGATAAGTCTAAAAGAATCCTACTTGATGAAATACGGTCTAATTACCGAAAAGACAAACTAAATTAATCTATAATAATTCTAGGCTCAAAAGGGTGAAGTTTTTCTAAACGCTCAACTGACCAAAGATTATCATCCGTGACTTGATTTAAAGAATACATACCTTCAACATCACCGTTAATATCAAAATCTAGTGATCCAGATACACCCTCATAATTAATTTCAACACCGCGAAGAAGTAAAGCTCTAGCGGCTTCCCAACTTCCAGGTCCCATTTTAATTCCTGGTGGATTAGCAACACTAACTAAACTTTTCGATAAATTTTCCTTTGTAATATTATTGTGTGCTTGATGTTGTAGAGCCAAAGCTGCTAGCATCATTGTATCAAAACTAATCGCAGAATAAGGAGAATTAGGATCAACACCTGCATTCAACATTATATTTGCGTATGTTTGAAATTCTTCTGAACTTTGTGAAGTTGCTTGGGCAACAATAGTTGTATTTTTATTTAACTGGATAGGAATATAGGAATAGATTAAATCTTTAACTTCATTCGTTAACATACTATCAGAACCATAATGATGTTTAAAAATACCTGAAGTTTCCAGTTCTTGTAATCTGGTCAAAACAGTATTAACAAATTGTTCTAGTAAATTAACTGTACGTTCATTTCCGTGAAGGAACATGACTAATCCTGGTTGATTATTGTCTATAGCAATATCAACAAATGTATTAATGAAGTTTTGATTGATCAGTGTTTTATCAGTTAGCAAAGTATTAAATAACACTATACCTTCTTGTTCGGTGAAAACTTTTAAAAAATTTTGAGCGAGTGTAGAATTATAATTATCATCACCGTAGAGAAGAATTATTTCTCTTATATTTTTAGATAGTAGATAATTAGCAATGGATGTTGATTGCTGAATATCAGAAGGAATAGTTCTAAAAAATAAATCATTATCTTCAATTGTTGAAAGTAACGGGTAACTAGCAGAAGAAGAGATTGTTAAAATATTGTCTGGTATAGTTGCTTGTTCAATAACTTTGACAGCACTTGTTGAACACGTCGGTCCTAAAAGGATTTCTGGATCATTATTTTTTAAATAGGCATTTAAACTATCTTCTGTTTTTGTAGGATCACATCCTGTATCAATAGTATCAATTGATATAAGACCTCGTCCTACTATACCAATACCGTCCGCATTAATTGTTTCTACAGCAACTCTTTTTGCTTCTGCAATTGCTTCTGCAATTTCACTAACAGGACCACTTTCTGCGTAAAGGGCTGCAATTTTTACTTCTGCATTCACAAAAGTTGAGTAAAAAAATATGATCTTCAAGATAATTATCGTAAAAATTTTCATTATATGAGATATTTTTATCATAAATTTTTAGAATGAAAATGTGGCATTGAGTAAATACACTGGTCTAGAAGTAGTTCCCTCAACACTTTTATCCGCTTCTGCTACTTCAAAACTAATATCAAGACTATTAGAATTAAGAGGAATTTTAATTTTGACACCGTACCCTCCACTTGCGACTTCTGTTCGGCTGAACTCACCTGAGGCTGGTCGTTTATAGTAGGTAGCACCAACACCAAGATGGATATACGGTTCAATACGTATAGACTCTTCCCTTTTATCTTCTTCCCCTTCTAAAAAAGGATAAAAAGGTCTGCTCAATTCTGTTCGCAGAAAGAAGCCTTGATCACCAGACATATTACCTGATTCATAACCAGACATTTGGCCTGGCCCTGTTATATTTATTTGTTCTGAATTAATTAAACCTCTATCGCTTACAAGTTTTTGAAAAACAAAACGTGTGTTCAATAAATAATCTCTAAATATTTGCCTATTCAAATTAATATCACTATTCCATTTTATAAAATTTAAAGTGGAACCAACACGGGATAATGTTTTTGTATCAGCTGTTTTGTTTGTATAGATAGGAGTACCAAATTTTAATGCTGAACCACCTTTAAGCGAAAAAGAATCTAAGAAAGATAAGTTAGTGGTTGTATATTTTAACTCTAGAGCATTGTACTCATCGTAAAAGTTATCTTCTGTGATGTTAGGAAGTATTGAATATTCTCTTTCTTTAATCCATTGCCAATCTAATGAAAGATTATTTTTTATAAGCCTTGTATTTTTTATTTGATATTCAAGACCAAAGTTGATTTGTTTGAATTCCCCCTTTTTTTCTAGTCCGTTAGGCTCTGAATAAGATTCATTAACAGCACCAAATACAGAAAAGTCTGATGCAAGAATTGGTACTTTACCACCAACAAGATATGCTTCTCGAAAATCTGTTCGTTTAATTATTTCAGTATCATCTATTGGAACATTAACACTGTTTTCAGGATCTAAGACGTAGGCTGCATAAATATTTTCTCCATAACCAAATGGACTATTAAGACTAACATAGGAAGTAAACTGATCTTTTCCTGCTGTTTCTGATAATCCATTTGAGTAAGTAAAATAACCATTTACTAATTTATGTTCTGCGTTCAATTGCAATGAAGAAGTTCCAGGCTCCTCTCCTGCCTTAATTGTTGTTTCTAATTCAACACCTGGTAATTCTCGTGATTTAATGATCGATTTTTCAATGACGGGATATTCTAATCCTTTAATACCAACAAGTTTTTTAAAATATTTTTTTATTGGTTTAGAAATACGTTTATCTAGCTGTGAGTAATCAATTGATTCAATTTTACCAGGGAAAACAATGGCTTTTACTTTAGTATTTTGTTCAATCGTTTGAGGTGGAACAATAAAACGCGTTAAAAAATATCCATTTAAAACATATAGTTGTTCTAATGCAATCAATAAATTATAAAAATCTTTTAATGTTATTGTTTTAAAAATTTTTGATTTAAATAAATTTTTACGAAGCTCAATCATTTCTTCGATTTCATTTTCAATTTCAATACCAACAAAATTAAATGAAATATTTTCTGCACCAGGTGGAATAACTAAACCTGTTTCATAAACAATATAATTACCAGTATTAGTAAAAACAGGATATGTCATAAATGAAGTAGAGATAAAAAAGATAAAAGATAAAAAATATCTCATTTATAACCTTTGGATACTAATTGCGTCTACCTGAGGAAAAGATGTAATGAATTCATTTTGAATTAAAGCAGCGTTAGACGCACCATCAACGGAGATAAAAGAAATTATTCGAGACACATCATCGAAAACATCTTTGTTGATTTTTTCCCGTACTACAATTTTTTCTTTTTCTTCATCTGGTGCTACACCTGGAAGAGGTGGTGTCGAAGCCCCAGCTAAAATATTTGCTGTTGGTATTACTTCTAACGCACCAGAATTTTCATTTATTGGAATTGGACTTGATGTAAAACCAGATAATTCATAATTTATTGTAACATCTTTATCATTGCCAACATCTGCATCTGCAAAACTGCCAGAAGAACTAATAGAAAGATCAGAACCTGTTAAGTTTAAACCCGATATAGTGCCACCACTTGTAGTGGCCGTCGTAGTTCCATCATATGTTTTATCATTTGCCGAAGCACCTGATACTGTAAAGTTAGCTGACATTAAAGATCCAGTTGTAGCCGTAACAGTTGAAAGATCAATATTTCCCATGCTAGCATTTGTTAATGTGCCTCCATCTAAAAGTTGTATATTGAGATCTTCAGCCGTCAAACTTGCTGAACTAGCTACTACATCACCTGCTCCCGCATCTCTATCGCTATCAGAAACACTATTATTATTTGAATCACTTGCAATAATTTCTAAATTAGATGCAGTGTTAATATTGCTATTAATGTTTACATCTCTTCCTGCATGAAGGTTAAGACTACCCGTACCAGTGACAGTAATGGCAGAACTAATAGTGATGTCAGTATTAGCTTGAAGAGTAACATCAACACCGTTATTCAGAAATTCTTCTAATTCTGTTTTATTAATTACGATATCATCACTTGCATAATCTGTATAAGATGTATTACCTCGGATAATTGTATCTGACCATAAAGATATATCGCCAGTATTATCACCCGCATCGCTTGCACCATCACCTTTAGCACTTCCTGCAACCATTAAGGTACCAGTATCATCTAGAGCAATATAATTTGGAAATGTGTCAGCATCTGCTAAAGTTGCTGTAGAAGTATCAAGTTCATTCGTACCTGTTTTACCAAAACCAATAGTATATTGTAAACTTGCACCAGTTAGAGAAGTATCTTCAAAACCAAATAAATAAATATCATCTTCAGCAAAATCCCCTATTGCTATTCTATTACCATCACCATCAACAGCAACTTGAGCCGCCCCCCAACCAGATATTTCTGAAGTATCATAATTTTTACCTCCAGTATAATTATTCCCTATGGAAGCTGCATATGTGGCACCAGTGAAATTTGAGTCACTAAAAGTAAACAAGTGTACTGCTCCATAATCATCATTGGTATCATTTGTTGTATTATATCCATCATCTTTAGTTGAGCTTACCGCTAAGATCTTTCCATCTGCTGTTAAACCAAGAGAGTTTCCAAATTGATCATTATTGCTTAATATATCAAGTCCGTTATCACCTAAGTCCAAACTCTTTGTTAAAGTATTTGTAGGGGCATAATCTATTCCTATTGTTCCAACATGAGTTGGGTTGTTAAAATCAGTTGATGGGTTTCCATCATTATTTGTTGTTTGATCAAATGTGATTAAGTAAACTGCTCCAGCATTACTATGACCTCCATTTGCTCCATCATCTTTCATTGCTCCAACTGCAAGACGTGATCCATCATCAGTCAAAGATAATGCAGTAAAACTATCACCAGAACCAAGAGTACCAATTGATAAATCATAACTAGATGAATTATAACTATGTCCAATTGTTCCTACGTGTGTTGGATTAGTAAAATTTGTATCATCAAATTTTATTGTAAACACTGAGCCACTATCAACCCCGCCTGATGTTGCATCAAGTTGTGATAAAACTAATCTATCCCCATCACCATCTAAAGCAGTTCTCCAAATATAATCTCCAGAAGTTAAATCATCTAAGTCTAAACTATAAGTTCCTGTGTAACCTTTTCCAATTGTTCCTACGTGTGTTGGGTTTTGAAATGCTGAGTCATCATCAAAGGTAAATAAAAAGACAGCACCAGAATCTGATGAATTATTACCTGCACCATCAACTCTAGCAGCAACTATGGCCATTCTATTACCATCACTATCTAAGGCTGTTCCTTGACCAAACCTATCATCATCATCAAGATCAATATCTAGAGAACTACCCCCTGTACTCCCATAACCATATCCGACTTTTCCGTACAAACTTCCACCTGTAAAATCATTATCATTAAATTTAATGAGCATAACTTCACCACTATTAGATTTTGAATTATTATTTCCATCTGCCATCATTCCTGACATTACAAGGCGATTACCTGTTTCATTCATATCTATACCTTCACCAAACTTATCACCACTATCTAATGAACTTCCAAGATCCAAATCTTTTGATCCTGTATAACCATTACCAATTGTTCCAATGTAGGTTGCGGATGCAAGGTTATCAGTTAGTGTATATAAATTTACAGCTCCTGTTCTAACTTTGCTTTCACCAGATACAGATTGATCCCAGTAGCTAACAGCTAATCGATCAGCATCTTTATCAAATGCAACAGAGTTTCCAAATCGATCACCATTAGCCAAGGTTACTGCATGAACACTTGAGTCACTTGTATCAAGATAATCATAATCTTGTCCGATAGAACCAATATAGGTTGGCGTACCTGTGACAGCAGAAACAACGCTTCCACTATTCATGAACTTAAATAATCTTACAGCACCCGAATTATTTTTATTATTATTTTTACCGTTATCTCCTGTAGATCCAATAGCAAGAAGAGAGCCATCATGATTAAAAGAAACCGCTGAACCAAATTCATCATCTTTTTTTGGAGTTAAATCAGTATTACTATTTGTATCAAAATCATTTGCAATTGCAGCACACTTATTAGTTTTCGCACAATTACTGTTAGAGCTTAAATTTTGATAACCATTGCCAATTCGTGATACAACTTCACCGTTAGAAAAATCTGTATCATCAAAAGCAATTATAAATACTCCACCAGCCTTAGATATGTCATAACTATTCCTATATTGCTTAAATCCATCATCACCTCTCAGACCAACAGCCAGAACATTTGCATCACCATCTAATGCTACACTCGAACCAAATAAATCATAAGATTTTACAGTTACCCCTTTTTTTGTAACTCCCTGTCTAAACAAATTTACATTCTTGGAGCCGGTATAACCACCTCCTATTCTTCCAACAATTTCACCACCTGAGTAAGAAGTATCATCAAATGTTATTAAATAAACTGCACCAGTTTCTAATGAACCATTATTTGCTGCATCATCACCAGTTGCTCCAACCGCTAATCTAGTACCGGTACTATTAAAAGATAAGGAGCGACCAAACTTGTCATTCTTTTGAAGATATGAATTATCTACATTTTTTCCTCCAGTGTATCCTTTTCCTATACGCCCTATCAGTGTTGCGTTAGTGAAGTTTCCATCATCAAATTGGTATAAATATACCACTCCTGTTTTTGTATTATTTTGCGCTCCACCTTCTCTAGCACCCACAGCCATTAAAGTTGCATCATCACTGATTGCTATATCAGATCCAAAATTTCCACCTCTAGTTAGTTTAGGCTCCCCGACATTGGTTGATGATACAACGGCATAATCCTTTCCGATTAAGCCTTTATGAACCCAGTTTTGAGACGTTACACCCGTTCCAACAGTAATATTTTTTGGATCAAGTAATAATTGTCCACCCTCTGATATATTGACGTTTGATAATCCAACATGTCGTAATGTGTCTTTAGAGGAAATCTCAACAGCACCACCTGTTATGCCTGTTGCATCAATATTACCAAGCATAGTCGTTTCTCTGTCACTCCAAATGATTGCTGTACCTGCATTGCCATTAGAAGAGGAAATATCAATATTCGATCCATCTGATATTAAAATAGTTTTTGCGTTAACAAGTGATCTTCTTTCACCCCACCTATCAATAAAAACATCTTGTTGCTGGGTAGTTCTGGTTAAATTATTATTACCCTGAAATTCTCCCCCGATACGAACTAACCCTCCATTAGTATTACCTGCTACATTAATATCAGTAGATAATAAACGAATGTAACCTTCAGACTCTATATCAATGAAACCACCTTGTTGACTGCCTTTTGAAGACATGGAGCCTGAAGACATAATGTTTGGTGCTGATACTAGAATATTACCACCCTTAGTATGTCCTGATGTATTAATTTCACTGCCATGACTTTGAATAATTTTATAATCAGATTGAATATCAATTTTACCACCAGCATTAGTAGAGGAAGAAGCATTTAGAGTTCCACCTAAAGATATTTCACCTGTACTATTAAAATTTATTGTTCCTGCATTTGCACCTGACACATCAACTTTACCACCAAAAGATAAAAAATTACCTTCTGCGTTAATTTTACCATTTTCTTTGGCTGTTAAATTTCCTGCAACGACAATATCACCTGCACCCCCAAGGGTAATGACGCCATTTTTTTGTGAGGCAGTTGTTGCAACAAGATTACCTGGAATATTGACAGCGCGCTGAACAACATTTTTGGCAGCACCAACTTCAATGTCTATTCTATTTGCCATTGATGTTCCTGCATGATTGATAATGGTATTCAATTCTTCTGTATTTTGATCGAGTAACGTTATCGCTTCACTAAATGGAATGCTTACTTGTAAAAATTTATCACCACTCAAGTCTAACGTAATTTCTTTTCCAGCCCCTATTCCAATTTTACCAAGATTAGCATTAATAGTACCTTCACTATCAATGGCACCACCTAAGAGAGCAGTAAAACCTCCATCCAAAGTAGTAATAGAACCTTTATGAATAATAGAAGAAAAAATATTATTTACATTATCTGCTTTAAATAAAAATTTATTATTGAAAAAATCATCATTGGAGAGAGCCAGCGTTGATGCAGCAAAGGAATGCGCATTGATCGTTGACGTGGGTGTAAAGTAGACACCGTTTTCATTCACAACAAAAACTTTACCATTCGCATTTAATGCCCCCGCAAGCTTTGTTGGATTTCCTGAAACAACTCTATTTAGAGCGCTTGCATTAATAGAAGGTTGATTAAAAGTTACACTATTTTGCGCGCCAATATCAAAACTCGTCCATTCAATAATTGATTGTTCAGAAGACTGGGTAATCGTCATGGAGTTTTGTGATGAACTGATCGAAATATCACCAGAGATAACATTTTCCCCACTTGGAAGAGAGGCAGCGTAAACAAATTGTGTTTCTAAAAAGAGAAAAGTGAGAAGAAAAATAAAAGCATTTTTCATAAATGCTTATAGACTTTGAATACCTAAACCTTCAGCGTTTGGAGCGGATTGTATGTTGGCTTCTCTTGCTAATTGAAGGGACATAGTGGAGCCAACTATAGCGTCTACAGATACGAAAGGAACAATTTTGTTAATGTCTCCAATCATGTTTTCCACAATATCTCTTTGATCCCTACTAGTCACTGCAGCAATATTATTTTCTTCTGAAGAATTATTTGAATTGCTACTTGATGAACTGCTAGAACTAGCTTCAGTGATTGCAGCTGTGACACTCTCGGTAATAGCAGTGCTGCTTGTATCTGTTACATCCATAGCACTACTTAAATAGCCACTAAGATCATAATCCACTGTTGCATCTTTTGCAGATCCAGCAGTTGACGATGTAAAACTTGCTGTATTCACCAATGATAGATCACTACCAACTAACGTTAATCCTGAAACAGAACCAGTAGTAGAAACAGTCGCCGAGGTATTACCATCATAGGTTTTATCACTAACGCCAGCTCCTGACGCACTAAAGTTTGCTGATTGTAGTGTTCCTGTTGTAGCCGTAATGGTAGCAAGTTCAATATTCCCCATACTAGCATTTGTAACACCGCTTCCATTATTTAATGTTATATCAAGATCGCTCGCCGTTAAACTAATCGCCGTCGTCCCATCACTTTCATAGGCTGCTAAAATATCACCGGTCCCACTATCACGCTGCGCACCCACCACGTTATTACTTGATGTGTCACTCGCAATAATAGCTAAATTACCAGAAGTACTAATCGACTTATTAATATCAACATCACGTCCAGCATGCAGACTTAATGTTCCTGTACCAGTTGTTGTAATGGCTGAGTTAACAGTAATATCACTATTTGCTTGCAACGTCACATTCACATTTGCATCAAGAAGATTTTTTAATTCTGTTGTATTAATAATCACATCATCGCTTGACGAGTCTGTATACGAATACCCCCCTGATAAAATATTTTCTTTCAGTAAAAGTGCAGCACCATAATCATTATTATCAGAATTAGTAGCAGCATCATTATTAAAACCATTATCTCCAGGTGTGCCTATAACTAACAGTTTACCAGTATCATCCAAAGACATAGATCCTCCTACGTATTGATCTCCATAAGAACTATCTGATGTTTTAAAAATACCTGGATTTATTATTTGTTTTACTTCAGGGTTGCCAAAATTAGAATCTGAAAAACCTATTAGATACAGTCCACTATCATCATCAGATCCACGACCACTAATAACTAAACGAGTACCATCACCACTTAAAGCTATTTTAATCTGATGAATAGATGATCCATAGGCGGAACTCGTTATTTTTCCAATGCTAGCATGAGAACATGAATAGGCGTAACAACCATATTCACCGTACTGCCCCCAATCAAAATCCTCTAATATTTTATTATTATTATACGTATACCCAGTATCTGTTTTACTACCAGTTTGATAACTTGTACTAATATCATCATCAGATGTAATTGCGCCTACATAAGTTGGATTGGAGAAATTTCCATCAGAGAAAGTAAAAAGATGAATACTTTTATGTCTACCACTGGAAGAAGATTCATTTTTAGAATTATAAAGTGCTACCAATTTTGTTGCATCACTTGATAATTCTATATCCCATCCAAAACCAACCTGGCCGCTTAATATACGATTTTGACTAATTGCTGCATCAGAGGACAAATCTAAATCTTTAACTCCAGTGTAATCTCCACCTATTCTTCCTGTAAGAGATGGTGAAGAGAAATTTGTATCACTAAAAGAAATTAAGTGTATTGCGTCACCACCCTGATCGTAATCCATATAGCTTAATGCCATTCGTGAACCATCTGCATTAAGTTCAACATCTGGAGAATATTTAGGATAGTTTTGATTAATAGAATTAGCGTACAGATCAAGATCATTTGATAATACTGTTGGACTATTCCCATATCCTGCAGCACCTGTAAAAGCACCAATTACCCCAACACGTTGAGGGTTAGTAAAATTTGTATCATCAAATTTTATAGTTCGAGCAAAAGCTCTATGATGAGTACTAACTGCCGTACCATTAATAGTCCCGCTTATATAACCATTCAAGTTATAAATTCCATCAACAGTGTAAACTAATCGATCACCATCTTGATCAAGGGCAACATGACGTATTTTATCACCTCCAGTATCGAGATTATTGCTGCCACTTGCATTATAAACAAATTGTCCTCTTAATGTTGCATTACTAAAATTTGTGTCATCAAAAGTAAAAAGTAAGATTCTACCAAGATCAGAGTCAAAATGAGCATCATTAACATCTTCTCTTGCTACTAAAGCTAAATTTTTTCCATTACCACTTATAGAGACACCAGCTCCATAACCTCGATTGGCGCCGTTTGACATAGTTGCTGCCCGAAAAGAATCAGCAGCAACAGTATTATTAAAATCAAAGTCCTTACTGCCGGTATAATCAAAACCAATCACACCTTGTAAAGACCAACTTTGTGATCCAGCAGTATCACTGATGATAATATTTTTTGGATCAAGAAGAAGATGACCACCCTCTACCATCTTGATATTTTGTAAGCCTAAATAACGAAGAGTATCTTTTGATGAAATTTCTACTGAACCTCCTTGAAGTCCCATTGCATTAATATGCCCTAACATGGTTGTCTCTTGATCACTCCACAAAATCAGTGTGCCAGGTGTATGATCTGATTCAATATTGAGGGTTGATCCATCGTTAATAAAAAGTGTGTTAACATTTTCCATTGTTGGTACATTTCCCCACCTTGTTACAAATGTTTCTTCTTGCTCATTTGTTCTAGTGAGATCATATCCTCCTTGAAAGGCACCTCCTATGCGTACAAGCCCTCCTTGTTGTGAGCCTGAGGCAGTAATATCCGATGATAGAAGTCGAATAAAATTTGTTCCTTCTATATCAATGCGACCACCCTTAGCCGTACTCCCATTTGATAACAGTGTACCTGAGGAAATAATCGTATTACCTGATAATGCTATTGATCCTCCATTTGTGCCATTAGCGGAAATAAGACTTTTATCCATTTGCATGATAGACGGTGATGTAAGTTCTATTGCACCACCAGTATTGTTTTGAGAGTCAGCTAGAATAGATCCAGAAACACTAAGTTCTCCTTTACTCGTAATTGTAATGCTCCCCGGTAAATCATCTGATACATCTATTGTTCCACCAAGAGAAAGAGTATCACTGGTAATATTAATGTCCCCTGTTGATGGTGCTTTAAGAAATCCATCGATTTTAATAGTTCCACTTCCTGATAAAATAATTTTCCCCTTTTGTTGTTCAGCTTTATTCGCAATCAACGAGCCAGGAATATTGATTGCATTAGATAAAATATTTTTAGCTGTTCCAACATCTAACTCTATAGTGTTTCCCTTTGTTGAGCCACTATGACTGATTAAAGTATGAAGAGTATCACCTTCATGATCAAGTAATGTTGTTGCCGCATCTATTGGCACTGCTACTTGTAAAAATTTATCCCCGCTCAAGTCTAACGTCATTTCTTTTCCTGCACCAAGACCCACTTTTCCAAGGTTCGCATTAATGGTGCCCTCATTGTCGATCGCACCACCAAGTAGAGCAGTGAAGCCTCCATCTAATGTCGTGATCGATCCTTTATTAATAATGGATTGAAGGGATGATTGATTAGATGAGGTAAAAGAAAAAATATTATTGAGAAAATTATCATTGGAGAGAGCAAGCGTGGAGGCAGCAAACGAATGTGCATTGATTGTTGAAGTTGGTGTAAAGTAGACACCGTTTTCATTGACAACATATACCTTACCATTCGCATTCAAAGATCCTGCCAGTGTGGTAGGATTGCCGGAGACAACTCTATTAAGTGCACTAGAACTTGATGATGGTTGATCAAAGGTAACGGTATTATTTTCTCCGATATTAAAACTATTCCATTCAATAATGGCTTGATCCGATTGTTGCTGTATGGTCATCGACTGATCATTGGAGGTAATAGTAATATCGCCTGCAATAGTTGCGTTACCACCTGGCAGCTCAGCCAATACAAAGCAGGAATAAAAAGTTGTTATAATTAAAGTAATAAAGACTCTCATAATATTTTTACGAAGCCTTTTTTTTACAAGGGTTTTGACCAACCTTAATTAAAATTTAGTGTAGATCAAATTTAGTAAATATTTACAATTAAAATTTAACAGTATTTAAAGAAAAATAAAAATTATTGCATTTTGTAGCTCTAACCTTAGCTTATTCGTTGATAAATCCTACCCATATAAGAGAAAAGGGTCAAGGCTCTTGCAATAAAGAAAATGCAAAGTGACAGCCATAAGCCTGTATTTCCAAAACTTGCAATTAAGAAGAAAGAAACAACTATATAAATGGCAACAGAGACAATCATGGCATTTCGCAGTTCCGTTGTTTGCGAGGCTCCAACAAAGATACCATCAAATTGAAAACAAAAAGAAGCCGCAAAAGGAATAATAATAATCCAGTAAGAATAAGTAAAGCTGATCTCTCGTATATTTGGTAAGTCTGTCATCGTGATAATGTAATAATTTTTGCTCAAGAAATAGATGACACAAATTATTAATCCTGTTGCCGTGCTTAAGATAAAGGAATTTTTTATCACATCATTTAATAACTGTCGGTTTTTTGATCCAATAGAGTATCCAACAATCCCTTCTGTTGAAAAAGCGTACGCGTCCAGCACATAGGCAGATAACATAATAAAATTTAGGAGAATTGTATTGGCGGCTACTGTTTCTTCACTAATGGAATTACCAAGATAGGTAAAATATAAGAAGGCAAAAGCAAGAAGAAGGGATCGAATAAATATATTAAGATTAATATTAAAAATAGTTTTAACTTTCTTTGGATCAAATATTTTGTTTGTACTAAATTCTAATTTCGTAATTTTACTAAGCGCAAAAAAAGAATAAAATAAAAAAATAATCGTCGTAAGGGTTGAGGCTAAAAGTGTTCCTAAAGCAACACCAAAAACGTTTAAATTAAAATATAAAACAAAAACTAAACTAAAAATTATATTTGCAATTGAATAAAAACCAACAATGATGCTTGATGTTTTAGTTTTTTGGAGACCAATAAATAAACCAGTAATAACAAAAATAGTAAGCTCACCAAAGGTTGAGTAAATACGAAGATTAAAATAATCTTTAAAATATCTTTTGGTGTCTGATGATAATTCAAATACTGATAAGGAAATCTGAAAGATATGACTTTGTAAAAGTATTAAGAGTAAAGAAATAATTATGACAAAAGCAATGTTTCTGAGAAAAATATTTACAACCTCTTGATAATCATTTGATCCATCTGCTTGTGCTACCAAGCCAACTGTTCCTGATCTCAAAAAACCAAAACTGCCAAAAAGAATGGAGAAAACACTTGCTGCAATACTAGTAGCAACTAAGTAACTAGCATTATCTAGATTACCCATTAATCCAGTATCAACAATAGCTACAAACGGAATGACTAGGTTAGCAAAGAAAATAGGAATAGATAATTTAAAAATATTTTGGATCGATGATCTTGAAGACATGTTAAAGATAAATTTTATATTAGTAAAATTTGATAATAAACTATTTATCTAATGTCTAAAGGACCAAATTAATCACTATCTTTATTTCGAAAATCTTATAAAGCTCAAATTAATTTAAAATGAAAATTGGCAGATACAAATACGAATTTGATTTCTTTAGTTGGATAAAAAAAACAGAACTAGTTGAACTAGAAAGTGTGAACCCAGATGATGATCCGGTGCGTCCAGAACTTGATAACGAATTTCGTACGTCAAAGGGCAGAAAAATTTTTGGTCTAAAATATAAAGATGATATTGAAGGTATTGCCTGTTTTGCTTTTACGAAAGAAATTCCTGCAACGATTAAAGAAATGGATTTGATGAGTGTGAAGGAAGATGAAGCTTCTATTCCAATCGCTTATACAGTTTGGTCTTTCAAAAAAGGAGCTGGTAAGAAAATAATGAAGGAATTACAAAAATATATTAAATCAAAAGACCAATTTGAAAGTATAGTTACCCTTTCGCCATTAACGCCTGTTGCCACACATTATCACATCAGAAATGGTGCAAGATTAATTAAAATTAATCCAACAACACAAAACTTTGAATATAAAATTTAAAATTTATTTTTAACTTATTTATTTTTTCCACTTTTTAAACCACATTGGATCAGCAAATTCATTTAATTTATAGGTACACCAATAAGATTTCTTTCGTATTTTTTTAAATTTTTTATGATCGTATCTTGCTGGCCACTGATCTTCAAATCCGTAGGTGCCTCCGTGTGCTCTTCCTGATCTCTCTGCTAAATGACAGACCATGGGAAGTGGATCAAAAGGATCAGCTGATGTTGGTGTCATATAAATAGAGTCTTTTAAATCAGGACAGCTATCATCACCGTGCTCATAAATCATCTTACCTAAAATATATTGATTGTTTTGATTACTTAAAACACTTGGACCAGATACGTGACTATTCGTATTACCTTTTGTACATTTCCAGGAAAATCCTTGACCGTGTAAAAGCTCATGAATGGTAATTTTAATTATTTCTTCTCTGGATCCCGCTCTTTTCATAAAAGTATAACCAGAATGGGTTCCCATTTGACCGCTATCCCTATGCGTGAAACTATCGACAAAGGAAAAATATAATTTTTTGGGATTATTAAATCCAAGATTTTGAATGAAGAAATCCGGATAGTTATTATTCCACCCTTCTTTTCTTCCTTTTACATCTAATCTTACAAAAGAAATATCGAGTTTCCCATCTAATCTATAATCAAGTTTATATTTTTGTTTATTACCTGTTAATTCAAACATTTTCTCATTCATCTCTTCAACCATACTCTCCATCTCACCATTTAAATCCAACTCATTATCTTTGCCGTTTTTATCAAGCATATAAATAAAATGAATTTGATAATCATCGCTTACATCTGGCTGGTCTTCAAAAAATCTACCTTCTTTTTTATCAGAAGCAAAGCTCAGATTAACAAGAATGATAGTTAAGAAGAAAAATATAAATTTCATGGCAAAATATAATATGAATTTATTCTTTATTACAAGTACATATTAAATTTTAGATCTTTTAATTTAAAATTATGAACTATTTACTTAACAAATCGAAACAAAATAAATATAGTTGGAAATGGCCTACCAGATCAATACTAATTATTCCGTTACCTTTGATGATGTTCTGCTTTCACCAGCGTATTCAGAAATTAAACCAAAAAATGTAGATACTTCTATAACGATTGGGAAAGTAAAATTACACATTCCAATACTCTCTGCTGCCATGGACACAGTTACAGAAAACAAGATGGCTATAAATCTAGCACTAAATGGTGGTCTAGGTGTTATTCACCGCAATATGCCAATTGATAAACAAGCAAGTGAAGTTAAAAAAGTTCATGGCTTTAAAGTTAACGTTAAAAAATTTCAAAAGGCTGTAATTAATTCTGATAAACAGATTGCCGTAGGAGCTGCAATCGGTGTTGAAAATAATGCCTATTTACGACTTTTAGAATTATTAAAAGTGGGCGTTGATATAGTCTTTATTGATGTTGCTCATGCGCACACAAAAACAACTTTACAGTTTATTGAAAAAGCAAAAAAAGTTTTAAAGAAAACGCCTCTTATTGTTGGAAATATTGCAACAAAAAAAGCTGCATCAGATTTAATTAGTGCTGGTGTAGATGCAATTAAAGTAGGTATTGGACCAGGTTCTATTTGCACAACAAGAGTAGTAACTGGTGTTGGAATTCCTCAGCTTTCAGCAGTGATGGATACATTTCAAGTTGCCAAAAAATTTAAAATACCTGTAATTGCAGATGGGGGAATAAAAACATCCGGTGATATTGCAAAAGCTATAGCGGGCGGTGCAAGTGCTTGCATGATAGGTTCTTTATTTGCTGGCACTGAAGAATCACCAGGAAAATTATTAACTATTAAAGGTAAGAAATTTAAATCTTATAGAGGTATGGGTTCTGTAGGAGCAATGCAAAAAGGATCTTTTGATCGATACTCACAAGAAGAAACAAAGAATGCAAAAAAATTAGTAGCAGAAGGTGTGGAAGGAATGGTTCCATACAAAGGTAAAATAGAAGATGTAGCGTATCAACTTGTTGGTGGTTTAAAATCTTCTATGGGTTACACAGGTCATAAAACGATCAAGAAAATGCAGGGCAACTGTAAATTTGTATTTATTTCTAAAGCGGGAGCCCGCGAAAGTAATGTTCACGATGTCATTATGTAATAATGTGTCGAATCATCATTGAATTGATACAATAAAATAAAATGATTTCAGCATCAACAAAACATAAGGTAGCAATCGTGATGGGTAGTAAATCTGATTATGCAACCATGAAAAATTGTGAGAAAATTTTAAAATTACTTAAAGTTAAATTTGAAACTAAAATCGTTTCTGCACACCGAACCCCGGAGAGAATGTTTAAATTTGCCAAAAGTGCTGAAGACAATAATATTTCTGTCATCATTGCTGGTGCAGGAGGTTCTGCGCATTTGCCAGGAATGATTGCATCCTTGACAACTATACCTGTAATCGGCGTACCAGTAGAAAGTCGTAAATTAAAAGGATTAGATAGTTTATTATCAATAGTACAAATGCCAAAGGGCATTCCTGTTGGCAGTGTGGCAATTGGTGAGGATGGAGCAATGAACGCCGGTTTATATGCAGCATCTATTATTGCTCTTTCAAATAAAGAGATAAAGAAAAATTTAAAAAATTATCGAAGTAAGCAATCAAAAGCTGTTAAACAAAAACCATAAGTCATGAACAAACCCACACTTGGAATTATCGGTGGTGGACAATTAGGAAGTCTCTTAGCAGATGCTGCAAAAAAAATAGATATTAAAACTGTCATATTGAGTGATGATCCTGATGCACCTGCAAAACACTTTGCTACTAAATTTATTTTTGGTCAGTATGATGATGACACAACAATAAATAATTTTATTAATGAAATTGATCTTGTTACATATGAATTTGAAAATATTCCCTTTGCAATATTAAAAAAAATTAATGAAAAGAAAAAAGTTTTACCAAAACCAGAAATTAATCAACTCATTCAACACCGAGAAACAGAAAAAAATTTTCTAAATGACAATAATATAACAACAACAAAATATATGACTGTTAAAAATGAAAAAGATTTAAATGAAAATCTAGACTTGCTTCCTGGTTTGTTAAAAACCACAACGTTAGGATACGATGGTAAAGGTCAGTATAAATTAAACACTATAGATGATATTACGAATGAGATTGATTTTACAAAAGAATATATCTTAGAAAAGCTCATTCATCTTAAAAAAGAAATTTCAGTAGTAATTACGCGTTATGATCAAAATAGTTATGAGATCTATGATCCTATTGAGAATGTTCATGAAGACCAAATTTTAAAATATTCAACAATACCAAGTGATATTCCTGATAATATACGAACAAAATCAATTGAGTGGGCAAAAAAAGTTGTAGAAAAACTAGATTACATTGGAACGTTATGTGTAGAATTTTTTATTGATGCTGATGATAATTTATATGCGAATGAAATTGCTCCTCGTGTTCATAATTCTGGGCATCTTACAATGAACTCGCATAATATTAGTCAATTTGAAAATCATGTACGAGCGGTATGCGGCCTAGATAAGATTAAGACAAAAAAATTGTATAATGCCAAAATGATTAATTTAATTGGTGATGATATAACGCCTTATCGAAATAAAACATTTAAGAATAATGAGTTTTTTTATGATTATTTAAAAACAGAAATTAAAAATAAAAGAAAAATGGGTCATATAACGATTATTGAAAAATAATTTATTAATTTTAATTAAATTGATTGGTTAAATTTGTTACCAATTGATATTTATTGGCAACATTTACTAAATCCTCTCCTTCACGAAAAGATTGTTTATCTAATTGTTTGGTTGGATCTCCTCCTGGCCATATTCGCCAACTATCATTATCAACTACATCAGATAAAACTAAAGAATTATCTGATACTTTAAAACCAAGTTCAAACTTTATATCTACTAAATGTATAGGACCATCAATTGTCTTAATAGTTTTCCATTTATCTTCAATAAGCTCAAAACTTGGAAGAATAATTCCATTAATAGCTATTTCTAATTCTTTATCAGACAATAATTTTTTGGTTTTCATCAAATTTTTGCTTGTAATAGGTTGCTTGGCAGAAAATAATTCCCACTCTTCTCCAGTTTTTACAAAAGGATCCGTAAATACACCCTCTTCCCATTTTCCATCTCTTAAAAATTGTCTTCTCGCTTCAGTCTCATTCATTTGAACAGGTTCTGCAACATGCGGAGGGATAACAACCGCTTGTTTATGAAATACTTCCCAAACTAAGTTTTCAAATTGATGAGGATTGCTTTTATCTTTTAAAAATTGAGTGTTTCTACTTAAATAACTTCCCCATGCATAACGTCTTACTACAAATTCTAAAGGAAGCATATTACAGTTGTAGCTTAAAAGACTGTTTGGCGAATCTTGTTCAATAAATGATGTTGCAATACCTGCCTTGGTAAGCATACTAAACACATTACTTGTTTGTTTTGTCTTTTGTATTCCAATATCTTTAATTTCCTCTTTCTTCGCTGCATCCCCGCCTGTTAAAAAATCTTTTGTTACAATTCGAATGATATTTTGATCATTTGTTTTCTCAATAATTTTTGTTTTTCCTTCAACTAAAAAAGAATTACTCATCAATATATCTCCAACCAATATCTTTTCGATAATATCCCTCATCCCAATTTATTTGATTGATTATATTGTGAATATTTTCTCTAATAGTTTTTAAATCTTTACCCGTACTAGAGATATTTAATACACGCCCACCATTAGAGAGCCATTTGTTTTCTTTAAGCATTGTTCCTGCATGAAATAGATAGTCATCTGTTGTTAAATTAAGATTTTCCAAATTATTAATTGATGTCAATTTTTTATAATCCTCAGGATAACCATGAGCAGCCATTACTACTGTCATGGCATAATCATTTTTCCACTTAATTTTTTTTATTTCATTTAAGGTCCCTATCGCTGATGCATTAAGGAGTTCTAATAAATCTGTTTCTAATAGTGGAATAATTGCTTGTGTTTCAGGATCACCGAAACGAACGTTGATTTCGAGTAAATTTGGACCTTTATCTGTTAGAATTAATCCTGCATAAAACATTCCTTGATACTTGATACCTTGTTCAGCAAGATGTTGAACAATAGGCTCAACAAATGTTTTGGATAATTCATTCATTTTATTTGATGAAATAGAAGGAACAGGTGTGTAGGCTCCCATACCACCAGTGTTTAACCCTTTTTCTCCTTCTAAGATTTTTTTATGATCTTGTGCTGTCGTGAGTGGTAACACAAATCCATTTTTATCAACAAGTGAAAATAAACTTACCTCTTCACCAACTAAAAATTCTTCAATAACAACAACTGAACCAGCATCACCAAAAGAATTATCTTTAAAACATTTAATCAGTGCATCTTTTGCATCTTCCATTGTTTGACAAATAATAACTCCTTTTCCTGCTGCTAAACCATCAGCTTTAATAACAAGAGGATAGGACTGGTTTTGACAAAAATTCAAGGCCTCATCATAGTTGTCAAATACATCATAGGCAGCTGTTGCAATATTTAATTTTTTACAAATATCTTTTGTAAACTTTTTTGATTTTTCTAGTTCAGCTCCCATTTGATCAGGACCAAAAACTAATATAGAATTGTTCATTAAAAGGTTGGATAATCCTTTAGTTAAAGGTAGTTCTGGACCTATCACCACAAGATCAATTTTATTTTCTAGACAAAATTGAAGAATAGCATCATGATCATCAACATCTGAGATAATCGAAGAAGCAATCTCACTGATACTATCACTTCCAGGAATACAATATAAATTAGAACAATTAGGAGATTGTTTTATGCCATAACATAATGCGTGCTCTCTTCCGCCATTACCAATCACAAGAACGTTCATGAAAAAAAATAATTCATTAATTAATTATTTGAAGCAAGACTTAAAAATGATAGTTTTTTTAAGCTTTCATCATTCAAGTAATCTAAAGGTCTGACTGGATACTCACCTGTAAAATAATGATCAGTAAATTGAGGATTATCATTATCTCTCTCATCGTATCCAAGAGCTTGATACAGACCATCTAAAGATAAAAATTTTAACGATGTAGCACCAATATATTTGCGCATCTCCTCTAAATTTTTGTTTGCAGCTAATAATTCTTCTTGGGTCGGAGTATCGACTCCATAAAAATCAGGATATTTAATTGCAGGTGAAGCAATACGCATATGGACTTCTTTTGCGCCAAAATCATATAGCATTTTTATTATCTTAGTGGATGTTGTTCCTCGAACCAATGAGTCGTCAATTAAAACAACTTTCTTTTTTTTAATAGAACTTTGGTTAGGATTTAGTTTTAACTTTACACCTAAACTTCTAATTTGCTGAGTTGGCTCAATAAATGTCCTGCCCACATAATGATTTCGTATTAATCCTAATTCAAAAGGAATACCAGACTCTTGACTAAAACCAAGTGCAGCAGGGACACCAGAGTCTGGAACTGGCACGACTACATCAGGTTTTATTTCGGTTTCTTTTGCTAAGTACGTGCCTAAATTTTTTCTATATTCATAGGCGGTTTTGTTTTTTAAAATACTATCTGGTCGTGAAAAATAAATATATTCAAAAACACATGGTTTAATTTGTTTTTTTGGAAATGGTCTTCTACTTTCAACTTTATTATCTTTTATAACTACAACTTCACCATTTTCAATTTCGCGAATAAATTTTGCACCTATAATATCTAGTGCACAAGTTTCAGAAGCAAGAATAAATGCATTTTTAACTTTGCCTAAAACAAGTGGTCGTATACCTAATGGATCTCTTGCGCCAATTAATGTGCCATTAGCAATAATTGATAAAGCATAACCACCTTGAATTTGCATTAAAGCATCAATAATTTTATTTAAAATATCTTTCTTTTTTGAACGAGCTACAAGTTGAACAATTGTTTCAGTATCGGATGTTGTTTGAAATATTGCTCCTTCACGTACCATTTGTTCTCTTAGAAGAAGTGCATTGGTTAGATTGCCATTATGAGCAATACTAATAGCTCCACCATGAAGGTCAGCATAAAAAGGTTGTATGTTCCTTATTGTTTCACCACCTGTTGTTGAATAACGATTGTGACCTATTGCAATTTTTCCTTTTAGTTTATCTAATGAATGTTTCTTTGTAAAATTATCTCCAACCAATCCAAATTTCCTCTCTGAGTGATAAGAATTGCCATCATAACTTACAATTCCACAACCTTCTTGACCACGATGTTGCAACGCGTGCAAACCAAGAGCTGTTAAAGCTGCAGCATCTTTAGTTCCGCTTATTCCAAAAACACCACACTCCTCATTAAATCTGGGAACATGTGATTGCCTTATCTCGAATTTTTTTAGGAAATTTAGACGATTTTTCATCTTACTGTTGTCTTGTTAAAAGTGTTTTTGCAATCATCTGTAATGCTCTTGGATAAACCTTATGCTCTTCTATCAATATTTTCTTTGAGAGTGATTCGGTATTATCTTTCTTCAAAATCTTTACTTTTTTTTGCAGTATAATCTTTCCAGAGTCAATTTTTGCACTTACGTAATGAACACTGCAACCAGAAAAGCTCGCTTTAGCCTTTATGGCCTGATCCTGAGCATTTAATCCTTTGAAAGCCGGAAGGTAAGATGGATGGATATTAATTAATCGCGATTGCCACTGTTTTACAAATTTTGAGTCTAAAACTTGCATAAAACCTGCTAAACAAATGATGTCTATATTTTTTATATACTTCACGACTTTGTTTTCAAAATTTTTTCTTGGAATAAAATGTATAAATGGAATTTTATTTTTTTTAGCAATAATTAAACCTTTTGCTTTGGAGTTATTAGAGACTACTAATTGAACTTCTACTAAACTTTGTTTTTTAAATGATGATTGTATTAGAGATTCCAAATTGGAACCTCTTCCCGATATGAAAATAGCAACTTGTAATTTTTTCAACTAATTGTGCACCTTGATGATTTATTTATTTCTATTTTCCCAATTTCAAAAATATCTAAATTTTCTTCTTTTATTAATTGCTCAAATTCTTTGTAATTATTTTTTGAAATAGTCATTATCAAGCCTAATCCACAATTAAAGGTCTTCAACATTTCTTCATCTGAAATGTTGGCTAAACTTTGAAACCATAGGAAAATTTCATCATCACAAATAAATTTTTTATCAATCTTTGCTGACAAATTTTCAGATAGCATTCTTGGTGCATTACCAATAATACCACCACCTGTTATATGCGAAATACCATTGATAATATTTGTTGTTAAAATTTTTTTTAAAAAAGGAAAATATAATTTTGTTGGTGCCATTAAGGCTGCTGCATTTGTTTCGTAAGATGATTTAAATTCTGTTTTTTTATGTAGATCTATATTTTTATCTTTTAACACTTTTCTAATGAGAGAATATCCATTTGAATGAAAGCCCGAAGATCTAATCCCATATAGAAGATCATCTTCTTTCATGACATCTCTTTTAGGTAGAATTTTTTTTCTCTCTACTGCACCAACACAAAATCCAGCAAAATCAAAATCGTCTTTTTTATAAAGCCCAGGCATCTCTGCTGTTTCACCACCAATAAGAGAGCAATTATTTATCTTGCAAGCTTCAGTGATGCTTTTCATAATTTTTAAAAAAGAATTTTTATCAATCTTGGAAGAAGCGTAGTAATCTAAAAAAAATAATGGCTCTGCCCCATGGCAAAGAATATCATTAAGGCACATACCAACGAGATCATGACCCAAACCATCTAAAATGTCAGTTTCAATCCCTAGTAATATTTTTGTCCCTATGCCATCTGTTCCAGACACCAATAAAGGGTCTTCATATCCACAATTTTTAAGATCAAAAATTCCAGCAAATCCGCCAATTTTATCAAAATTTCCATTTCTGTTTGTTGATTTGCTTAGCTCAGAAATATCTTCAACAAGGGCATCTGTATTTTCTATATCAACACCTGCTTCTTTATATGTTGTCATATTTAATTAGTTTTAAACGAATCGTTAACGAGTAAACTATTAATATAGTAAATTAAGTTGATTCGTACTCATAATGACAAATACAATTCAAATTCTCTCCATTGAGAAGACAGGGAAAGAAAGTTCACTACAAAAAGAACATAATAATAAATCTATTAAGATTATTAATGGATATTTCTTTTCGAGAAATCTTGATGATCAAAAGTTTACTAAAATAAGCAAACTAATTTCTAATGACGTTTCTCAAACAATATTAACAAAAAAAAATGTAAATAAGGTTTTATCTAGTTATAGTAATTTTAACTGGGTTGTAGAAATAAAATTTTTACCAGGTGTAACTGATAATATTGCTACAACTGTAAAAGAAATAATCAAAGATAATCTTAAAAGTAGTTTTAAAAGCTTTGAACTTGGTTCAACAAAAATTATTTTAATAAAAGGAAGAAAAGAAGATATTACCAAAATATCTAAAAATGAAGCAAATCCCTTAATTCAAACAATTAAGATTTATCCATTTAAAAAATATTTAAATAATTTTAAAAAAAATCAATTTAAAATAGAAAAGGTAAAATTACCGAAAAAAAAATATAGTAAAAAAGAAATTAATTTAAATATTTCTGATCATCAACTCAGTCTTATTGGTAAACTTGGTATTGAAGAAAATGATAAATCTAGAAGGGGAACACTTGGCTTAGATCTAGAATCTTTAAAAGCCATAAGAAATTATTTTTTCACTATAAAACGTAAACCAACAGATGTAGAAATTGAAACATTAGCACAGACGTGGTCCGAACATTGTAAACACAAAATATTTTCAGCTAAGATTGACGATATTCATGAAGGTATATTTAAAAAATACATTAAAGGCGCAACTGAAAAAATTATTCAATTAAGAAAAGATAATTTTTGTGTTTCTCTTTTTACGGATAATGCCGGCGGAATAGAATTTAATAAAGATTGGATTATTTGTCATAAAGTTGAAACACATAATACGCCTTCAGCCTTAGATCCATTTGGTGGTGCAATCACAGGAATTGTTGGTGTTAATAGGGATTGTCTTGGATTTGGAAAAGGAGCAAAACCTATAGCTAATACGTATGCATATTATTTAGCAGACCCAAATAAAAATTATCAATTGTATCGTCAAAAAAATAGTAAGGATCCAATGCTTCCAGCAAATTTTATTGCTAAAGGTATTATCAGTGGTGTTAGAGTTGGAGGAAATTGTTCAGGTATCCCTACCCCTCAAGGTAATGTGTATTTTGATGATCGGTTTGCTGGAAAGCCTCTTGTGTTTTGTGGCACAGTTGGGATTATTCCAAAAAAAATAAAAGGAAAATTATCACATAAGAAGAAAGCTAATCCAGGAGATATTATACTAATGGCTGGAGGCAGAGTGGGAAAAGATGGTATTCACGGTGCAACATTTTCATCGGAAGAGTTAGATCCTAATAGTCCGGTTTCTGCCGTACAAATTGGTGATCCAATAACACAAAAGAAAATGTCTGATGTCATCATTAGAGAATTGCGTGATGAAAATCTTTACTCAAGCATAACAGATAATGGGGCGGGAGGATTATCATCATCAATTGGAGAAATGGCAAAAGAGAGCGGTGGTTTTATAGTTAATCTTGAAAAAATTCCTCTCAAATATAATGGTTTATATCCTTGGGAGATTTGGGTTTCTGAATCACAAGAAAGAATGACACTAGCAGTACCTCCAAAGAATGTAAAAAAAGTTATTAAGAGATTTAATGCAAGAGGTGTGGAAGCAACAATAATTGGTAAGTTTATTAAAAAAGAAAAAGCCATAGTAAAATACAATAAAACTGAAATTCTCAATTTAGATATGGAATTTCTTCATGAAGGTTATCCTAAATTAAATTTAAAAACATCTTTTCCAAAAATTAAAAAAGAAAAGAAAAAAATAATTAAAAAAAGTTCCTTAATAGATAAATTACATAAACTCCTCTCTAGTCCAAATATTGTATCAAAAGAATTTATAGCCACGCAATATGATCACGAAGTACAAGCAACCTCCATTATAAAACCATTACAAGGCGAAGGCAGAGTTTTTGGAAATGCTACTGCTATTAAACCTCTATTTGATGATGAAAAATCAATAGCTCTTTCTCAAGCTGCATATCCTCAGTACGCCGAAACAAATCCTTATGATATGGCTGGGTGCTCTATTGATACAGCATATAAAAATTTAATTGTAAGTGGTGCCAACTCAAAAAAAATTGCAATTCTTGATAACTTTTGTTGGTGCAGCTCGGATGAACCTGATCGCTTATATCAATTGAAAGAAGCAGCAAAAGCTTGTTATGATTATGCAGTTGCTTACCAAACACCTTTTATTTCAGGAAAAGATAGTATGTTTAATGATTTTAAAGGTTTTGATAAAACTGGAAAATCAGTAAAAATTTCAATACCTCCAACATTGCTTATTTCTTCTATTGGAGTGGTAAATAAAATTTCACACTTAACTAAAATAATACCAGATGATGGTGATATACTTTTAGTTTTAGGAGCTACCCGTAATGAATTACAGGATAGTGTTTATTCCAAAATTATAGGTTATGAAAAATCAAAAAATCCAGATGTAAATAGCAAGAATGCACTTCGCACATATAGAAATTTTGAAAAAGCTAATAAACTCGGAATTATAAATTCTGCAATTGGAATAGATTTGGGTGGAATTGGAATTGCAGTTACAAAGATGGCAATTGCTTCAAAGAAAGGTTTTACCATTGATTTAAAACTTAAAAATAAAATCTCAGTTGACCAATTTTTATTTTCTGAAACACAAAGCAGAATTCTTGTTTCTTTGAAAAAAAATAAGTTAGCCAATTTTAAAAAAATATTTAAAGCTTCTGATTATACAATTATTGGTAAATGTACGGGCTCAGATATAATTGAGTTTAAAGATAACAAAAAAATTATGAGGGGTAAAATTTCAGATTTTGCTAAGTCATACAAACAAAAAATTAAAGGGCTATGAACGTATTAGTCTTGTCAGGTTATGGTATTAATTGTGAAAATGAAACACTACATGCATTTGAAGTAGTAGGATTTAAAGGAAAAATTATTCATATTAATGATCTGATTCAAAATCCTAAACAACTAAATAACTATCAAGTATTCGCTATACCTGGTGGTTTTTCTTATGGTGATGATACAGGTTCAGGAAATGCAATGGCGAAAAAAATTATGACCAACTTGTATGATCAACTAACAGATTTTTCATTAAAAGATAAATTAATCATAGGTATTTGTAATGGATGCCAAATATTAATTAATCTTGGATTAGTTCCAAGCCTAAATAAAAAAGATCCAGAAGTAGCATTGATTGAAAATAAATCTGGTAGTTATGAGTGTCGATGGGTTGATATAAAAGTAAGTAATAATAAATCACCATGGCTAAAAAATATTAGTACGCTGAACTTACCTGTTGCCCATCAAGAAGGGCAATTTATGATACCTATTAATCTACTAAAAAGTATCAAAGCTAATAACCTTATTGGTTTGCAATACATTAATCATCATAAAAAATTAGCAAAAGGTCAATTTCCTTTTAATCCGAATGGATCTAAAGATGATATCGCTGCACTAACTAATCAAAATGGGAATGTTCTTGCAATGATGCCTCATCCTGAAAGAGCATTTTATCATTATCATATTCCCAATTGGCAGAGTAAAACCTTAAAAAAATTTGCGGATGGATATAAAATTTTTATGAACGCAAAAAAATTCTTTGCATAAATTATACTGCTATATCTACTATTTTTTTCATCACAGTTGGCATTCTAGAGCTAGAATAAGAAGATTTCTTTATCCAATTACTTTTTGATAGTTTTGCTTTTTTAACATTGCCATAAAAAATTTCTGTTTCTAAATCAAAATGACTAAATGAATATTCAAATGAGCCTTTAGAATGTAATTTTGTTTTTATTTTTTGTATATCTTGATCAGTGGTTAATAATTTCTTATTTTTAACCCAGACATCATTTGGTACTTCAAGCATAGAGGCCAACATTCCTTTATTTGGCCTACTTCGCACAAGGATTTCATTCTTTTCATTCACAATTACATACGCTCTTGTATATTTTATAGGCTTTGTAGTTTTCTTTTTTAGTTTAAAAGGAATTTTTTGCTGTAAATTTTTTTTATATGATTGGCAAAATTTATTAATTCCACAAATATTACATTTAGGTTTTCTTGGAAGACAGATCTCTGATCCGTAATCCATAAAAGACTGAATTAAATTTGAAGAGTATTTATCTGAGATGAATTTATTTCCCAAATCTTTAAGTTTATTTTTGACTTTATTAATTGGTTTATCGATAGCATATAACCTAACCAAAATTCTCTCAATATTAGCATCAAGTGGCATAACTGATTGATTAAATCCTATTCCAAGAATTGCTTTTGCTGTGTAATCTCCAATACCAGGAAGTTGGATGAGTTCGTCATAAGTTTTTGGTATGTTATTTTTAAAATTTTTATGAATTATTTTTGCAGACTTTAATAAATTTCTTGCTCTTGAATAATAACCAAGGCCTGACCAGAACTTTAAAATGTTTGGCTCTGAAGTTTGCGCTAATTTATTTAGTGAAGGCCATTTTAAAATAAAATCATTAAATTTATTTTTTACGGTATTTACTGTTGTTTGTTGGAGCATATATTCACTTACAAACACAAAGTATGGATCAGGTAAATTTAGATTATTTTTCTTCCGCCACGGTAAATTTCTGGCATTCACGGAGTACCATTGAAGCAAAAACTTTATTACTTGTGTTTCGTGTTTAAACATATTGCTTTCATATTTAGGTACTATAAATTATTTATGCATATGGACAAAAAAAATATAAAGCAAAAAAGAACATTTGTTCCACAATCTATTGGCGATACTCTTAGGAAGGTTAATAGAAAATTTTCCTCTAATTATAATCGAACAGAATTTATAATTAACTCTAAATGGCCGGAAATTGCTGGTAGTTATTTTAAAGAATACTCAGAGCCGTTAAATGTTTCAAGGGTGCGTGATTTCGAAAATGATTTAGGTGAGACAGTATATAAAAATTATCTAAATATAAGTGTTGCTCCAGCAGCAGCCATTGAATTTCAACACTTTAAAGACACTATTATTGAAAAAATTAATACTTATTTTGGCTATAAAGCTATAATTGACTTGAGAATTCAACAAAATTACATACCTAAAAATACTCATATGAAACAAATTAAGAAAAAACAAATAGATAAAGAAGACATAGAATTTGTTAAGCAAAACATTAAAGAATTTCAAAATTCTGATTTGAAGAAATCACTATTAAATTTAGGTAATAAAATTACAACTGAGGACAAATAATGAAAATCAAAATTTTATTTATATCTATTATACTATCACTACTTTTTATTAATGCCAAAGCAGCAGAAAACTCAATACTGGATGTTAAAGATAATGATTTTTATATTGGGGAAGAAAATGCTCCAATCACAATTATAGAATATGCTTCTATGTCTTGTAGTCACTGTGCTGATTTTCATAATGATACTCTAGCAGAGTTAAAAAAAGAGTTCATTGATACTGGTAAAGTTAAGTTTATTTTTCGTGATTTTCCCTTCAATTATCCTGCCCTTGCTGGAAGTATGATTTTAAGGTGTGTCCCGGAAGATGTAAGATATGATTATATGAATGGTCTTTATAAACTGCAAAATAACTGGGTTAACAGAGATCATTCTAAAACAAGATCTGAGTTATACAAAATTATGCAAAGTGGCGGTATGCAACAAAGTGATTTTGATGAATGTTTAGGTAATGTAGATTTAGAGAATCAATTACTTGAGGGTGTAATGGAAGCACAAAGAGAATATAAGATTGGTTCCACACCGTCATTCATTGTTAATGGAGTTCTATATTCCGGGAATAAAAACATAAAAGAGTTTAGACAAATCATCGATAAAATATTATCACAATAATAGATGATTAATTTTAGGACCCTTAAAGTCAAAGGCTTTAAGTCTTTTGTTGAACCAACAGAAATTTTGATTGAAAATGGTTTGACAGGTATTGTTGGTCCTAATGGATGTGGTAAATCTAACCTTGTAGAGGCTTTTAGGTTTGTTATGGGCGAACTTTCTCCTAAACAAATGCGAGGAAGCGAATTAGACGATGTTATCTTTAATGGGACAGATGATAGACCAGCATGGGATATTGCTGAAGTTACCATAGATTTAGATAATAAAGCAAGAAAAGCACCAAGTATTTTCAATGAAAATGACACTATTGAAGTTACTAGAAGAATTTGGCGTGGTGAGGGCTCGGAATATAGAGTGAATGGCAAAGAGGTGCGATTAAAGGATGTACAATTACTATTTGCTGATGCAGCAACAGGAGCTCGTTCAACATCAATGGTCAGTCAAGGAAGAGTTGGTGCAATCATAGCGGCTAAGCCAGAGCAAAGAAGGACTTTACTGGAAGAAGCTGCAGGAATTACTGGCCTTCATTCAAGACGACATGAAGCTGAATTGCGATTAAATGCTACTGAAAATAATTTAGAGCGTGTAAAGGACGTATTAAAAGCACAAGATGAACAACTCACAATATTAAAGAAACAATCTAAACAAGCTGAGAGATATAAGTACATTCAAAAAGATATAACAAAGGCAAGGGCAAGATTATTTTATAAAAAATGGATTGATGAAAAAGATAAATTAAAAAACACTAATATAAAAGTTCAATCTGAAACAAATGTTGTAAATGATCAAACACAAGTTGTTGCTCAAATAAATGTAGAGCTTGAAAAAGTTCAAGAAAGTCTTCCAAACCTTAGGCTTCAAGAAAGTAAGGTTGCAGCTGAACTTCAAAAATATTCTATTAGTTTAGAAAATCAAGAAAAAGAAATTGAAAGAGCAAATATTGCAGTGGACGAGACAAAAGTCCGAATAGAGCAAATTAAAAATGATATAAATAGAGAAAAATTTTTATATGAAGATGCAAAACAAAATCTTGAAAGAGTTCAAGAAGAGAAATCAATACTTTTAAAACAACAAGGTGATCTTTTTATTCAGACTGATGAGGATCTTAATAATGAAAATGTATCTAATAAAAAAAATAACAATCCAATAATTGATTATCTAGACTTTGAAGATGGTCTTGAACAAGCAATTGCTGCAGTCTTTTCAGATGAGTTAATTGCATCTATCGATCAAGAACAAAGTATTTTTTGGAGAAAATTAGATGTGGTAGACTCTTCCTTTAATTCAAAAATTACAAAATTTTCATCTTTGATTAAAGCCCCAGATAATCTGAAAAAGAAGTTAGAATTTGTTGGATTAATTGAAAATAAAGAAAATGTTTTAGAAATTCAAAAAGGGCTAAAACCAGGTCAAATATTAGTAAGTAAATTAGGAGAAATTTGGAGGTGGGATGGATATGTTTCTAAAGGTAAACAAAATAATTCTACTAAAGCAATATTAGACCAGCTTAAAAATAGAAGAATTAAACAATTAAGCGCTGAAGAAAAACAATGGAATGATATATTTGAAAAAGCTAATCAAAGAATAGAAGAACTAAATTCAAGGGAAAATTCATTAATTATTGAGTTATCAAATCTTCAATCTGTTCCAGAAGATGTATCAAGTGAAAAATTAAAAATACAAAATTTAATTAATGAAAATAAAAATTCTTATGAGCAAATTGCTGAGCAACTTCGTCAAACAGAACAAACTGCTAATGAGATTAATAAAAAATTAAAATTAGAAGAAATTAAATTAAATGAACTAAGAGAAGAAAGAATTAGAACTGAGGGTCAAATTAATACAATTAACGAAGCAATTAAATTACTGTCTACGCAAGTTAGAGAGAGATTGGGTGTAGAGCTAGATGAGCTTTATAATGTTGGAGAAATTGATCCAAACAAAATTTTAGGTGAACCTGAGGATCTAGAAAAAAAATTAGAAAGACTTATTGCTGAACAAGAACGTTTAGGAGGTGTTAATCTACTTGCTGAAAAGGAAGCAAAAGATCTAGAAGAAAAAGTAAATACAATTAAAAATGATCAAAGGGACTTATTGAGTGCAATTTCAAAACTAAGAGAAGCTATTGATTCATTGAATACAGAAGGTAGACAAAGATTACTAGCAGCTTACGGGATAGTAAATGAAAATTTTCAAAAATTATTTGTAAGACTGTTTGGTGGCGGAAAAGCCTACCTTAAATTTACTGATGAATCAGATCCTCTTCAAGCAGGTTTGGAAATATTTGCAAGCCCTCCAGGAAAAAAATTGCAAAACTTGACACTCCTCTCAGGTGGTGAACAGGCACTTACAGCCTTATCATTATTATTTGCTGTATTCTTATCAAATCCTGCTCCAATTTGTGTACTTGATGAGGTTGATGCTCCCTTAGATGATACTAACGTAGATAGATTTTGTTCATTAGTTGAGGAAATAGCTAAAACTTCTTCGACAAAATTCTTGGTTATAACTCACCATAGAATGACAATGGCTAGAGTAAATAGATTATTTGGTGTTACCATGCCTGAGAAAGGTGTATCACAGTTAGTTTCTGTTGATCTTGAAAAAGCAATCGAGATAAAAGAGCAAGATACTACTAATGAAATATAAAAATAAAAAACTAGAAGAATTAGGTAAAAAAATCAATCATTTAGATAACCAAAACAAACAACCTAATATTAAAAAAAAAGAGAGTGGTGCTGGATTTGGCTTCAAAATTAGTACCGAACTTATCGCAGCACTAGTTGTTGGAGTTGGAATTGGGCTTATTGTGGATAATTACTTTAATACTAAACCAATAGGGTTAATTATTTTCTTCATATTTGGCGCATTAGCTGGATTTTTGAACGTTTATCGTGTAATGCGTCGCATTGAAAAGCAAAGGTAATTTTAATATTCAGTAACTATAATGGCAGCAAAAGATAGTCCACTTAAACAATTCGAAATAGATCCAATATCTAGTATCGAACTTGGTGGCTACAATATATCATTTACTAATTCATCTTTTTCAATGCTGATTACTGTTTTAGTAATTACTCTATTCTTAACTTTAACAGTGAACACAAGATCAATTATCCCTTCAAGGATGCAACTTATATCAGAGTTGATGTATAATTTTATCGCTCAACTACTCTCTGATACAGTTGGAGATAATGGAAAAAGATATTTTCCATTTGTTTTCTCTTTATTCATGTTTGTATTAATTGGAAATATGGTTGGCATGATACCATACCAGTTTACTTTCACCAGCCATATAATTGTTACATTTGCTTTAGCAGCGGTTGTATTTATAGGCGTAACTATTCTTGGATTTATTAATCATGGTATTAAATTTTTTAGTTTCTTTTATATTCCTGGTGTACCATTTTACATGCACCCACTTCTAATTCCCATTGAAGTAATTTCTTATTTATCGAGGCCTATAAGTTTATCAGTTAGATTATTTGCAAACATGTTAGCAGGTCACACACTATTAAAAGTATTTGCAGGATTTGTTGTTTCAATGCCTTTTTTTACAGGAGTTTTTCCTTTAGCTTTTATTGTAGCTTTAACAGGATTAGAAATTTTAATTGCTTTTTTGCAAGCATATGTGTTTGCAATACTGACGTGTTTATATATTAACGATGCTTATCATTTACATTAATTTAAAATAGGAGGACTTATGGAAATTGAAGCAGCAAAAGTAATCGGAGCGGGTTTAGCCGTTATCGGTGTTATTGGATCAGGTATTGGAATTGGCAACATTTTCTCATCATTTATTCAAGCGGTTGGAAGAAATCCAGCAGCAAGAGGTGAGGTTTTTACAATGACAATGTTAGGTTTCGCATTAGTTGAAGCAATTGCACTTTTCGCACTAGTTATTGCGTTAGTTATTCTGTTTGGATAACACTTTATATTTAATTAATGCCTCAATTAAATCCTGAGTTTTTTGTTTCACAGCTCTTTTGGTTAGCTGTATTCTTTACTTTCCTTTTTGTATTTTTATGGAGAGTATCTCTTCCAAGAATAGCTATAGTTTTAGAAAAAAGGCAAAATAAGATAGATAAAAGTTTATCTTCAGCAAAAGAGCTACAAGAACAGGCAATGGAAATTGAAAAAAAAATAAACAATCAAATTAATAAAGCCAAACTAGAAACGGATGAGAAAATTAAAGAAATAATCAATTCTTTACAAGAAGATGTCTCTTCTCAACTTTCATCACTTGATAAGGATCTAGAAAAAAAAGTTTCGGATGCGGAAAAAGAAATTTTAAAAAGTAAAGATGATCAAATGAAAAATATCAATAATGAAATAGCTAATATTACAAAACTGACTATTAGGAAAATTACAGATGTAGAATTGTCAGACAATGAGCTTAATAAAGTTATTGAAGCACATAAAGGGAGTTATAATTAATGTTTGCTGATCCTCAATTTTGGGTAGCAGTATCTTTTATTTTATTTATTGCAGCTATTTTTAATCCAGTACGAAAAATTCTCGCATCTAGTTTGGATGCACAAATTAATGATATAAAAAATAAAATAGATGAAGTAGAGAATTTGAAAAATGAAGCTCAAAAAACTTTGGATGAAATAAAAGACAGAGAAGCTAGAGTAGAAAAAGAAATACAAAATCTAAAATCTGAATCTGAAAAAAAAATTGCTGAGCTAAAAGACATATATTCTACTAAATTGTCTGATCAAATTGAAAAAAGGGAAATCTTGGCTAATAATAAAATTGAGCAATTAGTTAGAGATACCAATAACTCTTTAAAGAATTATATCACAAGTGTTGCAATAGAGGCGACAAGAAATGTTCTGCTTCAAAATCTAAGTAAAGAAAAAAAAGCTGCTTTAATTGATGAATCTATTACTGTATTTAACTCTGTTCTAAAAAACTAGAAGTAAATTTAGTTATTCCAAAATTGAATTCAATATTAATAAATTTTTATTAAAAGATTTTCAAAATCTATAGTATTATTAATTAACCAAAATTAATGTTAGTAAATTTAAATGACAAAAAAACTTAATATCTTTCTTGCAGGACCTCGAGGTTTTTGTGCAGGAGTAGATAGGGCAATAGAAATGGTTAAGGGTGCTTTAAAAAAATATGGGGCGCCCGTATATGTTCGTCATGAAATAGTTCATAATAAATTTGTTGTTGAAAACCTTAAATCACAAGGAGCTATTTTTGTAGAAGAATTAAATGAGATTGAAGATAAAAGCAGGCCGGTTATCTTTTCTGCACATGGTGTTCCAAAAGCAGTACCAGAGGAAGCTTTAAATTTGAATTTAATATTTTATGATGCAACGTGCCCACTTGTTAGCAAAATCCATAAAGAGGTTGAAAACTTTGATAAAAAAAATCTACCAGTAATTTTAATTGGTCATAGAAATCATCCTGAAGTTATTGGAACTATGGGACAAACAGATAAAAAAATTCATTTAGTAGAAAAAATTGAAGATGTAAAAAAATTACCTTTTAATCAAAATGATGAGATTGCATATGTTACTCAGACAACACTATCAGTAGATGATACTAAAGATATAATAAAAGAGATAAAATTACATTTTATTAATGTTATAGAACCAAAAAAAAATGATATTTGTTATGCAACAACAAATAGACAAGAAGCAGTAAAAAAGATAGCGAATCAATGTGATTATTTCTTAGTAATTGGTGCAAGTAACTCATCAAATTCTTTGAGATTAGTTGAAGTAGCAAAAAATTATGGGTCAAAAAAAGCTATTTTAGTAGAAGATGTAGATTCCTTAAATTTAAATATATTTCAAGAATCTGAAAATGTAGGAATTACAGCAAGTGCATCATCACCAGAAGTACTTGTTAAAAAACTTCTTGATAATTTGAAAAGAAATTTTGAAATACATATAAATGAAGGATCTTATCAAAAAGAAGATGTATTTTTTAAAGTACCACAAAAACTAAACGTATAGAAGATGGCAGTCTTTACTAAATTACTTAAAGAAGATATTGAAAACTTTATCACTGATTATTCAATTGGAAATTTAGATAGCTTTGAAGAAATTGTAGATGGGATAGAGAACTCAAATTTTAAAATTTTTTGTAATAATCAACCATATATTTTAACAATTTTTGGAAAAAGAGTAAATGAAGAAGAATTACCATTTTTTATAAATTTAAAAAACTTTTTAAATAAAAATAATTTTAAATGTCCTAAAGCTATCTCAGATAAAAATGGAAAAATTTTAAAAAGAATAAAAAATAAAACAGCTGTTATTATATCTTTTCTAGAAGGTAAAAGTATTGAAAAACCTAATTTGGAAATGTGTAGAGAGGTTGGAAAGATGGTTGCCAATTTACACAATCTTACCACAAATTTTGATGAAAAAAGATCTAACAATTTAGATTTACAGGATTGGAAAGAAATTTACAAAAAGTGCCTTAATAATAAATCCGAAAAGTTTAATGAAACTATGTATTTGTTAGAAAAAGAAATAGAATATTTGGAAAATTATTGGCCAACAAATATTCCTTGTGGTGTAATACATGCTGATTTGTTTAGAGATAATATTTTTTTTGAAGATGAAAAAATTTCTGGAGTAATAGATTTCTATTTTTCATGTTATTATTTTTATGTGTACGATTTAGCTATAGTTATTAATGATTGGTGCTTTAGTGAAAATGGACATAACTTTAACAAAAAGAACTACCTGACAATTCTTGAGGAATATCAAAAGTTGAGAGAATTAAGTAATCTTGAGAAGAAATCGTTAAATATTTTATTAAGAGCTGCAGCTGTTAGAATATTATGTACTAGAGTGCATGATTATATTTTTCATCCGCCTAATGCGGTGGTTGTTAAAAAAGATCCATTTGAATATTTGAATATTTTAAAATGGCATCGACAAAATGATATTTCTGAATAATGATTAATATTTATACTGACGGTGCATGTTCTGGCAACCCAGGCATAGGTGGATGGGGGGTTGTTATATTAGAAAATAATAAAGAAATATTGTTAAATGGCGGAAATCAACACACAACAAATAATAAAATGGAACTTACAGCGGCAATAAAAGCACTGGAATATTTTGAGATAAAAAAAGAATTAATCATTTATACAGATAGCAAATATGTAAAGGATGGTATTGAATCATGGATTACAAATTGGAAAAAAAATGGATGGAAAACATCAGCAAAAAAAATAGTGAAAAATAAAGAATTATGGATGCAATTAGATAATCTAATAAATAAACATAGTGTTACATGGAAGTGGGTTAAGGGTCACGCAGGTTTCGAATTTAATGAGAAAGCTGATGAACTAGCAAGGATATATATTGAAAGTAATATTTAGTTTATTTTTTATATTTCTGTATTTTGAACAGAGTGTAGCTAATGATTTATGGACTATTGATAAAAACATTTCTAGTATAGAATTTGAAGTACCAGTTTTATTTGCAAATAATGTAAATGGTAAATTTAATGAATTTGATGGTTTTGTTTCCTTAGATTTGTCAAATCAAAATAACAATAAGGCTCTTATAAATGTTAGAATTGATAGCTTAGATATAAATTACAATCGGTATAAAGATTTAGTGCTTAGTGAATTTTTTTTTGATGCTAAAAAATTTCCTTTAGGTATTATAGATACAAATAATTTTAAATTTAATTATGAAGACAATAAAATTAATTTAACAGGTGAATTAACAATAAAGGGAAAGAGTCAAAATATTCCTATTAATATTGAAGTAATAAAATTAGCCAGTGTGTTGGTTCAGGTAAAAAGTGAAATATCTTTTTCTAGAAATGACTTTAAGATAGGGACTGGTAATTGGAAAAACACAAAAATCCTCAAAGATAGAATAAAGATAAAGGCAAATATTTTTCTTTTTAAAGAATAATTTTCTTTTAAAATATATTTACTAAAAATTAAAATTTTTAGCAATTTTATTATTACTGCTATATAAATCTTTCCAAATTGTATACCTTTGTAATAAAAGATCAATTTTATCTTCGTTAGGTTCATAAGTTTTACTTATTTTTATTTCACTAATAATATTATCTTTATTATCAATAGTAGAATCCTGATACATAGCTAATCTTGCAACACCAAGTGCGGCACCAAATTCGCTTTGATCACAAACACTTAACTTTCTATTTAAAAGTGCTCCAAGCAATTCAATCCAAAATGAACTTTTTGAACCACCTCCAACCATAAATATTTTATCAAAGTTATTATTAACTTTCAAAATAGAATTTACTCCATCTAATATTCCAAAACTTACACCTTCAATTACTGCATACTGTAAATCTGTTGAATTTGTAGTTGTTTTTATAGAATGGAGTGAACCTCTTATATGTGGATCATTATGCGGAGTTCTTTCTCCAGACAAATAAGGTAAAAAATATGATGAATTTTTTATAGAATTTTTATCATTATAAAATTGCTCTACATTATTAAGAGTATCAGCAATTGAAGTATTGGTAATAGCGCAAATCCAATCTAAACAATTACTCGCACTTAACATAACAGACATTAGGTGCCATTTATTTGGTAAACAATGACAAAAAGAATGTACTGCATCACCAGTATTACTCAAAAAGTTTTCAGTAGGAGTAAAAAAAACACCTGAAGTGCCAAGAGATATAAATGATTGATTTTTATTTGTTATACCCATACCAGTTGCTGCGGCAGCATTATCACCTGCTCCACCCACAACTTTAACATTATTATTAAAATTAAATTTCTCTTTTAAATCTTTTTTTAAAAATCCTGTCTGCTCATTACCTTCCACTAGATCTGGCATGTGTTTTTCTTCTAAAAATGAGCAAGATAAAAGTTGATTAGACCATTTTCTTTTTTGGATATCTAGCCATAATGTTCCAGAAGCGTCTGACATTTCCGAAAAAAATTCACCAGTAAGAACAAATCGTAAGTAATCTTTAGGAAGTAAGACTTTGAAAATTTTTTTAAAATTATCTAGTTCATTATTTTTTATCCAATTTATTTTTGGTGCGGTAAAACCAGGCATAGTTAAATTTCCTGAAATTGATCGTACATCAAAATTTTGTTTTTCAAATTCTTCACACTCTTGATATGATCTTGTATCGTTCCAAAGAATACATGGTCTAATAACCTTTCCATCTTTATCTATTAACGTAGCTCCATGCATATGACCGGATATTCCTATTGAAATAGTTTGTGAAAATTCTTTTGGTTTTTTTGACTTTAAAACCTCGAAACATTCCATGGTTGAATTAATCCATTCTTGTGGATTTTGTTCACTAAAACCATCTTTAGGAGTTTGTACAGTAAGACTTGAATTAGCGGATGCAAGAATGCTTTGATTTTGATCAATTAAAATCATTTTGATTGATGAAGTTCCAAGATCAATTCCAATAAACATAAAGCAAATTTATAACATTAATTTTTTAATTGATACAAAGAAATTAAATCTACTTATAAGAATATCTAAATATAAATATTCCTGATGAAACAATAATAATTGCTCCTATAATCGTAAATATATCTGGGACTTCTCTATATACTAATAAACCAAAAATTATCCCCCAAATTATGATAGTATAATTGTAGGGTGCTAAAATACTTGCTGGTGTAATACTCAATGCCTTAATTTGTAAAAATAAACCAGTACAAAAAAAGATGCCTAAAAAAATAAAAAAGATAAAAGAAAATGAATGTAGAGGTTGCCAGAAAAAAAGTGATAATACAAATGTAATAATCGCACCTATAAGACCATTGTAGAACAACATAGTTTCATTATCATCATATTGAGCATTTAATCTTGTTGCTATTTGAAATAATGAATAAAAAAAAGCAGCACATAATGGAATAATTAGATAAGGATTAAATATAGTCAGTCCAGGTCGCATAATTAGAATAACTCCACAAAAACTCACACCAATTGCTAACCAAGTAGCTGCATTTATTTTTTCTTTTAAAATGAAATAAGAAAAAACTAAAACTAAAACAGGTGCTAAAGAACCTATCGTATGAGCATCAGCTAAAGCTAAATGCCTAAAAGATAATACGAAAAAACAAGATTCGCATACAGATAAAATACATCTAGTTATTTGTATCTTGTAATTTTTTGAAAGATAAAATTTTTTAACTTTATTTTTTTTAGCAATAAAAAAAGAAAAAATAAAACAGAAAGAATATTTAACAAATAATAATACAAAAACAGAGTGATATTGAACTGCTGTTTTTTGAATTGTATCTAAAATACCAAAAGATAAATAAGTTAAAAGGGTTAAAGTTATTCCATATGTATAGGGATTTGATTTAAAGCTCATTAAAGATTTTTAAAGATATTATTATAAAAATCTTTTTTAATATTCTTATCAGCATCTAAAATTTGCATCATTAAAACAGCTGATAAATTATTTTTTGGATCTACCAAAAAGTAACTAGCGGCATATCCTGACCATCCAAATTCTCCAACTGGACCAAACTTATTTTGAGTGGTATTATTCATCAAAACTCTAAATCCTAAACCCCAACCATACCCATCTAAATCATTTTCATAATCTTCATCTTTATTTGTATTAATTGATGTAATTTCAATTGGAAATAACTCTTTGTTTAAAGAATTATTTCGCATTAACTCTAAACTTTGAGAATTAATAAGCTCTTTTCCATTTTTATTTTTACCATTGATAAGCATTCTGGCAAATTTTTCATAATCTTCAGCTGTAGAAAATAAACCGTGACCTCCTCTGGAATAATTTTTATCATTTGCAGGGTATCCATATAAAATTAATTTTCTTTTATCGTAATTTAAATTTGTTAGTTTTAATTTATCACTATTGTATTCAAATGTTTCCACTAACTGTTTATTACTATTTCCATCAATATAAAAATTTGTATCATTCATTTCTAAAGGTAAAAAAATATTTTCATTCAAAATATCTGAAATTTTATCTTTTGTTACCACTTCTATAACTCTAGCTAAAACATCTATAGATATAGAATAATGCCAGTTTAAACCAGGCTCATATAACAAAGGTAATTCAGAAATTTTACTAATCTCTTCCTCCAAACTTGAAGATGAAGAATGAAATAGACTCCTATCCTCATATTCTTTAGCTAAGAAATTATCACAACTATTATACGTAAACCCTGCTGTATGTTGTAAAAGCTGTCTTACGGTAGGTTTATTTTCTAGAGTAGTTGTATCGCTTAAGTTACTTTCAATACTGCTAAGTTTTTTAATATTTTTAAAATCAGATAAATGTTTATCTATAGTATCATCAAGGGATAAGAAGTTTTTTTCAATTAATTGCATTGCAGCAAAACCAATAATTGGCTTTGTCATTGACCAAATTCTGTAATATGAATTTTTATTAAGCTTATTTTTTAACTCCAAATCTCTGTAACCAATTGCTTCATGATAAATACTATTTTTATAATTTATTATCCATTCAGCTCCATTACATCTACCAGCATCAATGTGTTTTTGAAAATCTAATTTAATATTATCCATAAGTGGATTAGATTAAACTCTTTATTTTTTCTATTAGTTCTGAATTAATTTTTCTTGGGCCTTTATCTAGCCTATTAGTATGTCTTCGTTGTCCAGGTAAACGAACACCATCTAAAGATGTCATTTGTTCAAAAAATTTTTCTGCGTGTTCATTCCAATTTTTTCCTGCTATAAGTTCGGGAGATAGAGCCATAATAAATTCACCTCCCCTTGCAGGACCACCATCATTATTATCTTCTTCTTTAGCTTCAAAACTAAATAAATCTCCAACTAAGCCAGCAGCTAATAATTCAATCATCATTGCTATTGCGGAACCTTTATAATCACCAAAAGTCAGAAGAACTCCTCCATTAGCAATTTGAGATGGATCATCAGTTTTTTCTCCATCTTTATTTAAGCCTGTACCAAGAGGAACTTTATGACCATCTCGTGCTGCAACCTGAACTTCTCCCATAGCCATAGTAGAAGTTGCCATATCGTAAACCACAGGTGTTTTATTTTTTCTTGGCCATGCAAATGAAATTGGGTTTGTTCCAAATAGTGGTTTTTTTGCACCTGCAGGAGCTACACTTGGTTTATAAGCTGTACAAGCAATTCCTATTAAGTTATTTTTAGCTAATGCTTCAGTTTCATGCCATAGTGCTGCAAAATGATGAGTATTAGTTATAGTTAAAACTCCAACTCCATGTTTATTTGTAGTATTAATCAATTCAGGTAAACCAACTTTTATTCCTACAGGAGCAAAGCCATAATCTCCCTCAACACGAATTGCATTTTGTGTAAGATAAGTATTTGAAGGTCGTGAAACTCCATTTGCTTTTTTACTTTTTAAAGAAGCTACATAACCAGGAATACGAAACAATCCATGAGAAACACTTCCATCTCTTTCAGCATGGGAAACTGTTGTTGCTACAGAATCAGCATTGAAATGATCACATCCATGGGCTGATAGTGCATTATATGCTAAATCATATATATTTTCTAATTCTAATGGTGTGGTATTCATTTACTTTTATTGAATAATTAATATTATTAAATCATGGATAGAGGATTATTAGACAATTTAAAAGATATTTTACAAGAAAGAATATCATTTTCAGAAAGTGTAAGAAATAATCATGCAAAAGGTGAAGATGCCTATGATCCTGTTCTTCCTAGGGCAGTTTTGTTTCCAAAAAATAACGAAGAACTCTCAAAAATATTAAAAATTTGTAATGAATTTAAAGTACCAATAACTGCCTATGGTACTGGCACATCTTTAGAAGGTCATGTTGTTGGAAATGATGAAGGTTTTACAATTTCAATGGAAAATTTTAACAAAGTTATTTCTATTAATGAGGCGGACTTTGATTGTCGTGTACAAGCAAACGTATCACGTGAACAACTAAATGAAGCTTTAAAAGATAAAGGGGTTTTTTTCCCAATAGATCCGGGTGCAAATGCTTCTCTTGGAGGTATGGCGGCTTGTTCTGCTTCCGGAACGATGGCAGTTAGATATGGAACAATGCGAACAAGTGTTCTTGGTTTAACGGTTGTAATGGCGAATGGCAATATAATTAAAACAGGAAGTAGAGCAAAAAAAACCTCTGCTGGATATAATTTAACAAATCTTTTTGTTGGTTCAGAAGGAACACTTGGGATTATTACTGAGGTTCATCTAAGGTTATCACCTATACCTGAAAGTATTATGAGTGCTGTTTGTCAATTCCCGGATCTAGACTCTGCTGTTTTAACAGCACAAGAAGTAATTCAGTATGGTGTGCCAATTGCAAGAATAGAATTATTAAATAAAGATCAAATGGATATAAGTATTAAATATTCAAAGTTAGAAAATTTAGAAAGTTTGCCTACACTATTCTATGAGTTCCATGGGAGCGAAATTTCTAATAAAGAATCGATTGATGTAGTGGAGGAAATTTCTAAAAATAATAATGGTAGTGAATTTAAGTGGGCAGCAAACACTGAAGAAAGAAATAAAATCTGGAAAGCAAGGCATAATGTGTATTATTCAGTAAAAGCAGAAGGAGATAACATTAGAGTGTATGTCACTGATGTTTGTGTACCTATTTCAAACATTGTGGAATGTATAAAATTTGCAGAAACAGAACTTAGAAATACTGGATTAAGAGCACCAATGGTTGGTCATGTAGGGGATGGAAACTTTCATGTATCTGTTGTTTACGATCCTAGCAAAGAAAATGAATATAAATATATTAGAGCATTTAGTAATAAATTAATTGATAAAGCATTAGAAATGGATGGAACTATAACAGGCGAACACGGTATAGGTCTTCAAAAGAAAGAGTATTTATTGAAACAACATCCAGATAATATTCCTCTAATGAAATTAATTAAGAGAAGTTTTGATCCAAATAATATTTTAAATCCTGGAAAAGTTTTTGATGTATAAATTAAATAATGAGTTTGAAATAAATTATGATAAAAAAATAATACCAGATAAACTAAATCCAGATTTAGATAAAAATTTAGAAAAAGAGGTAAATTTTTTTCTTAAATGGGGCTATCTTATTATTGATAAAGCCTTAACAAATAATCAAATTATAATTTTAAGAAAAACTTTTGATAAAACTTTTAAAAAATTAAAAAATAAAGATCATATTGACTTTAATTTGTTTGAATATGATAAAGCTTTTTTATTTTTACTTGATAATAAACCAGTAATTAAAAGAATATCCGCAATTCTTGGAAACTGTATACAGTTGCACAGTGCCTCTGCAAGATTATCAAGGCCTGGTTCTAAAAATCAAAATTGGCATAGAGATGGTAATTGGCCTGTAGATCCAAATGGTACGCCAATTGGGAGTATACCTGGTCAAATAAATTGCGGATATTACTTAGATTCTTTAACAGATAAAAATGGCCCTATTGCAATAGTGCCAGGAAGTCAAAAAGCTTTTTTTAAACCACCGAAAAAAGATTTTGAATTTCCAGATCAAAAGATAGTTTATGCAAAACCTGGGCAAGCAGTGCTCTTTAATGGCTGGATATATCATAGAGGTTTAGCAAATAATTCTAAATCTAATAGAAGAGTAAGCCTAATATGCTACCAAAATTCATGGATGAAATCTCGAGAAACATTTGATGGACCAATTATTTCAAAAATAAAAAAAAATGGAAGTAATTTACAAAAACTACTTTTGGGATCTGTTAATAAATGGTGAAAATAATTATATTTGTTCTAATTTTTCACTTTTCAAAGATTTATACATAGCTTCAAGTATTCTTACAGTTTTTAGAGCAAGATCACCATTAGAGTGATTTTCTACATTTTTATTTAAACATATATCTATAAAAGTATTTAATGCTTCTTTAGTGCCATAAGAATAGGTGCCATCAGCCTCTTTAATTTTGTGTTCGATGTTACTTCCATTATTGAGTCTTACAAATAGTCTTTCTCTTTTTATTTCCATGTCTAAATATAAAGTACCCAAAGTTCCATGAACTGTAATATAAAAAGTTCCTCCAAAATCTTTAGGTACATAAGCACTGCCGGAAAATGATCCAGTTGCGCCATTAGTAAATTTCATTGATATTGCATTGGTATAATCCACTTTTGTTGGTGAAGGAACAGAAAGACAAAATATACATTCTGGATCGAGATTAGTAATTTTTAATACTCCGGCGAACATATGAGATAATTGTCCCCAACCATAGCCACCAGCTTTTTCAGGATCAGACCAAGTTGATGCATGGGGTTGAAAAGTGTGATTATTTGATTCACTCAATGGAACTCCTTGAAATAAATCAGTTAAAGAAGAAGAAAAAGCTGCGTCTAAGTGCTTAATTTCACCGATTACACCATTAGTAATTATTTCTTCTGCTTTTGACATAAAAGATTTAAAATTAAACCCATTTGGAATTAAAATTTGTTTATTATTTTTTTTTGCCAGTTGAATTAAAATTTCAGAATCTTGTACATTTGTTGTCATAGGTTTTTCAATCATTACATGACAATTTTTTTCAAGAGCAGCTTTGGCATTTTCAAAATGGGCGTGATGTGGAGAAGAAATTATTACACCATCTAATTCTGATAATTGAAGCATTTCTCTATAATTTGTTGATGCAAATTTAAAACCAAATTTCTCCCTAACAAATTTTAATTGATCTTCTTCAAGTTTACATACACTTGTTAACTCAACTTCTTTTCTTTCTGCTAAATGTGGAATATGATTTTCTGTTGCCCACCAACCTGCTCCTATGACTCCAATTCTTACTTTACTCATTATTAATCTTTAATCTAAATGCATTTGTAAAGGTAACAAATATGGAAAGTTTGTTTTTAGATCAATATCTACTTTCATAATGGGCTCCATATATTCAGACCATTTTTTATTAATTTCACTTTTAGAAATAAAGTTAATGGATTTTTTTAGATCATCAGTTTCAAAATATCCAAATAATTTTAATCCATATCTAAAAATATTATAATTTCGTAATCCAGCTTCTTTAAGCATTTGAACCATTTCTGGCCAAATTTCATCATGTCTTTTTTTATATTCTTCCTCATATCCTGGCTGAATCTCCAGAATCCATGCATAGTTCATAAAACCTCTTTTCAAATAATATATTTGTATTAATTTTATAAACTTATAGGAAAAATTCAATTTTATAAAAAAATAAATGCAAAAAATAGCTATTGTTGATTCACATCACCATTTATGGGATCTTAATTCTAATGAAACGCATTATCATTGGTTAAGTGGTAATGAAGAAAAAGCTTTTTTTGGAAATTTTAAAAGTATTAAAAAAAATTATTTATTAGATGATTATTTAAATGATGCTAAAAATTTAAATCTCATAAAATCTATTCATGTTCAAGCTGAACATGATGATAGTAATCCAATAGAAGAAACAAAATGGTTGCAGAATATTTCTGATAATAATAACTTAAAAATTCCAAATGGAATTGTGGCATTTGCTGATTTTTCAAAAGAAAAGGTTAGTGATATTCTTGATCAGCATCTAGATTATAAGAACGTGCGAGGAATTCGGCAAATTTTGTCATTTGATAGAGATAGGCCTCAATATTCTCATGCAAAAAAGGATTATTTAAAAGATGAGTTATGGATAGAAAACTTTAAACATATCAGTAATAGAGAATTATCTTTTGATATACAGATATATCCTCATCAATTTGATGATGCCTCTAAATTAGCAAAAAGGTATTCAAATGTTTTATTTATATTAAATCATACTGGTGAACCTTGTTTTCAAACAGAAGAGTATAAGGAATATTGGATGAGGGAAATGAAATCTCTAGCAGAAAATGATAATTTTGTTTGTAAAATATCTGGTTTAGGAATGTTTAACGCTAATTGGACTGTTACTTCTACCAAATATTTTGTTCTTAAGACAATTGAAATTTTTGGTATTAATAGGTGCATGTTTGGATCAAATTTTCCAGTAGATAAAATTTTTAATACTTTTGATAACTATTGGCATTCATATTTTGAAATAACTAAAAATTTATCACAAAATGAACTTAATAAAGTTTTCTCAGAAAATGCAGAAAAATTTTATAGAGTTTAATGAAAAATAGAAAAAAAATTATTGCTATTCTTATGGGTGATCCATCTGGTATTGGCGGTGAGTTAATTTCTAAAATTTTATCTCACAATATTTTGAAAAAGATAAATATTATAATTATTGGAGAAAAATCTATATTTGATAAATATATAGCAAAACAAAAAGTTAGCAAATCTATCAAATATATACGTAATATTAATCAAATAGAATTTGATAATACTAATAAGATTTTCTTTGATATTACTAAACAAAAAACAAAATTCCCTATTGGAAAAGCGAATAAAAAATCAGGAATTTCTGTTTTAAATTCTATCAATTTGGCAGTCGATTTATTTAATAAAAAAAAAATAGATGGAATAAATTTTGCTCCATTTAATAAAACAAGTTTAGAACTTGCAGGAATGAAAGTTAAAGATGAACTTCATTATTTTAAAAAAAAATTTAAAATAAAAAGTTATGTCTGTGAACTTAATGTATTAAATAATTTTTGGACAGCTAGGGTGACTTCTCATATTCCTTTAAAAGAAGTTGCAAAAAATATTACTATTAAAAATATTCTTGAGCCAATAAAGTTAATAAATAAATATTTAAAAATGAATGGATTAAAAAATCCTAAAATAGCAGTACAGGCATTAAATCCTCATGCAGAATTTGGAAGTGAAGAAAAAAAAATAATTATTCCAGCGATAAGAAGAGCAAATCGTATGAAAATTAGCACACATGGACCGTTACCATGCGATACATCTTTTATAACAGCGTATAAAAATAAAAAGTATAATTGTCTAGTTGGTATGTATCACGATGCAATACAATCAGGGCTTAAATCATTTGGATTTGAAAAGGGCGTTACTGTTCAAGGAGGTTTACCAATACCAATTACAACTCCAGCACATGGAACCGCTTTTGATATAGTGGGTAAAAATAAAGCTAATATAAATCCTACATTAGAATCTTTGAAATTATTACTCAGACTTTTATCTTAGTAATAAAAAATATGTCTTCAATTTTTATAATATAGTATAATATTGATTTGTGAGTAAAATTGTAAATGTAAAAGCCAAAGTTTATAAATGGACAGGACCTGTTCAAAAAATTCATGAAAATTTTTGTACGAATGCTGCTGATATTGTAAATCAAGAAAATATTTCAAACGACAGATGGACAACTTATAAATTTCATAGTTGGTTGGTTGTTGAAGTAGAAACAAGTGATGGTTTCATAGGTTTAGGTAATGCAGCATTATCTCCAGAACCATGTAAATCTGTAATTGATAATTATTTAACACCAGCAATTATTGGTGAAAGTATTTGGGATTATGAACATATATGGCAAAAAATGTATCGACAAACATTAGCTTGGGGAAGAAAAGGTATAGGAATGACAGCTATTAGTGCTGTAGATATTGCAATATGGGATGCTCTTGGAAAGTCAGCAAAGCAACCTGTATTTAAATTGTTAGGTGGCAAGACTAAATCAAAACTTCCTTGTTATGCAAGTAAGCTATACAGCCAGCCATTAGATAGTCTTGCAAAAGAAGCTAAAGATTATTTAGATCAAGGTTTTAAAGCTATGAAATTAAGACTTGGTTGGGGACCAACAGATGGTGCTGAAGGTATGCACAAAAATATTGAGCTTATTAAAACCGTAAGGTCAGTAGTAGGTGGTAATGTTGATATAATGGCAGATGTTTACATGGGTTGGACATTTGAATATGCAAAAAGAATGATGAGATTAATCGACAATGAAAATCTACGTTGGTTAGAAGAACCAGTTATAGCAGATGATATTGACGGTTATGCTGATTTAAAAGCATCATGTAGAACGCCTATTTCTGGGGGTGAACATGAATATACGCTTTTTGGTTTTAGACAATTACTAGAGAAAAAAGCAATTGATGTTGTGCAATTTGATACAAATAGAGTTGGGGGAATAACACAAGCACATAAAATTTCTGCTCTAGCTGAGGCATTTCAAATACCAGTTATTCCTCATGCTGGACAAGTACATAATTTTCATATTTCTATGAGTTCTGTTAATGCTCCAATTGTTGAGTATTTTCCTTTTTGGCCAGTTGAAATTGGTAATGAATTATTTTGGTATATTTTTGATGGAGAACCGCAGGCAAAGAATGGCTTTATTGAATTAGATGAAAATGAACATGGATTAGGAATTAGGTTAACAGAAAAATATTTAGACAACTTTGAAATTCATCAATAATAATTAGTGGCTATGTCTTTTGACTTCAGCACCTCTTTTCCCAATTAGAAAATCTAGATCTGCTCCTTTGTCAGCTTGCATAACATGCTCTACATACATTTTTTGGTAACCACCTGTGATTTCTGGAACAACAGGTGAATATTTTTCTAGACGATTTTTTATTGTTTCATTATCCACTTTTAAATTCATTGTGCCTTGATCAACATCTACTTCTATTTCATCGCCATTTTGAACTGCTGCTAAAGGACCTTTGACTGCAGCTTCTGGAGCAGTATGAAGTATTACTGTACCATATGCTGTTCCACTCATTCTTGCATCAGATATTCTAATCATATCTCTAACACCTTTTTTAAGAACTTTTTGCGGAAGACGCATATTACCGACTTCAGCCATACCAGGATAGCCTTTTGGTCCACAATTTTTTAAAACTAATATTGAATTTTCATCAACGTCTAAATTAGGATCATCAATCTTTTCATGAAACTCTTCTACGCTTTCAAAAACTACCGCTCTTCCAGTATGTTTCATTAATTCTGGTGATGCAGCTGAGGGTTTAATAATTGCCCCATTTGGAGCGATATTACCCCTTAGAATTTTAATTCCTCCATTTTTTGTTAACGGATTTTCAAATTCTTTTATAACTTCATTGTTCCAACATTTAGCGTTTATATTATTCTCAGCTATAGTTTTTCCGTTAACAGTCATTGAATTTTCATCTATTAATTTTTTTTCCATTAATCTTTTTATGACTACTGGAACACCACCTGCATAATAAAAATCTTCCATTAAGTATTTTCCTGAAGGCTGTAGATTTACTAAAGTTGGAATACCATCTCCACATTTATTCCAATCATCTAAATCTAAATCAATTTCCATTCGACCTGCAATTGCAGCTAAATGGATAACTGCATTTGTTGATCCGCCTATTGCTCCATTGACCTTAATTGCATTTTCAAATGATTTTTTTGTAACAATTTTTGACATAGTTATATCTTCCTTGACCATTTCAACAATTCTTTTCCCAGACATATGGGCTAAAGCATATCTTCTTGAATCAACCGCAGGTATTGCGGCATTTCCAGGTAGTGACATTCCTAATGCTTCTACCATTGATCCCATTGTTGATGCAGTCCCCATTGTCATACAATTACCTTTAGATCTACTCATTGAAATTTCTGCATTAATAAAATCTTCTTCTGTTATTATGCCCGCATTTAAATCTGCATCAAGTTTCCAAACGCCAGTGCCAGAACCTATTATTTCTCCTTGATGATGTCCATTAAGCATTGGTCCACCTGACACACCAATTGTAGGAAGATCAACACTTGCAGCTCCCATCATCAATGAAGGTGTAGTCTTATCACAACCCATTAGCAATACGACTCCATCAATGGGATTACCTCTTATTGCTTCTTCAACATCCATACTTGCTAAATTTCTAAACAACATAGCTGTTGGTCTTAAATTGGATTCACTTGCTGAAAAGACTGGAAATTCCAAAGGAAAACCGCCAGCTTCATAAACACCTTTTTTAACTGACTCTGCTATCTCCCTAAAATGACCATTACAAGGTGTTAGCTCTGACCAAGTATTACAAATACCAATTACAGGACGTCCATCAAACAAATGATTGGGGTGACCTTGATTTCTCATCCAGCCCCTATGTATAAAAGTATCTCTTCTATGTGATTTAGAATTATACCAATCAGAAGATCTAAATTTATTTTTTTTATTCATCAAAAAAGTCTTATCTAATTAAAGTAAAAAATCAAATTTTAAATTTATTATCTTCAATACCAGGGGTATTTACATTTAATGCAAATAAACTGCCATCATATTTATTTTTATCTGAATTATTAGCAGTAGTAATAAATAGAGTTTTGAGATCATTTCCACCAAAAACACAATTTGTTACATTTTCAACAGGTAGCTCGTAAATTTGATCAACCCTGCCTTTTGGATCAATTTTTACAACACACGATCCACCCCAACGACAATTCCAAATAAAACCATCACTATCAATAGTTGATCCATCTGGAGCACCTCTATCAAAATTAAAAAAAATTTTTTTATCTGATAAAATACCTTCATCTAGGTTGAATTTATATTCAAGTAATGAGCCTTCTATTGTATCTGCAAAATAAAATTTTGTATTATCTGGACTCCATACAAACGTATTAGGTATGCCAAGATTTTTTTCAACAATATTTAATTGATTACCTGATAGACAGTATAAACTCCCAGATTTAGTATCTAAAGATTTAGCACTTCCATCTTTATTAAAATTATTTTGCATTGTTCCAAACCAAAGTCTCCCATTAGCATCAGATGCACCATCATTAGACCTGTTTGTTGGAATATCTTTTTCTACATCAATAATTCTTTCATAACTATTGGTATTAAAATCAAATTTGTTTACACCATTGTTTGATACTAAAGCAATTTCATTATTAGATATTATCGAAGACGCTGTAACAAATTCGGGTAAATCAAAAGTTTCTAATTTGTTAGAATTTAAATCAATTTTAAACAAAACAGATTTTGGCATTATGTCTAACCAATATATACAACTATTAAGTGGCGACCATGTAATGCCTTCGCCTAAGCTATTTTTTACATCTTTAAATATTTCAACCTTACTCATATATAAGATCAATATAATAAAATTAAAAATTTATGAAGATAAGTTTAAAGATAATGAGCTTTATCTTTAATACGAGCCATCACTTCTTTTGTTGCATCTTCAGACCCATCATGAAAAGTGCCCATTAGTTTATCCAGGAAGCTTGTATTTCCACCAGAGTAATTACATTCAAAATATTTATGATGAATATAATGCATATAATCACCAGTTGGAATTGTTACACCATTTTTAAAAGTCATCTTTTCATATCCTGTATGACCTGGAGTAGGTGCCAAACCAGCATGGAAGACATGATACATTGCCACTAGAGGATGTGAAGGAATAATCCAGTGAATGAGTATACCAGAAAAATATAGTATGTGCTCAATTGGATGCATAGACATTCCGGACCAAGCGCCTGTATTAGTGTTACGATGATGTACTTTATGAGCTATTTTATAAAGTGGTGCCCAATGTAATAATCTATGAGTTAAATAAAAATGTGCATCACGTATAAAAGGAACTAAGAAAAACATAAAACAACAATAAATGGGGTAAGCTTCCCAACTTACATATGGTATTATTTGATTAGCAAATGCCCAAAACGTAATTACTTCATAAGCTGTCCAAAGTGGAATTGCGCTACAAAAAGTATAAAATAAATTATCTTTTGTTTGATCGTTGAACAAAAATGTCGAATTGTTTTTTTCCAAAGGTCGTGGATTATACTTAAATGAAGTTCCTTGTGTTTTTAATCTTAGATGAAAAAAACCTGTCCATAAAAGTATAATTGCTGCATTTCTCAAAAAAATATAAGATATCCAACCAACTTCGAAAGTCTTCATGCTTTCTAAGGAAGGTGTTAAAAATAGATAGGTTGCTACTGTTATTGCTCCAAAAACAAATGTCCATGGAAAAAATATTCCTGGAAACTTAAAAAAATATTTTAATAATCTTATCGGATTATAAAAAATTTCTTTAGGAGGATTTATACTTATAGTACCAAAAGGTTTCCAATGACCTCTTTTGTCTCTTGTACCATAATTTTCATCATTTAATTTGTCTCTATTCACAACTATCCTCTTTTTTCTAATTTATTTAAAAATATATCTAGTTCATTTTCATTAATTTCTACAATATTTTTTTTCTCAGGAAAAGCACCAGTATGAACATCATCATAAAATTCTTTAAAGGCAGACTCTCTTTCTTTTTGAAGTCTTGCAAATTCTTGTTGAAAATCCCTATATTTTTTTGCATGTCGAGGTATTTTACCCTTCGTAGTTCCTAATATGTCGCATCCGAAAACGTATTCCACGTCGCATCCAGACCCACTTCCCATTGACATAACTGTTGGTTCCACTTTTTTTGAAATAACCTCTGCAATTTTATATGGCACACACTCCATTTCTATAGCAACCCCTCCAGCATCTTGAATTTTTAAACACTGATCATAAATCCACATAGCTTCTTTTGCTGTTTTGCCTACTGCTACAAATCCTCCAGTCCAAGTTCGTTTGGGTGGGACCAGACCAACATGGCCTAAACAAGGAATTCCTTCTTTGAATAATTCTCCTATTAAATCAAAACGTGTATTACAATAAAGCATATCAAAACCATGCTCTAATATTTTAAATGAAAATTTTTTAGCTTCATCAATTGTTGGTATAAAACTGTCGGGAGCGCCACAGTGCATGAATGCAGTAGGAGCAGCCTCTCTCATTTTAACTAATTGATCAAAATTAGGATGGTCATCATCATTTTTGTACTTACCTGCTAAACCAGTTGCAAGCATCTCAAAACCAACCTTATCAGCTGCTAATGCTTCTTCTTCGTTTTTAATTAATATACAAACTAATTTTTTTTTACCTTTAAAACTTTGTAAGTCCTTAACAGTTATTTTTTTTCTCATAACTAGTTAGTACTTGGTACCTCAACATTCAAATAATAATTTTTATCTTTTGCTTGTTTAAAAATAGCAGGAATAATTTCTTTGTAAGCATTTATTACACCTTTTCTTGGAGTTGGCATTTGATCTTTAACTACTTGGTGAAAAGCTTTGAGGTTATGACAAGGAATTTTTGGAAAGATGTGATGCTCAATATGATATTCCATATTCGAATACAAAAAACTGAAAAAAGGATTCATGATTACTGTTCTTGTACTTTTTCTATGATCTTTAACATTGTCAGCTAATCCTGCATGTTGTGTCATTCCACAAATCATTAAAATAGTATTTCCATAAAATGGAGGCAGAATTAACATTATTATTGGCAACCAGGTTTTAAAAAGAATTGAGGATGCAATAATGATTAGCCAAAAAACAACATATAATCTTGAGCTATTAATAATTTTTTTTATCTCTTTTTCAGGTACAGTAATATTTACAACAGCAGTAATTATTCCAAATGAATGTTTGATTATTTCAAAATGTGTAAAATGTCTTATTTTTTGAATATTAATTAAAGGACCCAGAGGTAAAAAATTTAAAAGAAATCTAATAGGTTCTGTAGGTTTAGGACTATTATTTTCATAATCATATACTTCCTCATGAGTAAAAATTGTGTAGGTATGGTGATGAAAATGACTCCACTTCCATCGAACTGCTTCAAAACCACCAAGCAAAGAAGTTATATGATAAAAAAATTTATTTAACACTCTTGTTTTAAAATATGTTTCGTGATTTGTTTCATGTTGAATGCTAATGATTTTACAATAGAAAATGTTTCCATAAAGTAGAAGAGCAGGAATTGACCAAAAAGTACCCCAACTTACAACACAAAGATATCCGCTTAATAGTAGAGCAACAATAAATACAGATATATCAATTAAACCTTTTGAATCAGATCTCTTAGAAAGTTCCTTTAACTTTTTCTTATCTATTTTTGGTTTATACCAAGTATTTAAATCAACTTCGCCTGCAAACATTGATCAAAATTTTTCTGAAAGCTTTAAAAATTTGTCAAATTCACCATCATCGATATTAACTGTGATTTTAGGATCATTAAATTTTTTGTTTACTGTATCATCATGAAACTCTTTGAATGCATTAACTCTTTCAGTTTGTAGTTTTGCAAATTCTTTTTTAAAATCTCTATAAATACGTGCATGTCTTGGAATTTTTCCCTGAGTATATCCCAGAACATCATTAGCAAATAAATATTGTCCGTCACATCCAGAGCCACTTCCCATTGAGAGAGTCATAATATTAACTTTTTTTGTAATCACTTCAGCAACTTTCGGTGGAACTACTTCGAGCTCAACTCCAATAGCTCCTGCTTCTTGTAACTCAAGGGTATGTTCTAAAATTCTAATTGCTTTATCAGCAGTTTTGCCTTGAGCAACAAATCCACCAATCCAAGTGGCATTTCCTGGAACTAATCCAACATGACTATTAATTGGTACATATTCGTCTCTTAATGCTCTAATCCATTTGTAACTCCAATTACCTCCATAGATTACATCTGCGCCTATATCTAAATACTTGTGTGAAAGCTTCATTGCTTCATACTCAGAAGCTACTCTTACTGCACCTCCGGACTGCATAAAGCAAGTTGGTGCAGCCTCACGAATTCTTTTCAGCTCATCAAAAGAATTATAAATACCAAATTGTGGAGCATCATGCGAAGTACATATCATGTCAATACCTGCTTCTTCAGCTGCTGCAGCTTCGTCAGCATTGTGTACAAACATAACACTTAATTGTCTTTTACCTTTGCATTGCAAATAATCGTAAACTGTAAGTTTTTTTCTACTCATAAAATCTCCAAAAAAATATTTAATCTATCTTAATGAATATTTTATCATTATCAACTTTAACTGGGTATGTTTTTAAATCCTCACAAGCTGGTGGGCTTAATGCTTCTCCAGACTTAATATTAAAAATACCTTGATGCATTGGACATTCGATTTCATCATCCATAACCAGGCCATCTTCAAGATGTACTGTTTCATGTGTACACATCCCATCAGTTGCATAAAAACCATCTGTTAATCTGTATACGCAAAAAGTTTTATCTTGATGATCAAATCTAATAAGATCTTCTTCTTCAATACTATCTGTTGAGCCTACTTCTATCCAATTTTCTTCAGACATAATTTGTATATAATGTCTATTTTCTGAAAATAAATATTAAATAATCAAATTATTATTTTTGTATAAGTTTATTTAATTTTTGAGTTTCATCTGAGAGAATTTGTGTATCTACTATGGTATTTTTCTCACTTAATTTAGAAGTTATTCTAATGTCACGACCCACTTTTCCTACAATTCCTAAACCACATGCGCCTTTTATTATTTTATTTTTTAGAAAAAAATAAATTACACCATTATTAATATTATTACCTCTTTCAACCATTTCATCATAATCATCACAAATACCGGTCAGTTGAAGATTTAAATTAAATTGATCAGACCACATCCAAGGAACTGAAGAGTATTCTGTTTTTACTCCAGCAATATTTTTTCCAGCACAAATTCCATGATTTTGTGCATGTTGATAAGACTCAAGTCTTATATTTCTTTCATATAATGGATGATAAAAATTAGATACGTCACCTGCTGCATAAACATCTTTAATGGAAGTTTCACAATATTGATTGGTTACTATACCATTATCAAGTTTTAAATTTGTATTTTCAAATAATTTTATAGAAGGAGTTGATCCTATACCAGCAATTATAAATTCTGTTTCTATTAAAGAATTATCATTTAATAAAATTTCATAAATATCATTTTTTTTACTTATTTTTTCTATCTGTTTATTTAATATTATATCATTACCATGCTCTATGTGAGTTTTTTGAACCAGGTCAGCAATTTGTTTAGGTATAATTCTTCCCATGAGTTGATTACCGATTTCGATAACTGTTACTTTTTTTTTAAGCTGAGATATAGATGAAGCTATTTCTAAGCCAATGAAACCACCTCCAATAATAGTTATTTTATTTTTATTTGAAATTTTTTCTTTAATAGTTTTGGCTTCTTCTAAATTTCTTAAATAATAAATATCATCATTTAAATTTTTATCTAGACTAAGCTTTTTATTTTCAGAACCTGTTGAAATTAATAGGCTATTATAAGAGTAAACATCATCATTTTTTGTAAAAAGTTTTTTATTTTCAAAATCAACTTTATTAATTAATACATTTTCAAAATCTATATTTTCATTTTTTAGTACGTCGCTAGAATGAAAATAAAGATCATCCTCATTTTTTTTATTTAACAAAAAATCTTTAGATAAAGGAGGTCTTTCATATGGTAATAAATTTTCTTCACTTAATATTTTTATATTTGAATCTGTATCATTTTTTCTAACCTCTCTAGCAGCATAGATTGCAGCTTGACCGCCGCCTAAAATTATAATGTTATTTTTCATTTAATTTAGGCGTTACTTGGAACTGACAATGGGATTTGATAGTCTGGATTTTTTGCTTGTTTTATTAGTGCTGGAACAATTTCTTTGTAAGCCCCTATAAGTCCTTTTCTAGCAGGTGGTAATTGATCTTTAATCATAGCATGTAGTTTAGGTAAATTATGTGAAGGAACTTGAGGGAACATATGGTGCTCAACATGATATTCCATATGCCAATATAAAAAACTTAAAACTGGATTTAAATATACTGTTCTGGTTGTATACCTGTGATCTCTTTTATCTTCTCTAAGTCCTGCGTGTTGAGTAAGGCCCATTAGCATTACGAGTGTCTTTCCATAAAAATTAGGTAATAAAACGAATAGAACTGGAAGCCAGCTTTGAAAGTATACTGAAGAAGCAATACTTATAATCCAAATAGAGAGATGACTCCAAGCGGATAATCTACATTTCCATCTTTCGTTTTCAGGAATACAAACTTTCATTACATCAGTAGTCACACCAAATGCATGTTTTATAGTTTCCCATTGAAGAGAATTTTTAAAAAAAACAAAACCGGAGAACGGAATGTAGTGTGAGAAAAATACAATTAAATCAGTTGGTTTTTTTACATGTATTTCAAAATCCACAGGATCATTAAATTGGGTATAAGTGTGATGATGATAATGAGAATATCTCCATCTTATAGGCTCGAAATTATCCATGAAACTTGCAATGTAATAAAAGAAATCATTCCAGAATTTAGATTTAAAAGCTGTTCTGTGACCAGTTTCATGCCAAATAGCATCACTACATCCCCAAATATTTCCGTATATTATAAAAAATAATAAAGACCACCAAGTGCCCCATGTGACATATGCAAGATATCCAAAAACAAATAGAGATGAAAAATAAATAATCATATGCTTAAAACCCTGCCAATCAGATTTCTTGCATAACTTCTTGAATTCTTTTTTATCTATATTTGCTCGATACCATTTCCCTAAATCTACTTCCATAATTAAAAAATAACACTTTTTAATAATCTTATAAATATAAAAATTGCTATAAATTAGTAATTAAGTGCGACTATTTTATCTACTCAAGGTAACTTGAATTTAATTTATAATAAAGTCTCTAATACTTTTATTTAATTGTATTATTGATTTATTTACTTATAAACTGAGTCATAAATTATTTGGAGGAATTATGAAAAAAATCTTTGCAATCATTGCTCTATTTTTTGCTTTTGCATCTACTTCAGCAGTAGCAAAAAATGATTATAGCTGTGATAAGAAATTTATATTTTTCCCAGGCGGACCTGAAGGTGGTCCATTTGGAACTATTGTTTATAATGGTGCAGTAGCTGCTGCTGAACATACTGGTTGTGATGTAGACTATTACTGGTCACAATGGAATTCAGAAATCATGATTAAACAATTCAAAGAAGCTGTTGCTTTACAGCCTGATGGAATTGCTATCTATGGTTTCCCAGGTGACGCTGCAATGAGACCTATCATTCAAGAAGCTAGAGAAATGGGAATAGTTATTACTACTATGAACACACCTCTTCCTGACCTTGAGTCAGAGTATAAAACTGAAGGATTTGGTTATGCAGGAGCAGATTTATTTGATGCTGGATTTAATCTAGGTAAAAAAGCTGTTGAAGTTTGTGGTCTACAAGCTGGAGATAAAGCTTTTATCTGGGGTCTTGCAAGTATGCCAAATAGAGGAGAAAGAACTAAAGGTGCAATAGCTGGAGTTGAAGCAGCTGGTGTAGAAGTTGTTTATCAAGAAATTCCTGATAACGTAAATTCAGATGCATCACAGGGAACTCCTATGTATGTTGCAACATATAGTGCAAATCCTGATATCAAAATGGCAATTACTGATCATGGTGGATTAACTGCAAGTTTACCAACTTACATGAAAGCTGCTGGTCACGGTACTGAAGAAGTATGTGGTGCTGGATTCGACTTATCAGCTCCAATTGTTGATGGAATAAATTCTGGTTACATCGATGTAGTAATTGATCAGCAACCATTTATTCAGGGATACATGCCAATTATTCAATTATTCCTAAGTACAAAATATGGAATGGCTGGATTAGCAATGGATACTGGTGCTGCATTTGTTACAGCTGGTAACGTGGAAGCTGTTGCTCCATTAGCAGCCGTACAAATCAGATAAATTAAAATATTAAAAACCTGCCTTATTTTATAAGGCAGGTTAATTTTTTTATGACAGAAGAACTATTAAAATTAGAAAATATTTATAAAAACTTTGGAAATGTAAAAGTTTTAAAAAATGTAAATATTAAAATAAATAAAGGTGAAGTTGTTGCTTTAATAGGAGATAATGGAGCTGGAAAATCAACACTTATCAAAGTCATAACGGGAGTTCATAGTCCAAACTCAGGAAAAGTTTTTTTTAAACAAGAAGAAGTAAAAATTAAATCAGTTGCTCAATCAAGAAAAATGGGAATTGAAGCAGTTTATCAAGAAAGAGCATTGTGTGATCAACAAGAATTATTTAGAAACATATTTGCGGGAAGAGAAATTACAAACTCATTTGGTTTTTTAGATATAAAAAAACAAAGAAAAGAAGCTGAGAAAATTCTTCGTGATTATATAGGATTTACATCAAAAGCTATAACAGTTGACTCTCAAGTAATGGGGTTATCTGGCGGAGAAAAACAAGGTGTTGCATTTGGAAGATCCTTATATTTTAATTCTGATTTAATCGTTCTAGATGAACCAACTATGGGTTTATCTATTCAAGAAACTGAAAAAGTTCTTAATTTTGTTAAAGGTTTAAAAAAAGAAAACAAATCAGCAATTTTTATCGATCATAATATAATTCATGTATATGGTGCTGCAGATAGATTTATTATTTTAGATAGAGGTGAAGTTGTTGGAGAATTTAATAAAGAAGATATCTCTAGAGAAGAACTTGTACAAAAAATGATTCAACTCCATGAATCTGGAAAAATAAAAGTCGAAGAGTAAATGAGTAGTATATTAAATAGTTATTTTGTAAAAACCCATAAGCTTGAGATAAGTATAACTATTATTGCCCTTGTACTATTCTTAATTTATTTCTTGGGCGCACCTCATGTATTTACAAGATTTCCTATTTATCGAGCTTTTATGCAATCAATGCCATTTTTTGGAATTATTGCCATTTCAGCAACATTTGTTGTAACGCTTGGTGAAATAGACTTATCATTTCCATCTATAGTTGGGATTACCTCACTCATATTTGGAATGGTTATGACTTCAACAGATGGTAATGTTTTTATTGCTTTTATATTAGCAACTTCACTTGGAATGTTTGCTGGTTTAGTTAACGGGCTACTTGTTACCAAAATTGGTATACCTTCGATAGTTGCCACCATAGGAACATTATTTTTTTGGCGTGGACTAGTTAATGTCATTTCCCAAGGTAGTGGTATCGCAATCGTAGATGTAGCAGATGATACATGGCATCATATGATATTTGTTGAAAAATTATTTGGAAAAATTCCAATGCAATTTATTTGGTTCATTGTATTAACTGGATTAATGCAATGGGTTTATCGATACCATAAATTTGGAAATCACATCCACTTTGTAGGTGACAATAAAGCCAGTGCTCAAATGATGGGGATTAATGTTGATAATGTAAAAATTATTGCGTTTGTTCAGTTAGGATTTTTCTCAGCTTTAGCAGGAATTTTTACTATGTATGAAATGTTATATTTCTGGCCTACACAAGGTGAGGGTTTAATGTTAACGACATTAGCTGCTGTATTTGTTGGAGGTACTTCTGTCTTTGGTGGTAAAGGTACTATTTTTGGAACCTTTATTGGAGTATTAATTATTGGTTCATTGGAATCGGGCATAGTTGCTCTAGGCTTATCTGGTTTTTATGTAAAATTTATCAATGGGCTCATGATTACGGTTGCCGTTACAGTTTACGCTCTTATACAAAGAAGAAAAAATTAATAGGTAGCTCGCCCTCCACTCAAATCAAAAGTTGATCCTGTGGTATAAGAATTTTCTTCGGAAGACATCCATGCAACTAAAGAAGCTAGTTCTTCAACTAACACAAATCTATTTCTAGGAATTTTTGATAACATATAATCAATATGTTCTTGCGTAATTTGATCAAAAATACGTGTCTTAGCAGGTGCAGGGGTAACACAATTCACTGAAATATTATTTTCAGCTAATTCTTTTCCTAAAGATTTAGTAAGAGCGATAACTCCTGCTTTTGCTGCACTATAAGGCATTGCATTTGGATTACCTTCCTTACCAGCTATCGAGGAGATATTAACAATACGTCCATAATTATGTTTAATAAAATGAGGAACTATAGTTTTACAGCAATAAAATACTCCGCTTAAATCTATGTCTATAACTTTTTGCCATTCCTCAAGTGGATAATCCCATGTCTTAAAGTTTGGTCCAGCTATTCCTGCATTATTTACTAAAATATCAATTTTATTTTCATACTTAAGACTTTCGGCAAAAGCTTTCTCTACACTTTTATAATTTGACACATCAACTTCGATTTTTTGAGTATTTTTTAAATCAACTTTATTTAAATATTCTATATCTTTGTCCCATATTAATACTCTTGCACCTGACTCTATAAATCTTTTTGTAATTGCTAACCCAAACCCTTGGGCCCCACCAGTGACAATTGCGACTCTATTTTCTAAATTAATTTTATTCATTAAATTTGTTCTAAAATATATTCTGCTGAACTAACATTATATTCGCCATCATTTTCAATAAATTTGTTTAAAATCACATTATTCTCAATTATCATCGCAAACCTTCGACACCTAAAACCCATATAATTTTTTGTCTTATCAGATATCAAGTCAAAATACTTTGTAATCTCAGCATTTCCATCTGCAATTCCATTGATTATTTCTCCATCTGTATAACTCACTAACCAAGATTTCATCACATGTTCATCATTTACAGATAGACAGTAAATGCCATCAATTTTTTTATCTATAAATGAATCATATAATTTAATGTAACTTGGAAGATGTTTCTCAGAACAAGTTGGCGTAAATGCACCAGGAACACCAAATAGAATAATTTTTTTATTTATAAATTCATTTTTTAATGAAGATATAGATGAAATACCTTTTTTAATGATAGGAACTTTAAAATCATCAATAACCATGTTTTTTATTTAACTTTATTATAGGTTTCAAATATTTGTTTCTCAGTCAATATTTCATTCATTACTATACCTTCTGGAAACTTTGAAGAATAAAATGCATTAAAAGGTATTCCAAATTTATTATATTTTTTTAAAAATTTATTTATTTTTTCATTTGGTTTTGTCCAATCAGCTTTTATTAATATCACTTCTTGTGAATCAAAAAAGTCTGAAACTGTTTCTGAGTTTAAAACATTAATTTTATTAAACTTACAGGTAATGCACCAATCTGCCGTTATATCTAAAAAAATAATTTCATTATTAGCTATTATTTCAGAAATACTTTTGGAATTAAAATCTAACCAATCATTACTTTTATAATTTTCTTCATTGATTTTTTTAAAAAAATTTAAATATGGAGTTAAAAAGAAAATAATTATTAAAGAAATAATCAATGGAGTTTGGTAAATTTTAAATTTTAAAATTGCTGATATTAAGACTAATAAAAGAGTAAATGTAACTACAAAAAAATAATTAAAATAGTTATTTAATACACTTAATAGCCAAACTATTGTTATCAATAATAAAATAGATAAAAAATATTTAAAATAAATCATCCATTTTCCAGATCGAGGTAAAAAGGAAATTAAGCCTGGAAAAAAAGCAATAACCAAATAAGGTATGCTCATTCCTATACCCATAAAACAGAATATTAAAAATAGATAAGTTGTTGATTGAGTAAAAGCAGCCGTTACAGCTGTACCCAAATAAGGTGCAGAACAAGGTGTAGCAAGAAGTGTAGCAAAAAAACCATTAAAAAAATTCTTTGTATAAAAATTATTTCCTGAATTTAAAATTTTTGATGAATATAAAAAACTTGGTAAATTTATTTCGAAAAGACCAAGTGTATTCAAGAAGAATATTGATATAATAGTTAAAATAAACATTAAAAAGTAAGGTTCTTGAAATTGCATACCCCAAGATATTGAAATGTTAATTTGTTTAAGAATAGCAAAGAATGAGCCAAGTATTAGAAAAGAAGTAATAATACCCAATACAGTTATAAAAAAACTACTTTTTATCTTTGTATCTTCAGTATTAATTACAGATAATAATTTTAACGATAACACTGGAAATACACATGGCATAAGATTCAAAATAAACCCGCCTAAGAGCGAAATTAAGAGTAAGTATACAAGACTATTGTTTATAGAAATATTTTTATCTACATTTTCAATTTCTACATCTTTTTCAACTTTAAAGCTGTGATTATTATCATAAAAAAATATTTCTATTGGAAATTTTTTTTCATTAAATTGATCGGCACTATAATTTAGAGAGGTGTTCAATTTTTGGAAATCAAGGGAATAATTATTTATTGATTCTACGACAGGTAGTCCAAATGGTGTGTGAATAAAAATTTTTGGATCATCAAAAAAAGAGGTGGTTGATATTTCTATATCAAAAATTACGTTATTATTATTTTCAATAGCCTTAAATGAGAAATTAGAAATAGGTGTAAAATCAATATTATTGTTAAAAGTAGTAGATAAAACTTTTTCAATTTCAAAAAAATAGTCTGTATATGCGGCATCTCCAGATGGTAAGTTTAAAAATATATCCGCATTACCTGGAATGCAAACATCTCTACAAACTAAATAATTAATATTTAAATTTAAATTTGTTTGTTTTTGATTATCTTCAAGATCTACAATCAAAGGAAAGATAACTTTATCTTTATATCCAATCGATTTTAAACCTAGTATTTCAAATTCTATTGGCTCTGGCCATAGTATTTTTATATCTTTAACATTCGAAGAATTATTCCATATAATTTTTTGAGGAAAACCTCCTCCTCCAGGAGATTTCCAATAGGTTTTCCATTCCTCTTCTAGTTCATATTCTAATGCTAAAATTAATTGGTTGTTATTATTTGATGCGGTCATTGGTGAAATTAATCTAACTTTTGATTTTTCACTAATTGCCCAATCTGAAGATAAGGAGTATCCAGCTGTGCTAAATAGCCCAAGAGCAAGTATTATTGCTATTTTTGATAGATTTATAACTTTTATTACCTTGTCCATATAAAATAAATCAATACAATATTGAAAAATATAAATTAATACGAATATATATACTATATGAATTTAACTGGTCAGTTCTTAATTTCAATGCCTTCATTAGAAGATGATAGATTTGAAAAAACGGTAATTTATATGTGTGCTCACTCAAAAGATGGGGCTATGGGTATAATAATCAACAAAAAAATTGATTATGATCTTTACCCAGATTTGCTTGAACAACTAGGTATAGACAAGCCATTAGAAGATAAGAAGCTATACATTCGCTATGGTGGTCCTGTTGAAAGTGGTAGGGGGTTCGTTTTACATTCTGACGAAGTAATTCAAAAAGAAACTCTAACAATAGACAAAGGTGTGGCGTTAACTAGTACTTCAGAATTTTTTGAAGACCTTTCTAAAGGTAATGGTCCAAAAAATAGTATTTTAGCTCTTGGATATGCGGGATGGGGTCCAGGACAAATTGAAAAGGAACTAGCGTCAAATAGTTGGATGACACTAAAAGCAAACAGTGATTTTATTTTTGATGAAAAAGTTAATAATAAATGGAACGATGCATTTAATTTATTAGGAATAGACGCAAGTAAACTTTCAATATTTTCAGGTAGTTGTTAATTATAAAATAATATCAAAAACTCTTTCCTTATCTTTTTCTAAAACTTTTTTTATTTTAAACTTTGCAGTTTTTGCAAGCTTAATACCTTTATTAGTCACAAATGATTTCATTTTAAGTACTTCTTTTTCAGGCATTTTTCTTTCATATTTCAAAAAATGCTTCTTTCCACTGATCATAAATGATGTTTTCATAATTAACCTCCTTTTTTTTAAGAGAGGTAAGACTACCTCTCTTAATATTTTTATATGTATTAATCTCTTATTGAATAAGCTATGACTCCAACCTCAGCTTTATCAGTTCCAAGTTTTTCAGCTTCTTTACTAATTCGTAATCCCATAATATTTTTAATTAAATATATTACAATATATGAGAAAACAAAAACAAAGATACACACTGATCCAACACCTAATAACTGAATTGAGTATGATGCATCAGGATTAGTTAAAGGGACAACCAATGTTCCCCAAATACCAGCAAACATATGTACTGGTATTGCCCCAACAACATCATCTAATTTTAATGAATTTAAGAAGTTAGTTCCATAATACATTATTACTCCACCAACTGCTCCTATTCCAATAGCAAGCAATGGACTAGGCATTAATGGCTCAGCTGTTATTGACACTAAACCTGCCAGAGCTCCATTAAGCATCATGACAATATCAGTTTTTCCACCAATTAATCTTGTTATTGCTGCACCAGCCATACATCCACCGCAAGCAGCAAGTTGAGTGTTCATGAAAATTTTAGACATTGCTGTTGCATCTTCATAAGAACCTAATGCAAGTTGTGATCCGCCATTAAAACCATACCAACCCATCCATAAAATAAATGTTCCTAATGTAACTAAAGGAATTGATGATGGAGCAAATGGAGCCATATTAGCTGGTTCTCCACTCGAACTAAATCTTCCAAGTCTTGGACCTAAAAGAATTACTCCTGCTAAAGCTGCAGAACCACCACAAGCGTGCACTAATGTTGAGCCAGCGAAATCTGCAAATCCTAGGGCGTCTAACCATCCTCCACCCCATTCCCAACCCATTTGAATTGGATAAATTACTCCTCCAAGAATTGCCGCAAAAGTAAAGAAAGGCCAAATTTTTATTCGCTCTGCAACAGCACCAGATACAATAGAAACAGTAGCACAAACAAATAAAGCTTGAAAAAACCAGTCTGAAGCATCTGAGTAACCTGTTTCCATAGATGAATTATCAGTCCATATAGATGGTGTTCCAACATAGCCTCCTTCAGGGACAGAATATCCAAGATTATATCCAATTAAATAGAAAACAATTGAAACAATTGCGAACTTTCCAATATTTTTAGCAGCAATAGTTGATACACTTCTCGTTGTAACAAGGCCTGATTCTAAAAATAGAAATCCTGCAGCCATCCACATGACTAAAAATCCACATACTAAAAAAGAGAATGTATTAAATATATATGCTACTTCAGCGTCTACCTCTGCTCTCACAGTTGAACTTAACAACAAAATAAAAGAGAAAATTGTAAAAAGACTTAAAAATTTTTTATACATTATTTAACTCCATATAAAATTATAAATACATAACTAACCTTTAGTTATGCATTACTTCATGCTTAGCTATGGAAATTAATTAATAAGATCCGCGTTCCTTCGGGTATACCTACTTCCGATTTGCAAACTGCAAATTGAACGATTTAATAACTTTGCATGCGTTCCTTCGACTTTCGTCTACTTCCGTCACTCTAAAACAGTGATGAACGTGATAAGAGTTATAACTATAATTCGAAAAGTATCAACAAATAGTATTAAATTTAATTATTAAAATATAATTAATTTTCTAAAATCATTTTATTAAAAAAAGTACCCTCTTTTTTTAACCATCCATTTATCTTATCAAGAAAATTATTGCTTAAATAGTAATTTTTAATCCGTTTATCAGATTGATTTTGTTCTTTAACAAAAATATTTTTTTCTAATGCTTCGTTTAAAATCGATTGAATAGATGATCTAGAGCCAATTGACTTAGGTACATTTGCACAAATTGTTTCAAAAGAAATTCCATTTAATTTGTTATTTTCATATATTTCTAGAGAAATAACATGGTGTAATATTGATTTAAATAAAAACTTTGAGACGTAATCTTCTGCAAAAAAACTTGAATAGATGTTTCTTTTTTTTTCTTTTATAATTTCTGTTTCAGTCATTTAACCCTCCCACTTGTTTTAACAAATTTGGGAGAGCAAATGCTCTCCCATTTTTTAGTGACCAACTATAAGGAGTTGATGTGCTAATCACTAAATTCATTAGTCTCTGATGCTGTAAGCCATTACACCTACTTCAGATTTATCAGTACCAAGTTTTTCAGCTTCTTCACTGATTCTAATACCAAACAGCATTTTCATGATGTACCAAATGATAAATGATACAACAAAAACGAAAACGTTAATTGCTATTATCCCATAAAGTTGTGCACCAAAACTTGCTGCGCTATTTGAAATAGGAACAACTAATGTTCCAAAAATTCCAGCAAAACCGTGTACTGGAATAGCTCCTACAACGTCATCAATTTTAAAAGAAATTAAAAGTCTTGTTCCGTAGAAGACAATTAATCCGCCTATAGCACCAATGATTACTGCTAAGAATGGGGAAGGAGCTAATGGTTCTGCAGTAATTGCTACTAAACCACCTAATGCACCATTAAGCATCATCACAACATCAGTTTTACCAGTTGCTAATCTTGAGATTACTGCACAAGCCATTACACCTGCTCCAGCTGCCAAGTTAGTATTGATATATATTGTTGCTACTGCAGTAACATCATCAAATGTACCCATAGCTAATTGTGATCCACCGTTAAATCCGAACCATCCAAGCCACAGGATAAATACACCAAGAGTTGCAAGAGGTATTGAAGAATTTGCAAAAGGTTCCATTGGACTTGCTTCACCACTATCAGTAAAACGTCCCAGTCTTGGGCCTAACAAAATCGCACCAGCAAGTGCTGCGGCTGCTCCTGCACTGTGAACTAGAGTTGAACCAGCAAAATCTGAGAAACCTGCTTCCGCTAAGTATCCTCCGCCCCACTGCCAACCCATTTCGATTGGATAAATGAACCCAGTTAATAAAGCACAAAAAATAAAAAATGGCCAAATCTTGATTCTTTCAGCTAGTGTTCCAGATACGATTGAACAAGTTGTTGCACAAAATACCATCTGAAAGAACCAGTCAGAACCATCTGAATAACCTGTATCAAGAGAGCTACCATCACTCCAAGGAATTGGAGATCCAATAAAGCCACCTGCAGGAATGCCGTATGCCATATTATATCCAACTAACCAAAACATTAAACCAGCTATCGAATATAAGCCTATATTTTTTGCAGCAATTGTTGCTACACTTTTAGACGTAACAAGTCCTGATTCAAGCATTGCAAATCCTGCTGCCATCCACATGACTAAGAACCCAGATACAAGAAATAGGAATGTATTTAAAATGTATTGCACTTCACCGTCTACTTCGGCTCTTGCATATGAACTGAAGAGCATAAAGACAGCAAGAATGCTAATGAAATATATAGATTTTTTTAACATTAATCCTCCATTATAAATTTCACAGTACATGGCTCACATTGAGTCATGCGTTACTTTTCATGCTTAGCTATGGAAATTAAATAATAAGATCCGCGTTCCTTCGGGTTAAACCTACTTCCGATTTGCTTTCAACAAATTGAACGATTTAATAACTTTGCATGCGTTCCTTCGACTTTCGTCTACTTCCGTCACTCTAAAAGAGTGATGAACGTGAATACTGACTTAGTTTAATATTAATTTTTAGTAAGATTATAATCGTTAACATTAATATGCAAAAAATGCATATAGTAATATTTCCCAGTTTTAAGTGAAATATTAGCTATTTTATTGTTGATAAATCAGTCCAAGAAGAGTTATTGTTACTAGAGTTTACGCTTGCGTTTATGAATTTCATAATTTGTAAACCATCATCAATATTTGGAAGAATTTTTAATAATTCTTCTTTATTTTCCTTATTTTGTATAACATCGGCAGCATCTGAATAAATCTGTGCAAATGCTTCAAGATACCCTTCTGGATGACCAGCAGGGATTCGCACGTTAGCTTCAGTTCCTTCAACTTTGATAGAACCACCTCTTGTTATTATTTGGCTAGGTTCTCCTACTTGACTAAATGTTGCATAATTTGGATTTTCTTGACTCCATTTTAATGCTCCCTTGTCTCCATAAATAGCTACAGTAAAATTATTTTCTTCTCCTGTCGCAACTTGAGAGATAGATAATGAGCCCTTAGCTCCGTTATTTAATCTTATCATTATCGACGCATCGTCATCTAATTTTCTTCCTTCAACAAAAGTTGTAAGATCTGCACTAACTGATTGTAATTTTAATTGAGTTATAAATTCCAATAAATGCATAGTGTGACTACCAATATCACCTACACCTCCTGCGGCTCCACTTCTTGAGGGATCTGTTCTCCATTCTGCTTGTTTATTTGAACCAGAATCTTCTTCTTTTGATCCGAGCCATCCTTGCAGATAAGATCCTTTAACAATTCTTATTTTTCCAAGTGATCCATTTTCAATAAGTGATCTCATACCTCTAACAACTGGATATCCAGAATAATTATGAGTTAAGAAAAAATGAGCTTCAGATTTAGAAACTGCATCAACTAATTTATGAGCATCTTCCATTGTAGAGGTCATAGGTTTATCACAAATGACATGAATATTTTTATTTAGAAATGCAATTGCTGGCGCAGCATGCATGTGATTTGGTGTAACAATAGATACTACATCAATACCATCATCTCTTTTAGATTCTTCCTCAGCCATCGTTTTAAAATCAGGATAACTTCTTGAAGGATCGAGACCAATTTCTTCAGCAGATTTTGCAGCTTTTTCTGGAGTTGAAGATAAACAGCCAGCAACAAATTCATATTTATCATCCATTCTTGCGCATAGACGATGAACAGCCCCAATAAAAGCTCCTTGACCACCACCTATCATTCCTAATTTTAATCTTTTTGCCATTTAAATTCCCTCCTAAATACCTAAAAGTTTCTTATTAGTTTCTTCATCCATTCCTGAGTCAGCAAAATCATCAAATGCTTTTTCAGTTACATCAATGATATGGTCTTTTATAAATTTGGCACCCTCTTCTGCTCCTTGTTGAGGGCTTTTTATACAACATTCCCATTCTAGCACTGCCCAACCATCAAAATTATAACCAGATAGTTTTGAAAAAATAGATTTAAAGTCAACCTGACCATCTCCTAATGATCTAAATCTGCCTGCTCTATCAATCCAAGATTGAAAACCTCCGTATACACCTTGTTTCCCACTTGGATTTAATTCTGCATCTTTTACATGAAACATTTTTAATTTGTCATGATAGATATCAATATGATCTAAATAATTTAAATGTTGAAGAATAAAATGACTTGGATCATAAAGCATATTACATCGTGGATGATTACCAACTTTTTCTAAAAACATTTCAAAAGTAATGCCATCATGGAGATCTTCACCAGGATGAATTTCATAACAAAGATCTACCCCAGCTTCGTCAAATTTATTTAAAATTGGTTTCCATCTTTTTGCAAGTTCATTAAAAGCCTCATCTACTAATCCTTCTGGTCTTTGAGGCCATGGATATAAATATGGCCAAGCTAGTGCACCAGAAAAAGTTGCATGTGCATTTAGTCCAAAGTTCTTTGAAGCCATTGCTGCTTGCATTAGTTGATCAATGGCCCATTCTTTTCTTTTACTTGGATTACCTCTTACTTTTTCATCTGCAAATCCATCAAAAGGAATATCGTATGCAGGATGAACAGCAACGAGCTGACCTTGAAGGTGGGTAGATAACTCTGTAAGTTGTAAATTATTATTTTCAAGAATTCCTTTTATATCATCACAATAATCTTTACTTTCAGATGCTTTTTTCAAATCTATTAATCTTGTATCCCAAGAAGGTATCTGTACGCCTTTATATCCTAAATTAGAAGCCCATTTTGATATTGACTCTAATGAGTTAAAAGGTTCATCATCACTTACAAACTGGGCAAGAAATATTGCAGGGCCTTTTATTTTTTTCATATTAAATCTCCATAATTATTTAAACACGAAACAGTTAGGTAGTCATTAAATTTTTAAAATTTTCGTAAAGTTTTTTAGTATTATTGTTCATTTCTTGAATATTATTTCTAAGCGATTTATCTAGTTCATCAATAGAATTTTTTCCTAAATATTTTTCTAAAGCATTTTTTAATTCAGGGACTTTTGACCATTTAATAATTGTGTTTTCATCTACTTCTATATGAAATTGAATGCCATAAGCATGATTTTTATACTTAAAAATTTGAAATTTTGTAATATCTGATGAGCCCAAAATAGTAACTTCAGAATTATTTAGTTCACTTACTTCGTAACTATGCCATTGCAATGCTTTAATCTGATTATCAAAATTTTGAAAAATTTGATCCTTTTTTTTATTATCTAAAATATTAATATTTAGAACCCCAATTTCTGGAGGATTAGATTTAATTACTTTACCGCCAAGAATTTCTCCTAAAAATTGACAGCCTAAACAGATTCCGAGATATGGTTTTTGATTATTTAGAACAAATTTCTTTATCTTATTTTTTTCATCAATCATCCACGGATATTGTTCTTCCATCCAAGTATCCATTGGTCCACCTAAACATATCATTCCATCAAATATATCAAGATCAACAGGAATCTTTTCTCCTTCATCCAATCGAACAATAGTTGTTTCTACTAAGTCTTCATTCATTAACTTTGTCAAATACCCAGGTGTTACTAAGGGCGTATGTTGAAGAATTATTATTTTATGAGACACTTTGCTCTAAGTTAAGTAATCTTTTTTTTAGTTTGATCCCCCCTCTTCCAGAAAATCCTCCAAGTTTACCATCACTACGAATTACACGGTGACAGGGGATAATAAGTAAAAGTTTATTTTGTCCACAAACATTACCTACATATCTTGGAGACGTGCCAACTTTTTTTGCAATTTCTCCGTATGTTGAAACTTTACCATATTTAATTTTAGATAATTCTTTCCAGATTTTTTTTTGTAAAGGGGAACCTTCAAAAAAATATTTAATCTTAAAATTTTTAAGTTTTCCAGAAGCATATAAATTAATCTGATTTTTAATGTTAATTATATCAATTGTTTTATTTGTTTTACCAAAGCTAAGTGAATAAACATTACCTCTATTTTTTTTCACTTTAATCCAACCAAGTTTAGTTTCAAAACAAGCTGTTTCCATATAAAATTAATAACATTATTGATTGAATCTATCAAAATAATTTATAGTAAATTATGGATGAAGATAATTTAAATTTAGAGATTAGAAAATTTCTTAAACAAGTTGGTATTAGCTCTCAACGAGAAATAGAAAACTATATACGAAAAAAATTTAATGAGGGAAATATAAAAATAGGTGATTCCATAAAAGTAACTATGAATTTAACATCTAAAGATGAAGAACTTAATCATTCAATCAATGAATCTTTGAAAATAAAATAAATAATTTTTATTATAGTTTAAAGTTTAATTTATACGTGATTGGATTTTATCAATATTTTCAAGTTTGGATAATGGTCCAATACTTGATATAGTTATTGGCCCTTTTACAATTTTATTAGCAATCTTTTGAACAGTTTCTTTAGAAACCTTATCTATGTTTTTAATAGTTTCAGCTGGGTCAATTATTCTATTAAAGACCAGAAGTTGTCTAGCAGCACTCTCACATCTTCTAAATGCACTTTCCCTCCCCATCATTAAGCTTGCTTTCAATTGAGCTTTACCTCTATTAATTTCCTTTTCTGTAATTGAATTAGAACTTTCATTTAATTGATCACATAATACAGGTATGAGCTCTTGGATTTGATTTTCACCTGTTCCACAATAAATACCAAAAACACCAGTGTCAGTGTAAGATGAGCTAAAAGAAGAAATACCATATACAAGACCACGTTTCTCTCTAATCTCTTGAAACAATCTTGATGACATACCTCCCCCTAATAAAGAAGAGTAAACCAATAAAGAGTAGTAGTCATCATGGTGGTAATCTATTCCTTCAAAACCAAGCAATAGATGAATCTGTTCTAATTTTTTATCTTCTCTGTATTCTCCAGATTTATAATCTGCTTTTTGTCTTTCAATAGATAATCCGGTTGGAAGATTAGTGCATGATTTTTTGATTGATTCTACAAATTGATCATGGTCAATTTTTCCAGCTGCACTTATAATCATTTTCTTTGGATTATAATGATTCATCATAAAGTCTTTAACCTCGTCTCTTGAAATATTTTTAATAATATCAGTTTTACCCAATATAGAACGTCCCATTGGCTGATCTGGGTATGCTTTTTCTTGCCAATAATCAAAAATCATATCATCAGGAGTATCAAGGTACATACCAATTTCTTGAATTATGACTCCCCTTTCTCGATTAAGTTCATCTTCAGCAAATGTAGAATTTTGCAAAATATCTGTCAGAATATCTATTCCATAATGTAGATCATCAGCTAAGAGCTTAACATAATAAGCTGTTATTTCCTTTGAAGTATAAGCATTTATATCTCCTCCAACATTTTCAATTGTTTCAGCTATTTGAAGAGCATTTTTAGTTGATGTACCTTTAAAGGCCATATGCTCTAATAGGTGAGCAACACCATTTATGTCTTTTGTTTCATCTCTACCGCCAACAAAATTCCAAATACCCATTGATACTGTTTCCAGCCCTGGCATATTCTGGGTTACTATTCTTAATCCGTTTTCTAGTGTTGTAATTTTATGCATTGCTTATTTTTTCTAAGATGAAGTTTTTTACATCTATAGTACTATTGGGTAATATAGTCATCTTTTCATTTTTATCAAAGAGAATGCTCAATTCCTTCGGTATATCAATTTCTTTATTAATTGCTTTATTCACAGCTTTGTCAAATTTTGCAGGATGTGCACAAACCAAAGATACCCAGGCTTCATCATCTTTTTTATCTAATAATACTTTTAGACCTGTTGCAGTATGTGGATCGGAAATATAATTATATTTTTCATATACATATTTAATTGTCTCCAGAGTCTGATTATCATCAATTGAAGAAGCCTTGTATATGTGCTGAAACTTAGCTAATACAGAGTCATCAAATTGGTAAAAACCTTTTGATGAAAAGCTTTCGAATACTTCATTTACTTTTTTGCTATCTCTATTTACGCTCTCAAAAATTTGCCTCTCAAAGTTACTTGAAACTTGTATATCCATGCTAGGACTATATGTTTGAGAAACAGATTTTTTTTTCATTTCTCCATTGTCTACTATGGACTTCAAGATATCATTAGAATTAGTTGCAATATGCAAATGACAAATAGGTAATCCCATTTGTTTAGCAACAAAGGCTGAAAAAATATTACCAAAATTTCCTGAAGGAACAATAAAATTAATTTGCTGCTTATCAGTTTGTAGGTAGGCCCAAAAATAATAAACAACTTGCGCAATTAATCGTGCCCAATTTATAGAGTTTACAGCAGTTAAAGAAGTAGACTGTTGTATTTCATCATCAACAAATAATTCTTTAACAATTTTTTGACAATCATCAAAATTACCAGCTATAGCAATATTAAAAATATTCTTATCAACTACTGTGGTCATTTGTTTTTGTTGAATAGGTGAAACTTTGTTATGAGGATGTAAAATAAAAACATTTATGTCTTTTTTTGATTTAAAAGAATGAATTGCAGCTGAGCCAGTATCACCAGAAGTTGCACCTAAAATAGTAATTTTTTTTGGAGAAACCTCTAAACTTGTAGAAAATAGGTTACCAAGAAATTGTAAAGCATAATCTTTAAAAGCATAAGTAGGTCCATAAATTAATTCTAATAAAAATTTATTATTTTCTAATTCTACTAATGGAGCTATTTTTTCATGATTAAAATTTGCATAAGTTTCATTTAAAATTTTTTGTAATTCTAATTTTTCTATATTTTCATTTACATAAGGAAAAATAATTTCACATGCTACTTCTTCGTATGATTTATTTTTTAAACTTAGTAAGTCTATTTTGGGCCAGCTTTTGGGTAAATATAGACCACCATCTCTCGATAATCCTTGATAAAGAATATCGTTAAATGATCTGCTTAGAGAATCATCTCTTGTGCTTAAATATTTCATTAAAGATAGCGATTAGTAATATATTCTTTAAAATATTTAGCATTTAAAGGCGACTTTGTAACCTGTTCTAAAACCTCATTAGTTGAAAAAAAACTAGCTTTTTCATGGATATTTTTTTTAAGCCAATTTACTAAATTTGAAAATTCACCATTTTCTATTTCCTTATCTAATTCCTTTTGATCAGTTCTCAATTGAGATGCAAATTGAGCAGCAGTGAGTGCTCCTAATGAATATGTTGGAAAGTATCCAAATAATCCAGCAAACCAATGAATATCTTGTAAACATCCATCAGTGTCTTTATTTATCGATAAATTAAATAATCTATTGAACTCATCATTCCAAGCATCTGGGATGTCGGCAATATTTATTTCATTATTAAAAATTTTTCTTTCTAAATTAAATCTTAAAATAATATGCAAGGGGTAAGTTACTTCATCTGACTCAACTCTTATAAAAGATTTATTTACTCGAGTACCTAATTTGTAAAGATTTTCTGGATCTATAGCTTTGTCTTTAACATTAAGTTGTTTATTTAAAGTATTAGATAAAAATTTTTTAAAAGCTAAAGACCTTGTGATTTGCATTTCAATTAATAGAGATTGACTTTCATGCATGGCCATTCCTCTAGATTTACCTGCTGGCTGATGCATCCAATCTTTTGGTAGGTTTAGCTCATATAATGCATGTCCAGTTTCATGCATAACGCCATCTAAAGATGAAAATGGATTATCATTATTATATCTAGTTGTAATTCTAACATCATTTGTAGATCCTCCACAAAAAGGGTGGACACTTTTATCAAGTCTTCCCCTTGTAAAATCAAAACCTATTTGTTTCATTATATATTCAGAAATATTTTTCTGCTTTTCTTCATCAATACTTGTTTCAAATTGAAGTGTTTCTTCTTTTTTTTGCTTATCAATAATTTTATCAATAAGTGGTGTTAGAAATTTTTGTAAATCATCAAATACTTCAGATATTTTATTTTCTTCTGAAGAAGGTTCAAATTTATTTATTAGTGCTTCATAAGGAGAAATTTTAAAAGTCTCCCCTAGAATATTAGCTTCTTCTTTCGTTAAATTTATAAGTTCTTCTAAATCTTTTTTTACTAAATTAAATTCAGACTTTTCCCTTGCTTCTTGCCAAACACCTTCACATTTAGCTGAAGATTTTGAAATTTTTTCTACAAGCTCCGTTGGAATAGCAGAAGCTAATTTATATTCTCTATCCATTTCATTTAAGTTTTTCTGATCACTGTTATTTAGATTAAGATTCTTAGAGTCTTCAATTAAATCACCAACTTCAGAAGAGGAAATTTTACTATGACTAAGTTTTGATAAATAGGCTAATTGATCTGATCTTTGATCTCTTGAGCTGCTCGGCATCATTGTTGCCATATCCCAGTGTAAAATACCTGCAATATCTGATGTCAGTGAAGCTTCATTAAAGATTTCTTTAAGTTTTAAATATGTTTTCATTTTTTCTTCCTAAATAAATAAATTATAAAAATAATCAAAAAAGAAAAGCTCATCAAAAACCATGTAATTGCATACTGCAAATGATTATTTGAAAAATTATGATTTTGAGATGATGGTATTAAGTAATCCTCTGCATAATTGCTCATATTTTTAATGAAAAATTTCTGATTAATCTTCACTTTTAAGAAAGTCTGAATTTGCTCTAGATCATAATAATACCATTCATTTGAAGAGATAGAATTATCAGGAGTAAACATCTGTTTTTGAGTTGGATATCGGATGTATCCAAGAATTTCAGCATTTATTATTTCATTATTTTTTTTAAAATAATCATATCTACTTTGTTCAAACCAACCTTCATCAATTAAATAATTATTGCCATGATTATCTGACATTAAACTAGCTATTCTAACACCAGAAATACCATTCATTGTTTTAGCTGGAAAAAAAATTTTTTTACTTCTATCAACAGTTCCTAAGGTTATAACTTTTGTAAACTCATCAATGTTTGGATATTTCATTTTTCCCATTGATAGAGAAAGAGGTTTTTGGTCTTTTAGTTCATTAAATTCAGTGATTAATTTGTTTTTCCAGTCGAGTCTTTGTAACTGCCAAATTCCTAAGAATATTGTCAATGCAATACAAAATAAACTAAATAAATAAAATTTTATTGGAAATTTTATAATTTATGCACCCCAAACATAAACACAAACAAAAAGGAATAGCCAAACAACATCTACAAAATGCCAGTACCAAGCAGCAGCCTCTAATCCAAAGTGTCTTTCTACTGTGAAGTGATTTTTATAAACCCTATATAAACAAACAGCTAAAAAAGCTGTACCAACCATAACATGAAAGCCATGAAATCCAGTTGCCATATAAAAAACAGAGGGATATATTCCGTCTGTGAAGCTAAAGTAATGATGTGCAGCTTCGTAATATTCTACACCTTGCATAAATGAAAAGAAAACTCCTAAACCAACTGTACACCATAAAGCCTGAATGGCTTGATCTCTGTGACCCTCTCTTACAGCGTGGTGAGCCCATGTACAAGTTGTCCCAGACATTAATAAAATTAAGGTGTTTAAAAAAGGAACATCTAATGGATCAAAAGTTTTAATACCCTCTGGAGGCCAAATACCAACTGCACCTTCAGAATCAAAAGTTTCTGAAAATTCTTCAATTGGAAGTTTGGGAGTCAGACTTGCATCAAAAAAAGCCCAAAAAAAAGCAACAAAAAACATAACTTCAGATGCAATAAATAAAGCCATACCGTATCTTAAACCTAACTCAACAACAGGAGTATGAACTTTTTGATAAGTAGATTCTTTAATTACATCTCTCCACCAAAGAAACATGACAGTTAACAATCCAATTGTACCCAATATTAACAACCAACTAGTTCCATAATGCATATAGAAGACCAAGCCTGCAGCCATTGCCAGCCCGGCAATTGAAGATAAAAAGGGAAGTGGACTTGGATCAACTAAATGATAAGGGTGTTTCTGTCCTGTACTTGTAGATTTTTCCGCCATAATTATTCTATATATTTAAAAAAAGTATATGACAATGTTATCTCTTCAACATCTTTCATTGTAGGATCTTCACTGATTGATGGATCTACGTAAAATACGACTGGCATTTCAACAGTCTCACCTGGTTTTAGGGTTTGTTTCTCAAAACAAAAACATTGTGTTTTTATAAAATAAGGGCCAACTTTTTGAGGTAAAACGTTAAAAGTTGCAGTTCCAATATTTTCAATATTAGAGAGATTTGTTGCTTTATAATTAACAAGCATATTTTCACCAACTTTAAAATTAATTTTTTCGGGAGCTTCAAAAGACCAATTTATACTATCATTAACATCCGCATTAAATTTCAAGTTTATATCTCTTTCTAATATTGTGTTTGAACTAAACTCAGATGTGTTTGTTTTGCCTCCAAAGCCCGTTACTCGACAAAAAAGATCATAAATAGGTACTGAAAATGCAACAAGCGTTATCATGGTCAAAACTATAAAAGATAATCCAATTGCAGTTCTAATATTTGCCAACTTAAACCCCTAAAATATTTGCTTTAAATATGGTATATAAATAAAAAAAGGCTACGACACAGAGTAGGATTATTAAGGTTATTATATTTTTTTTTCTTCTATTTTTCATTACATAATCACATGGTCAATTAATAATCCAGCAAACAAACTAAAAAGGTAAAATATAGTTAATGCAAAAAATTTTAATCCCTCAGTATTTGGAATTGATTTTTTTTCTTTAGATTTTTTTAACTTAATTGCGTTGTTTAGTAAAAAGAAATTTAAAATTGTTGCTATTACAAAATATATTAAACCTACTCCCTTATCAATATTCGGTAGATAGCTTGAAGCTATCAAAATTACTGAGTAATAAATAATTTGTCTTTTTGTTTCATCTATACTGCTAACATTTGGCAACATAGGAACTTTAGCTTTTGCATAATCATTAAATCTATAAACTGATAAAGCCCAGAAATGTGGTGGCGTCCAAAAAAAAATAATTACAAACATACTTAATGGCAAAAGACTAATCTCAGGAGTAACGGATGTCCATCCAATTATTGGTGGAATAGCTCCAGCTGCCCCACCTATTACAATGTTAAGCGACGTGGTTCTTTTTAACCAAAAGGTATAAATAAATATATAAAACAAAATTGTAAAAAGTAATAAGCTTGTAGCAAGTGAATTAGAAAACCATTGCATTAAAATTAATGAAACTGTTCCAGTAAGAATTCCAAGAACCAAAGCTTCATTTTTTGAAACTATTCCAAGAGGAATTGGCCTCAGTTTAGTTCTTTTCATAGTTCTATCTATATCTTCATCAAACCACATATTGATTGCAGCTGAAGAACCTGCTCCTAAGGCAACTGCAAAAATAATAATTAAATAATTTAAAATAGGAATCTGGTCTGGTGCTAAAAACATTCCAGTGAAGGCGGTAAAAATAACTAGGGACATTACTCTTGGCTTCATGAGCTCATAATATCCTTTAGTTTTTCTTAAAAAGATATTATTGCTATAGCCCTCCTCTAATAAGGTTTTAACCTCCACAATTATTAACCTTTAAATTTAGGAAGAGTTTCAAATTGATGGAAAGGTGGTGGAGAAGATAAAGTCCATTCTAAAGTGTCTGCTCCTTCTCCCCAAGGATTTGATGCCTCTTTTTTTCCAAAGAAAAGTGAGTAAATTATCGCAAATAAGAAAACTAAAGTAGCTGCAAAAGAAATATAAGAACCATAAGTTGAGACGAGATTCCAGCCTGCATATGCATCTGGGTAATCAGGTATTCTTCTTGGCATCCCAGCTAATCCTAAAAAATGTTGAGGGAAAAAGGTTACATTTACACCTATAAAAAATAACCAAAAGTGTAATTTACCTAAATACTCATTATATTTTCTTCCAGACATTTTTCCAAACCAATAATAGATACCTGCAAAAATCCCAAACATCGCTCCCATACTTAATACGTAATGGAAATGCGCAACTACATAATATGTATCGTGCATAACAGTATCAATTCCTGCATTTGCTAGGATAACTCCTGTCACTCCGCCAAGAGTAAATAAAAATACAAAACCTATGGCGAAAAGCATGGGTGTTTCAAAAGTTAATGAACCACCCCACATAGTTGCGATCCAACTAAAGATTTTGATACCTGTTGGTACTGCTATAATGATTGTAGCTAACATAAAATATGCTCTAAGATCCGCACTTAAGCCAACGGTGAACATGTGATGAGCCCATACTATAAAGCCAATGAATCCAATTGAGATCATTGCATAAACCATTCCTAGATATCCAAAAACAGGTTTTCTAGAAAAGGTTGATATAACCTGGCTAACTATTCCAAAAGCAGGTAAGATCATAATGTAAACTTCTGGATGTCCAAAAAACCAAAATAGATGTTGGAACAATACTGGATCTCCTCCACCAGCAGGATTGAAGAAAGTTGTTCCAAAATTACGATCTGTCAGTAACATTGTTATAGCTCCAGCTAAAACAGGAACAGCAAGAAGAAGAAGAAATGCGGTTATTAACATTGACCATACAAAAAGGGGCATTTTGTGAAGAGTCATTCCAGGCGTTCTCATATTGAGAATAGTTGTTATAAAGTTGACTGCACCAAGAATAGAAGATGCTCCTGCTAAATGAAGAGCAAAAATTGCCATATCAACTGAAGGTCCTGGATGTCCAAGTTTATTAGAAAGCGGTGGGTAAATTGTCCAACCGGTACCAGCACCTGTTCCAATTGTTGCTGAAACCACTAAGAGTATAACAGCTGGTACTAGTATCCAAAAACTAAAATTATTCATTCTAGGAAATGCCATATCTGGTGCACCAATCATTAATGGAACAAACCAGTTGCCAAATCCACCGATTAAGGCAGGCATTACAACAAAAAAGACCATTAGCAGTCCATGAGCAGTTATGATAACATTCCAAGCTTGACCATCTGCTACAACATCTAAACCTGGAGCTGCGAGCTCGGCTCTCATTATTAGTGAGAAAAAACCCCCTACCAAACCTGCTAAAATAGCAAAAATTATATATAAAGTTCCTATGTCCTTATGATTAGTTGAAAAAAACCATCTCTTAATAAAACCAGGTTTATGATCGTGATCTTCGTGACTAACTGCTTCTCCGTAACTCATATTTATCCTACTCTATAATTAGTTCATTATTATTAATATTGTTAGACATTGCTAAATTATTTTTTTGCTCAATAATCCAGTTGTTAAAATCAGTCTCATTTAATGCTTCAATTACAATAGGCATGTAACCATGTCCGGTGCCGCATATCTCAGAACATTGACCTCTATAAATACCTGGTTCATCAATGTTAAACCATGTTTCATTTAATCTTCCTGGAACAGCATCTTTTTTTACCCCAAGTGATGGCATTGCGAAACTATGTAGAACATCTCCACCTGTCACCAAGACATGAATATTTTTGTTTGCTGGCAAAACCAGATGATTATCAACGGTTAGAAGTCTAATATCGCCCTCTTCTAGTTCATCATCTGGAACCATGTAACTTTCAAATGATAGGTCACCATGTTCTGGATACTGGTATTCCCAATACCACTGATGTCCTATGACTTTAATAGTCATATCTGTTTCAGGTATTACATCTTGCTGATATACTAACTTAAAAGATGGGATTGCCATGAAAATTAATATTATTACAGGAATTCCAGTCCAGAGAATTTCTATAAATGTGTTATGAGTAGTTTTAGAAGCAACTGGGTTTGCTTTTCTTCTAAATCTAAATACAACATAGAAGATTAGAAATAGGACAAATATTGTGATTGCAGTCATCATAATTAATACAAAATTATGAAGATCGTAAACATTTCTCATAACGTCACTTGCAGGTGTTTGAAAACCTAACTGCCAATCAGAGATACCATTTGCTGATGAAGTAGAAGCAATAAATGTACCAATAATAAAGGATAAAATGCGCATCTTATTTAAATTATGTATATACTAATAAATAAATTATTCAGTAAATTAACCAGTGATTTAGAGGCAAAATTCTAGGACAGGTTGTCGCTCATTATGATTTATTCAATGACCGATTGAATAGAAAAAATTGCAGCTGTTGTTGCAGTGTCTGAGCGTAAAATTCTTTTTCCCAAAGATACAGGTATACATGAAGACAAAGAAGAGATGGTTCTTCGTTCCTTTTCAGAAAAACCGCCTTCAGGTCCAATAATGACAGCCCATTTTTTGTATTTTTTTGTTTCATTAGTTAATGCATTGTAAATAGTAGGTAAATTTTCATTTCCTTCATCACAAAAAACTAACCCTCTCTCAGATGGAAAATTGTTAACTAAATCATCTAGTTTAATTGTTTTATCTAAAGTTGGAATGGATAATCTCTCAGATTGTTCTGATGCTTCAATCATATTTAATTCAAAATTTTTAAAATTTATTTTTGATTGATTTGTATATTCTGTCAAAATCGGAATAAATCTAGAGATGCCAAGCTCAGTAGCTTTTTGAATGGTAATATTCATTCTATAAGATTTGATTGGAGCAAATATTAACCATAAATCAGGTTCATGATGAAGTTCTCTCAATTTGTTTTGTATTTGTAAAACAATGTTATCTCTATTGATAGAAATTACTTTAGATAACCATTCACCTGTCAAACCATCGAACAAATTTATGTTATCTTCTTTTTTGATTCTAAGAACATTTTTTAAAAAGTGGTGCTGCTTATTTTTTATATAAATTAAAATATTGGCTGATAATTTTTTTGATACAAATAATCGTGTTTTAGACATTTTCATTTCAATGTTTTAGAATTATAACATTATATTCATATATGTGGGATAACTTAGTTGTAAAAAAAATATTTGATTACTGTGAGTTAATTAGACTGAACAAACCTATTGGCTTCCTTCTATTAATGTGGCCTTGCTGGTTTGGTTTAGCGTTACTAAAAATAGAAACTTCTAAACTATTATTTTGGTATTTACTTTTTTTAATTGGTTCTTTTTTAATGAGAAGCGCAGGTTGTATAATTAATGATATTATCGATATTGATTTTGATCAAAAAGTTACACGTACCAAATTTAGACCCTTAGCATCTAAGAAAATTTCTATTACTGAATCCATATTATTATTAACTATATTATTGGTAATTAGTTTTTTCATTCTTCTTGAGTTTAATTTTCAATCAATTGTATTAGGTTTGTTAAGTGTGCCATTTGTAATTTTATATCCTTTTATGAAAAGAATAACTTACTTCCCACAGTTATTCCTTGGAATTATTTTTAGTTGGGGTGTGCTAATAGTATCAATGCAATTTAATACACGAATTACATTTGATTTTCTTTTATTGTATTTTGTATGTATATTTTGGACATTTGCATATGATACGATTTATGCCTACCAAGATAAGGCAGATGATATTTTAAATAAAATTAAATCTACAGCAGTTTATTTTGATAAAAATGGTAAAAGATTTGTTCAAGCATGCTATCTTATTATCTTAATTATATTGTCTTATTTTGTATGGAATTCCTCAAATTTTTTACTAAGTTCAATTATTATAGCAACTATCGCAATTTGTACGTATATAGCAATTCAGAAATGGGATATAACATCACCGTTAAGTTCAAATTATTATTTCAGACAAAATAATATTTTTGCAATTATGTTGTTTTTACTTTTACAAACTTTTTAATGTCTTCAGATAAAAAACAGTCAGTTACTTCACGAATAGTATTGCAATATTTAATGAGTCATAAACTCAAAATAATTTTAGCTTTATTTATGATGGTTATTTCAGCAGCAGCAACAGGCTTACATGCTTGGTTAGTAAGACCTGCGCTTGATGAAGTCTTAATCAAAGGGAATAAAGAAATGTTATTTTTAATTCCAATTGCAATTATTATAGTGACCCTCTGTAAAGGATTAGCAACATATACTCACTCTTATCAAATGAGTAAAGTTGCACATTCTATTATTGCAAAGCTTCAAACTCAGATGTTTGAAAAACTCATGTATTTAAATATGAAATTTTATAATGACTCTAAGTCAGGTAATTTAATTTCAAGACTCATTAATGATACTTACTACTTAAGACTTGCAATAGTCAAATCTGTAACAGGGATTATAAAAGATGTTTTAGTTATTATTTTTTTACTAGGTAATATGTTTTACCAAAGTTGGACCCTAACTCTTTTTGCTTTTTTTGCATTCCCTTTAGCAATATGGCCCATAAGAAAAATTGGAAAGAGTATAAGAAAAATTACTTACACTATTCAAAACGAAATTGCAGTTTTTTCTAATGTATTAGCTGAGAGTATTAAAGGTATTAGACAGGTAAAAGCATATTCAAGAGAAAACTATGAAAAACAAAGAGCATTTAAAACAATTAGTTTCATTCAAAAATATTTTACAAAATCTGCCTTTATTAGCAATCGCTTAAGCCCTTTAATGGAATTTATTGGAAGTTTAGCCGTAGCACTTTCAATTTATGCTGGGGGAGTTTTTGTCTTAAATGAAAGTATGACAACAGGTCAATTTATGAGTTTTTTAGTAAGTCTTCTTCTGGCTTATCAACCAGTAAAGGCACTTGGCAATCTAAACATTAGTGTCCAAGAAGGACTAGCTGGAGCTGAAAGAATATTTAAACTTTTAGATACAAGTGAAAAAAATATCGAAAATATTACTACAAAAAAAACTACAGATCTTGATGGAGACATTGTTTTTAAAGATGTTTCATTTGCGTATAACGATATTACAGTACTTGATAAAATAAGTTTAAGAATACCAAAAGGAAAAAAAGTTGCATTAGTTGGCTTATCTGGATCTGGTAAATCGACGATAGCAAATATAATTTTGCGATTATATGATAATTATTCAGGTTCTATATTAATTAATTCAAAAGATATAAAAGAACTCGATCTGACAGATTTAAGAAGTAGTGTTTCAATAGTTACTCAAGAGACAATTTTATTTAATGAGAGTATTTTTAATAATATTAAATATGGAAACCTTGAAGCAAGTGATGAAGAGATTGGATTAGTTGCTAAAAATGCTGGTGTGAATAATTTTTCAAAAGAATTGGATCAAAAACTACACACTGTTATCGGAGAAAACGGTATAAAATTATCAGGTGGACAAAGACAAAGAATTGCTATTGCCCGAGCTCTAATAAAAGATGCACCACTTTTAATTATGGATGAAGCTACATCTTCTCTTGATAACATTACTGAAAATAAGATTCATGAAACAATTAATAATCTTATGAATAACAAAACTAAGTTAATAATTGCACATAGATTAAGCACAATAGAAGACGCAGACATTATCTACGTTTTAGATAAAGGTAAAATTGAAAGTCAAGGATCACATGAAGAGTTAATTTCAAAGTCAACTATTTATAAAAAATTACAACTACGAGAACAGTTAGAAAATGAGTTTTAAAAAAAAAATTTTTAAATTTTCTATTTCTCAAAAAATATTGGCATTTATAGGTTACCTATATATCTTATTCGTATGTTACACTTCTAAAATACAGATTGTAAACTCTGAGTTACCAGAAAAATTATGGAGAGAGAATAAACCTTTTATTTTAGCATTTTGGCATGGTCAATTAATGATGATAGGACATGTATGGAAAAGTAAATCTGTGTTAAATATGTTAGCATCTAGTCATAGTGATGGTCGTTTTGGTGCATATATTGCAGGTCATTTTAATTTAAAAAATGTTTCTATAGTGTCAAAAAATAAATCACCTTCATTAAGGAAGGTATTTAAAATTTTAAAAGATAGAAATTATATTGGTATTACTCCTGATGGACCAAGAGGACCTAATAAGAAAGTTTCAGAAGGAGTTATAAAAATTGCAATTCATTCTCAAGTCCCAATTATACCACTTGGTTTTGCTTCAAATAAAAATCTTAAACTTAAATCTTGGGACTCATTTTTAATAACATATCCATTTTCAAAATGTAGATTTGTCTGGGGTGAGCCAATTACTATTCCTTCTTCAACTAAAGATGATGATTTAGACAAATATAAGAATTTCTTGGAAGAAAAAATTAATTATTGCATGGAATCAGCAGAAAAAAATCTACATGCTTAGAATATATCAAATACTCAGTACTCTTCTCATACCAGTAATTATTTTTAATATATTTATTCGCATCTATAGAAAAAAAGAGGATAGATTAAGATTTATTGAAAGGTTCGGGAAACCAACGGTAAAAAAAAATAGTGAGAAAAAAATTTTATGGATACATGCAGCAAGTATTGGCGAATTTAAATCTTCAGATTTAATTATAGAACGATATCATAAAGTATTTGATATTTTAGTGACTACAACAACAAAATCTTCAGCGGAATATATTAAAGAGTTTTATAAAAATAAAATTATCCATCAGTATATCCCATTTGATGTTTCTCTATGGTGTTCAAGATTTTTAAACTTTTGGAAACCAAATCTGATTCTATGGATAGAGTCAGATATTTGGCCAAATATGCTTAATAAAATTAGAATAAAAAATATCCATTGTTTATATTTAAATGCAAGGATTTCTCCAACTTCTTTTAAAAAATGGAAAAGCTCAAAAAATTTCTACAGAAGCTCATTAAAGAGTTTTAATAAAATTTTTGCACAAAGCACAGATGATAAGAAAAGAATTCAAGAGTTAACAAACTTAGAAATTGACTATGTTGGAAATTTAAAATTAGCTAAGAATAAAAACAATTCTTCAGTAAATAAAGATCAATCAAATATAATCATGATTGCAAGTACTCATTCTAATGAAGAAAAGGAGATAATTAAATGTATTAAAAAAACAATTCGTGAATTTAATTTAAAAATTTATATTGCACCAAGGCACCCAGAAAGAGTTGGTACAATTAAGCAAGAATTAAATAATGAAGGATTTAATATTTCTTTAGAATCTAAAAAAGAATATGAAGAAAATAATATCGTTATAATTGACAGTTTTGGAAAATTAGATCAATATTTTAAAATTAGTGATTTGGTTATTTTAGGTGGTTCTTTTTTAAAAAATATTGGTGGACATAATCCTATAGAGCCTGCAAGTTATGGATGTGCTATTATTAGCGGTAATTATGTTGATAATTGGACTAATATTTATGAAGATATGGTAAAAGCAAATGCATGTATAGTTGTAAATAAGTTTGATGACATTGATATAAAGATGAGAGCATTAATAAATAATAATTTGGAAATTAAAAAAATTCAAACAAATGCACTTGAGTTTTCAAATAGGTCTTTTTTTGAAAAAGAAAAACTTTTTCAAAACATTGAAAAGTATATTAATTAAAATGCTTAAAGCTCCTAAATTTTGGTATAAAAAAAATGATACATACTTGTCGAACTCTTTGTATCCACTTTCATTAGTTTTTAGATTTGGGACTAAAATAAGAAATTTCATTAGCAGAAAATCATCTTCTAGCATCCCAATAATTTGTATTGGAAATATAGTGGTAGGAGGAGCTGGTAAAACACCAGTTGCTTTAAAAATTGGAAATTTATTAAAACTTAGTGGATATAATCCTCACTTTGTTTCAAGAGGATATGGCGGTATTGAAAAATCTAATGTTCTTGTGAAAGAATGGCATTCTGCAAAAAGTGTTGGTGACGAATCTTTATTACTAGCTGAAGTTGCGCCAACTTGGATTGGTCAAGATAGAAATAAATCCTTTGTTTTAGCTAAAGAAAAAGGTGCTGATTGTATAATTATGGATGATGGTTTTCAAAATCCAGCTCTTCAAAAAGATTTTTCAATTATTGTTATTAATGGAGAACAGGGCTTTGGAAATAAAAGGGTAATCCCATCTGGTCCTCTTAGAGAGAGTATATCAAGAGGTATTTCCAGAGCAAATCTTGTAATCGTAATTGGAGAAATATCTCAAGATGTAAAAGATAAAATTCCAAGTACTGTTCCTATTATTCATGCTAAATTTCAAATAAGTACAGATAATAAAATATATAAAAATCAAAAAGTGACAGCCTTTGCAGGTATTGCCTATCCTGAAAAATTTTATAATTCACTTTCTGAACAAGGGGCTATTTTAGAAAAAAAAATCAGCTATCCTGATCACCATATTTTTGATGAAAATGATATGTTAAATTTAGCAGAAAATGCAAATCTTACAAAATCAGTATTAGTGACTACAAAAAAAGATTTTGTTAGAATACCTAAATCATATCGATCTTTAGTAAGTACATTGAATGGGGAAATTAAATTTGATGATGAAAATCTACTTAAAGAAATATTAGGTAACATTTTAGAGAATAAAATAAATGATTTAGCAATATGAAAAATATAATTTATTTCTTTGAATATATTATTGTTTTTTTAATTTTTTTCTTATTTAAACTTTTACCATTAAATATATCGGCTAAATTTACTTCTTTTTTGTTTAGTACTTTTGGTAAATTATCAGGTGCAAACAAAACTGCGATTAAAAATTGCAAATATGTATTTCCTAATATGAAAGAGGAGGAGGTTAAAAGTATAGTGAAAAAAAGTTGGGATAATTTAGGCAGAACAATTTCTGAACTTCCTAGATTAAACTATTTATTTAGCAAAAAAAAAATAAAGTACAATAAAATTGAAAATATTGAAAATTTAATTAAAAATAATTCTCAAGGCATATTTATATGTATTCATCAGTCTAATTGGGAAGTTGTAGTACCTAGTCTAGATAGAATTGGCGTAAATCTAGGTGCAGTATATAGGCATATTAATAATCATTTTATAGATAAACTATTATTAAAAATTAGAAGAAGTTCACTTGTATCATCTAAAAGTTTTTATACTCCAAAAGGTAAAAAAAGTGCTAAAGATATAACCACAGCTATAAGAAATTCTTTATCAATGTTGGTTGTAATTGATCAAAAAGATTCTTCTGGAGAAGAAGTTTTATTTTTTAAAAGAAAAGTTAAAACACAAACAGGTTTTTTAAAACTAGCCAGAAAATATAAACTACCAATAATCCCAATTAGAAATAAAAGAATTGATAATGGAAAAATTGAGTTAACCTTTCTTGAGCCTTTTTATCACAATGATGTAAATGTAAGTGATAATCAAATGATGGAAACAATACATTACAAAATAGAAGAGTGGATTAAATCAGAGCCCTCTCAATGGTTTTGGCAACACAAGAGATTTAGTTAATTTTTTTTACCTTTATATCAATGGTGCCATCAATAAGCTTAACAGATAACTGATCATTGGTAGCAATTTTTTTTATAGTCTTAACAATTTTCTTTTTATTCATCAAAATAGAGTATCCTTTTTTTAGATTTGAAGAGATAGAATTTGAATTAAGTAATCTGATATTTGCTTTATATTTTTCAAGGTTATCTTTGTAGTTATTAGCAATATTTAAATTAAGATTTTTTGTAAGATTATCTATCTTTGTTTGTGTTAAGCTTACTAAAGAATCTGGGGAAATTACAGATTTAGCTAAATTTATGAGATTCAATTTAGATATACTAAATCTGTTTTCAATTGATAATGTCAAATTTTTAAAATCATCTAAAAGCTTTTCCTTGTAATTATTAACTATTGAGCTTGGTGATTTAAGAAACTTATTTAAGTATTCGTAATTTTCCTTTTTGGACTGGATTTCTGAATTAACTTTTGTGTTTAATCTAAGTTGTAAATTTTTAATTTTTTCTATTAATTCAAATCTAACTGGGGTAGCTTTTTCAGCTGCCGCTGTTGGTGTAGACGCTCTCAAATCTGATACTAAATCAATAATTGTTGTATCTGTTTCATGACCTATTGCTGAAATAATTGGTATTTTTGATTCAAAAATACTTGTTGCAAGATTTTCATCATTAAATGCCATTAAGTCTTCGGTGCTACCTCCACCTCTAGCAACAATAAGAATATCTGGTTTACAGGATTTAAGTTTGTTGAAACCTTCAATAGCATTTATAATGCTATCTGCTGCGTCAACACCTTGTACAGCAACAGGCCATATATCTAAAGGCATTGGAAAACGATCATTTACTCTATTAATTATGTCGTGGACTACAGAGCCGGCGGGAGAGGTAATAATACCTAATCTCTCAGGTAGAAAAGGTAATGGGATTTTTTTATCTTCATCAAAATAGCCTTTTTTTTGAAGTCTTTTTTTTCTTTCTTCAATAAGTTTTAAAAGTGCTCCCTCTCCTGCAAATTCAATTTTATCAATATCTATTTGGTAAGTAGTTTTATAGCGAGACCAAGTGGTGATTCTCCCTGTTGCAATTATTTCTAGGCCTATTTCTGGATTTATATCTAAATATTTTTTTTTCTGATCCCAAATAACTCCACTTAAAATTGAATCTTCGTCTTTAAGTGTTAGATAAATTTGCCCTCTTGTTGCAGTTTTAACCTCAGAAATCTCTCCTTTAATTCTTACATAGTTAAAATTGGATTCAATTACTTCTTTAAATGCTTGATTAAATTCTGAAACTTGAAATTCTGGTATATTAATTTTATCTATCATACTTATTTTTAAAAAATTTTTTTAATAAATTACTACATTCTTTTTGCATAATGCCACCATAAATATTTGGCATAAATATATTTTCTCTTTGAAAAGCAATTCGAAGTTTTTCGATTCCTCCATTTTTTTCATCATACGCACCAAAATATAGATCTTTAATATGTACTTCACTTATTGCGCTAGCGCACATTGTGCATGGTTCCAAGGTAACAAATAATGTCATATTTTCTAAATATTTAAGTTTTAGTCTTTCGCAAGTTTCTTGAATAAGATTTAATTCACAATGTTTGATAGCATTTTTATTTTTATTTACTGTGTTGTAGCTTCTGGCTACAATCTTGTTCGTTGTATTATCAACAATTATTCCTCCAACTGGAACCTCATTTAAATTATAAGCTTTGTCTGCTTCAATAATTGCTTCTTTCATAAAAAAATCAACGTTCATTCTGGAACACACTTATGTTGTACATTATAGTTGAATTATAATGAAAAAACCAATTATTGGAATAACTCTTGATAGTGAAAAAAAGAAAACATACTCAAAATTTCCATGGTATGCATTGAGGGAAAATTACTTAACTTCCTTAACAAAATTTAATGCTATTCCATTTCCTTTGTTACATGAAAAAAAATATATTGATGATTTTTGTCATTTAATTGATGGTTTAATTATTACAGGAGGAGATTTCGATATTCATCCTAAATTATATAAAACAAGTATTACTCAATCTAAAAATATTAAAAATAAGAGAACAAATTTTGAATTAAATATTTTTAATAATTTTTTTAAATACAACAAACCTATATTAGGAATTTGTGGTGGTGCACAACTTATTAATGTTGCATGTGGTGGAACATTAATACAAGATTTAAAAAGAGATCCGATAAACCATGAACAAGTGAATCCAAGAAATCAAACTAGTCACAGTGTTAATATTTCGAAAAATACTCAACTACATAAAATATGTGGTGCTCAAAAAATAAATGTTAATAGTGCACATCATCAATCAGTAAAAAAAATTGGTAAAGACTTGAATGTTTCATGTGTAGCCAATGATGGAGTTATTGAAGGAATAGAGCATAAAAAACACAAATGGTGTATTGGCTTACAATGGCATCCTGAATTTTTAATAACAAAATATGATATAAAAATAATTAAAAATTTTATTAGTGAAACAAAGTGAATATTAGGATTTCAAAATATCTATCAAGTGCTGGAATTTGTTCACGAAGAGATGCAGAAAAATTAATTGTAGAAAAAAAAATTAAAATTAATAATCAAGTATGCCTTCATCCAAGTCATAAAGTAAGTAATTTAGATATAATTAAAGTTAATAATAAAATTGTTAAAAAAGCAAATAAAATTGAAGTATGGAAGTTATACAAACCAATTAAATATATTTGTAGTACAAAAGATAATTTAGGTAGGAAAAAAATTTTTGATTTATTACCAAAGAATGTCGGTCAATTAATAAGCGTTGGAAGATTAGATTATATGAGTGAAGGATTGATCTTACTAACTAATAATGGTGATTATTCAAGATATTTAGAACTTCCATCTTCAAACATTGAGCGGGTTTATAGAGTTTGTATAAATAGCAATGTACAAAATACTGATTTACAAAAAATAAATAAAGGTATTACAATTAAAGAAATTAGTTATAAAAAAATTAAAGTTGCCTTTGAAAAAAAATTAAAAAATCATAATTGGTTAATTTTTAAACTTAAAGAAGGAAAAAATAGAGAAATTAGAAATATTTGTAATTATTTTTCATGGAATATAGTTAAATTAATAAGAATTGGATATGGCCCTTATAAGCTTGGAAGACTTAAAGAAGGGCAATTTCAAAAATTAAATTCAATTAGCAAATGATACGGATTACTGGAGGAAAATTTAAGCAAAAAAAATTAGCTAGTACTAATGATTTTGTAAGACCAACTTCTTCTCTAAAAAGAGAAGCTTTTTTTTCAATTATTGAAAGTTATGCAATCAAAAATTCTATTGAATTATATAAAAATAAAATTTTTTTAGATCTTTTTGCAGGAATTGGCACAATGGGTTTAGAAGCAATTTCTAGAAGCATGAGTGAAGTAATTTTTTTTGAGAATAATATTGAAGTTCTTAAAATTTTAAAAAAAAATTGTTTAAGTATTTGTAAAAATAATCAATTTAAAATTTATGAAGAAGACCTTATTCATTCTAAATTAGAAATAGAATTTCAAAATATTTCAGTTGTTTATATTGACCCACCATATGCAAAGTATAATTTAACAAATCTTTTAGAAAATTTATCAAGCAATATTAAAAATACTACCGTGATTGGTTTAGAAACTGGTGTGAAAGATAATATTGTAATTCCAGAAAATTTAAATCTACTTCAAAAAAAGACTTACGGTAAAACAATAATTTATATTTTTAAATTATCTTAAATAAGTTTTAGTTAGTTTTTTACCTTGTTCAACAGCAGGTTGATCGAAAGGATCAACATCTAAATACATACAGGAAGCAATTGTTTCTATTATACTAAACGATAATAATTTACCTAAGTTTTGTTCATCTATTTTAGGAATATAGATTTCTCTAAAACTAAAATTATTTAATTTAAAAGTTTCAATGGTTGCGCGCTGTTCAGCTTCCATTAGATCCCCCATTGTTTTATCTTTAAAATAGTCAATATCGGTATTTTCAAACATATTATTATTAATTTTTATGCCCTTATTTGAATGATCTGTAGTGATAAAGGTGAAATATTTATCTTTAGGTCCATCTAAATACAGTTGTAATTGACTATGCTGATCAGTGGTCCCTACTGAATGAATTGCTGTAATACCTTTATTATTTTTTCCAATACTTTCTGCCCAAAGTTGCAGATACCATTTTCCAAAAAAATAAAGTGAATCAGAATATGTCATTAAAACATTATTAGTAAATTTTACATTTTCTTTTTGAGTTAAATATCTTCCAAGATTGTAAGGTTTGTAAGTATCAATATTATTAATTACTTCAGATGCTCCACCAAAAAGTGCATCTATATTTAATCCAGAAATGATTGCAGGAACTATACCAACATTGGTAAATATAGAATATCTGCCTCCAACATCTTTATGATGCTCTAATAGTAAACAATTATTATCTTTTGCAATTTTAAAAAGTGGTGATTCTTTAAATTCAGTTATGATTAGAGTATTTGAAAAAAAATCTTCAACCTTGTTAGCTTCTATTGCCTTTTGATAGAGACATGAAAATTGAGATAATGTCTCTGGTGTAGTACCCGATTTTGAAATAACTAAGAAGCCAGTTAGCTCAAAATTAATATTTTGAAAATTTTTTTCAAAATTAATAGGGTCAACATTATCATAAAATTCTAAGATAATTTTATTATTGGAAATAATATTATTTAATGCTCTAGCTCCTAAATTTGAACCTCCTGTACCAAATACAATTATTTTTTCCTTTTTCTCTTTAAATTGTTTTGAAATTTTTATGGTTTCTTCTAATAAATTTTTATCTGAAACAATATTCAGAGAAGGAAGTTTTTCTATTAAATTGGTTATACTTTGATCAGTATCTTTATTTTGAGAGATTTTGTCAAAATTTGAATTAAAGTATTTTATTTCCATTTATAAAATTAAAAGAAGAAAAATCTTTTTTTCTTTTTAGGTTCACCTTCTTCGTCATCTTCATTTTCTTCTTTACTGTTGAAAAAGAAAAATCTTTTCTTCTTTTTTGGCTCTTCTATATTTTCACTTTCAACATCTGCATTATCTTGCCTTATTTCATCTTCTGAGTTTCCATCAAGATCTTCCCTGATACTATTATCTACTTGATCTGCTTCAGTTTCTTTTAAAATATTGTCGATAACAGAATTTTCAGAAGGTGTTTCATCACTTTCTTCATCCAGACCAAAGAGAATTTCCTTTGCTAGCTCAGTATCGGTATCATCAATATCTTTTGATTCAATTTGATCAGGTGGTAGTAAATTAAAATTTGGTGGAATTACTAATGGAGGATTTTCAACTACATTATATTCATCTATTACTTTTCTTTCTACACCAGCACTACTTCTTATAGTATTACAAGAAGATAGAAAAATTGAGGAAATGATTATTACAAAAATAACTTTTTTCATTTTACTGTTTTTGATTTTATAAAAAAACTCATTATTAACATGATAATTCCAATTGTAATATAGATATCTGCTAGATTAAATGCTGGCCAATAAAAATTTTTATAATGTAGTAAGATAAAATCAACAACATAACTATTTATCAATCTATCAATGATATTTGATAAAGCCCCAATTATAACAAAGAAATAAGCCAGTTTTTCTAGTTGTTTATCTGATTTAATAAATAAATAAAAAATTAATATAACAACTATTAAGGCTATAAGTATTAATATCCAATAAGAAACATAACCAGAGAATAAACCAAAAGAAACACCAAAGTTCTGAACATAAACTAAATCAAAATATTCATTGATTTTTATTGATTGATTTAAAAACAAATTATCTTGAATTAAATACTTAGTTAGAAGATCAAAAAAAATTAATGATACTAGTATAGCTATCTTTATCACTTAACTTATTGCATCATTACAACGATTGCAAATTTCATTTTTCACTAATTCTTTTTCATATTTCCAGCATCTTTGACATTTTTGACCACTAACTTTTGATGATTGTACCTTTACATTTTCAATTTCATCTATTGAAAAGCCCTGGCTATTTTCATCAAGTTCATGCAGTTTATATGATGAAGTAATCGCAATTTCATCAAACATTACCTCATTAACTTTATCAAAATTTTCTTTTGATACAAATATATCCAAATGAGCTTCTAAACTTGAACGTATAATTTTTTCTTCTCTTATTTTTTCAATAGCACCCGTAGAAACTTTTCTTATATTCTTAATCAAATTCCACTTTTCATTTAATTGATCATTTTGGTATTCTTTTTTACAATTTAAAAAATCTTGAAGATGTATACTTTCAGTATTTCCCATAGCTTTCCAAGCTTCTTCAGAAGTAAAAGAAATAGAAGGAGCAAACCACCTTACTAAATGGTTAAAGATAATATTTAAAAGAGTTCTTGTAGATCGCCTTTTGATTGAATTTATACTATCACAGTAGATAGTATCTTTTCTAATATCAAAATAAAAAGCTGAAAGATCATTAGAACAAAAATTTAAAAGTGTGGTAAACATTAAATGAAAATTAAAAGTTTTTACACATTTTTGAATAGTTTGATCAACTTCCCATAATCTATGAAGAAGATATTGTTCTAATTCTGGAAACTCTTTCTCATCTATCGACTCTTCATTCTTATAATTATTTAAATTACCAATTAAAAAACGGAAGGTGTTTCTTATTCTTCTATAAGACTCTGCTTGTGATTGGAGAATGGCATTATCAAGTTTAAGATCATCATAATAATCAGAAGCAACGACCCACAATCTTAAAATATCTACTCCATATTTTTTTAATATATCATCTGGAGAAATAACGTTACCTAAAGATTTAGACATTTTACGTCCTCTTCCATCAACAACAAATCCATGTGTTAGAACACTTTCGTAAGGTGCTTTGCCTCTAGTGCCTGAAGATTCCAAAAGAGATGAATGAAACCATCCTCTGTGTTGATCACTGCCTTCTAAATACATAGATGCAGGCCATTTCAAATCTTCTCTTTGTTCTAGACAAAAAGCATGTGTAGAGCCACTATCAAACCATACTTCAACTACATCTTTTACCTGTTCATAATCATCAATTGAATATTCATCCCCTAAAAATCTTTGTGGATCTTCGGTAAACCACGTATTGCTTCCTTCTTTTTCATATATATCAGCTATTCTATTAATAATGTTTTCATCTCTTAAAGGTTGACCAGTTTTTTTACTTACAAATAATGGCAAAGGCACACCCCAAACTCTTTGTCTAGACACACACCAATCTGGTCTAGTTTCAATCATTGATCTAAGCCTTGTTTGACCTTGAGGTGGATAGAAAATAGTTTCATCAATTGATTTAAGAGCAATCTCTCTTAGATTATTTTTTTCCATAGAAATGAACCATTGAGGAGTATTTCTATAAATAAGAGGAGCTTTAGACCTCCACGAATGTGGGTAGCTATGACGAAGAGTACCCTTAAATAATAATTTTGAAAATTCTTCTAATTTATCTGCAATTTTATGATCTACTTTATAAATATGTTCACCTTCAAAACCAACAGCGTGTTGATTATATTTTCCATCATCTTGTACTGTCTGGATAATATCAACATTGTTTTTTATCCCTAAAACATAGTCGTCATCTCCGTGTCCAGGAGCTATATGAACTACCCCTGTTCCCTGTTCTAAATTTACAAAGTCTCCATGAAATGGTTTTACAATAAAGTCATATCCCAATTTTTTAAATGGATGCTCACATTCGCAAGAAGATAAATTATCTCCTTTAAATTTCTTTTTTGTACTAAATTTTTTAATTCCAATTTCTTCAGTTACACTTTCTACAAGTTCTGAAGCGAAAATTAATTTATCATTTTTTTTGACTAAACTATCTTCTTCTAATTCTTCAACAACAATAAGTGAATAATCTAATTCTTTTCCATAAGCCAAAGCTCTATTACCTGGAATAGTCCAAGGAGTTGTTGTCCAAATAACAATATTAGAATCAATTAAATCTTTATCGGTAGAATTTTTAATTAAAAATTTAACATATATAGTGTTAGACGTATGATCTTCATATTCAACTTCTGCATCAGCTAGAGCTGTCTTTTCTACAACAGACCAGAGAACTGGTTTTGCTCCTTTATACAAACTTTCATCAAGAAGAAATTTTCCGAGCTCTCGAACAATTTGTGCTTCTGCTTGATTTGACATTGTGAGATATGGATTTTCCCAATCCCCTTCAACACCAAGTCGCCTAAACTCTTTTTTTTGTATATCGATCCATTTTTCTGCAAACTCTCTACACTCATTCCTAAATTGAACAGTTGGAACATCATCCTTGTTCTTTCCTTTTTTTCTATATTCTTCTTCTATTTTCCATTCAATTGGTAAACCGTGACAATCCCAACCAGGAACATAGATAGAGTCTTTACCAGCCATTTGTTGTGTTCGCACAATAACATCTTTTAAAATTTTATTAAGAGCAGTTCCCATATGAATATGTCCATTTGCGTATGGCGGACCATCATGAAGAACAAATTTTTCTCTACCTTTAGATTTATCTCTTAGCTTTTTAAAAATATTTTCTTTATCCCACTCCTCTATTATTGCAGGTTCTTTTGAGGGAAGATTAGCTCTCATTTCAAAAGATGTTTTGGGAAGAAAAATTGTATCTTTATATTCCATTATAGTTGATGATATTCTTTAGCTGTATTTATATCTTTATTGATTTGCTTAGTTAATTCTTCAAAATTATTAAATTTTTGTTCAGACCTAATAAATGTAAGGAATTCAACAGTCAATTCTTTACCATATATTTCTTCACTAAAATTAAACATATGTGTCTCTAGAAGGAGTTTGCTTCCATCGACTGTTGGTCTTAAACCAAAATTTGAAATACCTTTGTATTTTTTGCCTTCTAATAGCACTTCCACACAGTAAACACCTCTTTTTGGTAATATGTGTTGATCTGGTATCATATTAGCAGTTGGAAAATTGATTTCTCTAGCTCTTTTATCACCTTCAATTATTGTTCCATGCATATGCCAGGGCCTACCTAAAGACTCTGTAACATCTTCCACATAACCTTCTTTTATTTGTGATCGAATTATTGAAGATGAATATTTATCAGATTTATCAGCAAGCATAATAGGTTCGATTAAATGAATATTAAAATTATTTTTTTCAGTATACTTTTCTAATGTTTTAAAATTACCTTTTCTGTCTTTTCCAAACTTAAAGTCAGTACCTATAACTAAGTATTTAATGTCTAATTTATCAATAAGAATTTTAGTTACAAAATCATCAGCTGATAATACTGATAGATTGTTATCAAAAGTAAAATCTATAAATATATCTAAACCCAATTGTTCAAGAAAATTTATTTTATCATTTTGAGTATAAATATTAAAAGGCTCATTAATTTGATTAAAGTAAATACGAGGATGAGGATTAAAACTCATTATAGAAGATAATAAATTATTGTTTGATGCAATCTCCTTAATTTTATTTATTATTTCTTGGTGCCCTTTATGAATTCCATCAAAATTACCTATTGCGAGACAAAGGTTTAATTTTTCAAAATCTGATGCTGTGTCTAATTTATAAATTTTCATAATATTTATAAATCAATTAGTATAGAAACTTATGATTAGTAACTACAAATATTTATTAAAGATATTTTCCAGATATTCTTGTCTTCCTGAACGAGGTTCTGGTTCAATATTATCGTCGATTACTTTTTTATTTATATCATCTAATCCAGTGTCTTTATTATGAATAAGCTGACCCAATTCTTTATTCCAATCCGAATATCTATCTTCAATAAACTTAGGAATAACATTATCATTCATTAATTTTTCAACAGCAATAAGTGTTTTTGCACATACATCCATTCCCCCAATGTGAGCATGAAATAAATCTTCAGGATCAATAGATTGTCTTCTTATTTTTGCATCAAAGTTCATTCCTCCTTGACCCAAGCCACCATTCTTAAAAATAAAGTAAAATGACATAATTAAGTCGGCAGGATTATTTGGGAATTGATCCGTATCCCAACCTATTAAAGTATCACCTCTATTAATATCAATGCTTCCTAATGCGTTGTTTGAAGTTGCGTAAGCAATTTCATGTTCAAAATTATGACCAGATAAAGTTGCATGATTAACTTCAACATTTAATTTAATCTCATTTTCTAAACCTGCCTTTCGTAAAAACGCTAAGCAAGTTGCAGAGTCAAAGTCATATTGATGTTTAGTTGGTTCGTGAGGTTTTGGTTCCAATAAAATTTGACCTTTAAATCCTATCTTGTGTTTATAATTAACAACTAATTCTAAAAATCTTTGAAGATTAGCTGTTTCTTTAGTCATGTCAGTATTAAGAATAGTTTCGTATCCTTCTCTTCCACCCCAAAGAACGTAGTTTTGACCACCCAATCTCATCGTTGCATCCATACAATCTTTTACTTGTGCAGCTTTATATGCAAAAACTTCTGGGTCTGGATTGGTAGATGCACCACTCATATATCTTTTATGAGAAAAAGCATTTGCTGTTCCCCAAAGTAATTTCATTCCTGAGTCATTAATTTTTTGTTCCATTAAATCTATAATATGAAAGAAATTTTTTTGTGTCTCAGCATAATTTGAACCTTCAGGAGAAATATCTCTATCGTGAAAGCAGAAAAAAGGTGTTTTGATTTTGGTGAAAAAATCAAATGCAGCATCAAGTTTCATTTCAGCCATTTTCATTTCATCACCTGCTTGCATCCAAGGTCTATCAAATGTTTGACCGCCAAATGGATCAAGGCCAGGCCAAGTAAATGTATGCCAATAACAAGTAGCAAATCTTAAATGCTCTTTCATAGACTTACCTAAAACTTTTTTATTTTCATCGTAAAATTTAAACGCAAATGGATTTGTACTTTCTTTACCCTCAAATTTAATTTCTGGTATTTTACTAAAATATTCTTTCATATTATTACTTGTATTATATTACTCTATCTTGATGCCCAAAGTAAACCACGTTTATAAATTTTATTCATTTGTGGGTGGTTTAATTCATGAGCAAAATGACCAAGAGAAATATAAAAAATTTTTCCTTTCCCAATTCGTCTTTTCCAAGCAACTGGCATTTCTACACCCTTTAACCATTCTGTTGTATATGCGTCACCACTTGATGAGCCAGGTTCTTGTTCAAGCTTCCAAACTTCGTTACCTTTAAATGTTGTCGTTGCTAAAACTTCATTTAATGGATCCACATGCATGTAATATTGTTCTGAATGGTAATCAAAATCTTCAATGCCTTCCATAATTGGATCATCTTTTTTTGTTATATTTACTTTATAATCATGAATACCATTTGGGTGACTTACCCATTGACCTCCTGTTAAGAACTGCCAATCAATTGATTGTCTAAATGCATCACACATTCCACCGTGATGACCTGCAAGACCACAACCATTGTGCACAGCTTTAATAACATTATTAACAGCAGTTTTTTTTATTTCTCCTCTAGGATCAAAATGAAAGGCCATGGTCACTATAGGTATAAGCAAATCCATTTCGTGAACATAGTCTTCTGCAAATGCAGAAGTTTGATATTCTGCTCTTACCTCATATCCTTCAGGCTCCAGCATGCCTTTAATTATTTCAGTACATTTTTCTGGCTCATGTCCAGGCCAACCTCCATAAACTATAAGAGCTTTTTTCATTTTATTCCTTTCACTTTAGTAAATTACTAATCTCATCTTCTGAGAAGTAATTTAAATTTTTAATAGAACTTCTAAGTTCTATTTTTTTATTTTCTTTTGATGATGTAATAATACTATCTAATATATCTAAAACGTGAAGGCTTAATTCTCCACTACATCTATTTAAACGATTATTTTTTATTGCATCAACTGTTTCGCTCACACCAATACCTCTATAGTTAGCAATACCCGCTGACTCATTTGCTTTTTCAGATTTATTTTTAATATTTATTTTACCTAAATTATTATTCTTGGTATCTATATTTTCCCAATTTCCATTTTTTGATTTACAAACCAGAATATCACCACCAAACATATTTGGATCAGGAATATTTATTGAACCTTTATCACCATATAACTCAATGTGATTCTTACTGTGTTTCCAAACATCAAAAGAAAAAAATGAGTCAATTAATGCACCATTCTCAAATTCAATTTGAGAAACTAAAGTTGTTGGAATTTCTACTTCTATTTCTTGCCCTTGTCTATCACCACTGCCAATAACTCTTTTTTGATAAACCGTTCTTGATTGCGTAAAAACATTTTTAGCAGGACCAAGTAGATTTACTAAGGCAGTAAAATAATATGGGCCCATATCAAGAATTGGACCACCACCATATTTGTAATAAAAATCTGGGTTTGGATGCCAAATTTCATGTCCAGCTACACCCATTGAAATACTACCAAGATTTATTTTACCTATTTCATTTTGATCAATAATATTTTTTGCTTCCTGTATACCAGCGCCAAGAAATGTATCTGGAGCACAACCAACATGCAGACCTTTTGAATTACCTAAATTGACTAACTCTTCACCATGTTCAAACTTAATAGACAATGGCTTTTCTGAATAAGAATGTTTTCCAGATTCAAGAATTGATTTTGAAACTTCAAAGTGAACATCTGGAATTGTCAAATTTATAATTAATTCAATTTCTTTATTAGATAATATGTGGTCTACAGATAGATGT
>CABXSY010000002.1 GCA_902514875.1 uncultured Alphaproteobacteria bacterium | reverse complement strand
TTTGGGTATGGCTTCCTATTTTTGGGATTAATGAGGTTCCAAGTACTACTGTAATAATAGGAGGTTTTATTATAACTTTAGCTGTCGTTTATTATGGATTTGCGGCAAGGCAAATTGAAATGAATATTAAAACCTAAATATTAACGGTAACTTTATTAATATTTTTCCTTGGTAAATTGTTTTTAGACCAAACTGTATCAAGAGCTTTAATCATTTTCTCAATATGTTCTTTTCTATGTTTTGGAGTTACTGTTATTCTTAATCTTTCTAGACCTTTAGGTACAGTTGGATAAAAAATTGGTTGTGCATAAATGCCATGATCATCAATTAGATCTTTAGATACTTTCTTACATAAAAACGGATCATTGACTAATACTGCTACGATATGAGAATTTGTATCTAAATAAGGAATTGCTAGAGAGTCTAAATTTTCTCTTATGAAAGCTGCATTTTCTTTTATTCTTATCCTTAGTTGTTCTGCTAGAGATACAATATCAATGGCTTTAGCTGCTCCTGCGGCAATTGATGGACAAATAGAAGTTGTAAAAATAAAGCCTGGTGCAAAACTTCTTATATAATCAATAATTTCTGAACTAGCTGCAATATAGCCTCCCATTTGACCATATGCTTTAGCTAAAGTTCCATTGATAATATCTATTTGATCTTCAACTCCCATTTCTACTGCAATACCTTTACCTTCTTCACCGTAAAGTCCAACTGAGTGTACTTCATCTAAATATGTCATACAGTTATATTTTTTGGCTAATTCTACTATTTTAATTATTGGCGATCTTATACCCTCCATAGAGTATAAACTTTCAAAAACTATTAATTTAGGGTTATCTGGATTTGCTTCTTTTATTAACTGTTCTAAATGATCGATGTCATTGTGTTTAAATATATGACACTTAGCACCGCTATTCTTAATGCCTTGTATTAATGATGCATGATTTAATTCATCAGAAAATATTTCAATATCTTTAATTTTTTTTCCTAGAGTCCATAATGTTGATTGGTTTGCTGTGTATGCAGAAGCAAAAACTAATGCTGCTTCTTTATTATGAACATTTGCAAGTTTCTTTTCAAGTTGGGTGTGATAAGTTGATGTGCCTGATATATTTCTCGTTCCACCTGAACCAGATCCGTACTCAAGCAGTGTCTTTACTATTTCATTTACCACCTCTGGATGCTGACTCATATTGAGATAGTCATTTGAGCACCAAACCTCAACTTCTCTCTCTTTATTTCTGAAACTTTCATCTGCATTTGGAAAACTTTTTATAGGTCTGTCTATATTTCTAAAATCTCTATAAAGACCTTGTTCTTTCAGATTTTTTAATTCAGATTTAAAGAAGTTTTTATATTGCATATTTAATAGATATCTTACCAAATGTTTAATTGTAAGTGTTTAATTGAATGAATTGTCACACCTTACTTCTTGTAAAAGCCATTCTCTTCCAGACACCATATTTATCTTTAATCATAAATCGGTGGTATAATGCTGCTGCTATATGAAGTGAGAAAAGAGCTGTTAAAAGAATTGCTGAATAGTAGTGTATAGTTAGAGCTTGAGGGTATAAAAAAAAGTTTTCTTCAATTAATGGAGGTATTTTTATTAAACCTAAGAGATGAACATCTCCTCCTTCAAGCCACGTCATATAAGTACCTTGTATGGGAATAAAAATAACTAATCCATAAAGTATAAAATGGACTAAATTCGAAACGAATTTATGAAATAAAGGAATATTTTCATATTTAGGATGAGTATTAAATATGTATTTCCACATTAATCTAAGCACAACTAAATTAAAAACTAAGGTGCCAAAAAATTTATGAGTAATAATAAAACCCATTTTAAGAGGAGAAAATTCCATATTATGAAGGCTAATCCCTGTTGCAACTTGCCAAAAAAGAAGAAGTGCTAATGACCAATGAAAAAGTTTTGCAACTAAGCCCCAAGAAGATTTTGTACCTTTAAATTCAACCATTACTAATTTTATTATATAGTGCTATCTAAAGAAATATAATCCATGAAAATTAGAGTTTTATCGAGAAAAAGTGACTTAGCAATAATTCAGGCACGAGAGTTTTCTGACTATTTGCAATCAAAAAACCCCTTTGTAGAAATAGAATTCTTAACACGAAGTACCTCTGGGGATAAAGATCTAAAAACACCTCTTTCTGAAATGCCAACAGAAGGAGTTTTTACCAATGATTTAAGAGATGAATTAATAAATAACAAATGTGATTTAATTGTCCATTCTTGGAAGGATCTTCCAATTGAAGTTGGTGAGAAAACTAAAATTGCTGCTACGTTAAAACGTGCTGATAAACGAGATATATTATTCTTAAAAAAAAACATAACATTAGATAGTAAGAAAATTACTATTCTTTGTTCATCTCCTCGAAGACAATATAATTTAGAAAATTTTATTGAAAATTATCTTCCACAAAAGTTTGATGAAGTTTGCTTTGAAAATATAAGAGGGAACATACCCACTAGATTTAAAAAATTTTTGGAAGATCCTAATAGTGATGGTTTCATTGTTGCTAAGGCAGCAATTGATAGATTGCTTTTAAATAATTATTCTGAATTTAATGAATTAAAAACAACTCTAAAAAAATATATTAACGAATGTCTATGGTCTGTTTTACCATTGTCTATAAACCCTTGTTCTCCTGGACAAGGAGCTCTAGCGATTGAAACAAGAATTAAAGATAATAAACTTAACGAAATTTTAAATGATATTAATTTTTCCAAAGATTATTCAAATGTTATTAAGGAAAGAAATATTTTAAAAAATTATGGAGGAGGATGTCACCAAAAAATAGGAGTATCCTACATCTCACATAAATTAGGGTTAGTTGTATCTAAAAGAGGTGAAGATGAAAATGGCAATCATTTTGAGAGCTGGGATTTTATTGATTCAAAAGATATAAGTTTTTCTAGTAATACAACAGATGAAATTTATCCTGAAAATCTAAAAAATTATAAAATATTTTCTAGAAAACAATTAAATGAAAATGTCGATGATATAAATAATTTACAAAATAAATGTATTTATGTTTCACGAATTAGCTCAATCCCAGATAAGTCTAAAATCCAGTCAAATAATGTTATTTGGACTAGTGGCTTGAGAACATGGAAAAATTTATCTGAAAGAGGTATTTGGGTTAATGGAACTTCAGATGGTTTGGGTGAGGATTTTGATAAAGATATTAATTCACTTACAAATAATCCTTGGGTTAAGTTAACTCATTCTCAATCTCCTGAAAGTTCGATAAAAAGTAAAATTGAAACGTATCAATTGGAGTCTATTGATTTTGAAATAGATATAGAAAAGAAAAAGTACTTTTATTGGATGAGCAGTTCAGCTTTTAAGGCGAGCATTGATAAATATCCTAAAATTATAGCAAAATATCATTTTTGCGGCCCAGGAAATACTTACAATGAGATTAGTAAAATATTAGGTAATGATAAAAATCTTTTTGTTGAGCTATCTTATGATAGTTGGAAGAAAAAATTACTAAAAGCCTAAAAATGACAAATATTTTATTCGAAAATGCTCTCAAAAGAAATATTCAAAAAACACCACCCATTTGGTTCATGAGACAGGCTGGAAGGTACCATTCTCATTATCGCAAGCTCAAAGAAAAATATACTTTTGAAGAACTATGTAAAACTCCGGATCTAGCCGCAGAAGTCGCATTTGGTCCAATACAAGAGTTTGATTATGATATAGCAATTTTATTCAGTGATATTCTATTTATCTTGGAGGGACTTGGTTTAGAATTAAAGTTTGACCCAGGACCTATATTTAATTCTTATATAAATTCAGAAAACATTAATGATTATAGTAATATTGATCGTGGCATTGAGCATATGCAATTTCAATTTGAAACCATAAAAATAACAAAAGAGAAATTGCCAAATAATAAAAGTTTAATTGGATTTGTTGGTGGACCTTGGACATTATCAAAATATGCATTTGGAAATAATAACTCTGATTTAATCGACACTAAAATGAATTTAAAATTTATTTCAAAAATTCTTTTACCCCTTCTAAAGAAAAATATTCAATTACAATTAGATGCAGGTGTTGAACTTGTCATGGTTTTTGATAGCTCCTTGTATGATTTAGATAAAATAAATTTTCATGAAATTTATTCCAAATTTTTGGAAGAGGTTGCAATTTCTTTTCCAAATAAAATTGGTTATTATTCAAGGGGTAAGAGTTTTACAGATCTAAATTCTATCATCAGTTTTCCCTTTGCTGGTTTTGGCTATGATCACACAATAGATCTAAAATTTATGTTTGAAAATCAAAAACATGGATTTATTCAGGGAAATTTCAATGAACAATTAATGTTGAATGAAACAGATACATTTCTTAATGATTTAAAAGATTTTATTGAAAAAATGAAATCAATTGAAAATCTTAATGGCTGGATTTGCGGCCTTGGACATGGAATTAATAAGAATACTCCAGAAAAAAATGTTCATTTATTTATAGAAAATATCAGAAAAGAATTTAGCTAATAGATATGGTTAAATATATAGGTGAAAAAGATTATGAGCACGGGAGTAAAGAAAAAATTGGTGTTTTAATTACTAACCTAGGCACTCCAGATGCTCCAAATAAAAAAGAACTAAAAGTTTATCTTAATCAATTTTTGTCTGACCCTAGAGTAATCGAATTACCTAAAATCTTATGGCAAATTATATTGAAGCTAGTAATTTTACAAATAAGACCATCTAAGTCAGCAGAAGCATACAAACAAATTTGGACTGATAATGGTTCTCCACTTTTAGATATCGCAAAGAGACAACTAAATAAAATCCAATCATCTTTTTCTTCAAAAAATGAAAATATAGTTTTTGAAGTTGGGATGCGTTATGGCAATCCATCTATCCCAGATGCTTTGTTAAAACTTCAAAAAAAACAAGTAAGAAGATTATTAGTTCTACCTATGTATCCGCAATATTGTGCTGCAACAACAGGTAGTACATTTGATGAAGTAACAAATGTATTGCAAAAATGGCGTTGGATACCTGAAATGCGTTTTATCAATCAGTACTTTGAAGAAAAAAATTATATTGAAGCATTGTCAAATTCAATAAAGTCATTTTGGAAAAAAACTTCAAAACCACAAAAAATTATTTTTAGTTATCACGGTATACCAAAACGGTATTTGACTAATGGTGATCCTTATCATTGCTTTTGTCTTAAAACCACAAGACTGGTCAAAGAACATATGGGATTATCCGATGATGAGATAATGACTACTTTCCAAAGTAGATTTGGAAGAGAGGAATGGTTAAAGCCATATACAAGTGAAACATTAAAAGAATTACCAAAACAAGGGATTAAAAATATACATATAATATCTCCTGGTTTTAGTAGTGATTGTCTTGAAACACTTGAAGAACTTGAAGAAGAAAATAAAGAATATTTTATGGAGTCAGGTGGAGAAAATTATCATTATATACCTTGCTTGAATGATCATGAAGATCACATAGACGTTTTTGTAAATCTGATAAAAAAACATACTCAAGGTTGGCCATTATGATTGTTGATCCCAAATTTAATACTGCAAAAGAATGGTTTGAAAAATTACGAGATAACTTAGTTGAAACTATTCAAAACATTGATGAAAATCAATTTGAAATAAGTAACTGGGATCACAAAGGTGATGGTGGTGGTAAAATGAGTAAAATTAAGGGTAATATTATTGAAAAAGGTGGAGTAAATATTTCTACCGTCTCTGGGACGTTTAACGAAAATATGAGAGATGCTATTCCGGGCGCTAAAGAAAATCCAAACTATAATGCAACCGGCATCAGTGTTGTACTACATCCTGTTTCACCTAAAATTCCTTCTATGCATTTTAATACAAGATTTATTAAAACTACTCAGGAATGGTTTGGTGGAGGAATGGATATTACACCTTGTGTAATATTTCAGGATGAAAAAAAATATCATCGTGGTTTAGAAGTTTTGTGTAATAAATATGACAAATCATATTATCCTAAATTTAAAAAATGGTGTGATGACTATTTTTTTCTTAAACATAGAAACGAATCAAGAGGTGTTGGGGGAATATTTTTTGATTACCTTCAAACTGGCGATTGGGGAAAAGATTTTGAATTTGTCCAAGGCGTAGGTACTTATTTTCATCAGTTTATCAAAAATACTTTAATTGCACTTAAGGATGAGGAGTGGAATGAAGAGGAAAAAAAGATACAATTAGTTAAGCGTGGTCGCTATGCTGAATTTAACTTATTATATGATAGAGGTACAAAATTTGGTCTAGAAACTGGTGGTAATATTGATGCCATTCTAATGTCGATGCCTCCAGTAGCTAATTGGGATTAAATTACATTTCATTTATAACTTTGCCAAATTTTTTAACTTCATCCCAATTTGTAAACTCATAACTTTTGGTTACATCAGTTGGCCCTTTAGTAAACCACATTATCAATCTAATAATATATTTATCTAAAAATCTATAAGACGGATAATCAACTTTACCAGCAAATACACTTAATTTAGTAGGTTTCCACTTAGTGTTATTTAAAAATTTTTTAACATAAGGGTTTGTTTCAGGAGTGTTTTTATTATTTTTTCTTGCAACCACATTTACTGAGAAAAATGCAGTCTTAATCTGACTAAATCTTTCTAAGTTTTTTTTAACAAACTCAATTACCCTAGGATTATGCTTACCATATCTAATACTTGCTCCAATAATAATCTTGTCATACTTATTCAGGTTTTCTTCATAAGCATCTTCAATTGAACAAATCTTAATTTGATCTGTATTATGATTTTTTACTAAAGTATTACAAATAGCAACTGTTTGACCATCGGTAGTTGAATATATAATTAATGTATTTGACATCTATAAAATTTAATAAATTTATATATAAAGATAGTAAATAATCTTTAAAAATAAAATTTAAAAACTAATTTATTATTATGTCTCAAAAAGAATATAAATTTATTGGCTTAAATATGGAGTCCATTTCTATTATCTACGGAATATTTCTTATTATTTGGGGATTGACTGCAAATTCCTTAAGTTCAACTAACTCTGTTACATCCTTTATACCCTCATTTCTTGGTGTGCCTGTTTTATTTTTTGCAATACTTGCTTTAATATATCCATCAAAGAAAAAATTATTAATGCACATAGTAGTTCTTTTTGGATTGTTAATTGCAATTGGTGGACTTGATGTTTTAAGAAGTATTTTTTCTGGTAATTTTTTAGTTCTTTTTTGGGCTGATTTATCAAAATTAATGATGCTTCTAACAGGTTCTTTTTTCACATTTCTTTGTGTTCAGTCATTTAGATTTGCAAGAAGTTTAAGATAATTATTTTTTTGTTATTATTTTTGTCTTTCTACTTGGATTACAAACCTTGCATATTTCACACTCCAAACCATAACAACTTCTAGCCTGACAAAATTCTCTTCCATAAAATATTATTTGTAAATGAAGCTTATTCCAAGATTTTTTTGGAAAAAGATATTTTAAATCTTTTTCTGTTTGGACAACATTTTTACCATTTGTTAAACCCCAACGTTGAGCTAAACGATGAATGTGCGTATCAACTGGAAATGCTGGATGACCAAATCCTTGAGACATAACAACACTGGCTGTTTTGTGACCAACACCTGGCAACTTTTCTAATTCCTCAAAACTTTCTGGAACATTGCCTTTAAATTTTTTTACAAGAATTCTTGATAGTTCAAAAATTGCTTTTGATTTTTGAGGTGCCAAACCACAAGGACGAATAATATTATAAATTGTTTTTTTTGGCACTTTTGTCATTTTTATAGCTGTGTTAGCTTTTTTAAATAGTATTGGTGTGACTTTATTAACTCTTTCATCTGTACATTGAGCACTAAGAAGTACAGCTACAACTAATTCAAATTTATTTTTGTGGTTAAGAGGAATAGGTACTTTTCTATATATCCGATTTAGTATTCTAGAGATCTCATATGCCTTTTCTATTTTTTTCACTGTATCAAGTCTCCTCCAAGAGGTATGTTTAAATTAATACTAATAATTATGACAAAATATAGCACTTATTAATACTAATAATATTGAATATTTCCATTGAAGTAGTATGGGTCTTCCATCAAATTTCTATGGAGGAAATAATATGAAAAAGACTTTAAGCATTGTTTTGTCTTTGCTTTTCATGGGTATTTTTTCACCAGCATTTGCAAATAGCATTAAATGGTCAATGCCAGGTGATTCATTAACTCTTGATCCGCACGCACAAAACGAAGGACCAACACACATGGTTTCACGTCAAGTATATGAAGGTTTAGTAACTCCTGGTATTAATATGGAAATACTTCCTCAGCTTGCTGAATCATGGAAAACAACTTCTGATAACACATGGATATTTACAATTCGCAAGGGAGTAAAATTTCATGATGGATCAGATTTAACAGCTAGTGATGTTGCTTTCAGTATCAATAGAGCAAAAACTGCTCCATCTGATATGGTTGATTTAATTAAAAGCATTAATTCAGCAACAGCTTTAACTGATCATTCAGTTCAGATTGTAACAAATGGACCAAATCCGATTCTTTTAAACCAATTAACTCAGATATTTGTAATGTCTGAAGATTGGGCAAAAGCAAATGGTTGTGAAGTTTCATACAACTGGGATGCAGGTGAAACATCTTATTGTGCTTCTAATGCAAACGGAACTGGACCTTTCAAAATTACTTTTAGAGAACAGGACGTAAGAACTGTTTTTGAAAAAAATAATGATTGGTGGGGTGATGATAGCACTTTCAATGTAGATACTGTTGAACTACTTCCAATTGCAAATGATGCAACAAGAGTTGCAGCACTTCTTTCTGGAGAAATTGACTACACTAATGTGGTTCCAGTACAAGATATTAGAAGGATCAATGGTTCTGCTGGACATGATGTAAAAATGACTCCCCAGAATAGAACAATATTTTTTGGAATGGATCAAGGTTCTGCTGAGTTAAACTCATCAAATATCAAAGGTAAAAATCCTTTTGCAGATAAAAGAGTTCGTTTAGCAATGTATCATGCTTTAGATATGGAAGCTATCAAAGATAAGGTAATGAGAGGGCAAAGTGTTCCTGCAGGAATTATCACAGCTCCTGGTGTAAATGGTCATACAGCTGCACGTGATGAAAGATTACCTTATGATCCAGAGCTATCAAAAAAACTATTAGCAGAAGCTGGTTATCCAGATGGATTTGAGGTTACGCTAGATTGTCCAAATGATCGTTATATCAACGATGAAGCAATCTGTGTTGCTGCAATTGGTATGTTTGCGAAAATTGGAGTTGATGTAACTCTTGATGCAAAAACTAAAAGTCAACACTTCTCAGAAGTTAAAGAAGGTGACGCAAATGGTATGACAAGTGACATGTACATGTTAGGTTGGGGTGTTCCAACTTTTGACAGCCATTACGTATACTCTTACTTATTTGATAGCGCTGGTAGCTGGAACAAAGTTAATTTCAGCAATGCTAGAGTTGATGAATTAGTAGCAGCAATGGGTGTTGAAACAGACTTAGATAAAAGAAATGATATGATTGCAGAAGCTTGGGATATTACTCAAGATGATGTAACATATCTTCCTTTGCATCACCAAGTTGTTAACCAAGCATCAAAAAGTAATGTCGATGTTCCAATTAGAATGAACAACGAGCCATTATTTAGATTTGCGAACGTAAACTAATAAATATTATATTTTCTGGCCAGTTTACTGGCCAGAAAACAATTCATGTTTAGCTATTTCTTTAAAAGACTCATTCAATCTATTCTTGTAATGATTGTTGTTGCTTTTGTCTCATTTTCCTTATTTAATTTTGTAGGTGATCCAGTAAATAGCATGACTGGAGAAGATGCATCAGATGAAAGACGCGCTGAAGTGAGAGAAGTGTTAGGTTTAAACGATCCTGTCTATGTTCAATTTTCCCGTTTTTTAGGCAATGTAATTCAAGGTGATTTTGGCATATCGTACCAATTAAAAAGGGAGGTATCAGATTTAATTGCAGAAAGAATGCCTGCTACTTTAGAATTAGTTTTTATATCTGCTTTGATTGCTATCATCAGTGGAGTTATCTTGGGTGTATACACTGGTATTCATAGAGACAGTTTTATTTCTAATATTATTCTTGTGATTTCTTTAGCCGGGGTATCACTACCAACATTCATAATAGGAATAATGTTAATTTATTTGTTTTCAGTAATCTTAGGAGTTCTCCCATCTTTTGGTAGAGGTGAGGTTACGCAATTAGGTTTTTGGACTACAGGATTTTTGACTACTTCGGGTTTAAAAGCACTTATACTCCCATCTGTTACATTAAGCTTATTTCAAATGACTTATGTTATCAGATTAGTTCGTGCCGAAATGATGGAAATTTTGCAAACAGATTATATCAAATTTGCAAAAGCAAGAGGTATTAAAAGTAGTGTTATTAATTACAAGCATGCACTCAAAAATGGATTAATTCCAGTTATTACTATTACAGGTATTAATATCGGAACATTAATTGCTTTCTCAATAATTACAGAAACAGTTTTTCAATGGCCTGGTATGGGGTCATTGTTTATTAAGGCAGTATACTTCGTCGATATTCCAATAATGTCAGCATACATGATTATGGTAGCGTTTATATTTGTTATGATAAATTTCATAGTAGATATTACTTACTATTTTATAGATCCAAGAATTAGACTTAAAGAAGAGGGTAGTTAGAGATGCTCTTTAAAACATATAATAAAATTTATGATACTGATATTGGATACAGTTTCTTCAATTCTAAATTAGCAGTAATTTCTTCAACTATATTTTTTATTATACTTTTTTGTTCTGTATTTGCTGAAATTATTGCTCCTTACAATCCTTTTGATCCAGCATCAGTTTCTTTAATGGATGCCTTCACTCCACCAGTATGGTCAGAGGGTGGAAGTTTTAGCTTTATTTTAGGTACTGATCAGCAGGGAAGAGATATGTTTTCAACAATGATTTATGGTTCAAGAATTTCACTTATCGTTGGTTTTGCTTCTATAATTTTTGCTATGATACTTGGAGTATTCCTTGGAATAACAGCTGGGTATATTGGTGGTAGATATGAGATTGTTGTAATGCGTCTTACAGATGTACAATTAACTATTCCAAGTATTTTAATGGCTTTACTCGTTGACGGAATTGCAAGGGCAATTATCTCACAATCGATGCATGATGAAATGGCGATTTATGTTTTGATCTTTGCCATTGGTATTTCTGAATGGCCTCAGTTTGCAAGAGTATCAAGAGCATCAACTTTAGTAGAAAAAAATAAAGAGTATGTCTCAGCTTCAAGAATTATTGGACTATCAAATGTATTAATTATGTTTAAGCATATTTTACCAAATATTCTTCGACCCATCTTAGTAATTGCTACAATTGGATTGGCACTTGCAATTATTACAGAGTCCACTTTGAGTTTTTTAGGTGTTGGCGTTCCACCAACTACACCTTCTCTTGGTACTCTTATAAGATTTGGAAATAATTTTTTATTTTCAGGCGAGTGGTGGATTACTTTTTTTCCAGCAATTTTCTTAATTGTATTAGCATTATCAATTAATTTATTAGGGGATTGGATGAGAGATGCTTTAAATCCAAAATTAAAAAAGAGATGAGTTTTTTAGAAGTTAAAGATTTAAACATAAGTTATCCAACACGAAAGGAAACTATTGTTGCAAGCAAAAATGTAGAATTTTCTTTAGAAAGAGGTGAAATATTAGGAATTGTCGGTGAGTCTGGATCTGGGAAATCTACAATTGCAAATGCGATAATTAACTTAATTGATCCTCCAGGTGAAATCACAGATGGCTCAATTAAAATAGACAATATTGAATTAAGGAGTAACGAAAAGATAATTCAAAACATTAGAGGAAAAAAAATAGGATTTGTTTTTCAAGACCCTCAAACTTCATTAAATCCTCTTTTTAAAATAAAGGATCAATTAATTGAAACTATTCAGGCTCATTTAAATTTAAGTTATCAAGATTCACTTAAAAAATCAATTCAACTACTTAAAGAGGTTGGAATAGAGAACGCTGAAAAAAGAATTGAGGACTATCCACACCAATTTAGTGGAGGTATGCGTCAAAGAGTTGTGATAGCTTTAGCTATAAGTTGTGAACCTGACTTAATAATTGCAGATGAACCAACAACAGCTTTAGATGTAAGTATTCAATATCAAATATTAGAACTTCTCAAAGATCTTACAAAGAAAAGAAATCTTGGAGTTATAATTATTACCCATGATATGGGGGTCATAGCAGAGACAACTGATAAAGTTATCGTTATGAGATACGGACATATTGTTGAACAAGGTGAGACTAAAGAATTATTAACAAATCCGAAATCAATAGAAGCAAGAAGCTTAGTAATTTCAGTTCCACCAACAAATAAGAAAATTGATAGATTTAAATTGATTAGCCCCGATGGTAAGGAAATAACATCTAGTTCCAAGGATTTGACTAAAAATATTATCAAAACATGGGGAATAAGAGAAAATAAAAATCAAAAAATATTAAAACTTGAGGAAGTGACAAAAATTTTTGATGATAATTCTTTAGGTAGTGGTTTTTCATTTATTTCTAATAAAAGTTCGAATGATAAAATAGTAAAAGCTGTCGACAATGTATCTTTTGAATTATTCGAAGGTGAGACACTTGGATTAGTTGGAGAGTCTGGTTCAGGTAAATCAACTATTGCAAAGATTATTACTGGATTAATTGCTCCTAACAAAGGTGATTTAATTTATAATAATGAACCTCTATATAATTCAAATAAAAAATATCAAATTCATAATAGCAGAGGTCAAATTCAAATGATTTTTCAAGATCCTTATTCATCTCTAAATCCTCGTTTCAAAGTTAAGAATATTATTTCAGAACCAATTAAATTTTTTCAAAAAAATATTAGCAATAATGAACTTTTACAAAATGTTTATGATCTAATAGATATTGTTGGAATGACCAGACAATCCCTAGATCGATACCCACATGAATTCTCAGGAGGGCAAAGGCAGAGAATATCTATTGCTCGCGCCTTGGCAACAAGACCACGATTATTAATATGTGATGAACCAACTTCTGCATTGGATGTTAGTATACAAGCACAAATATTGAATTTATTAAAAGATATACAAGATGAACTTCATCTCACTATGCTATTTATTAGCCATGATCTCCCTGTAATTCGCCAAATGTGTAACCGAATAATTGTACTAAAAAATGGTGCTGTTTGTGAAACAAAACATACAGAGGAATTATTTAATAATCCTGATCATGAATATACGAAGGAATTAATTAGACTTATGCCTAAAATTGAATCAATAATTTAACTAATTAATAATAGGTAAATTTTCAGGAGTTCTAGTACTTAAAAGTTTATAGGAATTTTTAGTTATCAATAAATTTTCCTCTTGTACTAATATTTTATTTTCGTCCATTTCAATTGATGGTTCAAGAGTTATAATCATATTTTCCTCAAGTAATGTTTTGTCATTTTTCATAATACTTGGCGGCTCAGTTAGTTGTAAGCCTAAACCATGACCCATTCTTCCAACTGATATGTTGTTAGTTGTTAAACTATAAGATAATTTAGAATATATTTCTGAACAACTAGTTCCAGGTTTTATAATTTCTAAAGTTCTCTCAGTTGCTTCCCACAATTTATTATATGCATCTAGAACTTGTTTGTGAATTTTTCCAAAGCCAAAATTTCTATCAAAATCTGAAAAATAACCATTTAAAGTTGCGCCTGTATCAATAATTAGAATATCACCATCTTTAGTTACCCTTTCTGTTGGGTTACAGATAATCTGATTATAACCATTAAATCCCGAAGCACACGCCATGTATTGAATATAATCTGCTCCATTTTCAATTAATTCTTTTTTAAATATTGATGCAATTTGTTTTTCACTCATTCCTAAATTAATTTTTTGAGGAAAATCATCAAATACATTACTTGTAATAGAACAAATTTCTTTAATATTATTGATCTCTATTTCAGATTTTATTTTTCTTATACTCCAAAGTATTTTACTAACATCAACAAAATTATATTCTGATAAATTTTTTTTAATATTCTGATAATCGTTAATACTCATTCGCAAAAAAGTTTCATTTCCTAATTCAAATCCAATATTTGAACTTTTAGGAAAACTTCTAATATTTTTTTTCAATAAAGATACTCCTTCATCTTTTGGATTTGGAGACTCCCAAGTTTCGATATCATTTACTATTGTTTTTTGCATAGCCGTAATACCAATAGATGGTATTATAGCTTTTATTGGATTTTTTTTTGAAATAATTAAATACCACGGTCTTGTAGGACTTTCCCAAAAATTACTATCAAGTCCAGTAAAATATCTAAAATTTGATGGCGAAGTTATAATAACTGCATCAATATTTTCTTTTTCAATATGTATTTGTATTTTTTCAATTCTTGAAATAAATTCTTTTTTTGAAAAATTGTTCATAAATTGATAAGTAAGATTACATTAACATAAATTAACAATAAGAAATACTTTGATCTATTCAACATTATTTATTTTTTGTTTGTCTTTAGGTACTTTTTTTCCTTTTGCCTCAGAGACATATTTATCCGCACTGTTATTATCTAATAAGTATAGTCCATTTTTATTATTATTTTTTGCCTCAGTAGGTAATATTTTAGGATCTCTAATCAGTTGGGTATGTGGTTACTTTGTAAATTTTCTTATTAAAAAACCTTGGTTTCCAGTTAATAAATATTTATTACAGAAAGCTACAGATATTTTCAAAAAGTATGGAAAATGGTCATTATTATTTTCATGGGTCCCTATTATTGGAGATCCAATTGCATTTGCAGCAGGTACAGTAAAATATAATATTACTTTCTTTTTAATATTTGTATCTATTGGGAAAATTATTAGATATTTGATAATATATTTATATCTTATCTAATTAGTGATGTTTGAAAATCTTATATTTGTTTTCATTATTGGTTTTTTGTCTGGAGTTGGTTTTTTATCAATTTTATTTTTTCTTCGCAAAACAAAAAGTTCTGAAATAAAAGATGATACTGATCTTACTTCCTTAAAAAATCACATGCAATCAATTCAGCAATCTTTACAAAATTTTAATCTAGCTCAAGATAGAATTGAGAATACATTAATTAGAGGTGGTGCGCTTCAACAAGGTCCATGGGGAGAATTTGTACTTAAAAATATTTTAGATAGTGTTGGTTTAAGAGAGGGGGAAGAGTACTCAACTCAAAAAACTTTTAGAGATGAAGATGGTAATTTACAAAAACCTGATGTAATTGTTCATATGCCAGGTAATAGACACATAATTATAGATTCAAAAGTCTCCTTAGATTCTTGGCATGACTATTCTAATACAAATGACAATCAACAAAAGAAGATATTTTTGAAAAAATTTTTGGATTCAACAAAAACTTCGATTAGAAGTTTAAGTAAAGATAATTATTCAAAAATATATGGAATCAATACAATTGATAATGTTTTAATGTTTGTTCCAATAGAACCAGCATTACTTACTTTATATAATGAGGCAAATAAACTTATCGAAGATTCATGGAACAATAAAATAATTATTGTTGGCCCATCAACTTTACCATTTTTACTTAAAGCTGTAGAAAATATGTGGCGTGTTGATAAGCAATCTAAAACAATAAAAGATATAGCATCAGCTGCATCAGATATTTATGATAAAACAGTCAGTGTATATGAGTCTTTTATGAAAGCTAATCAGTCAATAGATTTAGCTAAATCAAAAATGGATGAAGCTAAACAAAGATTGCAAGACGGCTCAGGAAGTTTGACTAAAAAAGTAGAAAAGATGAAAAAATTAGGAAGATTAAGCACTAAAAAACAGTTGCCAGAAATAAATGACGATGTAATAAACTAGATAAATGCCTAGTTTTGATATTGTAAACAGATTAGATCATCAAGAAATTGATAACGCACTAGGAAATGCGACAAGAGAAATTACTACCAGGTATGATTTTAAAGGATCAGATACTTCAATTGAAAAAAAAGAAAATACTATAGTTGTTATTACCGATGATGAAATGAAAGCTGGTCAAGTAAATGACATGCTCGTCACTCATTTTGTTAGACGAAAAGTTGATCCTTTATGTTTAAAAAAAAATGATATGGAAAAAGCTGGGGGAAATAAAATTCGCCAGACGTATGAATTAGTAGAAGGAATTGAGCAATCCCTATGTAAAAAAATTACTTCTGATGTCAAAAGTTCTAAATTAAAAGTTCAAGTAAAGATCAATGGAAATGAACTTCGTGTTGAAGGAAAGAAAAAAGATGATTTACAAAGTGTTATGAAGCTTATTGAGGATGCTAAGTTAGGTATACCAGTCCAATTTGTAAATTTTAGAGATTAAATAATGATTACCTGGGAATTAATAGCTGCTTTAGCAGTGTATAATTTTATTATGTACGTAACACCAGGTCCAAACAATAGTATCTTAACTGCATCAGGTATAAAATTTGGATTCATTAGATCTATACCTAATATTTTTGGTATTCCTTCTGGTCATGGTTTGCAATTAGCACTTGTATGTCTAGGTCTTGGATCTTTGTTTATTACCTACCCTATTCTCTATGATATTTTAAGATATGTTGGAGCAGGCTACATTCTTTATTTAGCATATAAAATGTTTGGGTCTTTAAATATTTCAAAGACAGAACATAGATCAAGACCATTAAAATATCATGAAGCAATTTTGTTTCAATTTGTAAATCCAAAAGCTTGGGTAATCTGTTCAACAGCAGTAACATTATATTATCCAAAAGATGAAAATATAATAATTGGAACACTTTTTATGGTTATTATGTCTACAGTTGTTAATATTCCTTCTATTAGTATATGGGCATATGGAGGAAGTGTTATCAGACAATATTTAAATAATGAAAAATTAAAAAAAATTGTTGAATGGTTTTTAGCAATCCTTTTAATTATAACTGCAGGCTCAGTATTATTTTACAACGCTTAAGGTTGAGGGATTTCATAAAATTCGCCTACAGAATTATATCCTTTAATAACTGCACGTCTTTTTGATATTTGTTTATACCATCTCAAGACATTTGGATAATCATGCAAATTTATTTGATGTCTTTCATAACGCGCTGTCCAAGGCCAAATTGAAATGTCAGCTATTGAATAGGTATCCGAAAAATATTCTTGTTTAGAGAGTCTTTTATTCAAAATTGAATATATATGTTGTGCATAGCCTTTTGTTTTATCTTCTGCAAATTTGCTTTTACCAGGATGGTAAAATAAATATTGATGAGCCTGTCCTAGCATTGGCCCAACGTAAGACATTTGGAAAAAAACCCATTGTAATATTTCCCAGTAATTATCCTTATTTAGAAGCTTATCATATTTTGTTGCCAGATAAAGTAGGATAGCCCCGGATTCGAATACTGTTTGATTATTATCATTATCTACAATTACAGGAATTTTATTTGTAGGAGATATTTTTGAAAATTCTTCACTAAACTGCTCTTTTTTGTCTAAATTTATTAAAATAGGATTAAAATCTACACCTAATTCTTCAAGCATAATACTAATTTTTCGACCATTAGGAGTAGGTGATGAATACATATCAATCATTTTTTTTAGAATTTATTTAATAGAGAACTATATTCATAAAATGCAGGAGAATATAGATAATATTATTAAACTAGCCTGGTGCGATAAAACTTCTTTTGAAAAAATAAAAAGAATTCACGGTGTAACCGAATCAGAGGTTATAAAAATAATGAGAACAAATCTGAAACCTAGATCATTTAAGTTATGGAGAACTAGAGTAACAGGGAGAACGAGAAAGCATGAAAAGAAAAGAAATCTATCCGAAAAATCATTTAAATATGAGAGTTATCTTTAAAATATTAATTGTCAGTATAAGTCTTTTGTTTGCTAGTAAGATAGGATTAGCAGATCAAAATGATCCACGGCTAAATAATTTGTTTAAAAAATTAAATGAGACTGAAAATCAGGATGAGATAAGCGATTTAATATCTGACATTTGGAATATATGGTATGAAGTTGATGATCCAAAAGTAATTGAATATTTTGAAAAGGGTATTCAAGCTATGAATTTAAGAAATTATCCACTAGCAATTAGATTTTTTAATAATTTAATTGAAGAAGATCCTAATTTTGCAGAAGGTTGGAATAAAAGAGCTACAGTTCACTTTATGATGGGTAATTTTGATCAATCTATGCAAGACATCATTAAAACTCTTGAATTAGAACCAAGACATTTTGGTGCTCTAGATGGAATGGGTTTAATTTTTATTCATCAAGGTCAGTTTAAACAGGCAATTGATGTATATGATAAGATGTTAGAGATTTTTCCTTTTAGTGTGAAAACTATGGATAAAAAAGAGAGAATACAATCGTTTCTTTCTCAATCTACGTAATGTCAAAAAATACTAACAATAAAGAAAGTGTAAAAAAACTAACAAATGTACTTAATACCACATTAGAAGAAACTACAGCTTGTAGAGAGTTATATCTGTATGCAAAATAATATGACTGAGACCCACTTGGTAAAGCTGCAGCCATAGTAACAATAATCACCAAGAGACTATCAAGCTCTAATATAAAATGTGCTAAACAAAATGCAATCATAGGGTGAATAAAATTTTTTAAGATAGTTAATAGTAGTGCGCCATAAATATTTTCTCTAATTTTAAAATTTCCTAATGCAAGTCCTAAAGAAATGAGAACCATTGGAAGAGCAAGTTTAACAAAAATATCTAAAGGCTCTTTCATAATAGATGGAACAATAAGATTAGAGTAATTAAGAATGAATCCAATTATCATTCCAAAAAGTACAATATTTTTAATTATACCTAATAATATTTGATAAAAAATTTCAACAATGCTTTTTTTTCTATTTCTATAAACTTCTATTATAATAACAGTATAGCTAAAATGAATAATACCATGAAAAAAAACTAATATCATATAAGGAATTGTATTTATTGGACCCAAAACTGCATACATAAGAGGTATTCCCATTGCTACTGTGTTACCAAAACAAGAAGCTAATCCAAAAAGTGCAGAGTCATCTGTTTTGAAACTTAAAAATTGTTTGCTAATCAAAAATCCAGTAATGAATATAAAAATTCCTGAAGCAAAAAATGAGATGATCAGGCCAATAGAATCAATTTGAGGAAATGAGACTTGCCAAAAATATATAATTAAAGCTAAAGGTAAAAGAATGTTAAAACCTGTAAAATCAAAATAATCAATATATTTTTTTGGAAGTATTTGTAATTTATTTACAAAAAATCCAAAAAGGATATATCCAAACACACTGCTAACTATATTTAATAAGTCAATCATTGAAATCAAAAAAATTATTTAAAAATTGAATGACACTTTCTTCAATTATATTATTTTCATTTGAGTTTAAATTTTGAAAAAATTTTGAATTTTTATCAAAACTTATATTAGGATTATTTAAGTTTCCTTTTATCAAAGTAGTTAAATATATTTCATTATTTTGGGATAAGTTTAAAATAATATCCATAACATTATTAGTGTAATTGTATTCTCCTTTTATAAGAATTCTGTTGTTTTTATTAATAATTTCAATTTTGCTAGTTTCTAAAATATTTTTATTTTTATTTATTGCGCCTTTAAAATTAGAACTTTCATTACCAAAAGCATTCATTAATTCAGAAATTGCAAATTTTTTATTTTTTTGATTTTCTAATTTTTCAAAGAATAATTTGAAAAAAGAAATAAGAAATTTTTCTTCATTAGTTGTTTCTAAAGTTATTTTTCCATTAATTTTATAAATTGAGTCAAATAAATTTTCTAAATTATCACTATATTTAAGATAATTTTCAATATAATTTACTCTTCCATTAATCTTTACTTCACTTAAATTAATATTATTAATATTAAAATTATCAATTAGAATATTCAATTTTCCTGCAACTTGAAATAGTGGCTGAGAAATATCAATATCAATATTATCAATGTATAAATTATTTTTGTAATCTTTAATTTCTAAGTTTGTGTTAAGCTTAACAATTGGAAAAATATTTATTTTAGTTTTATTTTTTTCGTTAATTTTAATTTCAAATTTCTTCTCGATATCACTAATTATTTTTTCTTTTTCAAAATTATTTATAAAAATATAAATAAAGATAGATAAAATTATTAATATAATTACTACTATAGAAAAAAATAATCTAATTTTTTTCATATATTAGATCGTAAAAAATTATATTTTTGTAAAATTATTCTCAGGATCATGCAATGGATTAAATTGAACAGACATAACATATTTATTTTTAGCAACCTCAACTTCAAAATTACTTCCATTTAATTTTTTTAAATCTATTTCTGAATCTATATATCCAAAAACCATATTTTTATTATAACAAAATGAATAATTGCTAGAAGTTGTTTCTCCCACAATTTTATTTTTATAATAAATAGGTTCATCATGTAATAAGAGTGGATTTCCTGGTGTAGATTTTTCTAAAACAAAATTTGTTAGTTGTTTCTTTTTAATTCTATTCTTTATTTTTAAAGCTTCTTTACCAATAAAATCTGTTTTTTTATTTAATTTAACAGTTAATTCTAATCCAGCTTCAAAAGGGTTTTCAGCTGGAGAAATATCATGACCCCAGTGTAAATATCCTTTTTCCATTCTCATGATATCTAGTGCATGGGCACCAGCATGCGAAAGGTTATTTTTTTCTCCAACTTTAACTAACTCTAAATAAATTTCTCTAGATATATTTATAGGAACATAAATTTCCCAACCAAGTTCACCAACAAAAGATAATCTTTGGAAAATTAATTTATCATTATTCATTGAAATTTCTTTAGCAGTTCCAAATTTAAAATTATCTTTTGAAAAATGTTCTCCAAATATTTCCGTTAGAATTTCTCTACTTTTAGGGCCAAAAACACCAAAACAAGCTAAACTTTCAGTGATATCAATTAAAGTTGTGTTTTTACTTAGATTTTCTGAAATATGTTTTTTATCATGTTCTCTCACAGATGAACCCGTTACAATACGAAAAGAATTTTTATCAATACAAGTAATTGTTAAGTCAGCAACAATGCCGCCATTTGAATTAAGCATTTGCGTGTAAGTTGTATTACCGGGATTATTTTTAATATTATTACAGCATATTCGTTGAAGATCATTGAAGGCAGTGTCTCCCTTAATTTCAAATTTTGCAAAGGCACTTAAGTCAAATAAACCAGCGTTTTTTCTTGTATTTATTGTTTCATACTTTGCTGCATCATACCAATTTTGATAGCCATAACTATACTTATATTCTGGTTTCTTACCATTTAGAGCATACCACATTGGTCTTTCAAAACCAGCCACTTGACCAAAGCATGCTCCTTTCTTTTTCAAATCATTATGAAAAGGAAGTAGTTTAATATTTCTCGATGATTTATGTTGTTTGTAGGGCCAGTGCATTGCATATAAATCTCCTAATGACTCAGTAACTCTTTCAGTTATAAATTTTGTCTCAGAGTGAAATTTTTCAAATCTTGAAATATCTAAGGAGTAAAGATCATCATTAACTTCACCGTTCATCATCCATTCTGCAGTTACTTTTCCTGCACCACCAGCACTTTGAATACCAATACTATTAAATCCACAACAAACATAAAAGTTTTTTACTTCTGGTGTTTCTCCTAAAAGATAATTTGTATCTGGAGTAAAAGCTTCAGGACCGTTAAAGAATTTTCTTATACCTACATTTTCAAGGGCTGGTATTCTTTTCATAGCATTTCTTAAATGTGGTTCAAAATGATCAAAATCTTCAGGTAGTTCTCCAAAAGAAAAATCATTGGGCACTTTATACGTATCAGTAAATGCAGGTTTAGCTTTAGGCTCAAAAATTCCTACTAAAATTTTTCCAGCATCCTCTTTTAAATATAAGCAATTATTGTAATCTCTAAGAACTGGAAGTGATTTAGAAATTTCTTTTAATGGCTCACTTAATATATAGAAGTGTTCATTTGGATATAGCGGTATACTAACGTTAATATCATTTGCTATCTGCCTTGACCACATTCCAGAAGCTAGAACAATATACTCACATTTAATTTTTCCATGTTTTGTATCCACACCTTCTATTGATCCATTTTTAGTAAGGATTTTATTTACAGAACAATGTTCAAATATTTGAGCTCCATACATTTTTGCTGATTTAGCAAGAACATTTGTTATACCAACAGGATCTGCTTGACCATCTTTTGGAATAAATATTCCACCAACAACATCATCAGTATTTATAAGAGAATAAATATCCTTAATCTGATTTTTCTCTAATTCATTAACTTCTATATTAAATCTTTGAGCAAAAGTAGCTTGCCTTTTTAATTCTTCTAATCGATCATTAGTTGTTGCAATAGTTAAAGAGCCGTTTTGCTTTAAACCTGTTGCTAATCCTGTTTCTTTTTCCAGGTCTTTATATAAATTTAACGAATAATTTCTTAGTTTTGTAATGGTTGCTGATGCACCAATCTGACCAATCAGTCCTGCTGCATGCCAAGTAGTTCCAGAAGTTAATTGATCTCTTTCTAACAAGACCACATCTTTCCATCCAAATTTTGCTAAATGATAAGCCACAGAACATCCAGCTATACCACCACCTATTACAACTACTTTAGCAGAAGTGGGAATTTTATTACTCATTTATAATATTATAGATAAAGATTTTCAGTATGAGTTTCAAAATAAAAATCTAGATCTTCTATTTTTATTTCATCTATTGTTGATGGTTCCCAAATAGGATTATGATCTTTTGAAATTAGCACAGAATTTACACCATTATCAAAGTCACTACGGTATACTATTTTTTGACTTAATTGAAATTCAGTTTCTAAACATTCTTTTAACGATTTACCTTTTGCATCATCTATAAGTTTAGTGCTTATCGCAAGACTCATTGGACACTTGACTAAAAGAACATCTAAAATTTTATTTGAAAAATCTGAATTATTATTTTTTAAATTTGATATGATTGTTTTAATATTCCCATTGAATAATTCGTTTATCAAATTCATATTTTTAATTAGATATGTATCATTCTCTACTTCAAAATTATCAAATAAAATTTCTCCTCTTGAAATAAAATTTTCTTTAACATCCTCTATTTTATTACTTTTAAAATAGTGTGTTGCTAACCCAAAAAAAATTAATTCATTTAAACCTAAAACCTCTCCTGTTAACCCAATATACTTACCAATATTACCTGGAAGATTTGATAAAAAATAACTTCCACCAACATCTGGAAAAAAACCAATGGAAGATTCTGGCATTGCGAATTTTGAATTGTCAGTTGCCAATCTGTGATCACCGTAGATTGATAAACCAACTCCACCTCCCATTACCACACCATTCCAAACTGAGAGAAATTCTTTACTAAATTGGCTTATTAAATAATTAAGTTTATACTCAACTTTAAAAAAATTATGTTTTAACGAGTTTTCTTTTCCAGCAAGAACAAGAGATTTTACATCACCTCCTGCACAAAAATGTTTGCCTTCCCCAATTAATAATACTCTTAAGATATTATCTTTTTCTTCCCATTCTAATAATTTGTCATAGAATTTTTTTGCCATTTCTAAATTGAGAGCATTTAAAGCTTTAGGACGATTTAGTTTAATGATTCCAGTTTGGTTAGTTTCTAAAAATACAATATCCATTAATTTTTTTTAAACTGCAAAACTTTATTAGAAAGACCCACTTCTTTTGCCTTTAATCTATTAATTTCATCTCGTAATCTTGCTGCATCTTCAAATTCAAGTTTTGAAGCAAATTCATTCATTTTCTTCTCTAAATTTTTGATATGTCTGTTTAAATCTTTTCCTACTAATTCTTTAGCATTATCAATTTCAACTGTAACATGATCTTGTTCAGCAGTATTTTCAATTATTTCTTGAATATTCTTTTTTATACTAACCGGTGTAATCTTATTAATTTCATTATATTCAAGTTGTTTAGATCTTCTTCTATCTGTTTCTTCCATCGCTTCTTTCATGCTAGTAGTTATATTGTCAGCATACATTAACACCTTACTTTCAACATTTCTCGCAGCTCTACCAATCGTCTGAATTAAACTAGTTCTAGAACGAAGGTAGCCTTCCTTATCAGCATCTAAAATAGCCATCAAAGCGCATTCTGGAATATCTAAACCTTCTCTAAGAAGATTTATTCCAACTAAAACATTAAAAACTCCTAATCTTAGATCTCTAATAATTTCTATTCTTTCTAATGTATCGATATCAGAGTGAAGATACCTTACCTTTAATCCTTCTTCATTAATATATTCAGTAAGATCTTCGGCCATTTTTTTTGTAAGTGTTGTGATTAGAACACGATGACCTTTATCTATAGTCTTTTTACATTCATCAATTAAGTTATCAATTTGATGTTTAGTTGGCCTTATCTCAATAGGTGGATCAATTAAACCTGTTGGTCTAATTACTTGCTCAACAAAGGTACCACCTGTCTTTTCAAGTTCATAATCTCCTGGTGTTGCACTTACAAATATAGTTTGTGGACGCATTGCGTCCCATTCTTCTCTTTTTAAAGGCCTGTTATCGACACAACTTGGTAGTCTAAAACCATATTGAGCTAAAGTTGATTTTCTAGAAAAATCACCTTTGTACATTCCAGCTATTTGACCACATGTCTGATGGCTTTCATCTATAAACAATAAAGAGTCTTCCGGAATATATTCATAAAGTGTAGGAGGAGGCTCACCTGGCTTTCTTCCTGACAAATATCTAGAATAGTTTTCAATACCATTGCAGCTTCCAGTAGTTTCCATCATTTCTAAGTCAAATGTAGTTCTCTCATCTAACCTTTGTCTTTCTAAGTATTTTTTTTCTTTTTCAAAAATCTCTAATTGTTTTTTTAGATCATTCTTAATCATATTAATTGCTTTTTTTATTGTTGGCTTTGGAGTTACATAATGAGAATTTGCAAAGATTCTTATTTGTTCAAGTTCTCCAAGCTTCTCTCCAGTAAGTGGGTCCACTTGTGTTATACTCTCTATATCATCTCCAAACATAGATATTTTCCAAGAAATATCTTCATAGTGTGAAGGGAAAATTTCTAATATATCTCCCTTAGCCCTAAAGCTACCTCTTCTAAAGTCCATGTCACGACGTTTGTATAAAAGTTCAACCAACTTTCTGATAATTATCTCTCTACTTATTGATTGATTTTTATCTAAAGTAAAAGACATTGAGGAATAAGCATCAACTGATCCAATACCATAAATACAAGAAACTGATGCTACGATAATTGTATCTCTTCTTTCCACTAAAGATCTAGTAGCTGAATGCCTTAGACGATCAATTTGTTCATTTATTGAAGATTCTTTTTCAATATATGTATCAGATCTTGGTACATATGCTTCTGGTGTGTAATAATCATAATAACTGACAAAATATTCAACAGCATTATTTGGAAATAAGTTTTTCATTTCGCCATAAAGTTGTGCTGCTAATGTTTTGTTTGGTGCCATTATTAAAGTGGGTTTCTGTACTTTTTCAATTACTTTAGCCATTGTAAAGGTCTTACCTGATCCAGTGACACCTAAAAGAACTTGTTCTTGTTCTCCTTCATTTAAACTTTTAACAATACTTTTAATTGCTTCAGGCTGATCACCACTTGGATTAAAATCACTGACAATTTTAAAAGGTGTTGTGATTTCAGAAGAGAGATGATGTTTTTTTTCTGCTTTATTCATTAATATTAATATAATTATTTAAATAATTGTACTTTTCTAAAAAACTACCATCTCTTGTTATTGTTCCATTTAATATTCTTCCATCATCTTCTTTTAATAAAAAAGGAAGAACCTCATTGATTATACCTTCACTAAATTCTGTGCTTGAATTTCGAGGTAATTCAGATGGTAAATTATCAACTGCCATAACAGCAATTCCATCATTACTTTCATCTATTTCTTTTAAATTATTTCTTTCAATCCAATAATTTGGTTTCTCAATTGTTGTTGATCGTATTGTAGTTGGGATAGAGCCATTAATATCACAAGTAATATCGCCAACAATTTTTAGATTTTCTAAATCTTTTAAGTCTTCACCCTCAAATATTTTTGGAGAAGATGGGTCCCAATAATGTGCACTAATAAGAATATTAGTTTCTTTTAAATATTGTAATGCAGAACTCGAATAATCTTGAGGATTATTAATGAAATGCTCAAGGCTAAAATAAGAGGAAGAATTATTTGTGACATAATCTTTAGTTTCCAAATTACAAAAAATAGGTTGATCAAATTTTTTTTCCAAAAAGTCTTTTTTTGATACTGCTTTAATGTTTGTTTGATTCAAAAGTTCAATTACTCCTTTTGAAACCCTGCCATCACCAGTAACAAGAATTTTAGTTTTAGGAAAATATAAATTTTTTAAATTTAACACTAATCTTTCGTAATCATTGATTTTGTAGGCACTAGCAAGAGATTGTTTTCCAATTATTTTGAGAAATAAATTTAAGGTATTATAACATCCAACAATACCTGCAAATCTTCCAAAACCTAAACTCCTAGTACCATTTTTACCTCTGATATTTTCATAATCAATCAGTGTGATTTTTTTATTTAAAATTGATAAGAGTAGGTCTTTCTTATTTTTATCAATATTTTTTTGTTGTTTATTAATTTTAAAGGTGTGAGAAAAAAAAAGATATGTCCTATTATTAATTAAAATATTTGAATCAATTTCTTTAACCCCGAATATTATTGAGCATTCATTTAAATTGTCATTAATTTTAGCGCCTGATAATTCATATTCTTCATCAGAAAAACATCTATTATTTGATGGCTGAATAATGAAATTAATATTTGGATTACTTTCTTTGTATTTTTTAATATGTTCTGGGACTAGAGGAGTTCTATTTTCATCATTTCTAGACTCTCTAACAATACCAATATTAGTTAATTGATTATCCATTCTCTTGCTGGATATTAATTTTATAATCTTTTAAAATTTTAAAAAAATACATTATATCTTCTGTTTTATGTGGTGCAGTTTTTACACCTGACTCAATTTTATTATCCATAATTAGATCAATCGCAGCTGATAAAGTAATTGATACAAGTTTACCCATTGCGGTATTTTCACCACTTCCTTTTTCATCTAAAAAATAAGAACTATTAAAAATTTTATTATCATTTTCAAAAGCTTTAAGTTTTACAGAAAGTACAACGCGATCTTCTTCCTCAGGTAAGTATTTATTATCTTTTAATAATTCTTTACTTTTTTCATTGATCTCAGCTTCTATATTATCCGATTTATTTTCAAGCATAGAAAAGATATCTTGCCACGCGTCTTTCCAACCATCAAGTCGCAAAGTTCCTCTTACGAACTCTTTGACTTTCCATTTCTCATCAAACAAGTATTCACTTACATATGGTGTTGAATCTCTGTTTGGATAAGCTTCAAAATTTTCACCAGATATTGAATAAGAACTAATAGATTTATAAGGAGTTACAGTATTTATTTTACCTTTTGTTATATATTTTGCATCATTGTTTAAGGCTTTAATTACTCCAGCTGGAGACCAACTAAATTTGTATTTGAAATCATTTGGAATTGCTGGAAAACCCCCACAATATGATTCATAAACTACTTCTGTTTTTTCAGTCGAGATTTTTTTAAGATCACTGACAAGTAAATGAGAAAAAAAATGATCGATACCTGGGTCTAAACCAACCTCATTGATAAATACTAAATTTTCTTTTTTTACATCTGCATTCAGCGAATTTATTTCTGGATTAAGGTAACTAGTAGATGCAAAATGACATTTATGTTTTAAACAAAGTTCAGCTATTTCTAAATGTTTGTTTGCTGGTAGTTGAGAAATAACAATATCACCTGGGTTTGTTTCGTTAAATAATAAATCAACATCAAACTGTTTTGCATTCACATTGTTTTTATCTACATGGTCAATACTCTTTATAGCCTTATCTAAAGTTCTATTCCATACTGTAAAATTTTCTAAATTTTTAGCTAATCTTCTAATTCCCGGTATAGAAGATAATCCTGTTCCTATCCAATGCACATGTTTCATAGTCTTATTTACTTTTATATTAAATTGTTTACTACATTAATGAAACTTAAAATACGGTAATTTATTTGACTTCAATAGTATTTATTTTTTTATTAACAGGTCTAGTCTCTGGTTTTATTGCAGGATTATTAGGAGTTGGAGGTGGAATAATAATTGTACCTGTAACTTACTTTATTTTACTTAATCTTGGTTACAGCTCTGAAATTGTGATGCATGTTTCTGTAGCTTCTTCTCTTGGTGTAATTTGTTTTACTTCAATTTCTTCCATAAGATCCCATATTAAAATTAAAAATACAAATTTGATAATTGTAAAAAAATGGGCAATGGGAATAATAATAGGATCAATTGTAGGGTCAATTGCAGCGAGTTCTATTTCAGGACAGAGTTTAGTCATTCTTTTTGTCATTCTAGCATTATTGATTTCATTAAATATGCTGTTTCAACAAAGCCCTATAATTGTAAGTAACGATATACCATCATCAAATATAATTAACTTTGCAATAAGCTCTTCTATTGGCTTTTTATCTGCAACAATTGGTATAGGCGGTGGTAGTTTTAGTGTTCCGACTTTAACAATGTTTTCAAAAAAGATACATGAAGCAGTTGGTACTTCAGCTGTTTTTGGTTTTTTAATTGCTTTTCCAGGCACACTAACGTTTATGTATACTGGGTCAAATATTAATGAACTTCCTATTTATTCTCTTGGTTATGTAAATATTATAATAGTTTTTCTTATATCGATAACTAGTATATTTACTGCTGGAATTGGCGCAAAAGTTTCATCAAATATAGATAAGTTAGTATTAAGAAAGATTTTTGCTTTTTTTTTGTTGTTAACTTGTGCTAGTCTAATTATTGAACATTTTATAATTTAAATGAATTTTGTTGCAGATAGACTGAGTAAAATAAAACCTTCAATGACCGTAGGTATAAATGTCAAAGCCAAGGCTTTGAAGGATGAGGGTAAAGATGTAATTGTTCTTGCAGCAGGTGAGCCAGACTTTAACACACCAAAAAATATAAGAGATGCAGCTTGTAAAGCGATGGAAGAGGGTAAAACTAAATATGTGCCAGGTAAAGGTACTCCAGAATTACAAAAAGCAATTCAGAAAAAATTCAGAGAAGATAATAATATAGATTATCAATTAGATGAAATCATATGTGGTGTTGGAGGAAAACACATTATCTATAATGCTATGATGGCAACAATTAATCCTGGAGATGAAGTTATTATAACAGCTCCTTTTTGGGTTAGTTATCCAGATATTGTTTTATTAGCAGAAGGGAAACCTGTTATAGTTGAGTGTCCTCAATCACAGAATTTTAAGATTACACCAGAACAACTAGAAAAAAATATTAACTCTAAAACAAAATGGTTAATGTTAAACAGTCCCAGCAATCCAACCGGATCAGTTTATTCAAAAAAAGAGTTAGAAGACTTAGCGCTTATATTAAAAAAACATCCTAATGTTCTTATAATGTGTGATGATATCTACGAAAAAATTGTTTACGATGAAGTAGAATTTCATACTCTAGCATCTATTGAACCTTCACTAAAAGACAGATGCTTGACACTTAATGGTGTTTCAAAATCATATTGCATGACAGGATGGAGACTTGGATATTGTGGGGCTCCAAAAGAGATCATTGCTGCTATGAACAAAATACAATCTCAAAGCACAACATCAACTTCTTCAATCACAATGGCTGCTGCAGTTGAAGCAATTAGTGGTCCACAGGATTTTATAAACGAGCATAATAAAAAATTTTTAAAACGAAGAGATTTAGTATTGAATAAATTAAATGATATTGATGGAATTACATGTCAAAAACCAGAAGGAGCTTTTTACGTTTATCCTAATTGTGAGGGTATAATTGGAAAAATGACACCGAATGGAAAACATATCTCCAATGATGAAGATTTCATGACGTACCTTTTAGAAGATCAAGGTGTAGCAGGAGTTCACGGAGCAGCATTTGGTCTATCTCCTTATTTCAGATTATCATATGCAACTAGTGATGAAATTCTAGAAGATGCTTGCAACAGAATAAAAGAAGCTTGTAATAAGCTTACTTAAGATCTTTATTAGCAATTATTTCAGCTAATCTAAGTAAATTGGTAGTGCCAGCACTTCCAAAAGGTACTCCAGCCGAAATAACCACACTATCTCCTGGCTTTACTAATTTTTTATTTTTTGCAATTGAACATGCAATATTAACCATATCTTGCGCATTTTGAGCATCCTCTTGTGTATGACAGGAGTTTACGCCCCAGTATAATTGCATTTTTCTTGTAGTATTAATATTAGGAGATAAACCAACAATTTGAACTGGCGCTCTTTCTCTAGCCATTCTAGTTGTTGTTCTTCCACTTACAGAAAATGTAATTATTGCTTTTGCATCTGATTTTTTTGCAATTGAGTAAGCTGCTAATGTTATTGCGTCTGTATTATCAACATCATCAATATTTTCTTGTATAATTCTTAGATCATAATTATTTTTATCATTTTCAACATTTTCTATAATTTTATTCATAGTCACCACTACTTCTTTTGGATGTGCTCCAACAGCAGATTCGCCAGATAACATTACAGCATCTGCTCCGTCGTAAATAGCATTAGCAACATCAGATGCTTCAGCTCTAGTAGGAACAAGATTTTCAATCATACTTTCAAGCATTTGTGTAGCAACAACAACTGGTTTACCAAAGTGCCTACATCTCTTAATAATATTTTTTTGAACTATAGGAACTTGTTCTGTTGGCATTTCAACACCCAAATCACCTCTAGCTATCATAATACCATCTGCTGCATTTATAATATCATCAATATTTTTTACTGCTGAAGGCTTTTCAATTTTTGCCATCACGAGCGCTTTGTTGCTAATTATTTTTTTTAGTTTGTGAATATCCTCTGCTTGTTGCACGAAAGAAAGTGCAACCCAATCAACCCCCATATCTAATGCTTTCATTAGATCAGATTTATCTTTTTTGGTAAGAGCGTCTATTGGAAGTATAACATCTGGAATATTTACACCTTTGTTATTTGAGATTTCAGCATCATTTAAAACTTCGGTAATTAATCTATCTTTTTTTTGTTCAACAACTTGTAATCTAATTCTTCCATCATTTACTAATAAAATAGTATTAGGTGTTAAAAAATCATAAATTTCTTCATGAGGAAAGTTAACCCTATTATTATCTCCGGGTTCAGTTAAAAGATCTAGTATAAAATTTTGACCTTTAACTAAATTTTCTTTTGTATTCTTAAATGTACCCACTCTTAATTTGGGTCCTTGTAAGTCAGCTAATATGCATGATGCATGATTATGTTTTTCTTCGAGAGCTCTAATAGTTTCATAATTTTTTCTATGAGTTTCTAAATCACCATGTGAAAAATTTAATCTAAAAACATCACATCCTGCCACAAACAAATCTTCTATTATTTTTTTATCTGATGATGCAGGTCCTAGTGTAGCTAAAATTTTAGCTTTTCTGTTACGTTTCATTAATTATTATATATATATTACAAAAAAAGATTTATATAATTTATTTACGTAATATGACCAAAAACTTTGATAGAGATTTACTTGCTGATGTTGCAGAAAGATTGATTCATCATCTAAAAAATAGAACAGATGTGCAAAATATTGATTTAATGAATTTGTCAGGTTTTTGCAGAAACTGTCTTTCAAAATGGTATGTTAGTGCTGCAGAGAAGAAAAATATTTCTATTTCATACGATGAAGCACGAGAAATGATCTATGGTATGCCATACTCAGAGTGGAAAAAAAAATTTCAAAAAGAAATCACCCCTGAACAAAAAGAAAAGTTTGATGAAGGAAAAAATTAATATAGTTTTTCTAAATTCTCTCCATACATCTCTTTTACTTTAAACCTTCTTACTTTCATAGAAGGAGTCATCATATTATTTTCAATTGTAAACTCATGATCAATTAAAATAAATTTTCTTATTTGTTCAATACTAGAAAGGCTTTTATTGACTTTATCTACAACTTCTTTAATTTTTTTATTAAATGAAGAATTTTGAATTATTTTATTTAAATCACCCTCAACATTATTTTCTTTTGCCCATTCTAAAGCTAAATCTTTATTAGGCACCAGGATTGCAACTAGGTAATTTTTGAAATCTCCATATAACATTGATTGAGCAATTTCAGGTTCAATATCTAGTTTTGCCTCTATTCTTGAAGGAGAAATATTATCTCCACCAGCATTTACAATAATATCTTTTTTCCTATCCGTTATTTTTAAATAATCTTCTTCATCAAATTCACCAATATCACCTGTATGAACCCACCCATCAATTATAGTTTTATTAGTTGACTCAGGATCATTCCAATAACCATTCATAATTAATTCACCACGAGCTAAAATTTCTCCATCTTCAGAAATTTTCACTTCATTTCCTTGAAGAACTTTTCCGACAGTATCTAATTTAATTTTTTCAGGAGGGTTTGCAGAAATAACAGGAGCAGTTTCAGTTTGTCCATAGCCTTGAAGTAGTGGAAGGCCAAGGGCGCTTAGGTATAATCCAACTTCAAAATTTAGTGCTGCGCCTCCAGATATCAATGCTCTGAGACTTCCGCCAAATCTTTTTTTAACTTTTTTTCTTACTATCCTATCCATCAATCCATTCATAAATCTTTCAGAGAAGCTCATTTGCTGACCAAAATATTTTTTCTTTCCTAGATTTAATGTAATTGCAAAGAAGCGTTGACTTAATTTACTTTGGTTTTTTAGACCTTGTGAAATACGTGTGTGTAAAGAGTCGTAAAACCTTGGAACAGCTGTCATAAAATGCGGTGCTGCCTCTGCCATATTTACTAATAATTTATCTATACTTTCAGCGTAATAGATTTGTGCACCTTGCCCCATTTCTAAAAATTGTAAAGTATGCTCATATGAATGAGATAATGGCAACCATGATAAATATCTAATTTCTTTTGTTAAATCACTGGTAAGGCTCTCAAGTAATTTATCACAAGAAGCACAGTTTCTTAGCATGGCTCCATGGCTTAACATCACTCCCTTGGGATTGCCTCCAGTACCTGATGTATAAATAATACATGCTGTATCTTTTCTTTTAAAATTTTTTGATAATTCTTCTATTTCATTAGAATTTTTACTTTTTTCTAAATTGTCATTTATAATTTTGTTGTATGATAAAATATTTACAACTTCTGTATAAGTTTCATTGTCATCATTAATTTTAATTATGTTTTGACAATGTGAAATTTGTTCTATTGCAGGTAGAACTTTTTTCATTAACTCGTGTGAAGATACGATGGCACATCTAGCACCTGAATGCTCAATAATATATTTATAGTCATTGGTTGTACTCGTTGTATAAGCAGGTACTGAAATTGCTCCAATAGACATTATTGCTAAATCAGTGATTTGCCATTCAGGTCTATTTTCAGATAAAATTAATACTCTATCTCCTTCTAAAATACCCAGATCTTTTAAGTATGCTGCTAAACTTTCGACTTGTTTTTTTACTTGTGACCAACTTAAAGAAACATATTTATCATTCTGTTTCTTCCACAAATATGGTTGATCTTTTAAATTATTTGCTTGATGATAAAATATACCCGGTATGCTATTAAACTCGTCAAAATTAACAATCATGCTTTCTGTCCTCCCTACAAAGCTCAGATATTAGACCTATATCGAAATAGTAAAATATGAAACAAAAAAATTATCAAAATTCAACAAAAAATACCCTTGGTAAACTACCAATTTGGAATTTAAAGGATTTGTATGAATCGCCAAAAGCGAAGAAGCTCAATAATGATTTAAATAAGCTTAGAATATCAACTAAGAAATTTGAGAAAAAATACGCATCCAAAATCACCAAGATTAGTTCCAATCAACTTTTAAAAGCTATTATAGAGTTAGAGGATATTGATACAAAAATAGATAAAATTATGTCTTATGCACATTTATTAGTTGCAGAGGATGGTAACAATGAAAAGAATAAAATTTTTTATCAACAAATGCAGGAGCAAATAACAAATATTGCCTCCTCAATTGTCTTCTTTAGTCTTGAAATTAATGAAATTTCTGAAAAAAATTTAAAAATAATTTATGCTGATAAAAAACTAAAGATTTATAAAAATTGGATAAAAAATATTCGAAAATTCAAACCTTATCAATTGGATGTTAAAACAGAAAAATTACTTCAAGAAAAAAGTATTACTTCTAGATCAGCATGGGTTAGACTATTTGATGATACAATAGCATCACTTAAATTTCCTTTTAAGGGAAAAAATTTATCTAGTGCTGAAATTTTTAATTTACTTTCTGATAAAAAAGAAGCAAATCGTAAAAAATCAGCTGAAGTAGTATCTGCTATTTTAAAAGATAACATTACTTTATTTACATCTATTACTAATAATCTTGCAAAAGATAAATCAATCAATGATAAATGGAGAGGATTACCAAATCCAGTCAGTTCAAGAAATTTATCTAACGTTGTTGAAGATGAAGTTGTAGAAGCCTTAAGTGAAACAATAATAGAAAATTATCCAAAAATTGCTCATCGTTATTATAAAATAAAATCTAAATGGTTAAAAAAGAAATCTTTAATGTATTGGGACAGAAATGCACCTCTTCCTTTCCAATCACAGAGTATTTATTCCTGGAAAGATGCAAGACAAATTGTAACTGATGCTTATTCAAATTTTGATAAGAGAGCAGGCAATATTGTAAATAAATTTTTTGATAATTCATGGATACACGCTCCAGTAATACCAGGAAAATCTCCTGGTGCTTTTGCTGCTTCTACTGTTCCATCAGTTCATCCATTCATACTTGTTAATTATCAAGGCAAAGCAAGAGATATAGCAACTCTTGCTCATGAACTGGGACACGGAATTCATCAATATTTAGCAGGACAAAAACAAACTTATTTTAATTCTTCAACTCCGTTAACTCTTGCTGAAACAGCAAGTGTTTTTGGGGAAATGTTAACTTTTAAATCTCTTTTATCTATTACGACAAAAGAAAATGAACGTAAGGGACTTTTAGCAAACAAAGTCGAAGATATGCTAAACACTGTTGTAAGGCAGATTGCATTTTTTGAATTTGAAAAACGTATTCATCATCAAAGAAAAATTAAAGAATTAAGTGTTGATGAGATTTGTGAAATTTGGATTGATGTTCAAAAGAAAAGCTTAGGACCATCAATAAAATTTAATGATGATTATAAATATTTTTGGAGCTATATACCCCATTTTATTCATTCACCATTTTATGTTTATGCATATGCTTTTGGTGATTGTCTTGTTAATTCTCTTTTTAATGTTTACGAAAGCAAACTACCTAAATTTGAAGACAAATACATTACTTTATTAGAGAGTGGTGGTAGTGATACATATGATAAACTATTGAAGCCTTTTGGGTTAAATCCGAAGAAAAAGGATTTTTGGCAAAAAGGAGTTAATGTTATTGAGAATATGATTGACCAATTAGAAGAATAAAATTGATGAAAGATAAAGAAGCAAAATCTCTAACTAAACAACTTACCAGGTACGCGAAAGTTGGTGGAGTTGTTGGAAAATTAGCCACTAAACTTGCAAGTCAAAGATATTTAGGTGTTAAGTTAGATAAAGAAAAACATGCTTCAGAAATAAGAGCTGCACTTGGAAGTATTAAAGGGCCCTTGATGAAAGTGGCACAATTATCAGCAACCATACCTGACTTACTTCCTGATGAGTATGCGCAAGAGCTTATGCATTTACAGTCTAATGCCCCACCGATGGGATGGTTATTTGTTAAAAGAAGAATGGCTGCAGAATTAAAGCAGGACTGGCAAAAAAATTTTATCGAGTTTGATAAAGAAGCAACAAGAGCAGCTTCTCTTGGACAAGTTCATAAAGCTAAAATAAAAAATGATCATATAGTCGCTTGCAAACTCCAATACCCAGACATGGCCTCAGCAGTTAGTGCTGATCTTTCACAATTAAAAATGATTTTTTCAATTTATCAGTCCTATAATAAAGCGATCAAAACTGATGAAGTATACAAAGAAATCACTGACAGACTTAAAGAAGAGCTAGATTACGAAAGAGAAAAAAAATTAATGGCTGTGTTTAGAAATATATTTTCAAATATAAATTTTGTTCATGTTCCAAAAACCTATGATAATTTATCTACAAAGAGATTGCTAACTATGAGTTGGCTTGATGGTGAACCTATTTTGAATTTTAAAAAATCTACTAAAGAAACAAGAAATACATTAGCCGCTAATATGTATAAAGCCTGGTATAAACCATTCTTTGAATACGGAGTGCTTCATGGAGATCCGCATTTAGGAAACTATTCTGTACAAAAAAAAGACCTCAGTATTAATATATATGACTTTGGTTGTATGAGAATTTTTAATGGTAATTTCATTCAAGGTGTAATTGACTTATATTTTGCTCTTCAGGAAAAAGACAATTCAAAGGCAGTCCATGCATATGAGCAATGGGGGTTTACAGATATTACAAAAGATAAATTAAAAGTATTAAATAAATGGGCAGGATTTTTATATTCACCTTTGATGGAAGATAAAGTTCAAAAAATACAAGAAAGTGATAGTGGTATATATGGAGCACAAATTGCATCTGAAGTTCATCAAGAACTTAAGAAACTAGGTGGTGTTAAACCTCCAAAAGAATTCGTTTTCATGGATAGGGCAGCAGTAGGATTAGGTTCAGTGTTTATGCATTTAAAAGCTGAGGTTAATTGGTACAGAATATTCCATGAGCTCATTGAAGATTTTAACTCAAAAAAATTAATGAAAAACCAACAAAAAGCTTTAAATTTAGCGAACCTATCAATATAAGAACTCATGCTCTTATCTGCTATTAAAGAAAATGATAACAATGAGACAAGAGTCTCTATTTCCCCTGAGTCCGTAAAGCTTTTTTCTAGATTAGGTTTTGAAGTTATAATTGAAAATGGAGCAGGAGAAACTTCAGGATATCAGAATTCAAATTATGAAGAAGCTGGAGCAAAAATTGTTACTAGATCTGAATGCTTCAAGGCTGATGTTTGTTTATGTGTTAGAATGCCAAGCACTGATGATATACATAACTTAAAAAGTAATTCATTACTTATTGGAATCTTAAATCCGTATGAAAATAAATCTGAATTTTCTAATTTAAACAAAAACAAAATATCATCATGTTGTATGGAATTAATTCCTAGAATAAGTAGAGCACAAAGTATGGATGTTCTATCATCCCAAGCTAACTTAGCGGGGTATAGAAGTGTAATTGATGCAGCTGAGGTATTTGGAAAAGCTTTTCCAATGATGATGACTGCAGCCGGAAGAGTAAATCCAGCAAAAGTTATGATACTTGGTGTAGGAGTTGCAGGTTTACAAGCTATAGCAACAGCAAAAAGACTAGGTGCAGTAGTATCTGCCACTGATGTAAGAGCGGCAACTAAGGAACAAGTTGAAAGTCTTGGAGGAAAATTCATAATGGTTGAAGATGATGAAGCTCAAAATGCTGAAACCGCAGGTGGTTATGCAAAGGAAATGAGTGAAGATTATAAGAAAAAACAAGCTCAATTGATAGCTGAAACAGTTTCAAAACAAGATATAGTAATTTGTACAGCTCTTATTCCTGGAAAAAAAGCACCAGTTTTAATCACAGAAGAAATGGTTTCTTCGATGATACCAGGTTCAGTAGTAATTGATTTGGCTGTGGAAGCAGGTGGTAATTGTCCTTTAAGTAAAATGAATGAAATAGTAATGCATAATGGAGTAAAAATCGTTGGTTATGGAAATGTTCCTGGAAGAGTGGCTAAAGATGCTTCAGCACTCTATGCTAAAAATATTTTTAACTTCTTAAGTTTATTAATAGACAAAGAAAATAAAAAAATAAATTTTGATTTTGATGATGAAATAATTAATTCTGTTTTGCTAACGCATGACGGGGATGTAAGATTGGAGCAATTTAAGTAATATGGAAGCACATTCTTCAGAAGTTTTTGTTATTGGACTAACTGTGTTTTTCTTAGCTTGTATTATTGGCTATTATGTAGTTTGGTCTGTTACTCCTGCTTTACATAGTCCATTGATGGGTGTGACAAATGCAATATCAAGTGTAATTATAGTTGGGGCAATATTGGCAGCCGGTCCTCAAGGTTTTGATACTTCAAAAATTTTTGGATTAATTGGTGTTGTATTAGCTTCAATTAATATCTTTGGAGGTTTCTTAGTAACATATCGAATGCTTTCGATGTTTAAGAAAAAAACAAAAAGAACAAAGGAAAAAGAATAATGTCATCTAACATGGTTGCGATATTATATTTAATTTCTGCATTATTATTTATCTTTGCTTTAAGAGGCTTATCTCATCCTGAATCTTCAAGAATGGGTAACATTTTTGGTGTTGTTGGAATGATTATAGCAGTGTTCACAACGCTAATGTTCAAATCGGTTCTTAGTTACTATGAAATTGGTGCTGCGATACTTATTGGCGGTGCTATAGGTTCATTTATTGCTCTCAGAATTGAGATGACAGCATTACCTCAATTGGTAGCAGCTTTTCATAGCTTAGTAGGTTTAGCTGCTGTATTTGTTGCTGCTGCTGCATTCTATGATCCCGTAGCTTTTAGTATTGGAAAAGTTGGTTCGATTAAAACTGCTAGTTTAGTTGAAATGAGTATTGGAACATTTATTGGCGCTATCACTTTCTCTGGTTCAGTTTTAGCTTTTGGAAAATTACAAGGTACAATTTCAGGAAAGCCAATAGTATTTAAGTTTCAGCATATTATAAATGCACTAATTTTCTTTCTAATTGTTTTCTTGATTGTATTATTTGTAATAAATCAATCTCCAACAATCTTTTGGACAATAGTCATTGTCTCAATATTACTAGGATTTCTTGTAGTAATTCCTATTGGTGGAGCTGACATGCCAGTTGTCGTTTCTATGTTAAACTCTTATTCAGGTTGGGCAGCCTGCGGTATAGGATTTACCCTAAGTAATAATCTCTTAATTATAACCGGTGCTCTCGTCGGAGCTTCCGGTGCAATACTGAGTTATATAATGAGTAAAGGGATGAATAGATCCATTATTAATGTTGTTCTAGGCGGTTTTGGTGGTGAGCAAGATACTAGTGCTAGCAAAGATAACTCAGATAAAATTGTTAAACAAGGTAATGCAGAGGATGCCGCATATATAATGAAAAATGCAGACTCCGTAATAATTGTGCCAGGATATGGAATGGCTGTAGCACAAGCTCAACATGCTTTAAGAGAAATGGGTGACATATTAAAAAAAGAAGGAATAGATGTAAGATATGCAATACATCCAGTTGCTGGAAGAATGCCAGGTCATATGAATGTTTTACTAGCTGAAGCTAATGTTCCTTATGAAGAAGTCTTGGAACTAGATGAAATTAATCATGATTTTCCTATGACAGAGGTTTCTTTTGTTATTGGAGCAAATGATGTAACAAATCCAGCTGCAAAAACAGATGAGTCATCTCCTATTTTTGGTATGCCTATTTTAGATGTAGAAAAATCTCAGAGCGTTCTATTTGTAAAGCGCTCAATGGCAACTGGTTATTCTGGTGTTGATAATGAGTTGTTTTATAGAGATAATACGACTATGCTATTTGGAGATGCTAAAAAAATGTGTGAGGATATCGTAAAAAGTCTTTCTGCTTAATCGTTATTTCTTTTTGCAGACTTCCTAGCTCTTCTAATATTTTCTTCTTTTTCTCTAGCCCGTTTCAAACAAGGTTTCTCGTAATGTTTACGTAGTTTCATTTCTTTATACAAACCTTCACGCTGCATTTTCTTTTTAAGCGTTCTAATTGCTTGCTCTACGTTATTATCTTTTACGTTTACAAAAAGTGTCATTGGGTCGGGCTAGTAACATAAACTCATATTATTTGCAAACGGATATATTGAATTAATCTATTGGTATATTATAAAAAATACTTATATTTATTATGTGTCTATTCTCAAAATATCAAAAATTGGTCATCCTATTTTGCTAAAAGAATGTTCTGAAATAATAGAATTCTCATCAGATTCTCTAAAAAAAATAGTTTATGATATGTCGGAAACAATGCTTGACTATAATGGTATTGGTTTAGCTGCACCCCAGGTGCATATTTCAAAGCAAATAATAGTATTTCGTAATCCCGATAATGAAGAGAAAGATAAAATTGAGATAACACCATTAATAAATCCTAGTTTTACACCGATGGGAAAAGAAACTGAGGATGATTGGGAAGGTTGTTTATCAATTCCTGGTATGCAAGGCTTGGTTAGAAGATTTAAAAAAATTAAATATTCTGGGTTTGATCTTGATGGTAAAGTAATTGAAAATGAAGTTGAAGGCTTGCATGCAAGGGTAGTACAACATGAGGTAGATCATTTAAACGGCATTTTGTATACATCGCGCTTAGCACATAAAAATGCTTTTGGTTTTGAAAAAGAAATAACGACTTATTGGAAAAATGAACAAAATAAAAAATAAAAAAAAACAAGATATTCTCAAAAAAGCAAAAAAAATTGTATCAATTGAAGGATGGTCATCAGAAATATTTTTAAAATTACAAAAACAAAACATAGAAAAAAATGATTTATTCTATTTTTTCCCCGATGGATATAAAGATTTATTAGAATATGCTCTACAAAATATTAATGTAAAACTTGAATATAAATTAAAAAAAATTAATTTAATTAATTTACCAATCAACAAAAGAATAAAAAAAATATTATTATTACGATTTGATATATTAAATGAATATAAAGAATTTTATAAAAAAACCTTTAACCATCTTTTGCTACCCACAAATAACAAAATCTCAAAAAAGAGTTTATATAATTCAGTAAATACAATGTGGTATTTAGCTGGAGATAATTCTACAGATTTCAATTTTTATACAAAAAGACTGATTTTATCAGGAGTATATACCAATGCCTTATTCGTTTTTTTTTCAAAAGAAATGAAGCATGTTGAAGAAAATATTGATAAAAATCTTAATAAAATATCAAAAATTCCAAAAATTAAGGAAAGAATATATTTTATTAAGGATAACGCTCCTAAATTTTTAAAAAGTTTTTTAGCTTAAGCTATACTATCTGGCTCTAATTTATTTTGAATTTCTAATATTTTATCTTTTAGGATTAATTTTCTTTTTTTTAATCTTTGAATTTGTAAAAAATCTACAGTATTTTTTTCTTGAAGCCTAATGAGTATTTCATCAAGATCTCTGTGTTCTTGTTCAAAATTTTTTAAAATTTCTATAAGTTTGTTTATGTCATCCATAAAAATAAATAAGTAAAAATATTATAATAGTATATAAACACCCTGTGGTAAAAAAAATAGCAATTTTAACAAGTGGTGGTGATTGCGCAGGTTTAAATGCAGTAATTAGAGCTGTTACCTTGAGAGCACATAATAAGTACAATTGGGAAGTCTATGGAATTAAAGATGGAACATTAGGACTGTTGAAAGAACCACTGGACGTTATCAAATTAGATCCTCAAAATTTTGAGGGTAGCTTAATGAGAATGGGTGGAACTTTTTTGGGATCAAATAACAAAGGCAACCCTTTTAAAAAAATTATAAGGAATGGAAAAAAAATAGACTCATCTGATTTAGTTATAGAAGGTTTTAAAAAATTAGAAATAGATGCACTAATAGGTATCGGTGGAGATGGAAGTTTAAAAATTCTCCAAAGTATTACAAAAAAAGGTAATATAAATTTTGTTGGTATTCCAAAGACTATAGACAATGATGTAAAGCATAATGAGCTTTCTATAGGATATGATACTGCAGTTGATGTTGCAACAAATGCATTAGATATGCTTCAACCAACAGCTGCTAGCCACAGAAGAGTAATGATTTTAGAAGTAATGGGCAGAGATGCAGGTCACATTGCTTTGAATGCAGGAATAGCTGGAGGAGCAGATGTTATTTTGATTCCGGAGATTCAATATTCTATAAAATCTATTGCTGATCATATTGAGAAGCTTAGGTCTAAAGGAAGAAATCATGCATTAATCGTTGTTGCAGAAGCTGTAAAAAAAGAAAATGGTAAAAAAGCTACAGTTAAATATGTTGATGGAGAGGTGCGCCTTGGAGGGATTGGAAATTATCTTGGTGATGAAATCTATAAAATAACAGACTCTGAAACAAGAGTTACAGTTCTAGGACATGTTCAACGAGGTGCTCAACCAACTCATAGAGATCGTTTAATTGCAAGTGCCTTTGGGGTTTATGCTGTTGACTTAATTGCAAAGAAAAAATTTAACAGAGTAGTTGTATGGAAAGATAGAGGAGTACAAGATTTGATGCTTAGTCAAGTTGCTGGATATTCAAAAACTGTTCAAAAAAATGATCCTTTAATTAAAGTAGCTGAAGGACTCGGAATTTATATTGGTGAAACAAACTAAAAATTTCCTAATTTTTTCCATATATAAAAATATATTTTGTAAGGTAATATCCTTGTAAATTTAAAAAAGTATACAATCAAATAGGGAAAAATTATTTCAAATTCTTTACCTTTAGTTAATCTATCAAATATTTTTTTTCCTGCATATTCAGCACTTTTTAAAAAAGGCATTTTGAAGCTATTTTTTTTGGTTGCTTCGGTATCAATAAAACCTGGACATATGACTCTAACATTAATGTTCAACTTTTTGAAATCAAAATACAAGCTTTCACTCAAGCTTAATTGAGCTGCCTTAGAAATACCATACGCTCCAGCTGTTGGCCAACCTCTATATCCCAACGGTGAAGAAATAATAGCAATCGTATTATTTCTATTTTTCATAACATCTTTTAATTTGTTAACACAATACAAAGTACCTTTGATATTTACATCTACTAGCAATTCGTAGTTTGAAATATCAAATATTTGATTTTTGTTTGGACTATAAGCTGATGCATTTAATAATGCTATATCAATTTTACCAATATTTTTTTCTATAGAATTAATCGTTTCATCAACATTATTTTTTGAGGAAATATCACATACAATAGCATGAACTAAATTTTTACTATTATTTAGTTCTAATTTTTTTTTTGCAGTTTCAAGTTTTATTTTGTTACTTGAAGAAATTACAACTTGCCAATTATTATTTATAAATTCTTTTGCTGTAGCAAAACCAATACCTGAAGATCCACCAGTAATCCATATAGTTTGCAACTATAGACTCCAATCATTACGAATTATTGTTATAATATTTTTTTTATCATTAGGGTTTTTGAATTCCATTTTCATGAGCTCTTTTTCAAAATACCAAAGTGTATACTCAGGGAATGGCCCTTTATCTTTTGGATTTTTTGATGCATTGAAAACATACTTACTAGCTAATATTTCAACGTCATTGATTTTAATTTTTTCATCTTCAAGTTGATTTACTTCTATAGTTCTTACAATACCTTTTTGAGTATCAAATACTTCTTTTTCATTTAACATTTCAAGATTCCAATAATTTAATGGTACTATATTTTTATCTAATTTTAATTCTCCATCCATACCACTGGCAATAAAAAAATTGTCTTCATCATTTCCAATTATTTTATACTCTCGATCATCTTCAAAGTCTGTAAATCCATCTATTGATACAAATTCACCATTATTCCAAGTTTCTTTAGTTTCTTGAAAAAATTTGTAAGCTGGAATAAACAAAACTTTAACATTTATCTTTAGGACTGAATGAATAATTACACTATCTTCATTGTCTATAAATTTTGATATTAAGCTCCCTATATTTTTCTTTTTTCTAATAACATCAAAGCTAACTTCTTTATCATCAGGTATTGGAAATGGATGACTAAAAACGCTAAGAGAAAAAAGAGATAAACAAATTATAAAGATATATTTCACGATTTAATTCTTAATGATGATCTTCCTCCATCTATATGAAATATTTGTCCAGTAATCCAACTATTTTTATCACTTAATAGAAAACTTCCAATATCAGAGAAATCATCACCAGATCCAATTTTAGGTAAAGGATGCATATTTTCAATTGCTTTCTTAATAGTTTCATTATTAAGTAACTTTTGTGTCATTTTTGCGTCTGTTAAACTTGGTGCAATACAATTAACTTTAATTTTTGGAGCAAATTCTGCTGCTAAGCTTAAAGTAAGCCCTTCAATGGCACCTTTTGCGGTAGAGACTATTGTGTGATTAGTAAAACCCTGTTTAACAGCAATAGTTGAGTAAAGTAGAATACTACCAGTATTTTTAGCTAGAGTTTCTTGATTAAACTTAATTGCATTTACAGCACTAAGTGTATTTATTTTAAAAGAATCAATAAAATCCTCATCTTTAGTCATTTTGAGAGGTTTTAAATTTATAGATCCAACGCAAAAAGCAATACCACATAATCGATCTTTATATTCTTCCGAAATACTTTTAACTTTATCAAAATCTAAAACATCACAAACTTTATATTCGCAACCAATTTCCTCAGATAATTGTTTTAATTCTGTCTCATTTCTAGAAATAATTATTGGATCATAATTATTGCTCTTCAGTTTTTTTGATAATGATTTTCCAATAGAACCCGTTCCCCCAAAGACAAATATATTTTTGTTAGACATTTTTAACCTTTCTAATTTTAATTTGATGATAACTAATTAATAAAGTTGATAATAACAAAATTGAATTAGTTTGATGTAAACTTGCGACTGGTAAGTAAACATTACTTAAAAGAGTAATAATACCTAAAATTACTTGTAATGTTAGAAAGAATAGGACTAAATATACAAGAGTACTTGAAACGTTTTCATTATCAAATTTAATAAATTTGAAACAAACAAATAGGATATAAAAAAAAACAAAAATTGATAACCAGCGGTGGTTAAAATTTATTGCAACTGTATTTTCAAAAATATTATAAATACCTAAATCATCAATAATGTAATCATCAGGTACAATTTTTCCATTCATTAGTGGAAAAGTATTAAAAGATTGTCCAGAGTTGGTACCTGCCATAAATCCACCTGTTGCAATTGTGATAAATATTAAGATTACAGCAATTAAAATATAAATTTCAATTGTCTTTGGAGTAGATAAAAAACTTATATTAGAAGAATACCTATAATCCATTGCTATCCATAATAGTATTGAGAAAATTATAAGAGCATTTAAAAGATGGAAAGTAAGTCTATAAGGGCTTACATAAGGATTTTCAGTCAATCCACTCTTTACCATCCACCATCCAATAACTGCTTGAAACAAACCAAACATAAAAACAATACCAAGTCTTATATATAGTGACGATTGAATTTGCTTTTTAAAACTAAAATAAATTAAAGGTATTAAAAAGACAACTCCTATGGCTCTTGCAAATATTCTATGAAACCACTCCCACCAAAAAATATATTTAAACTCATTTAACGTCATATTTTTGTTAACTATTTTGTATTCTGGTGTTTGTTTATACATTTCGAATACAGCCAACCAACTTTCTAAACTCAGTGGAGGAATTACACCTAAAATTGGACGCCAGTCGGTCATAGAAAGTCCAGAGTCTGTTAATCTTGTGAGACCTCCTATTACTATAATTAATAAAACCATTGCGGTTATTGTTAATAGCCATATATAAATCGCAGGATTATAATATCTTGAAGTATTAGCGTAATTCATTAAGATTATATATAATCCCTAGAAATAATAAAAAAAGTTGTTATTTTTCTCATATGACAGAAAAAACTGATGTATTAATTATAGGTGCTGGTCCGGTAGGCTTATTTGCAGTTTTTGAACTAGGTCTTTTAAATATAAAATGTCATTTAGTTGATAATTTAGATAAAGTTGGAGGTCAGTGTGCTGAATTGTACCCAGAAAAACCAATTTATGATATTCCCTCAAGACCAGTTGTAACAGGACAAGAATTAACTGACGAGTTAATTAAACAGATAAACCCATTTAAACCTAATTTTCATCTCAACCAACAAGTTGAGAAAATTGCTAAGACAGAATATGGTTGGATTGTAGAAACTAATATTGGAACAAAAGTTGAAGCAAAATGTATAGTAGTGGCAGCAGGAGCAGGAAGTTTTGTGCCCCGAAAACCTCCGATTGAGAATATTGAGAGTTTCGAAAATAAGAGTGTTTTTTATGCAATTCGAGACAAATCAATATTCAAGGATAAAAAACTCTTAATTGCAGGAGGAGGAGATTCTGCCTTAGACTGGACAAATGAACTATCTAAGGATTCCAATGTAACTCTAATACATAGAAGAAAAGAGTTTAGGGCAGCACCTGACTCCGTTTCAAAAATGCAAGAACTAGAAACAAAAGGAAGAATTAAATTTTTAAAGGGACAAATAAAAAAAATTTCAAAAATTCAAGATAATAAAATAATGCTAGAATACGAAAATGATGATGAAAAATTAAATATTGAAGTAGATTATCTTTTGCCGTTTTTTGGTTTAAAAATGGAACTAGGTCCAATTGCGGAATGGGGCCTAAACTTACACGAGAACCTAATTAAAGTGGACACTGAAAAATTTGAAACGTCTACACCTTCAATCTTTGCGATTGGTGATATAAATTGGTACCCAGGAAAACTTAAGCTTATTTTATCAGGATTTCATGAGTCTGCCTTAATGGCTCAAGAAGTATTTAAGTATTGCTTTCCTGATAAGAAAAACATTTTTAGATACACAACATCTTCCAAAGAACTTCAGAAAAAACTAGGCGTTTAATGCCAAAGATAATAATCACAGATAGATTAGGTAAAAAGTCTGAAATTGAATATGATAGTAATTTTACATTAATGGAAACCCTAAGAGACAATGGCTACGATATTGAAGCTTCGTGCGGAGGATGTTGTGCTTGTGCTACATGCCATGTTTATATTGATGATAAATGGATAAATAAGTTGAAAAATATGGATGATGATGAAGAATCTATGCTGGACCAAGCTTTTGATGTTAAAAATAATTCAAGATTATCCTGTCAAATTGATCTATCTGAAGAACTTGATGGGTTAGAGATAGAAATAGCACCAGAATAGTATTGACATAAATTAATAATTTGTATACAAATTGTTTGTATATAAACTATGGCAGACACTTCTCTTAATGAGAATAGATTAGCATTATTAATATGGCAAACATCAAACTTATGGCAATCTAAATTAAGGAATAAATTAAAAGAGAGTGAAATCACATTAAATGAATATCTTATTCTCGAGACAATTTATTTATTACAGCAAGAAAACATAAATATTACTCAACAGGATATATGTAAAAATGCATCTATTGATAGATCAGTTGTTAGTTTACGTGTTTCTAAACTAGAAGAAAAGAAGTTAATATCGAAACAACAACCACAAGATAAAAGATCTGATAGTTTAATTCTAACTGAAGCAGGAAATGATTTAATTGATAATATTATTGATAATGTTGTAGATTTAGAAAATGAATTATTTAATAAATTAGGAACTGAAATTTTTAATTTCACAAATTCATTAAAGTTGTTATTGGGTAAAAAAATTAGAATTAGAGCAAAATTAAATGATTGATCAAGAATTAGTACAATCCTTAAAAGCTTGGCCTTTTAAAGAAGCATTACAAATTATTAAAAAGAATGGTGGTTTACAAAATTTTAAAATTCCACCTAAAGGTTATGTATTACTTGAAACTGGTTATGGCCCCTCAGGTTTACCTCATATTGGAACTTTTGGTGAAGTTGTAAGAACATCAATGGTAAAAAATGCATTTAGCTCTATAATTGATTGTCCAACAAAACTGATCACATTTTCTGATGATATGGATGGATTAAGAAAAGTTCCTGAAAATGTTCCAAATAAAGAAATGTTAGAAAAATTCATAGGTAAGCCACTTACTTCGATACCAGATCCATTTGGTAAATTTGAAAGTTTTGGACATCATAATAATGCAAAACTTAGAAGTTTTTTAGATGAATTTAATTTCGATTATGATTTTGTTAGCTCAACAGAAAAATATCAAAATGGAGATTTTAATGAAACAATATTAAGTATATTTGAAAACTACCCAAAAATATTGGATATTATTTTACCTACCTTAAGGGCAGAGAGAAAAGAAACTTATAGCCCATTTCTCCCAATAAGTGAAAATTCAGGTGAGGTTCTTCAAGTAAAAATTGAAGAATATAAAATGGATACAAAAACAATTATTTACAAAGACCCATCTTTAGACAAGTTAGTTGAAACAGAAGTAATTAATGGAAAATGTAAGTTACAGTGGAAAGTTGATTGGGCAATGAGATGGATGTCGTTTGATGTTGACTACGAAATGTGTGGTAAAGATCTTACAGAAAGTGTTGATTTAGGTTCCAAGATTTGCAGAGCATTAAATAAAAAACCACCCACTAATCTAATTTATGAAATGTTTTTAGATGAAAAAGGTGAAAAAATTTCTAAATCAGTTGGAAATGGTATTAGTGTAGATGAGTGGCTGCGTTATGCTTCTCCTGAAAGTCTTGCACTCTATATGTTCCAAAAACCAAAATCAGCAAAGAAACTTCACTTTGATGTAATTCCTAAAACTGTAGATGACTACCTTTCTCATTATAACTCGTACTCTAAATTAGATAAAAATAAACAGTATGATAATCCAATTTGGCATATTCATTCAGGCAAACCGAAAGAATTCAAATCGGAAATAAATTTTAATACCTTAACTAACCTAGTTAACGTTTCTAATTCTAAAGATAAAAAAGTAATATGGTCTTTTATTAATAAATATGATGATCAAATTAACGCTGATAAAAATCCTGAATTTGATCGCCTAATAGACTTTGCACTAAATTACTATGAAGATTTTATTTTGCCTAAAAAGAAATTTTTAGAGATTGATAGTAGTAATAGGGAAGTATTTATTGATATTATTAATGTTATAGAAAATGAGGTTACTGAAAACAGTTCATCTGAAGATATTCAAACATTATTATACGAAGTAGGTAAAAAACATGAATTTGAAAACTTAAAAGATTTTTTTAAACTAGTATATCAAGTTATGCTTGGTCAGGATCAGGGCCCGAGACTAGGATCATTTTTTAAATTATTTGGTTTAAGAGAAACTATTGATTATCTAAAAAAATTAATAGATAATTAATTTATTGTACAATAGTTCATTAAAAATATTAAGATTATTACCACCCGAGTTATCTCATACTATAACAATTAATTTTCTAAAATATTTTAAAGTAAGGCAAAAAAATATTGAGGATCCTATTCTTGCACAACATCTAATGGGTTTAGATTTTACAAATCCTATAGGCCTTGCTGCCGGTTTTGATAAAAATGCTGAAGTTATGCATTCCATGTTTTCATTTGGTTTTGGGTTTCTTGAAGTTGGTACAATTACTCCACAACCTCAAAGTGGCAATTCTAAACCTAGAGTATTTAGATTAAGTGAAGATAAAGCTATCATTAATAGTTTAGGTTTTAATAATAAGGGTATTAAAAAAGTAAAAAAAAATTTAATTAAACACAAAAAATCATACTTAAATAATAAAATTGTAGGAGTTAATATTGGAAAAAATAAAAATTCAAGTGAAGCTATTGATGATTATCTAATTGGCTTAGAAGAGTTAGGCGATTTAGCAAGCTATATAACTATAAACATATCATCACCAAATACTGAAGGTTTGAGGGATTTACAATTGAGAGGAAATATAGAAAAATTAATTAAAAAAATTATAGACAAAAGAGATGAAATACAAAATATTAATACCAAGCCTATATTAATTAAAATTTCACCTGATTTAAATGAAGATCAACTTAGAGATATAGCATTAATTTCTTTGGCTAATAACATTGATGGTTTAATACTTACAAATAGTACTATCAAAAGAGAGACCAATTTAATTTCAATGAATAAAGGAAAAAAAGGGGGTCTAAGTGGCAGACCATTATATGATAACTCAAATATTATTTTGAAAAAAATGTATGAATTAACAAATGGTCAAATACCATTAATAGGTGTGGGTGGTATATCAAGCGGAAGGGACTGTTATGAAAAAATTAAATCCGGTGCTTCCTTAATTCAGCTATATACTGCTTTGGTTTATTCAGGTCCAAATTTAATCAATAGTGTGAAAAGTGATTTGATTGATCTAATTAAAACTGATGGATATAAAAATCTAACTCAAGTTATTGGTAAATCAGTATAGTAATGAAAAAAATAAAATCAATTGAAGAAATTATTAATGATTATGATAGTTTTATAATTGATCAATGGGGTGTAATGCATGATGGAGCATTTGGATATGAGCATGCTGTTAATTCTATTAATCTACTGAATAGTAATAATAAAAATTTGTTTATAATTTCAAATTCGTCAAAAAGATCAAAATCATCCATAGATAGATTGCCAAAACTTGGTTTTAAAAAAAATTCTTTTATAAATATAGTAACAAGTGGAGAAATGATTTGGCAATTACTTAAAAAAGAATTTTTAGATAATAAAAATAAAAAAAATTGTTTTCATATTTATAATGAAGAAAAAGAGGATGGTCTAAATTTTAGAGATGGTTTAAACTTTAATTTTGTAGAAAAAGTAAAAGAAGCAGATTTAATTTTAGCTTGTACTCCTTTTGTAAATTTACAACCAATAGATTATATTCCATTACTAGAAGCAGCTTACAATAAAGAAATAACAATGTATTGTGCAAACCCTGACTTTGAAACAGTTGAAAGTAATACTTACAATAATATTTTCTGTATGGGTGCTATTGGTGAAATATACAAAAAAATGGGTGGAAATGTTATTATAAAAGGTAAGCCTGATGTAAGCATATACAATGCAACCATTAATCAAATTAATTTAGAAAAAAAAAGAACAGTAGCTATTGGAGACTCATTGTTTCATGACATTCAAGGTGCTAATAACTTTGAAATAGATAGTGTTTTAGTAAAATCTGGTATTCATAAAGATTTAAATCAAATAAATAATTTAATTAAAAATCATCAAATAACGCCAACTTATATTATAGATAAATTTAGTATCTAGAATACTTGACAAAGTAATATTTATATTTACATGCAAACTCATTATGTCAATGAGATGTGAATTAACTGGAAAATCCTTCCAAACTGGTAACAACGTAAGTCATGCCAAAAATAGAACTAAAAGACGTTTTAAACCAAACCTTCAGAACATTACTTTTGTTAGTGAAGTATTGGGACAAAAATTTCAACTTAAAGTTGCAGTTAGTACTATACGTACAGTAGAAAAAAAAGGTGGATTAGATGAATTCCTCATCAATACACCAAGCTCTAAACTGCCCTTAAAGGCTAAAAAATTAAAAAAAACTATTCTATCAAAATCTAATTAAATTTTTGTAATGGGTTTTTTCTTTGAATTAACAACAATACTTAATTCACTTAGTACTGAACTAATGTGGTTCATAATGCTCCTTTTTTGTTTTTTTTCTATTCTTATTTTTTTAAGAATATTTGGATATATAGGAATTTTTATCTATTCTGCTCTAGCTGTAATTGCAGGCAATATTCAAGTTTTAAAAACAGTAGATTTTTTTTATTCACCCGAACCGGTAGCTTTAGGAACTATACTTTTTGCCTCCACCTTTTTATGTACTGATATTTTATCTGAATATTATGGCAAGGAAAAAGCTAGAATGAATATTTTAATTGGTTTCAGCGCATTCTTATTTATGACTTTATTAATGGTAATTACTATTGGTTTTCAACCATCTGATGCTGATTGGGTACAAGAGAGTTTATCAAATGTATTTACTCCAATGACAAGATTTTTCATAGCTAGTATGATAGCATATTTAATAAGCCAATATTTTGATGTTTGGTTCTTTAACTACTTGAAACAAGCTTTATCAGGCAAGTCTCTCTGGTTAAGAAATAATTTATCTACTATTACCTCCTCTTTGGTTGATAACACTGTCTTTAGTGTATTTGCTTGGATCTTATTAAATCCTGAACCAGTAAGTCTGTATAATGTCATAATGATTTATATTTTAGGCACTTATCTTCTTAGAATATTTATAGCCCTACTTGACACTCCTTTTATTTATATAGCTAAGTTTTTTGTCCCAGAAACTAATGACTAACTTTTCTTGGAAAGTTAAAAAAACAAATAAAAATAATAAAGCAAGAACAGGAAAAATTTCTACACCGCATGGTGATATTGAAACTCCAGCATTTATTTTTTGTGCAACAAAAGCTGCACTAAAATCTTTTACTACACTTGAAGCAAAAAAAAACAATACACAAATTATACTATCCAATACTTACCATTTAATGCTTCAGCCAGGTAGTGAACTAATAGCTCAACATGGAGGTCTTCATAAATTTACGGGTTGGGATGGGCCTATGTTAACAGATAGTGGCGGATTTCAAATTTTTTCTCTTGGACACGGGTCAGTTGCTGATGAAATAAAAGGGCGAAAAACCAATTCAAAAAATAAAAAAACTTTAATAAATTTGAATGAAGAGGGCGCGTTATTCAAGTCCTATATAGATGGTTCTACTCATATTTTATCTCCTGAAAAATCAATAGAGGTTCAAAGAAATCTTGGAGCAGATTTCATCTTAGTTTTTGATGAATGTACTCCCTATAATGTAGATAAAATATACACATCTGATTCTATGTTAAGAAGTCATAGATGGTCTTTAAGATCCATTAATGCATTTAACTCTAAACTTAATTATAATCCTAAAAATGGATCAGCTGGTAGACAAGAAATGTATGGTATTATTCAAGGAGGGATTTACAGAGATTTAAGAGAAGAAAGCATTGAATTTAATACAAAAAAAATCAACACTTTTGGAATTGCTATTGGTGGAAGCTTAGGATCAAATAAAGATGAAATGAAAGATATAGTTCATTTTACTTCTTCTAAATTAGATAATACTCGTCCAGTACATTTACTAGGTATAGGTGATCCAAGAGATATATGGGATTTTGTTGCAGATGGAATCGATACATTTGATTGCGTAAGCCCAACTAGAATTGCCAGACACGGATCAGCTTTAGTAAAAGGTCAACAGGGAAAAATAAATTTAAAAAATGTTAAATATAAAAATAACTTAAACCCAATAGATAATAAATGTAATTGTTATACTTGTAAGAACTTTACACTGGCATATTTATATCATCTTTTTTCTGCACAAGAATTACTAGGATTACAATTGCTTACTAATCATAATATATATTTTATGAATAATCTTATGAAAGAAATTAGAAGCTCAATTGAAAATAATGATTTTGATAATGCAAAAAAGAAATGGTTAAATTCTTAATTATCTAAATGAAAGGTAGTAGATAATTGATTTAGTAATACCTCACCTAACTGATCTACATCCATTATTGTTACAGCTTTACTATAGTATCTTGAAACATCATGTCCAATTCCTATAGCAATTAATTCAATTTCATCTTTTTTTTCAATTTCACCAATTATATCTCTCAAATTTTTTTCTAAATAATTACCTGGATTTACAGAAAGTGTTGAGTCATCAACTGGAGCGCCATCACTTATAACAATAAGAATTTTTCTTTTTTCCTTTCGAAAAGATAATCTATTATAAGCCCATGATAGTGCTTCTCCATCCACATTTTCCTTCAAAATTCCCTCTTTTAATAATAAACCCAAATTTTTCTTTGATCTCCTCCATGGTGAGTCTGCAGATTTATATATAATATGTCTTAGATCATTTAACCTGCCTGGATTAGAAGGCTTTCCATTTTTGATCCATTTTTCTCTAGAATTACCTCCTTTCCAAGCTTTGGTTGTAAACCCTAATATTTCAGATTTAATTAAGCATCTTTCCAATGTTTTTGCTAAAATATCTGAACAAAGGGCAGCAACCGTAATTGGTCTACCTCTCATTGAACCAGAATTATCAATTAGAAGACTCACAATAGTATCTTTAAATTCAACTTCTTTTTCTATTTTGTAGCTTAATTTATTATTTGGATTAGCAATAATTTTAGCTAATCTTGACGTATCAAGAAAACCTTCTTCCATATTAAAATCCCAATGACGATTTTGCTGAGCTAAAAGTTTTCTCTGCAGTCTATTGGCAATTTTAACAATTAGTGGCTGAAAAGAAAATACTTGTTGATCAAGATTCCTTCTAAGCTTCTCTAATTCTTTGATATCACAAAGTTCTTCAGCATTAATAATTTCATCAAAATTATAATCATAAACTTTATAATTCTCTAAATTCTCTAAAATTTTTCTATCTTGTAAATAATCTAATTCAGTATCCCCGCTTTCTTCTCCCATGTCATCATTTTCTTCTAATGAAACTGACTGCTCAACAGCTGTTTCACTTGTTTGCATTTCAATATTTGACTCGGTTTGTTCATCATTTTTTTGTTCATCATTATTTTCATTTTCATTATATTGATCTTCATCGTTTTGATTAATATCTTCGTTCTGAGTATTGTTTACACTGTTATTAAGTAATCCAAGTTCATCTAGTTTTTCAACTATTGTAGACGTATATTTTTCCTGATCATGTAGACATTTCCTTAGATCTATAAAAAAGTTTGAATAATCTTTTTTTAATTTTTCTTTTACAATATTTTTAAAACTACTATTAATTTCACCTAAATCTACGCCAACAATTTCTTCAAATGCTACGTTTTTAAATGCTTTAATTAATAAATTTTGATCTTTTTTAGTATTTCCAATTTTAAGATCTCTAATATACTTATTCTTTAGATTTTTTTGTATTCCCTTGAATTCACTACTACCTATAGCTTCTACTCGTGCTTGTTCCAAAACATTAATTATTTCGTTTGATAATTCATCTTGATTTAAAAAGTTTTGGTGTATGTCTTTTGAATGTAATCTGAACTCTAATGCAAAAGAGTCAGCTTCAGCTCTTAAATATTCTAGATTATTTTTGAAATTTTCAATTTTTGGTTCAGTTAGATTTATAGTCTTACCAATAATAGAAGGATTTTCTTTAACAAAATTAATCTCTATATCTTCTTTTTTACCTATTGATTTTATTGTAGCACTTAATGACTTTTTAAAATCTTCAATAATTTCACTATTCTTTGACATTAGCTACCTTAGAATCAGTAATATCAATTCCAAATGACCTTTGAAAATATTCCTGTAAGATAGACCTCTCCATTTCATCACATCTATTTAAAAAAGATAGTTTAAAAGAATATTCTATATCATTGAATAGAAGATAATTTTCTGCCCAAGTCAATACAGTTCTTGGACTCATAACAGTTGAGATATCACCATTAATGAATCCTGATCTAGAAAGATCAGCAGTAGATACCATGCATTTAACAAGGTCTTTGCCATCCTTATTATTAAGTTTTTTTACTTTACTTAAGATAATATTTATTTCTTGCTCGTTACTAAGGTAATTTAAGGTTGATACAATATTCCATCTATCCATTTGACCTTGGTTTATTTGTTGAGTACCATGATACAAACCAGATGTATCACCAAGACCAACAGTGTTTGCTGTAGCAAACAACCTAAAAAATTTGTGAGGTTTGATTACCCTTGATTGATCCAGTAGAGTTAATTTACCTTCTGACTCCAAAATACGTTGAATTACAAACATTACATCAGGTCTGCCTGCATCATACTCATCAAACACTAAAGCTACAGGATTTTTGTATGACCAAGGAAGTATGCCATCCTGAAACTCTGTCACCTGTTTATTATCTTTTAGTACGATAGCGTCTTTGCCAATCAAATCTATCCTACTGATGTGACTATCTAAATTAATTCTAATACATGGCCAATTAAGTCTGGCTGCTACTTGTTCGATATGAGTAGATTTACCAGTTCCATGGTATCCTTGTATCAAAACTCTTCTATTAGAAGAAAAACCAGCAAGTATTGAAAGGGTTGTCATTGGATCAAAAATATATGTTTGATCTATTTCTGGTACGTGTTCAGTTTTTTCTTTAAACTTATAAACCTCAAAATCACAGGAAACCCCAAATGTTTCTTTGGGGTCAATTTTGATACTAGGAGATATTTCTATATTTTGTTTATCAGTCATTTTTAAATTTTTTTAAAAGTATTTTGTATGAGTTATTTATTTCCTTAAACTTTTCTTCTGCTTTTTTATCGTTACCATTTACATCAGGGTGAAATATTTTCACTAGTTTTTTGTAAGTTTTTTTAATTTTATCTAATGTCATTGGTAGATCTAGATTGAATAATGATAGAGCTTCATTTTCTTCTTTTGTAAGATTTTCATCAACCAGCTTATTTCTAAAGTAATTATTCCCTCGTTCATTTGGATTTAAATCGTTAATTTCTTCGTTAAAAAAATTGTTAATTTGATCCATTACTTTGTGATAATTTCCCTTTAATGGCCAGGATGGCCTGTTCCAAATAATATCTTCTCTCATTGAATTCTCAATTTCATTAACTGACAATCCTTTATAAAAATCCCATGACTTATTGTATTCCTTAATATGCTCCATGCAAAAATAATAATATTGATTTAACAAAACTCTAGATTTTGGCGCTTTAAACTTGCCTTCACTATTACAATCTTTCTTATCACATTTTCTAAAAAATGTTTTTTCCCAAGAAAGACTATTTTTATTAATATCTATTTTATGTTTACCCACACCTATTATATAGTTTAAAAATAATGAATCGTAAGCAAAGAATTGATAAAATATTGTCAAATAAATTTGATAATTTTTTATTAGAAATTATTGATAATTCAAATTTACATAAAGGGCATAATAATTTTACCGGTAGTGGTGAAACTCATATGAAGATCATTTTGACGAAAAAAGATAATTCCTCATTAAATAGATTAAATATTCATAGAATTATTAATAGTTTACTTGAAGAGGAATTTAAAACTGGTTTACATTCTTTAGAAATAAAAATTAATTGATTTTTGATATCTCAACCTTTGATATTTGTTTCTTTGAATGAGATAAAATTTTATAGTTAAAGAAATTATCTTTAAAAGACTCTCCATATGAAGGTATTTTTTTTGAAATATCTAAAATATATCCAGCTATTGTTGATGACTCTATTTCAGGGGGATCTAAATCAAAACTTTTATACAAATCTCTAATATTTTTCTCTCCATTAATTATTACTTTTCCATAGTTATTCAGTTTAAAATCATTTTCAGGAACATCAATTTCATCGACAATTTCTCCAACTATTTCCTCAATAATATCCTCTAATGTAATTAAACCTAGTAATTCACCAAATTCATCAACAACAAATGCTAAATGTTCTTTTCTTTTTTTAAATTCAACTAATTGCTCTAATAAGTTTGTAGTCTCAGGAATAAACCATGGACTAGAAATTTTATCAAAAATTATTTCTTTTGATTCATTTTGATTTTTTAGGTCTATATTTAATGTCCTAACATTTAATAAACCAATTATATTTTCAGGATTATCCTTCCAAAATGGTATACGTGTATATCTAGAATTATTTATTTTGTTGATAATCTCATTAGTATTTAATGATGAATCTATTGAGTAAATATTTTTTCTATGAGTAAAAATTTCTTCAACAGTGATATCATTTAATTGCAATATACTTTGTAGCATATCTTTTTCTTGTTCATAATCTGGATTTGATGTTTTATAGAGATCTATAACTCCTTTTAATTCTTCCTCTGACTGAAGATCCTTATTTGTTATATCATTATCATTATTTCTAAAAATTAATCTAACAATTAGATTAATTACAAATACAAAAACAAATAAAATTTTGTTTAAATAATAAATAATAGGAGAAATTAATAATGCAGTTCTATTTGGTCTATTAATAGCATAAGTTTTAGGAAGAACTTCAGCAAATATTACGATTACAACTGTCATTATTAGAGTTGCATAAAAAATACCTTCTACTCCAAAAAGATCATAAAAAAAAGCTGTAGCTAAAGATGATGCTAAAATATTAACTAAATTATTTGATAAAAGTAATGTTGATATAACATTATCTTTTTTTCCTAGTAACTCAAGTACGTAACCGGCTCTTTTACTGCCTTTTTTTTTCTTATAAAGAATTCTTGCTTTAGAAGTTGCAGTTATTGCTGTTTCTGATCCAGATAAAAACCCTGAAAGAATTACAAGGATTATCAACAATATAAGAAGAAATATACTTGTCATTTTATGTTTTTTAATATTTTATAAACTTGCTTCTTTTCTAATTTTTTATAAAAAATTGAACTTCCTATTTTATCTATAAGTGAAAAATTTATATTGTTATGAAAATTTTTTTTATCTTTAGTTAGTATTTTAATTAATCTTCTATCATTCAATACCTCATCATAAATTTTTAGTCTACATTTTTTAAAATGAATTATTATTTTTTCTAATTCTTTAGATGATAATAAACCAAGATGATTTGATATTTTTGCCTCGGTTATCATTCCTATAGAAATTGCTTCTCCATGATTAAACTTTTGATAATCATAGTATTTTTCTATAGCATGTCCTATTGTATGACCAAAGTTTAACATTGCTCTAGAATTATTATTTGATAAAAATTCTCTCTCATCCTTTATGACATAATAAAGTTTTATAATTATCGATTGATAAATTGCTTGTTCTAAAATAGATTTATTTAAATTTAGTAATTTATTTGAATTTTCTTCTAACCAACAAAAAAATTTATAATCTTTTATTAGAGCATGCTTTATTATTTCTGCATATCCTGATCTAATTTCTTTTTTTGGCAAACTCTTTAAAATAGAAATATCAATTAAAACCTCCTTTGGTTGATAAAAGGTTCCTAGTAAATTTTTTCCAAATATTGTATTAATACCATTCTTACCTCCAATCGAGCTATCTACTTGAGACAAAAGCGTTGTAGGTATTAAATAAAAATCTAAACCTCTTAATGTAGTGCTAGCAACAAATCCTACTAAATCACCTAATGTACCTCCCCCGATTGCAATAACTGCAGATTTTCTATTAACATCTTTTAAAATTATTTTTTCAGCTAAATTTTTGTATCCATCAAAAGTTTTTATTTTTTCTCCACACCTTAAGCTAATAACTATAATATTTTTTTGATTATTAATATTTAAATTAATTCTGATTTTTGAATCTACAATACAAAACACTTTTTCATTTTTTTTTGCAATATTTTTAACAAATTTGGAAATAAAATTTTTTTTTATTAATATTGAAGTTTTTAATTTTTTATTATTAATTTTTATTTTCTTTTGCATACGAATTGAGTTTAAATTTAATTTTTTCTAATACTTGGGATTTATCATTATCATTATTTACAATAAAATCAGCTTTTTCATAAAACTTTCGTCTCTGATTATAGATTTTTTCCAAGGTTTCTTTTTTGTTAGAATTTTTATTTAGTAAGGGTCTTTTTTTTGATGATTTTAATCTATTTTCTAAATTATCTAACTTAACTTCTAAATAAATAGAATAAGAATTTTGATTAATTGCTTTTCTGATATTTTTATTAATTATACTTCCACCTCCTAATGATATTATGCAATTATTCTTTGTTAATAATTCCAGACAAATTTTTTCTTCAATTTTCCTAAAATATGACTCTCCATCCTTTTCAAAGATTTCATTTATGCTTTTTTTAGTTACTAATTCAATTTCCTTATCAGTATCATAAAATTTTAATTTAGTATATTTGCTCAAATCTTTTCCAATTATAGACTTTCCAGATCCCATCAGACCCATTATACAAACATTTTTCTTTTTAATTTCAATGAGATTAAACATATTTTAATTATTTCTTATTATTGACAAATTTTTGTTGGAATTAGAAAAAACTTAAAAAAATGGTAAAAACATATATTAATCATTTTTTAATATTATATATGAAAAACAAATACATTATATATCTTTTTGCAGTACTAATAATATTCATATTTGCTTCACTTTATATGATTGAAATTCCTTCACCATCAATAGTTATCACAGAAAAATATACTCTAAATCTCAAATGAAACTTATTTTTATTATTATGTTGTTTTTCTTTTCTAATTTAATTTCTGCAAGTGAATTAGAAAATAGTGAAGTAGAGGTAATTAATTTACATGAAAGTAAGAGCTTAGATCAAATGGTTTTAGATAATCTAAACAATGATAATAACGTTAATGAAGTAGTTGAAAATACAACTGCAGATGAAGTAGATGGAGAAGTTACTACTAGCGAAGTAGAAGTAGAACAAATTGAAATTATAAATAACAATTTTATTTTTAAAAAACAGATAAAGGATTTAAATAATTATTTTGATAATCTTCAAAATATTAGCTCTAAATCTCTTCAAAAAGAAATAATTGAAGTATTAGAAAATCTACAATTAGATTTAGAAATTGAGCAAGATAGAGAAATACTCTTTTTAATTGTAAATTATTTTAAATCTATTGGTCAAATTAATAAGTCCTTTGAATTAATTGAAAAATATGAATTAAATAATGACAAAAACTTTAATTTTTATACTAGTGTTAAATTAAATTATCTTTTGTCAACTTTTCAGCTTAATGAAGTATGTAGTTTTAGAGAAGAGCTAAATTCAAATATTGTTTTAGACTACTTCTTTTTGGAAAAACTTGACATATTTTGTTCAATATTAAATGATAATGAATCAGAAGCTAAATTGTTAAACTCTATTCTAGTAGAGTCAGAAAACAATTCAGACAATTACTATCAGCAGTTATTTTCACTTATAACTAACTCAGAAGATCAATTAATAGCTGATTATGAAATTAAAGATTCAGCGATCAATAAAGAATTGATTTTTTTATATAGTGCTATGACAAGGATTGCTGAACTACCATTTTCACATGAATTTTATGAGCTTGATAAAAAAAACCTATCAATTCCAATAATATTAAATCAAGCTTCACCTATTGACTTAAGAATTAAAGCAGCAAATGAAAGTTTTTTAGAAAATTTAATTACTGTAGATAGTTTAGCAGCATTGTATATGTCTGCAGATTTTAATTCTGACCAATTAAATAATCCAAAAAATACAATAGATTCTTTTACGAATAATAAAGAGTTGAGTATGGCTTTTTTATTTCAATTAGTTAATATTCAAATTTTTCCAAATGATAGATTAAATGCTTTAGTTCAATTTTGGGATTTTGCAAAACAAAACAATATAGAAGAAATAGCCTATAAACTCTCAAATAATATGTTGGCCTCCATTGAAGCTAATGTAGAAAATATAATTTTTGGTCCAAAAATAGCTTCTGCCTATATATTTAACAATAATTTTGAAAAAGCACTTGCATGGATAGAATTATATGAAAATGCAAAGGAAGTAGATGCAAAAAGTATTTATACAAGAGTACTATTAGATTTATATTCTACTAACACCTTAGATTCATTTATAAATTCTCTAAATCTTACTTTAGAAAATTATATTGATGATCAAAATAATGAAAATGGAGAATTATTTTTTGTTTTAAAAGACTTAATGAATTTAGATATAAAAGCTAATACTAATATTAATTTAGATAAAATTTTTGATGAAAGATTAATGCCATCAATATTACTATATAATGAAATTAAAAATAGTATTGCTAATAATAATGATGATAAATTTCTTATTTATTCAATAATTTCTTTAAATAATAAAAATTGGGATGATATACATCCAGAGCATCTTAAACTTATACTTAAAGGGTACCAAAGTTATAATGACGGAGCACTCTTTAGAAATTTAATATTAGAGATATTTAAAAATTATAAGTTCATCATTTAATTTAATATGATTAAATATTTTGAATTTGAAACAGAAATAGAAAAAATTGAAACAATTTTAAATCAGTTAAATAACAACAAAGAATTAAATGATGATAGAATTAAAAAACTAGATAGAGAAAAAGATGAGTTATTTAAAAAAATTTATTCAAATTTAGATCCTTGGCAAAAAGTTCAAGTTTCTCGTCATGGAGAAAGACCACATACACTAGACTACACTAAGCAAATTTTTGATGACATAGTTCTTTTACATGGAGATAAGAAATATGCTGATGATAATGCAATAGTGGGTGGGTTAGCAAAAATTGATGGTAATTCAGTTTTTTTTGTCGGCACTGAAAAAGGGAATACAATGGAAACAAGAATTAAACACAACTTTGGGATGGCTAAACCAGAGGGATATAGAAAAGTTCAAAGATTATTGAAATTAGCAGAAAAATTTAAATTACCATTAATATCATTTGTAGATACGGCAGGCGCATTTCCAGGAAAGGATGCAGAAGAAAGAGGGCAATCAGAATCTATAGCTTCATCAATACTTAATTTTTTAAAAGTAAAAATACCTACAATATCAGTAATAATTGGAGAAGGCGGCTCTGGCGGAGCAATAGGAATAGCAACCTCTGATAGAGTATTAATGCTTGAACATTCAATATATTCAGTTATCTCTCCAGAAGGGTGTGCTTCTATATTATGGCGAAATACTGAATTTTCTAAGGAAGCAGCAAATACTCTGAAGCTAACATCTAATGATTGTAAAAATTTTAATATTATTGATGATATTATTCCAGAACCGTATGGTGGTGCTCATAGACATCCTATTAAACAAGCTGAGATATTAAAAGAAAAGATTAAATTTTTTATGAATGAATTAAAGCAAATCTCAATCGAAGATTTAGTTAAAATAAGAAAAGACAAATATCTAAATATTACCTCAGATATTTAATTACCATGACATTGTTTATATTTTTTACCTGAACCACATGGACAAGGTTCATTTCTACCTATTTTTTTAGTTATAATTCTTCTTGGCTCTTTTGTTTGTTTAATATTAGTCTCATTATGATTATTTTCATTTACTAACTTTATATTAAATAGTGTTTTTAATACTCTCTCATTTTGGTTTGAAAGCATTTCATCAAAATAATCAAAAGATTCTTTTTTATATTCATAGAATGGATCTTTACCCCCCAAAGCTCTTAAATTAACACTTCCACGCAGTGAGTCCATTGCGGCTAGATGATCTCTCCAATCTTTATCTATTTGAAAAAGCATTACTCTTTTTTCTGCAAACTTGAGTAGCTCATAAGAATATTGATGTTGTTTTTCTTTGTATTTTTGGTTAACTTCATCTAATAACCTTTTTTTAATTTCTTCATCATCAACACCTTCTTCATCAATCCATTTTAAGACTGGAATATCTATATCAAATATTTCTTTAGTTTTTTCTTTTAACAAATTTCCATCCCATTCATGAGAGTATTTTTTTGGAGGAATTGTGACTACAATTAAATAATTTATATAATCCAAAATCATATCTTCTATAATTTTAGATTGATCATTCGTATTAAGAATTTCTTTTCTATTTTGATAAATTATTTTTCTTTGATCATTCAAAATATCATCAAATCTTAAAATCTGTTTTCTCATATCGAAATTATGACTTTCAACTTTTTGTTGAGCACGTTCTAAAGATTTGGTAATCATTGAATGTGTAATCACCTCACCATCTTTTAAACCCAATTTTGATAATACATTTTCAAGAGTTTTTGATCCAAATATTCTCATAAGATCATCTTCCAATGATAGGAAAAAAATACTTTCTCCAATATCTCCTTGCCTTCCTGATCTACCCCTTAGTTGATTATCTATTCTTCTACTCTCATGTCTTTCTGTGCCAATTACTAATAATCCACCAGCATCAATTGCTTCTTTTTTTAAATTATCATCGCTATTTCCTAATTTAATATCAGTCCCTCTTCCAGCCATATTTGTTGAAATGGTAATATTCCCAGGCATTCCTGCTTCTTCAATTATCTTAGCTTCACTCATATGATTTTTAGCATTTAAAACATTATGTTTAAGATTTTCTTTTTTTAATAAATCAGAAATTTTTATTGAATTTTCTACTGATGTGGTTCCTATAAGGATTGGTTGATTGATATTATTTCGTGACTTAACAAGATCTAATACAGCATTATATTTTTCTCTTTTTGTCATATAAATTTGATCATTTTTATCAATACGATTCACCTTTATATTGGGAGGAATATCCACAACATCTAAATTATATATACTTTCAAATTCTTTAGCTTCTGTTTTTGCAGTTCCTGTCATTCCACTTAGACGATGATATGTTCTAAAAAAATTTTGATATGTAACAGAAGCAATAGTTTGATTTTCTTTTTGGATTACTAAATTTTCTTTTGCTTCTATAGCTTGATGCAATCCATCACCATATCTTCTACCTTCCATAGCTCTACCAGTCAACTCATCAATAATAACAACATTTCTATCTTTTATTATGTAATCTTTATCTTTTATAAATAAATGATGGGCTCTAAGAGCTTGTATAATATTATGGTTTAAAACCATATTTCCTAAATCCTGAAGTGTACCCTCTTTGATGATACCGTTATCTTTTAGTAACTTTTCACAAAATTCCATTCCCTCAGTAGTAAGTAAAATACTTTTACTTTCTTCATTGATTTCAAAATCATTTTCTCTAAGAATTTTTACAATTTTATCAAATTTAGGAAATAAATCAGTATTGGAATTTGATTCCGCAGATATTACAAGAGGTGTTCTGGCCTCATCTATTAAAATGCTATCCACTTCATCAACTATGGCAAATGCATTTTTTTTAAAACATAAGTTATTGTAATCGTTTTTAAGATTATCTCTTAAATAATCAAATCCTATTTCATTATTTGTTGCGTAAACAATATCCGCATCATACTGTTTAGATCTATCTTCATGTGCTGTTTCAGCAGTTATACACCCTACACTAAGACCAAGAAAATTATATATATTCCCCATCCATTCAGCATCTCTTTTTGCAAGATAATCATTAACCGTAATGATATGTACAGATAAGTTTTCTAAAGCATTTGCGTAAGCAGCTAGAGTAGCAACTAAGGTTTTTCCTTCTCCAGTTTTCATTTCAGTAATCTTGTTTTCATATAAAACCATTCCACCAATTATCTGAACATCATAGTGTCTCATGTTTAATGTTCTTTTGGATGCTTCTCTTACTACAGCAAATATTTCTGGTAATAATTTGTTTATTGATCCTGTTTCTTTAAATTCACTTCTAAAATAATTAGTTTTATTTTTTAATTCTTGATCTGAAAGTTGAGAAATTACTTCTTCTAGTTTGTTTACTTTTTCTACAAAACTTGCATATTTTTTAAGCGAATTAGATTTTATAGAACCAAATAATTTGTTAACGATATTAATCATGTTATGATAGATGGCAGTTAATATATGAAAAATATTTCTTCTACAAAGGAATTTACGCTAAAATATGGTCAATAAAATGATTTCAATATTTAAGCCAAAAAAAATCAAAGATTTTAATCCTAATGGCCTCAATATCTATACTTTTAATGCTGGATTTAAAAAAAAAGATAAAGATCTTTTATTAATAATTTTTGATCAAATTGTTAATGTATGTTGTGTCTATTCAAAAACATCAACACCTTCAGCTCCAATAATTTGGGATAAAAAAAATAACAAAGGTAAAGCTAAAGCTTTAGTTGTGAATGCTGGTAATGCGAATGCGCATACTGGTAAAGATGGTCTGAAAATTATAGATAAGTATGTAAAAGCATTAACAAAAAAAATTAAATGTAGATCCAATGAAGTATTAGTATCATCTACTGGTGTAATCGGTGAAAAATTTAACCCTAATTTAATTATAGATAAATTTGAAAAAATAAATTCCAAAAATAAAAATGGTTTACTAGAAAGCGCTAAGGCAATTATGACAACAGATACTTTCCCAAAAGTATCAATTAAAAATATTAACTTAGACAATCAATCATTTAAGATTTATGGAATAGCAAAAGGATCAGGAATGATACAGCCAAATATGGGAACTATGTTGGTGTATATTTTTATAGAATGTGAAATTTCAAAAAAGTTAATAAACAGACTCCTTAAAAATAATTTAGACAACACATTTAATTCAATAACTGTAGACAGTGATACATCAACAAGTGATACTTTAATGATGTTTTCTGTTGGGAATAAAAATATAAATTTAAATAAAAAGAATTTTAAAATACTAAATAATAAAATATTTGAATTAATGCATGATTTATCTCTTCAAGTAATTAAAGATGGTGAGGGTGTTTCTAAGCTAATAAGAGTTAATGTTTTGAATGCAAGATCAAAAAATCAAGCAAAAAAAATTGCATTTAGTATTGCTAATTCTCCTTTGGTTAAAACAGCTGTAGCCGGAGAAGATGCAAATTGGGGTAGAGTAATAATGGCAATTGGTAAAACTGAAGAAAATATAAATCAAAATAAAATTAAAGTTTTGTTTGGAAGCAATGTTGTATGCGAAAATGGTTCTATTAGTAAAAAAATAAATACTAGTAAACTTAATAATTATATGAAAAATAAAACTATAGAAATCAATGTAAAATTAAACTTAGGTAAGTATTTTCACACAGTTTATGGAAATGATCTTACGTATGAATATTTAAAGATTAATGCTGATTACAGATCTTAATTTTATTTTTTCCAAGCACAAATTGTATTAAAATTTATATCAAGATTAAAATTATCTTTATAATATTTTTTTTTGAATTGTTTCTCCAAATAAATAAAGTATTTCTTATTCTCAAAATTATTTTTTTTATCTTTACCTGCATAGGGCAAGTTCAAAAATCTTACATCATCAAGTAGTTTTTTAAAAACTGAATATTCAATAGTAAAGTTATTATTATTTATTAAAGGTGCATCAAAGTTATACACTTTAAGTAGTTTAAAAATATCATTTGTATCTAAAATTGGATTAACTCTTTGATACATACCTCCATACAAAATATTATCAGTTTCATACATTGAATTTATAAGCTGATATATATTTTCAGCGCTTGGAATCGTTGCTATAAAAAATCCATTGGAATTAAGGCTTTGAAAGATCTTTTCTATCAGTTTCTCAAAATTGGATGTTAATTGACAAAAAAAATTACTATAAATTAAATCAAATTTTTTATCTTTAATTTGTATATTATCCAAATCAATTTTTATTAATTGTCGATCTGTCTTTTTAGTAAAAAATGACAAATCGATATCAGCACTCGTTATAGAACAAGAAGGAAATCTTTCTTTAAGATAATTAATAATTAATTTGTCATTAATTCCAAGTTCTAAAATATTATTAAAAGGAACTTTCAAAATATCTAGGGAATCAATTATATTTTTACTAATTTCATTATATATAAAGTTTTCTCCATATTTTCTATCCTTAGTTCTTAATAGTTTAAGGTATTTTTTGTTTATCATTTTTTTATAAAGTATAAAAAGCTATTATGGATATTATTCTTAAAGAGATAGTTGCGATTATTAAAGAAGAAACTGAAAATATTAATAAAAAAATCTATGGGACTACTTTTTTAGAAATATTAAAAGAAAAAATTTTAAACAGGCAAGATCAAATTTCTCTAAAAAATCTATTAATACAAAATTCTAATATTGATTTAGAAGAAAATATAAATGTTCTTGAAAAAAATCTTATTTTTAAATTATCCCTTCACCAAACTCCCAAATCATTACTGAAATTTGAACTAAAAAAAAATTTACTACTTATTATTTTCAAAGAGCTTATTAAAATTGATATTTTAGATCAAAATACTCAAAAATATATCAATGTTAGCTTAAAGCCTTTTATGGGTATAACATTGTCAAAGGGAACAGTATGTAATTTAAATTTTCCAAAAAATTCACTAATTATGCAAATAGAATCTGATGATGTTGATTTTGATATTGAAAAAAAAACAGATGAAACAATATAAGAAATATGATTGTATTTAATCTTAATTGCTCTGATTGCGCCTCCTCTTTTGAAGGATGCTTCGAAAATACGAAGGACTACAATAAGCAAATTAGAAAAGGTTTACTCACTTGTCCTTACTGTAATAGTACTCAAATAAAAAAAGGTTTAATGGCTCCAAATGTATCAAAAAAATCAAATTCAAAAATTTCTAAAAGGAATAAACCAATTGCTTCAAATGTTAAGAAACTAAAAAAGATTATAGAAAAAGAATTTGATTATGTTGGTGATAAATTTACCGAGGAAGCAAAGAAAATTAAATATGGTGAAGCTAAGGAACGTGCAATATATGGCGAAGCTTCTATTGAGCAAACTAAAGAATTAATTGATGAAGATATCGATGTACTACCATTGCCTTTTTCAACAAAAAAAATTAATTAGTTAAACTAGCAGTACAAAAATAATTTATCATATAATTTTTTGATAATTTCCATTCTCTGTTTAGTGGATCAAAAACAAGACCTTTAATATTATTTAAATTAAATTCTTCTTTTAATAAAATTTTTTTTAGTTCTTCAGGTTTAATTAATTTATTATAATCGTGAGTTCCTTTTGGTATCCAATGGAGGATATTTTCTGCTATATTAATTGCAAATATTTTAGAGAGTAAGTTTCTATTAATAGTAGAAATAATTATTAAACCATTTTTGTTTAAATTTTTTTTTATATTTTTTATTGTTTTTTTCCAATTGTCTAAATGTTCCAAAACTTCAAACATTAGTATTATATCAAATTTTTCATCTAATTTTGATTTCTCAATATCTTTATTAATATAGTTAATTTTAAGTTTATTTTTTTTAGAATGTAACCTAGCAGCTATGATATTATTTGGAGCAAAATCTATTCCTGTTACCTTCGCACCCAGTCTTGCTAGTGGTTCACAAATTATTCCTCCACCACAGCCTACATCAAGTATTTTTAAATTTCTAATATTTCTATTATTTATTTGATCTAATATATAAGACATTCTATGACTTTTAATTTGATGAAGAATCTTAAATTTACCATTTTCATTCCACCATTCATCTGAAAGTTGATTAAAGAGGGCAAATTCTTCATTTTTTGATTTTATATTCATCATATATCTTGTTTGTTAGAAACAATAATTATAATAGCTGAAATAATTTAAAAAAGATTTAAGTCAATGAAACTTATAGTAATGAAATTTGGAGGTACTTCAGTTGGCAGTATCGATAAAATCAATAATGTTGCTAACATTGTTGAAAACCAACTAAGCAATAAAAAATTAATTGTTGTTTTATCTGCAATGTCTGGCGTAACAAATAAAATGCAAGAATATATAGACGAAATTGAGTCAAATGAAATCATTGAAAACGATTTAATCTTAACATCTGGTGAAGCTGTCTCCGTTGGACTTCTCTCAGCTATATTAAAAAAAAGAAATATTAAATCCATTCCCTTACTCGGGTGGCAAATACCAATTATTACAGATAGCAACCATCAAAAAGCTAAAATTTTAAATATTGATAAAAATAGAATCCATCAATTCCTAAAAAATTATGATGTAATAGTGGTTGCTGGATTTCAGGGTGTCGATATGGATGGAAACATTACATCATTAGGTAGAGGTGGTTCTGACACAACTGCTGTTGCTGTTGCTGCTGCTGTTGATGCAGATAGGTGTGATATTTATACTGACGTTGATGGAGTTTATACAACTGATCCTAATTTGGAACCTAACTCTAAAAAAATAAATAAATTAGCTTTTGAAGAGATGTTGGAAATGTCTTCAACTGGAGCAAAGGTACTTCATACTCGTTCTGTAGAACTAGCAATGAAAAACAATCTTACTTTGCAAGTGCTTTCTTCAATAACAAAAAAAACTGGTACTTTTATTGTAGATGAAAATAAATTAATTGAAAAGGAAATAGTAAGTGGTGTAAGCTATAGTAATAATGAATCAAAACTAACCTTATCTGGAATTGCCGATAAACCCGGTATATCTGCAACAATCTTTGGATTGTTAGCTAATAATAATATTAATGTTGATATGATTGTACAAAATACATCTCAAGATGGTGTCACTGCAAATATTACATTTACTGTGCCGAATAGCGAAATTCATAATACTAAAAAACTATTAGAAGATAACCAAAATTTAATTGATTTTACATCTATTGCAACAGATACCAATATTTCTAAAATTTCAGTAATTGGTATGGGGATGATGTCTCAATCAGGCGTTGCTAAGAAAATGTTTACAACTTTAGCAGAAAATTCAATTAATATATTAGCAATTTCAACATCTGAAATAAAGATAAGCGTCTTGATTGATAAAAATTTTACAAAAATTGCTGTAAAATCTTTACATGAAGCATATAATCTGGGAAAATAAATGGAAACTGTTGGGCAAATTTTATCATCTGAAAGAAATATTAAAAATCTTTCTATAAATGATATTGCAGCTGAGCTTAATATATCTAAAACTATTATTATTGATCTTGAAAATAATAATATTAAAAATAACTCAGATATTATATTTAATGTTGGTCATCTAAGATCATATTCAAATTTTCTCGAACTAGATACTGATACAATTATTAATAAATTTAAAAATGATTTATCATTTAATATTAAGAAAGAAAAAAAAAATATTACTCCAATAGTTGAAAATAATTTTTTTAAAATAGAAAGGTTTTTTGCTGCCTCTCTTATATTAATTGTATTTTCTTCATTTTATTTTTTATTTATTTATGAAGATAATAATCAGATCGATTATGCATTGGTACCTGATATTCCCGAAAGCTTGGAGCCTATAATTGAAAAAGCCAATACTTTTGATAATGATTTATTTCAAGAAAATAATTCAAACATAAGTGATTTGATAAACAATTCTAGTGTTATAGCGTCTATAGAAATTGATGAGAATATAAGTACTGTTGCTACTCTAAAAATTTTAAATTCAACATGGTTACAGTTAAGAGATGAAAATAATAATATTGTCTTAAGCAAGTTAATGGACAAAGATGAAGAGTTTTCTTATGAACTAAATCTGAACTACAACATTACAGCTGGAAATGCTGGCAATATTTTAGTACTTATAGATGGGAATGTAAGAGGTAAAATAGGTAAATATGGTGATATATTAGACTCATTTATTTTATATAAAGATTTTACAAATTAAATAGATGCTTAGACCGTATCAACAAATTAATAGAAGAAAGTCGCGCGTAATTAAAGTTGGAGATGTAAGTATTGGCGGCAATAATCAAATCGCAGTCCAAACAATGACAAACACTCTAACAACTAATGCAAAAGATACTATTGCTCAAATAGAAAGATCGGCAAAACTAGGAGTTGATTTAGTTCGTGTTTCAGTTCCAGATAAAGAATCTTCACATTCTTTAAAAGAAATTGTCAAACATAGCCCTGTTCCTGTTATTGCAGATATACATTTTCATTATAAAAGGGGTATCGAAGCAGCAAATAATGGCGCTTCTTGTATTAGAATAAATCCTGGTAATATTGGGAGTATTGAAAGAATAAAGGAGGTTATAAAAGCTGCAAAAGATAATAATTGTTCAATAAGAGTAGGTGTTAATGCAGGAAGTTTAGAAAAACAAATTTTAGAAAAATTTTCTGAGCCAAATCCAGAAGCTTTAGTGGAAAGTGCTAAATTAAATATCAAGATTCTTGAAGATAATGATTTTACCAACTTCAAAATCAGTGTGAAATCTTCAGATATATTTATGTCTATTAAAGCATATGAACAATTAGCTGAATTATGTGATTATCCATTGCATATAGGTATTACAGAGGCAGGAGGAAGAAGAACCGGTTCAATTAAATCTTCTATTGGAGTGGGAAATTTACTTTTGAGAGGAATAGGAGATACAATTAGAATATCACTTTCTGACGAACCTGAGGAAGAGGTAAGAGTAGGTTTCGAAATTTTAAAAAGTTTAGGATTAAGGAACAGGGGTGTGAAAATTATTTCATGTCCATCATGTGCAAGACAACAATTCGAAGTAATAAAAACAGTGAAAAATTTAGAAAAAAAATTAGATGATATATCTACACCAATAACAGTCTCAATAATTGGATGTGTAGTTAATGGTCCAGGTGAGGCAACTATGACAAATATTGGAATAACTGGTGGAGGAAATGATACACATATGATTTATCTTGATGGTAAAAAAAATAATGTTGTAAAAAATGTTGATTTAGAAAATTATCTTGAGGATCTTATTAGAAAAAAAACTAAAGAAATAGAACTCAGTAATTAATATGAAATTAAGATCAGTTAGAGGCACACATGATATATTTGGAGAAGAAATAGATAAATTTAACCATATTTCTAATATTGTTTCTAAAAATGCTAATTTAAAAGAATATAAAGAAATTCAGACACCAATTTTTGAATTTAGCGATCTCTTTGCAAAACCTCTTGGTGAACATTCTGATGTTGTATTAAAAGAGATGTATTCATTTGAAGACCGAAGTAATGAATTTTTAACATTACGCCCAGAGTACACAACGCCTATGATTAGAGCGGCTATTACCAATAATCTTTTAAACGATCTTCCATTAAAAATTTTTGGAATTGGACCAATGTTTAGAAGGGAAAGGCCGCAAAAGGGTAGATATAGACAATTTAATCAAATTAATTTTGAAATACTCGGAACCAGAGATTTTCTTGCTGATGTTGAGTTAATTTCACTTTCAAATAATATTTTAAACGAACTATTACCAAAATCTAAAATAAAACTTCATATTAACTCTTTAGGAGATAAAAAAACCTTAATTGATTTTAAAAAAAGTCTTACAAAATATTTTAATACCTATAAAAAAAAACTATCAGAAGAAAGTATTAAAAAGATTGATACTAACCCATTAAGAATATTAGATTCAAAAAATGAGGAAGATGTAGAAGTTTCACTATCTTCACCTAAAATATATGAATACTTAACTGATGAAGCTAAAAAGCACTACGAAGATCTTAAAAAATCATTAAATATACTAGAAATTAATTTTGAAGAAAACGCTAATCTCGTTAGAGGTCTTGATTACTATTGTAATACAGTATTTGAATACAAATCAGATAATTTAGGAAGTCAAGACACTTTACTAGGTGGTGGAAGATATGATGGATTAATAAAAGTATTAGGGGGGCCTGATATACCCGGTGTTGGATGGGCAGCAGGTATCGAAAGAATTGCATTATTAATGGAGTCTGAAAAAAAAATAAACTCAACTATTCATATTGCATTAACAAATGAAAAATTTACAGATTATTTTCTTAAGCTGCAAAAATATTTATTTAAAAATAGAATTTCATATTACTGGAATTATAAATACAATTTAAAAAAATCATTTACAAAAGCTAATATATCTTCAGCATCACATATAATTATTATTGGAGAAAATGAGTTTAATGGCGATTTTTTTACTATTAAAAATTTAATGACTGGCGAACAAAAAGAATTAAAGCTTAATCAAATATTTAATCATTTGAATGATAAATCTAGATAAACAATTTTCAATAATTTTAGAAAAATTTAAATTAATTGAAAATTCATTAAACAATATGAATAATATTGACTCAAATGAATTAATTAAATTAAACAGAGAATATTCAGAGCTTCGACCAATTGTGGAAAAAATTCAAGAATACAATGATTTACAAAAAGATATATTAAATCTTAATGAGCTAGTAAAAGATAGCGATTTAGAAATTAGTAAAATAGCTGAATCAGAACTTATTGAAAAAAAAAACCAAATCAAAGATCTTGAAAAGGAATTATTAAAATTACTAATACCAAAAGATGAAAACGACTCTAAAAATTCAATTTTAGAAATTAGAGCTGGTACTGGAGGTGATGAAGCATCTCTTTTTGCTTCTGATTTATTAAATATGTACCAAAGATATGCTGATATAAATTTATGGAAATTTGATATTTTATCAATATCAGAAACAGGTTTGAAAGGTGTAAAGGAGGCTATTTGTAATATTTCAGGATTAAATGTCTTTTCAAAATTAAAATTCGAATCTGGTGTTCACAGAGTGCAAAGGGTTCCAACTACTGAAAGTAGTGGAAGGGTACACACATCAGCTGCTACTGTTGCCGTTCTACCTGAAGCTGAAGAGGTTGATATTGAAGTTCTTGATAAAGATCTAAGAATTGATGTTTTTCGATCAAGTGGACCAGGAGGGCAATCTGTCAATACCACTGACAGTGCTGTAAGAATAACACACATTCCAACAGGGATAGTTGTCTCTCAACAAGATGAAAAATCTCAACATAAAAATAAGGCAAAGGCTTTAAAGATTTTAAGATCAAGATTACTTGACAATCAAATACAAGAAAAAAATAAAGAAAGATCTGAGCAAAGAAAAACTCAAGTAGGTTCTGGAGATAGATCTGAAAGAATAAGAACCTATAATTTCCCCCAAGGAAGAGTTTCTGATCATAGAATAAATCTTACATTGTATAATTTATCAGAAATACTTGAGGGAAACATAGATGAGTTGATAAATCCCTTAATTGCTGAAGAAGAGAGTACAAAGTTAGCAAATATGAAAAATGAATAATTTAATTGAAGAGAGTTTAAAAAAATTAAACCAAACAAATATAGATAATCCAGAATTAGATCTGAGAATTTTACTAAAGCATGCTTCAAAAAAAAATAATGAAATTATTTTAAGTAATTTAAATATAGATAATATTGATATTGTTAAATTTAAATCTTATCTTCAAAAAAGAATTAATAGACAACCAATAGCTAAAATTATTAACAATAAATCTTTTTGGAAAAATGATTTTTATGTAAATAATTTCGTTTTAGATCCACGCCCAGAAACAGAATTAATAATTGAGGAAGTATTAAATATTTATAAAAATAAAAATCTTAAATTAAAGATATTAGATATTGGTACTGGATCAGGCTGTATTGCAATATCACTTGCTAAGGAATTTAAAAATGCATCTATTACAGCTATAGATATTTCAAAAGAAGCAATAGAAGTTGCTGAAACAAATTTAAAAATTCATAATTGCTCCAATCAAATTCAACTTAAGATAATTGATTTTAAAAATATTAATTCTAAGTTTGATTTGATTGTATCTAATCCACCATACTTAACAAACGATCAATTTAAAAATACAGATCCAGAAGTTAAAAATTTTGAACCTAAATTAGCTCTAGTTGGAGGAGATGATGGATTGAAATTTTACAGAGAATATTCAAATAATATAAAATATTTAATGAATAAAAGTGCTTATTTTGTTTGTGAAATTGGCATTAATCAGAGACAAGATTGCGAACAAATATTTCAAAATTCGGGATTATATTTAAATAAAATTGTTAAAGATCTTCAAGGAATCGAGCGAATCCTTAGTTTTTCAAAGATATGAGTTGAAATAAATAAAATCAACTGTATAGATAAGAAACAAGATTAATAATTTATTAAAATTCTTAATTTCCAAAAAATATGTATAAAAAAAACGGTAGAACCGCTTATAAGAGTAATAGAAGAACTAGTTTTAAGAAACCTGGTGGATATAAAAATTTCAATAATAGAAATAGAGGAAATGTATCCCAGCAATATAACAAGTATTTAAAACTAGCTAAAGAAGCATCTAGATCAGGTGATAGAATTCAATCTGAATACTATTATCAATTTACTGATCATTATTATAGAATAATGGTTGAGCTAGGTATTAATGTTGAAGAAAACACAAATTTTGATGAGCAAAAACAAAATAGTTCAAATGAACAAACTTCAGATACTGATAATGAAACTATTCAAGTAAATGATAATGATAAAGAAGAAGTTGATGATTCTATAGAAACTATTCCTTTTATAGCTGAACCATCAAAAGAAAAAAGAACAAGATCAACAAAGTAGTTATTCGTATAACATGCTTAAGTGATCTGCATATATTATTTTATATTCTTCTTTAAATTTTTCTAATTCTTTACCCTCAAGTATTTTGCCAGAGGGAAGTTTTAGTTTTAAAGGATTAATATGTTTATTTTGATAAATAATTTCATAATGAAGATGAGGTCCTGTAGAGTTTCCTGTGCTACCTACATATCCTATAACTTCACCTTGGTTAATTCTTACACCTTTAGAAATACCTTTTTTGTAATTTGATAAATGAGCATACGCTGTTTTATATCCATTATTATGCCTTATACGAATATATTTTCCATAACCTCCATTGCTTCCAACATATTCAACAATTCCATTTCCACCAGCATAAATTGGTGTTCCTGTAGGCGCAGCAAAATCAACACCTTTGTGCATTTTATTGAAACCTGATATCGGATGTTTACGCATACCAAAATTTGATGAAATCCTTGCGCCATCTAAAGGTGTTTTTAATATTGATTTTTTAACATTTTTGCCTGCTCTGTTAAAATAATCAACATAACCATCATCTGTAATAAACTTAAAATATTCTAGTTTTTTACCATCAATTATTATAGAAGCATATTTAATATCGTTATATTGTAGCTTACCTGTTTCTATTATTTCATCAAATTCATAGGATATTGAAACAACAGTATTGACCCTAATATCTCTTTGAAAATCGAGATCAAAACTAAAGAGGCTTATTATTTTTACTAAAATATCTGCTGATACACCATTTTTAATACCGTCTGAAAATAATGATTCTGTAATTGTGTATTCTTTTGATTCAACAAATGAATCTTTATTTAATTCTCTTATATTTAAATTTATGTCTTTATCTAAATTAACTGAAATAATTGTCTCACTGCTCTTAAAAAATTCAATTTTTTTTATTTCTCCAAAACTATTTTCAAACACACTTATAATTTCTCCAGTTTTGATTTTATTTAAATCAAAAAAGTTTTCTATCTCGCTTATAATTTCGTAAATATTTTCTTGTTCAAAATTTAAGTTTTTTAAAATAGAAACAAAAGTATCACCTTGTAAAATTTCAATTTTTTTCTCAACATATTGCACTTTATCAATATTTTTTTTTATATTAGGTAAAGTCACTTTCTCTTTTTTTTCTTGAATAATTTCTTTTTTATCTTCTACTATTTCTTTTTTTATAATCTCTCTCACTAAAAAATTTCTCTCAGATAAATTAAAGTATTCAGAAATAAATATATGATATCCTGACGATATTAAAGAAATTAAAATTAGATATCTTAAAATTCTAAACACTTAAAAATATTTTGAATTAAAATATACAAGTGGTTTCAATTTATCATTAGATTGTAGTTCTAATATCTTACATATAAACATTATGTGATCGCCTTTTTTGATTTTATCTATTAGTTTACATTCAAGATTTGCTATGCAATTTGATATAATTGCTGTTTTATTTTTCCCTTCAAGAAATTTTATATTTTCTAAATTAGGTGTGGTTGAGGCAAAATTATCAGATAATTTTTTTTGCTTACTAGATAAAATATTTATTGATAAAAATTTAGTTTTTGAAAACTGTTTTATTGAAGAAGAGTAATTACCTAAAGAAAATAAAACCATAGGAGGGTTTAGAGACAGAGAGTTAAATGAATTAACAGTTTTCCCATATATTGAATTATTATTTTTAACACATACAACAGTAATTCCTGTCGAAAACTTACTAAGTGTTTTTTTAAAATTCTGAGTGCTTACTTTTTTCATAATCTTTTTTGCATATAAATTGAATCAACCCACTTATTTTTTTTAAAACCAGCTTTTTTTATAGTTCCAATATATTGAAATCCGTTATTTTTATGTATTTTTATAGAAGCAAAATTATTTTTTCCACCAATCACTGCTATTAAATTTTTAATCTTTGTAATTTTTTTACATATTTTAACAAGTTCTTTTAATATCATATTACCATAACCATTATTAATGTAATCTGGATCTACATAGATTGAATGTTCATATGAAAATCTATATCCACTTTTTTCTCTAAATTTATTTACAAATGCTAATCCAATAACTTCATTTTCTTTAATTGCAAAAATAAATGGTAACTTATTTTTTTTTATTTTTTTTAATAATAAATTAAATTTTGATTTAGATAATTTTTTTTCTTCAAAATTAGATAATGAATTTTCAATAAAATAATTATAAATATTTAGAGCTTTAGAGACTTCTTTTTCTGTAAAATTATATTTTTTTACCTTCATTTATCTCCTAATTTCAATAATCAATTGTATGAATAATTCTAAACTCTAAATATTATTTAATAAAAAATTGATCAATATGTTTATAATTTATTTAGTTAATTAATGATTAAAAAAGGTTAAATTAAGTAAAATTTAAAAATCTTATACAAGCTTTCAATTATTGCTTTAGCTTTAAAAGTCATTATATTTCAAAATACTATAATTAAATAAAAAAATTACTTGGGTGTGTAGCTCAGCGGTAGAGCACTGCCTCGACACGGCAGGGGCCACAGGTTCAATCCCTGTCACACCCACCATTGAAATTTTAATAAATATTCTTGAAATATAATAATATGATATATCTATAATATATGTTCAAATGTTTACTAGTAGCAACTTTAATTGCCTCATTGATCTTCCTAATAATAGATGTAATTTGGTTAAGCTTTGCTACAAAGTCTTTTTATAGACCTCTAATAGGTAATTTATTAGCTGATAAGCCTGTAATGTGGGCAGCCGCTCTTTTTTATATATTATATGTCTTTGGTATGTCTTTGGTTGTAATTCAACCTTGTGTTGATTCTGGTAACTTAATGAAAACATTGTACACTGGCTTCATATTTGGTTTGGTTGCATATGGCACATATAACTTAACAAATATGGCAGTGCTCAAAGGATGGTCACCAACTGTCACTTTCGTAGATATGTTCTGGGGTGGCTCGTTAACAGCTGTATCAGCTACATCTGGATTATATTTAGCAAAAAAAATAGTACATTTTTAATTTAACCGATCCATCCCAAATTCTAACATTTTTATTAGTATAGGATTTTGACTTATTTTATTTTTATATTTTTTTATAAAAGTATTAATTTTATTATTACATAAATCAGTAACTTGCTTTTCACCAATTAATTTTAGTAAGGTACTTTTGCCTTGCTCAACATCTTTACCTGGTGTTTTTCCAATTTTCTTAAAAGTTCCAATTTCATCGATTAAGTCATCTATAATTTGAAATATTAAACCAAATAACATTCCATAATCTTTTGCAAACTGAATATCTATTTTACTTTTATCTTTTAATATAAAAGGTGCAGAAAAAGAGAATTCAAATAACTTGCCAGTTTTTCTAGAATACATATCTAAAATTTTATTTTTAGATAACTTTTTATTTTCATATTCTAAATCTAAAGCTTGACCCAGAGCTAATCCTTTATGCCCAATACACAAAGAAAGATAATTTATTAAATTTAATCTAGAAATAACATTTTTATTTTTAAAATTTCCTGAGATTAATTCAAATGCTAAATCATGTAAAGCATCTCCTGCTAATATTGCAGTAGCTTCATTAAATTTTTTATGAGTACTTAATTTACCTCTTCTGAAATCATCATCATCCATTGATGGTAAATCATCGTGAATTAAGGAGTACGAATGTATACATTCAATACATGAGGCTATGATAAAGGCATCATTTGATGAAATTTTTGCTATTTTTGCAGACTCCATTACTAAAAATGGCCTTATTCTTTTTCCTCCATTCATAGAGCCATAAAAGATTGCATTTGACAAACTTGATTTGTCTAGCCTGCTTTTTAAAAGTTTTTTAAATTTAATATCAAACTTTCTTTTATTTGCATTTATTAACGTATTTAACTTCATAGATATCAATTTATATTTGTTTTAATTTCTAAATTATTTAATACAAATATGCGAATGTATTTATGAGAATTGAAGAAGAAATTAAACTTGACTACTCAGATGTCCTTTTTAGACCAAAGAGAAGTACTTTAAAAAGTAGGAAAGATGTTGATTTGAATCGAAAATATACTTTTAAACACTCAAGATTATCATGGAAAGGAATTCCAATAATAGCCTCTAATATGGATGGTGTTGGTGAAATAGAAGTTGCAAAAAAACTAAGTTCTCACAAACTAATGACTGCTTTAACAAAACAGCATGACATTAATCAAATAGGAACTATTTATAAAAAAAATATTTTCTTTGACTCAATTGCTCTTAGTTGCGGCACAAGTAAAGACAGTTACAATAGGTTAAATTCAATTCTAAAAAAATATCCAAAATTTAAATTTATCTGTATTGATGTTGCAAATGGTTATTCAGAAAATTTTAGTAATTTTGTCTCAGAAGTAAGAAAAAAATATCCAAAAAAAACTATCATTGCTGGTAATGTTGTTACTGCAGATATGACTCAGGAATTAGTATTAAGTGGGGCAGATATTGTTAAAGTTGGTATCGGACCTGGAAGTGTATGTACCACTAGAATACAAACAGGAGTAGGATATCCACAACTTAGCGCTGTAATGGAGTGTGCTGACGCAGCACATGGATTAGGAGCGCATATTATCGCTGATGGAGGATGTACTTGCCCTGGTGATGTTGCAAAAGGATTTGGTGCCGGTGCAGACTTTGTTATGCTTGGTGGAATGTTAGCAGGTCATAAGGAAGGTGGTGGTGATATAATTGAGGAAAAGGGAACTAAATTTATCGAGTTTTATGGATCAAGTTCTGAAGAAGCAAATGAGAAACATTATGGTGGTCTTGCAAACTATAGATCATCTGAAGGTAAAAAAGTTAAATTACAAATGAAGAACTCGCTAGATAGCACAATTAGGGATATTCTTGGAGGTGTACGAAGTAGCTGTACATACGTTGGAGCTTCATCATTAAAGCAGCTTAGTAAGTGTACTACATTTGTAAGAGTAAATAATCAGTATAATGACACTTTTGGCAAAGTGTAGGTTTAGTAACCTATTGCCATACCATCCTTCCGTGGATCTGACCCGCCAATAAGTACTCCATTTTTTCTATCTATTTTTATACATTGACCACCGCCGATAGCATTTTTATTTATTTTAATTTTATGACCAATATTCTTTAATTTATTTACAATTTTATTATCTAATGAATTCTCAACATTTAAGAGGCCATTTAGAGCAAATGCTCTAGGTAAATCCAAGCCTTCTTGTACTGTCATGTTATAGTCGATTATATTTTGAATCAAATGAGACTGACCAATTGGTTGATATTGGCCTCCCATAACTCCATAAGAATACAGTGTCTCATCTTTCTTATTAGTTATTAGCCCAGGGATTATTGTATGAAGTGGTCTTTTATGGCTATCAATTGAGTTGGGGTGACCATCTTCTAATCTGAAATTTACACCTCTATTTTGAAAAAGAATTCCTGTTTTATTACTTGTAATCCCACTTCCAAAACCATGACATATTGAATTAATAAATGATACTGAATTCAAATCTCTATCTACAACACTTAAATATATTGTTTCAGGGTGAGAAGTTACATTGCCTTTTTTTGAAGAATAAATTTTATTTTTATTTATTCTAGAACATAAAGAGCTTATATATTCATTACTTAAATAATCTTTTATATTTATATTATTAAAATTAGGATCACCAAATATTGTTTCCTTAACCTCAAAACATATTTTTGAAATTTCAGCTTGAAGATGATATCTTTCAAAACTTAAAGGATGGTATTTTTTGATATTTAATTTCTCAGTCATTGCCATCATCATCAAAACAACTAATCCAGGACTATTTAAGGGGCACTGATGTATTTTTAAATTTCTATATGAATTTGTTATTGTTTTTGAAAATAAGGTTTTTTGATTATAGAAATCTTCTTCTGTATGCAGTCCTCCAAGTTTATTTAGTGTCTTAACCATGTCCTTAGTTATTTCACTTTGATAAAATCCTTTAATTTTATTTTTTGAGATGATTCTTAAAGTATTTGCTAAAGGAATATTTTTAAAAACTTCACCATAACCATAACCTAGATTTTTATTTAAAAACAAACTTTTAGAATTAGAATTTTTTTTAAGTTTTTTTTCATTCTCTTTCCATGCAATGGCTTCAACTTCATGAACAGGAAATCCTTTTCTAGCTAAATTTTCTGCACCATTTAACACTTCATTAAAATCAATTCTTCCAAATTTTTCATGCATAGAACACCATGCATGAACTGCTCCAGGAATAGTGACTGAATGCGGACTTGTTAAACTAATATTTTTTATATTATTATCTTTATAAAACTGTAAATTTGCTCTTTTAGGAGCAATTCCAGACCCATTTACAGCAATTGGTTTATCCCCATTCATTGAAATAATTGCAAAACAATCCCCACCGATTCCTGTTGCGCTTGGACATACTACAGCTTGAACAGCTGAAGCCGCGATAGCAGCATCAACAGCATTTCCACCTTTTTGAAGTACATTAATAGCAACCATGGAACTTAATGGATTTGATGTTGCCACCATACCATTTTGAGCTAAAACATTGGATCTTCCTGGGTAAGATAAGTTTCTCATATTAATTCAGACAATATATGTTTGACAAAACAAATCCCAGAATTTAAAGCGCTTTTATGAAAGTTAAATGCTCATTAAAAACTGCCAAAACTAGAGATAAGGATTGTAAAGTCGTTCGTAGAAAAGGTAGAATTTATGTGATTAATAAAAAAAATCCAAGAATGAAAGCCAGACAGGGATAATTAATTTTCTGCTATATACTTTTCAGCCTCTAAAGCAGCCATACAGCCCATACCAGCAGCAGTTACAGCCTGCCTATAAATTTTATCTTTTACATCACCTGCTGCAAAGACTCCCTTAATACTTGTTGCAGTACTATCAGGTTTAGTAATTATATAATTTTCCTCGTCCATTTTTAACTTATCTATAAAAAGTGAAGTAGCAGGATCATGTCCTATAGCTATAAAAGCACCGTTTACATCTATAGTTTTTTTGGTACCATCTAATGTGTTCTTTAAAATAATTTTTTTTAATGTATTTGGATTTTCTTCCCCAATAAACTCAGAAACCTTACTATTCCAAATTACTTCAATTTTTTTATTGTTAAATAGTCTTTCTTGTAAAATTTTTTCAGCTCTTAAACTATCTCTTCTATGGATTAACAAAACCTTTGAAGCAAATTTAGTCAAAAAAATTGCTTCCTCTACTGCACTATTACCTCCACCAATCACTGCTACTTGCTGATCTTTGAAGAAAAACCCATCACAAGTTGCACAAGCAGAAATACCAAATCCTTTAAATTTTTTTTCACTTTCCAAATTCAGCCATCTAGCCTGAGCGCCTGTTGCAATAATTATCGATTTGGACACAAATTCTTTGCCTGACTCAGTTTTGGAAGTAAATGGTTTTTTTTCAAAATCAATTGAAGTTACAATATCATTATGAAAGATAGTTCCTACTTTTACTGCTTGTTCTTTCATTTGTTCCATAAGCCAAGGACCCTGAATTACATTTTCAAATCCTGGATAGTTTTCTACATCCGTAGTGATGGTTAGCTGACCTCCTGGTTCTAAACCTGAAACTAAATGTGGTTTTAAATTTGCTCTTGCTGCATAGATTGCAGCAGTATAGCCTGCTGGTCCAGAGCCAATAATTAAGACATCATTTTCTATTTTTTCAGTCATATATTTAAATTAATAATTTAAGCATTTTTTTCAACTGGCCAGTCTGTATTAAAAGTAACATAATTTAATTGAATACATCTTCTTTCTTTTTGAATTTCTTTTAATTCAAGTCCATGCCAAGTATCATCCCCTGAAGAAAAAAAATAACCACTATTATGAACATATTTAATTGTTTTAACTAAATTAAAATTTTTATCATATAGGTCGGTACCCAAATTTGACGCTTCATTATATGGGTTCGCCCAAACCATCATAGTCATTAACTTTTCTGAAATATCTTTATGTGGTTTTAACCAAAATCCTTTTTTATCTCCAATTACTTCTAATCTGACGTATGAATTTGATAAATCTTTATCAATTATTTTAGATATTTTATTTACCATTTCTTTGCTTTGTAAAGACTGAATTAATTTTGTTAGATATGGAAAATTTTGACAATTATTTTTTGTTATAAAAAGTCTTAATTTGCCATCAACTCCCTGTCCTGTATGATCGGCAGCTCTTGTCCCATCGTACTTTCTGTCTCCTGACGGAATATTACTATAGGAAATTTCATCTAATGCGCCTTCTTCTAAACAATTACTAAATACCCAGTGATTAAATGGAAAATCTGCATGAGTTAAGTTCTCAAGATTCATTTTTCCTTTCTATAATTCTTTTTTTTATAATTCCAGCAATTCTTTTACTTTCCTCTAGTTTCGTATATGTCCAATTTTCTAATTTATCTAAAGTATTAAAATCTCTTGTTATACTCATTTTTTTAAATTCTTCATGGAAACTTATAAATCTTTTGCTTTTTCTCTTCATTGGTAATTGATAAACATAAATTGGCTTACCAGATATACTTGCTTCAGAAATCATAGAGGTTGAGTCAGAAGTAATAATAAAATGATTGGAATTATAGATAGCAAATTCGTATGGATTCTTTCCTTCTCCAAGCCATAATGTAGACATAGTGCTCAATTCTTTTTTCAAAATATGCTTAATTTCTTTATTAGTTCTTCTCGAGGTAAGAACTAAAATTTCATTATTATGAGACTTTAATTTTTTTATTCTTTTACAAAGATCTAAAGTATTTTCTTTTGAGAAATTATAGTGATTATTTTCACCTCCAATAATACATGTGATCAAATTTTTTGTAATAATTTCATAATGATTTTTTAAATTATTAAATTGTTTAAAATGATGTATTGCACCCGAAGAATTAATTATATTTTTACCATATAAACCATCATGATTTGGAGCAATAACATAAGAAAAGTTTTTTGAAGAAATTTTTGGGTTTTGAATATGAATATTAATAATATTTGGATATTTTTTTTTAAGATAGATTGATAGGTAAACACTTTTTCTTCCACAACTGATAACTAAATCAGGTATCTCATCTATTGGTAATTTATTTTTAAATATCCAATTAAAAATAGGAAGTATCCCAGGCTGTAATTTATTCCAAGGAAAAATTATTTCAGTTTTAATTTCTTTTATATTTACACTCAATTCATTTGCCAGACCTTTAGTCTGACTTATCATTCCTTGTGAGCCATCAGTTAATGACCAAATTTTAGGATTGTCTATATTCAAATGTATTTTATTGATAATATTGTATAGCTTTTTAAACCTTTTGGACTATTGATTTCAACATTATCTTCAACTGTTTTACCAATTAAGCCTCTCGCTAAAGGGCTAGTAATTGAAAGTTTTTTATTTTCAATATCTGATTCATATTCCCCAACAATTTGATATTGTTGTTTTTCTCCACTTTCATCATCTTCTATTTCAACTGTTGAACCAAATTTAATATTGTCACCTTCAACAGATTTAACATCTATTACCTCTGCTTTACTAATAGCACTCTCTAAATCTATAATTCTTCCTTCAATTAAACTTTGTTGTTCTTTAGCATATTGATATTCTGCATTTTCAGACAAATCACCGTGGCTTCTAGCCTCGGCAATTGCTTCAATAATTTTTGGTCTATCTTCAGAGGTTAATTTTTTTAATTCATCTTGTAATTTTGTATAACCCTCAGCGGTCATAGGAATTTTATTCATAAGCTCATGATGATTTATTTGTTTTTTATAGTCAATAAAATTAATTTATAGTTTGAAGACTTTTTATTGTGAATTCCTGAGTTTTCATATGTTCAATAGCATCTACAGCAACTTTTGCTCCAGCTATAGTAGTATAATATGGAATATTATACATTAATGATGTCCTTCTAATACCATAGCTATCTCTAATTGATGATTGAGTTTTTGTTGTATTAATTACTAGCTGAATTTCATTATTAATTAATGAGTCAACTACATGAGGATTACCTTCTTTTACTTTATTTACTATTTTTGTTTTGATTTTATTAGAATTTAAGTATTTAGCGGTTCCCTTAGTTGCAAGTAGATTAAAATCTAATTCTTTTAACTTTTGCGCTATCTCAATAATGAACTTTTTATTATCATTATCTATTGAGATAAATACTGTACCTTTAGATGGAAGAATATTCCCACAGGCTATCTGGCTTTTTATATAGGAAGATAAAAAAGTTTCATCTATTCCCATAACTTCTCCTGTAGATTTCATTTCAGGACCTAATATTAGATCCACTCCATCAAATTTATTGAAGGGAAAAACAGATTCTTTAACATTAAAGTTTTTTAATTCATTAATTTTATAATCATTCAAAATTGTATTAAGATTTTCGCCGACCATTACTTTTGCTGCAATTTTTGCAATCGGAATACCTTTTGATTTGGCTACAAATGGTACAGTCCTGCTGGCTCTTGGGTTTACTTCTAAAACATATATTTTTTTATCTTTAATTGCTAATTGAGTATTCATTAATCCAACAACATTAATTTCATTGGCAATTTTTGATACCCATTCAATAATTTTATTCTGAGTTTCTTTGCTAACTGAATAGGGGGGTAATGAGCAGGCACTATCTCCAGAGTGAATTCCTGCCTCTTCTATGTGTTCCATAATCCCGGCTACATATATTTCTCCATTTTTATCTCTAATTATATCTACATCTATTTCTTTCGCATTCTCAAGATACTCATCAATTAAAATTACATTATTGGAAGAGACTTCAAGAGCTTCATTAGAAAATGATTCTAAATTTTCTTTATCATATGCGATTTGCATAGCTCTTCCTCCAAGTACATATGAGGGTCTAACTAAAACAGGATATCCAATTTCTTCAGCTTTTTCTAAAGTTTGAGCTACTGTATTTGCAAAAGCATTTTTTGGTTGAGCAATTTTTAGTTTCATTAATATTTCACTGAATCTATCTCTATCTTCAGCTAAATCTATTGCTTCAGTTGAAGTTCCTATAACTTTTATTCCGGCTTCTTCTAAGCCTTTTGCAATTTTTAAAGGAGTCTGGCCTCCAAATTGAACTAGCACACCAAGAATATTTCCATTACTTTTTTCTTTATTGTAAATTTCAATAACACTTTCAGCTGAAAGTGGTTCAAAATAAAGTCTATCAGCAGTATCATAGTCAGTTGAAACAGTTTCTGGGTTACAATTTATCATTATTGTTTCAATGCCCTTTTCTTTCAATGCATAGACAGCATGTACACAGCAATAGTCAAATTCAATGCCTTGACCTATTCTATTAGGTCCACCTCCAAGAATTATTACTTTGTCTTTTGATGTAGGATTTGCTTCACAGAACTTAGTATTTTCAAAATCCCAATCGTAAGTAGAATAAAGATATGGAGTTTTAGAACTAAATTCACCTGCACATGTATCCACTAGTCTGAAAACAGGATTAATGTCGTTATTATTTCTAAATTTTCTTAATTCGTTTTCTTTAATATTTAATATTGATGAGATTTTACTATCTGAGAAGCCCATTTTCTTAGCATATAGTATTATATCTTTGTTGAGGCCTTTTTCTTTTAAGATTTTTTCAAAATCAATTATTGTTTTAATTTGATATAAAAACCATTTATCATATTTTGTAGTTTGATTTATTTCATCAACTGTTAATCCAATCCTTAGAGCTTCACCTACAACTAACAACCGTTGCGAAGATTGTATTTTAAGTTCATTCAAAATTGTATTTTTATCATTTGAGCTAAGTTTTGGTTTATCAAAACCAGTTAGACCGTACTCAAGAGAATTAAACCCCTTTTGGATTGATTCATTAAAAGATCTACCTACACTCATTGCCTCACCAACTGATTTCATGGATGTCGTTAAGTCAGAATTAGCTCCAACAAATTTTTCAAAAGTAAATCTTGGAATTTTAGTTACTACATAATCAATAGTTGGCTCAAAACTCGCTGGTGTTGTCGTAGTAATATCATTTTCAAGTTCATCTAAAGTATAACCTACGGCTAATTTTGCAGCAATTTTTGCTATTGGAAAACCCGTAGCTTTTGATGCCAACGCAGAAGATCTACTAACTCTTGGATTCATTTCAATGACATTAATTTCTCCATCTTCAGGATTTATTGCAAATTGAACATTTGAGCCACCAGTATCGACACCTATTTTTCTGAGAACCTTAATGCTAGCATTCCTTAAAATTTGATATTCTTTATCAGTTAATGTTAAGGATGGAGCTACTGTAATGCTATCTCCAGTATGAACACCCATTGGATCAACATTTTCAATTGAGCAAACAATAATGCAATTATCTTTATTATCTCTAACGACTTCCATCTCAAATTCTTTCCAACCTGAAACAGATTTTTCAATAAGTATCTGATTTGTTGGGCTAGCATTTAAACCCCTATTACATAAATCAATAAAACCCTCATCATCATAAGCAACACCACCCCCAGTACCTCCAAGTGTAAAACTTGGCCTTATGACAAGAGGCAAATTTAATTCATTTTTTACTCTTTTTGACTCTTCAATAGTATTAACCACGTAACTTTTAGGACAGCTTAGACCAATTTCTTTCATGGCATCTTTAAATTTTTGCCTATCCTCAGCTAATTCTATTGCTGTTGGATTAGCTCCAATCATTTTTACTCCATGTTTTTCAAGTATACGATTATTAAAAAGTTCCATTGAAACGTTTAAAGCAGTTTGCCCCCCCATAGTTGGGAGAAGAGCATCTGGTTTTTCGATTTCGATTATTTTTTCTACAAATTCTTTAGTTATAGGTTCAATATAAGTTTGATCAGCTAATTCTGGATCAGTCATTATTGTTGCAGGATTTGAATTAATTAATACAATTTTGTAACCTTCATCTTTGAGAGACTTGCATGCCTGAGCACCAGAGTAATCAAATTCACAAGCTTGACCAATAACTATAGGACCTGCACCTACTATTAATATTTTACTTATGTCAGTTCTTTTTGGCATTTTTCTCAATAAGTTTATAAAATTCTTCAAACAAATAATGACTATCATGTGGACCAGGGGACGCCTCTGGATGATACTGAACACTAAATACCGGTGAATGCTTATGCCTCAAACCTTCATTAGTCCCGTCAAATAGTGAAACATGCGTTTCAATTATATCTTTGCCAAAACTATTTCCATCAACTTCAAACCCATGATTTTGTGAAGTAATTTCAACAATGCCTGTTGTAAGATTTTTGACAGGATGGTTTGAACCTCTGTGACCCTGAAACATTTTTTTAGTCTTTGCATTCAATGCCAATCCTAAAATTTGATGCCCTAAACATATTCCAAATATCGGAATATTATCATCAATTAATTTTTTAATCACATCAACTATTTTACTACCTGTGGCATAAGGATCACCAGGGCCGTTTGATAAAAAAATTCCTGAAGGATTAGTTTCTATTATTTCTTCGTAGCTAGAAGATAAGTTTAATACAGTTGGGTTAAGATTATATTCATTTAGATTTCTTAAAATGTTATTTTTGATACCAAAGTCTAAGCAAGTGACATTATATTTAAGTTGGTTTTTAATTAATTTATTACTTTTCCATATTCCTTTTTTCCAATTATAGTTTTGCTCTGTCGATACTATTCCCGCCAAATCTAAATTTTGAAGACCTTTCCACTCATTTATTTGAGTTTTAAGTTTTTCAATTTTATTTTCACCTTCTCCAAAGTGAATAATTGCAGACTTCTTAGCCCCCTCAACAGATAATTTCTTAGTTAAGTATCTAGTATCAATTCCAAAAATACATGGAATTTTGTTTTTTAAAAAATATGAATTTAAGTCATTTTCTGCTCTCCAATTTGAATACGCTGATAATGGCTGATTTATTACACAACCATCAGCGTAGATTTTTTTTGATTCTTGATCTTCTTGATTTGTACCAACAATTCCAACATGTGGAAAAGTAAAAGTAATGATTTGTTTTGTATATGAGGGATCAGATAATGCTTCTTGATAGCCTGTTTGAGAGGTATTAAAACAAAGCTCACCTACGGCAGCCTTTTTCTCTCCTAACCCATAACCCCATAAAATTTCACCATTTTCTAATACAAGAGCTGCAGTTTTATTGTGTATATGTGGTTCTTTTTTTAAAACTTCCATTATATTTAGATGAAGCAAAATGATAGTTAGTAGGCATTTATAACAATGTAGTCAAGGATTAGTTGAAATTAAAAAGAAGAATTATATTATCAAACTAAATTTATAAGAAAGTGAAAAATTATGAGCTTAAAGGATAAAATTGAAAGTGATTATAACAATTCTATCAAAGAAAAAGATAGTAATTCCATCAATACTTTAAGATTAATAAAGAGCGCAATTAAAGATAAGGAGATTTCTCTTAGAGGTAAGCAAGAAGCTTTGACCGATTCTGATATTTTAAGTTTACTTCAGAGTTTAGTAAAACAAAGAAAAGATTCAATAGAAGCTTTTGAAAAAGCGAATCGGAATGATCTTATTGAAAAAGAATTTAATGAAATCAAAGTAATAGAAATGTTTCTACCAAAACAAATGGATGAAGAAGAAACAACATTGATAATAAAGAATATAATTCAAGAGAATAATTATACATCAATAAAAGAAATGGGTACCCTTATGAAAATAATTAAGGAAAACTATACTGGTAAAATTGATATGGGTTTGGTAGGAAAAATAGCTAAATCTTTACTGGGTAATTGATGTCATTTTCTAAAAATGATCTTGAATTAATAAAATCAAAAATTCTTCTTTCACAAGAAATAGAAAAAAAAACAAAAGTCATAAAAAAAGGAAAAGATAGTTGGTGTTGTTGTCCATTTCATGATGAAAAAACTCCATCTTGCAAGATAAATGATGATTTAGGTTCTTATTACTGTTTTGGATGTGGAGCTAAAGGAGATATATTTACAATATATACAGAGCTTTATAATTTTTCATTCCCTGAAGCAGTAAAAGAATTAGCTCAAAGAGTTGGTATTAGAATAGTTGATAATTTTGATTCAAATATTAATAAAAAAAATGATAGAATTTATAAAATTTTAGAAACTTCAACAAAATGGTTTCAAGATAATCTAGAGGTAAATAAAGATTGTCAAAAATATTTAAATAAAAGAAATTTATCAGACGAGAGTATTAAATTTTTTAAGTTAGGATTTTCTTCTAGTTCAAAACAAACTCTTTATCAATTTCTAAAAGAACAAGATTTTGAAGATAAAGAACTTCTTGAAAGTAATGTAGTAAAACTAGATAAAAATAATAGGATACGTGATTTTTTTTACAATAGACTTATGTTTCCAATTATAAATGAAACTGGAAAGATCGTTGGTTTTGGTGGAAGAGTTTTAGATAACTCAAATCCAAAATATATTAATTCACCTGAGAGCAATTTTTTTAAAAAAAGGAATATTTTATATAACCTGTATAATGTTAAACAAAATATAAGGTTAAAAAAAAATATGTTAATTTGTGAAGGATACATGGATGTAATCAGCCTGTATGATAAAAATATTAAAACAGCTGTTGCACCACTTGGAACCTCTTTAACTGATAGTCATCTTCAACTATCATGGAAATATGTAAACAAACCAACGTTGATGTTCGATGGAGATGCTTCAGGTTTAAAAGCTTCTTTTAAAAGTGCTGTAATGTCTTTACCTTATTTAACTCCATCAAAATTATTACAATTTATTATCCTTCCAAATGAATATGACCCAGATACTTATATCAATAAATTTTCTTTAAACAAATTTGCAACATTTTTAAAAAAACCACTTTCAATAGTAGATTTTATATTTCAGGAATCTTCAAAATCAATCGATCTTACAAAATCAGATAATAAGGTTATTTTCGATAATTATATTGATGAATTAGTAAATAATATAAAAGATACCAAAATAAGATATTTTTACAAAAATGAATTTAAGGCTTTATTTTTTAAAAAATTAAAATCATTTTCTAATAAAATAAATACCATAAATATCATTCCTAAAAAAAACTCTTTGAAAGATAAACAAATATATTCTTTTATAACTGCTTACTTAAATCACATAAAATTAAGAAATCAAATATATTCATTCTTATCAAAATCAGACTTATTAAATGAATATCAGACTGAATTTTTAAATTTTATTCACAAAACAGATCTTGTTGAGGTTGGTATAGATGATATTAATACAGACAATTTTTCCAAAATCTTCTCTGAAATTTATCAAAAATCAAGGGATAGCAGTATTTTTCAACTTTTTCCTTATGCTAGCAAGGATTATGATGAAGAAGATGCCCTAAGTGAGATTAATGAATCTATAAATAATCTAAATACAAGACTTTCAAATTTGAAAAAAATAAATAAAAGCCTAATTGATATAGATAGTAATCCATCATCAATGACATGGGATGAATTAAAAAATATCAGTTTTAATCTTCATAATAATGAAGATATTTTAGAATAGAGTTATGGCAAAAAAGACAAAAAAAGTAGTTAAGAAAAAGACAAAATTATCTAAAAAAAAACTATCTCCTAAGAAGAATCTAAAAAAGAAAAGTACTAAACCAAAACCCAATAAAAATTCTAAACATAAAATTGTTAAGAAAACAAAAAAAACAGTTGAAAAAAAAGTTTCTAAAAAATCTGAATTTAACACTTTAAAAGAACAAAAACATATAAAAATACCTAAAGCAATTTCGGGTTTTGAAGATAAGATTAAAGAAATTTTTGCAAAATTAATAAATAAACACAAAGTTGACGGGATATACACAAAAAAAATAATCGAGAAAGCAATTCCAAAAAAACTAAGACTTGAAGAAAATATAGAAAAATTTGAAAATTTTATTAAATCTAATAATATTAAAATATACACAGAAGAAGAAGCTCAAGAATTAATTTTATTAGCTAAGGAACAAGCAAATAAATCTGAGGAAGGATCTGAAGATCAAGAAAAAAAACAATCAGGAAAAACTGATGATCCTGTAAGATTATATTTAAGAGATATGGGGGCAGTAGAGCTTCTTAGCCGTGAAGGTGAGATTGCAATTGCCAAAAGAATAGAAGCTGGAAGAGAAAAGATGATTGGAGCTATTTGTGAAAGCCCAATGACAATTAGATCAATAATAAATTGGAAAGATGCAATAAAAGATGGGACAATGTTGTTAAGAGACATAGTGGATTTAGAAGCCACATATGACATGTCAGATATTTCTGATTCAAAACTTGATGATACATTTAAGCTGATTGAGAATGGAGCGGATAACAATAAAGATAACGATAAGAAAAAAAATCAAGATGAAGATAATAATGAAGCTAATAGCGACGGCGATCAGCAACAGGAAGACGAAGATGATAGTTTAAACGTCTCTCTAGCAGCAATGGAAGAAAATCTTAAGCCTAAAGTTCTAAACGATTTTAATGATATAACTAAGTTATTTAAAAAGCTTCAAAAACATAGCCAAGAGTTAATAAATGCTGATAAAAAAAATGAAAAAAACTACAATACCTTAGAAAAAAAGTATTTAAAAATTCAAAAAGAAATGGTTGCTGCTATGAAAGCTGTGCATTTTAATTCTACAACAATTGAAGCTCTTATGGAGGCATTATATGAATTAAATAAAAAACTCCTTTTGCGCGAAGGTAAAATGCTACGTATGGCAACCAGTGCTGGAGTAAAAAGAGAGGATTTTGTATCTCAATATTTAAATTTTAACTTTGAAAAAAATTGGATACAAAGTCTTTTGTCTACAAAAGATAAAAATTGGGAGAAGTTTATTAACAGAAATCATATTGAAATTAATAAAAATATTGAAGAAATCCGAGAAATTCAATCTGCCTCTGAGCTACCTTTATCTGAATTTAGAAGAATAGTTGGCACTGTTCAACAAGGTGAAAGATCCGCAAACAGAGCAAAAAAAGAAATGATAGAATCCAATTTAAGATTAGTTATTTCGATAGCAAAAAAATATACAAATAGAGGACTTCAGTTTTTAGATTTAATCCAAGAAGGTAATATAGGCTTGATGAAAGCCGTAGATAAATTTGAATATCGAAGAGGTTACAAATTCTCAACATATGCCACATGGTGGATTAGACAAGCAATTACAAGATCTATTGCCGATCAAGCAAGAACAATTAGAATACCAGTTCATATGATAGAAACTATTAATAAAATAGTTAGAACTACAAGACAAATAATGTCAGAGATTGGAAGAGAACCAACACCTAATGAATTAGCTGAAAGATTACATATGCCATTAGATAAAGTAAAAAAAGTTTTAAAAATTGCTAAAGAACCAATAAGTTTAGAAACCCCAGTCGGTGATGAAGAAGATAGCTCTTTGGGAGATTTTATTGAAGATAAAAATGCTCTAATACCTATAGATGCCGCCGTAAAAAGTTCATTACGAGATACGACAACAAGAATATTATCTTCTTTAACCCCAAGAGAAGAAAGAGTTTTAAGAATGAGATTTGGTATTGGTATGAATAGTGATCATACCCTTGAAGAAGTTGGTCAGCAATTTAGTGTTACTAGAGAAAGAATAAGACAAATTGAAGCTAAGGCATTAAGAAAATTAAAACATCCAACTAGAGCAAGGAAATTAAAAACATTTTTAGATGAATAATGAAGCTAACGCTTCTAGGAACAGGATGCCCCTCAGTTGATTACAAAAGGTGTGGCTCATCAAATCTTGTATCTACAAAAAAAACTAAAATTTTAATTGATTGTGGTTCTGGAGTAACGCAAAGATTAAATCAAAGTAAAAACTCTTCAGCTGATATTGACGCTTTACTACTTACTCATTTACACACCGATCATGTTATAGATTTGTATCAACTCATCATTTCTTCTTGGCACTCTGAAAGAGATACAATATGGAAAATATATGGACCAAAAGGAACAAAGAAATTTGTTGATAAAATATTTTCAGCGTGGAAAATTGAACGTGAATTAAGAATTTTTTATGAAAAAAGAAAATCAATAAATGCTCTTAAATATAAAGTTTATGAATTTAAAAAAAATGGATCAATAAAAATAAATGATATGAAAATTAAATATTTTGAAGTTGATCATAAGCCAGTGCCATATGCATATGGTTTTTCATTTTATAATAATAATAAAAAATTAACAATTAGTGGAGATACACGCCCGTGTGAGAGTTTAATGCAAAATGCTCAAAACTCAGATGTTTTACTTCATGAGGTTTTTATAGAATATGAAATGAATAAAACGTCTAAACTTAGAACTAAAAAAACATTACATAATGTTAAAGAGTATCACACTCCAAGTAATCTTGTTGGTAAAGTTGCTAAATTATCAAATTGTAAAGAACTTGTATTAACACACTTTGTTCCAACAAGATTTAATGCTTCAAGATTAAAGAAAATTGTAAAAAGAGATTTTGGTAAATATCCTATAATTGGAGAAGATTTATTAATTATAAATATCTAACCAACTTTATTTAAAAATTTTTCGAACTCTTCATCTTTTATTTCGACAATATTTGATGGACTTGGAAATTTCTTAGTATTTACGTCTTTAATAAAATTTTTAAGTCCTTCCACAGTATCATCAACAAGCTTTTCATAAGATTTATTTGTATCCTTAAAAACTTTAGCATGACGAGGTACTCTATCAGTATTTGTTCCGATAACATCTTGTATAAATAAAAACTCAACATCACATTTAGGGCCACTCCCCATGGATAACGTTAATGAATTAACTTTATTTGTAATTATTTCTGCAACTCTATCAGGAACACATTCTACCTCTAGACCAATAGCCCCCGCCTGGTCATATGCTAAAGCATCTTGATAAACCCTATAAGCAGATTGTGCATCTTTCCCAACTGCTTTGAACCCGCCTGTCCATGTACTTTTATATGGAATTAAACCAATATGACTGACTGCTGGCAAACCTTCATTTCGTAGAGCTTCTATATATTTTGGACTATTACCGCAATAAACTGCATCAGCACCATTTTCCCTTGCAATAAGTGCAGCATCAATTGCTTTTTCTGGTGAAGATAGTTGACCAAGGCCATAAATCATAAAAGTGTTTGCTGCTGCATCACGAATATCTTTAATATGAGCGTCTCGAAACCATTTGTTTGTTGGTACGCCAGTTCTCAGAGTATCTTTTTTGAATGAAACAATTTGAATATCTATCCCAGCCTGTTCAGCTGCATATGCTTCTAAAGCATTTGTCACATATAGTTCTGTTAATTTAACTTTTCCTTTTTTGTCAAATAAATCTTTAACTGTAAGTTTAGACATTAATGATATTTGGGTAAGTAATTACCGTGAGCATCAATTAATTTATCAACCATAGAATATATTTCATCAATAGATAAATTTGCTCCAGTAAGTGGATCCAGCATTGCAGCATGATAAATATGTTCTTTTTTATTTGTTAATGCCGCTTCTGCAGTCAATATTTGAACATTTATATTTGTTCTCATTAAAGCTGCTAAATGTTCAGGTAAGCGACCGGTCTTTTGAGGTTGATTACCATTTGAATTTATTAAACAGGGAACTTCAACACAACAATTTGATGGTAAATTATCTATATATCCATCATTCATTACATTGCCGTTAATCGTTACTTCATTATTATTTGTTACAGCATCCATAATGAATGATGCATATTCCTTTCCTCTTTTTAGAGGTTCATTATGAATAGGTGTCATATCTTTTTCTAAATCATCCCATAACTTGATGTTATTTTCACACCTATCAATATACTCTTCAATTGGAATTTTATATTGATCAATTAAATCTTGTCTGTTTTGTTTAATAAACCATGGAACATACTCAGCAAAATGTTCACTGGACTCTGTAACAAAATAACCAAATCGTCTTAAAATTTCATATCTTACTTTTTCATGTAGAACTTTATCTGACTCACTATCCTTACCTATACTCCTAGTAGATGTTATTTTATCTCTAACAATATCATCAGCTAATTTTTTCAATCTTGGATAAAGATCCTCTCCACCATTGCCATTTTTTTTTGTAAACTTTTTATAAAAAGCCATATGATTAATCCCAGCACATAGATAATCAATATCTTCAATTTTTTCATTTAAATCTCTAGCAAGCATTTCGGCAGTTCCTTGCACTGAATGACATAGTCCTATAGAATTAATTCCAGGACAAGCATTATTTATTGCTATCATATTTGAACACATTGGGTTTACATATTGCAACCATAATGAATTTGGACAAAGATCCATTATATCTTTACCAATATCAACTAAAACGGGAATTGTTCTTAGGCCTCTCATAATTCCTCCAATGCCTAGGGTATCGGCAATTGTCTGTTTTAACCCAAATTGATTTGGAATATCAAAATCTATTACTGTTGATGGTTTGTATCCTCCCACTTGGATAGTTGATTGTACAAAATCAGAATCTGCCAACGCCTCTTTTCTATTAGTATAAGATTTTATATTTGGAGAAGCATTTAATTTTTTTGCTATTACATCTAATAATTCATGTGAAATTTTTAATCTTTTTTCATCAATATCTACAAGTGCAATGTCCATTTTTTTAAAATCATCTATAAACATTAAATCGGTAAAAATATTTTTTGTAAATACTGCGCTACCAGCACCAATGATTGTAAGTTTAGTCAATTTTATACTCCATTATTGAATTATGTTTTGCCACTTTTAACTGGTTGTAAGAGGCATGTCCAATTTCTTTATAAGGATTATTGGATTTAGTATTAAAGCACACTATTAATGTTCTTCTAGAATTTTGTGATTTATTCGCATCGGAAGAGTGCAATAGATTTGCATGAAAAAATAGTGCATCTCCTGGTTCTGCTTCAATATAAACAGACTTATGTCTTTTTTCTAGTTCTCTTATTCTTTCATTATCTGCTGTCTGTTCGGGTGTATCTGATCGTGCATGGCTAATTCTTCCAACACGATGAGAACCTTTTAATACTTTGAGACAGCCATTTTCTTTATTTGCTTTATCTAACATTATAAAACATGATGCCATATCTGGATAAAGACAGGCATTGTGATACCAATAACCATAATCTTGATGCCAATCAAATCCACCATCACCAGGATTTTTCCAAATAATTTTAGAATGATAATGATAAACCTCATCATTTAAGAATATTTCCATTGGTTTAACTATTCTTTCATTAGTAGAGAATTTTCCAAATAAATCTTCTGAAGGATGATTCCACATGGTCATTGTTAATTTACCAGTTGAAGTTGTAGTTTCTCTAGCAATTTGCTGTTTGTCTTGTCGAATAGTGATGTATTGAATTAACTTATCAATTTCCTCTTTAGAAAAAAGACTTTTCTTTAGAACAAATCCATTTTTTATAAAATTCTGTAAATCTGTCATCTTTTATAGTTTTTTTAATGATGTATAAAAATAAAATATTGTCAATTAATTTACTCAGTATAAAAATAAAAATATGAAAATTAGTTTTATTGGTGCAGGGAGTATAGGGTTTACACAAACCTTAGTAAGAGACTTGCTAAAAGTTCCTGAATTTCAAGATATCACTTTTTCATTTCACGATATTTCAGAAAAAAATTTAGAATTAATTTCTCGTTTAATTCAAAAAGATATTGATCAAAATAAGCTCCCAGCAAACATAGAACAATCAACTGATAGAAAAAAATCTTTAGATGGGGCAAAATATATTATTAATTGTACTAGAATAGGTGGGTTAGAAGCATTTGAACATGATATTAATATCCCCCTTCAATACGGAGTTGATCAATGTGTAGGAGATACGATTTGTGCTGGAGGAATTTTATATGGACAAAGAAATATTCCTCAAACTTTAAATTTTTGTGAAGATATAAAATCGTATTCTCATAAAGATGCGTTATTTTTAAATTATTCTAATCCTATGGCAATGAACACATGGGCAGCTATATCTGAAGCAAAAGTAAATACGGTTGGTTTGTGCCACGGCGTTCAAGGTGGTGCCAAATTAATTTCTAAGGCTTTAGGTTCTGATAACGGTACTGATCTTGAATATATGTGCAGTGGAATTAATCATATGACGTGGTACATCGATTTAAAATTTAAAGGCAAAAACGTCTCAAAAGATGTACTTGTCGAAGCTTTAGAAAATCATCCTGAAATATCAAAACAAGAAAAAGTTAGAATTGATATTCTAAAGAGATTTGGCTTATTCTCGACTGAAAGTAATGGTCATTTAAGTGAATATCTTCCATGGTATAGAAAGAGGGTAGAAGAAATACCAAATTGGATTGATCTATCAAATTGGATACATGGTGAAACAGGTGGATATTTAAGAGTTACTTCAGAAAAAAGAAATTGGTTTGTTGAAGATTTTTCAAAATTTTTAAATGAATCTGGAATTGATTTATCAACTCACAAAAGATCAACTGAGCATGGAAGTTATATAATTGAAGCTATAGAAACTAACAGACCTTATAGAGGTCATTTTAATGTTGTAAACAATGGTACTATAAAAAATTTACCAGATGATTGTGTAATTGAAAGTACTGGAATGGTTGATAAGGAAGGTATTAAAATGATTAAGGGTATAGAATTACCAATGGCTTGTGCCTCTTTATGCCGAACTTCAATTGATGTGCAAAGAATGGCTGTCAAAGCCGCAATTGATGGAGATATTAATCTTTTAAAATTAGCTGTTCTACAAGATCCACTAGTAAGTGCTGTTTGTTCACCTGATGAAGTTTGGGCAATGGTAGATGAAATGTTAGTAGCTCAATCTAAGTGGTTACCACAATATCAAAATGAAATGGATCAAGCATTAGAAAGAATAAAAAAATCAACTGTTAAAAAGAAAAATTTTAAAGGCGCTGCTCGAATGAAAATAAGATCACCTGAAGAATTAAAAAATGACAAAGAATCATCTCTGCTTGTAGAAGCACAAGCTTTTGAATTTGATAAATAATTTATGAAAGAAATTAAAAATGTTGTTATTTTAGGCGGTGGAACTGCTGGCTGGTTAGCTGCTTATATTATGAGTGATTTTTTTTACTCTAATAAATTGAATGCAAATGTAAAAGTAATTGAATCATCAAAAATTCCAACAATTGGTGTTGGAGAAGGAACAACAAGTATTTTTTATGAGTTTTTAAAAAAATATAATTTAGATGAGACAGATTTTTTAAAAGAAACTAAAGCTACTTTAAAGTTTGGCATCGTTCATAAAGACTGGAAAGAATTGGGGTATACTTATTATGGACCAATTGATGACCCTCAATTAATAGCACCAAAAAGTAAGCCAGAAAGTTTTGAATACTTAAAAGCTTATGCCGTTGCCGCTGGGAGACCTGTTTCAGAAATTCACCTACATACGTTACTTATGCAAAATAAAAAAGTTCCCTATGTTTACAAAGATAATAATTTAGAACTTATTAGTCCATTTTATTATGCGTATCATTTTGATAATTCACTAGTTGCTAGTTATTTAAAAAAAAGATCTCAGAATATAGAAATAATTGACGATGTTTATACATCTTGTAATGTAAGAGATGATGGAACAATAGAATCTTTATATTTTGAAAGTGGTTTAGAATTAGATGTTGATCTCGTTGTTGATTGTAGTGGATTTAGGAAATTAATTATTGGAGATCAGTACAAAACAAAATGGAAATCTTATCAAGACAATTTACCTGTTAATAGAGCAATGCCATTCTTTCTAGATATTAATGAAGAAAATTATATTAATTATACTTTAGCTTGGGCACAAAAATCTGGATGGATGTGGCAAATACCAACTCAAGAAAGAATAGGTGCGGGTTATGTATATAGTGATCAATTTATTTCACCTGATCAAGCACAAGAAGAAATAGAAAAAGTTCTTGGACATAAAATTGAACCACGAAGAGATATAAAATTTAATAGTGGTCGACTTGAAAAGTATTGGGTAAAAAATTGTTTGGCAATCGGTTTATCATCAGGTTTTCTTGAACCATTGGAGGCCACTTCCATTCATAGTACTTTGGTTCAATTAATCTTATTTGCTTCTGAATATTTAAAAAAAGAAATGGATTTCAATGATGATAATAAAATATCAGATTTTAATAATCGTATTGGTCGACAGTTTGATGATTTTAAAACTTTCTTAAATATGCATTATGTTTCTAAGAGAAGAGATTCACAATTTTGGGAATATGTTGCTGATGAATGTATTAGTGAAGAAACAAAAAAACTTATATCACTTTGGCAAGATGAACTTCCAAGTTTGGACCACTTTGACGATTACTTATCTGGTCTACCTCATGTACAATCACAGCTTTATTACCCAGTTGTAGACGGTCTTGGGCTACTAAATAAGGAATCAGCAAGACAACAAATGCAAAAGTATGATTTAAGGTCTAGTTCCAGACAATATTACAATGATTTTTCTCAAAAATTTAATCAAATTATCAAGGAATCTCTTACTCATAATCAATTTATCAATATTTCTACAAATTCATAAAATTATTAAAAAATAATTTACTTTTGATATTGATTTTGTAGAAAAAAAATATTTTATTTAACTAAATATTTTTTCTAAGGGAGGAAAGATGGGTATTGAAAATAAATTCAAATTTAAAAGCAAGGCAGCAAGCTTACTTGTTGGAGTTAGTATTTTTGCTATGACTTCAACTGCAAGTGGTTTAGAAACTTTGCCTAAAGACAAGAGTATGTCCGGTATGGATATTGAACTTGTGGGAAGAGATGATTTATGGACTTATCAAAGTTGTGATAGTTATAATGAATCTCCTCTAACTAAATCTTATGTTGATGCTGGAAAGTTACCACCTGTAAACGAAAGAATGCCTAAAGAGCCCTGGATGGCAAAAAAAGATCAAATGGTTGATGGTATTGGTGAGTATGGTGGTACATTCCGACATGTTATTGGTGGAAGACCAGAAGGATTCAACTGGTTAGCAGGACAAAGTCAAGGATGGGGTGGAATTAATATTCAACTAATGGAATCATTGACTAGACTTGGACCTCTATGGCAAGTTAAAGCAGAAGAAGCTAATCCACTTCCAAACTTGGCAAAAGATTGGGAATTTAGTTCTGATAGAAAATCACTAACGATGTATCTTTTAGAGGGAGCTAGATGGTCTGATGGAGATATGTTCGACACTGAAGACATAGATTTTTGGTGGAACGATAATGTTCAAGATGCTAATGTAAATTCTAGATTACCTAAAGATGCATTAGGATCAGGAACAACTCTCGAAATACTAGGACCATATTCATTTAAATTTAATTTTGATGAACCAAAAGGTAATGCTGTATTAGCACAGTTAGCATATATGGGAGGTGCTCCTGGACCATCTCATGTAATGAAACCATTGCATCCTGCGCATAATAGTGACGCAACTTACGAGTCATACGCAAATGGAATGCCAGCAAGTGTTTTACCTATTGTTACAATGGGAGCTTTTGTTCCAGTAGTTCATAAAGTAGATGAATTAATGGTTATGAAGCGTAACCCGTATTACTGGAAAGTAGATGAAGAATGTAATCAGCTTCCATACTATAATGAAACTATTTACAAGTTAACATCTTGGGATGATAGAACTACTCAGGCCTTGGCTGGTACTGGAGATTTTTCTAATATGGAAAATCCAGGAAACTATGTTGAAGCGTTAAAACAAAACAAAGATCCGAATTCTCCAGTTAAATCAGTATTTGGTACTAGGTTGATTGCTTGGGACTTAATGCTGAATCTATCTTCAGAATTTGGTGTAAGTAGCGATTATGAAAGAGAGCTTAGAAAATTATTTAGAAATGTGGAATTTAGAAAAGCAATGTCACATGCAATGGATAGAGACACTATGGGTCAATCAGTTGCTAGAGGACCTTTTTTTCATCCACATGCTGGTGGTTTTGTAGCTGGTTCTCCTTTTCATAATTTTGATGACTCAATTTACTATGCATATAATGTATCTGGAGCTAATTCAATTTTGGATGGTCTTGGTTTAGAAGACTCAGACGGCAATGGTATAAGAAATCTCCCTAATGGAGGAGATGACCTTGTTATTGATGTTCTTTATAATAGCTTAAGATCTACGGATAATAAATTAGCTGATGCTTCTGTGAGTATGTTTGAAGCAATTGGTATTAAACCAGTTTTAAAACCTTCTGATAATACTGATGCATTCACTGATAGTGGAAATTGGAGCATGTATATTGCAAGAGAGCACTGGGTTGTTGCGACTAAGAATATTGGCGATAGATTGCCAACAACATCTCAAAATCCTGCTTGGCATAGAGATAATGAAGGCGATCTTCTAGCATTTGAAGAAACACTGGTTGATAAGGCTCAAGGCATATTATCAACTAATGATCTTTCAGAAGTTGCAAGTCTTGCTAGAGATATCCAGAGAGTTAGAACTGAAAATGTATATACTGTGGGCTTAATTCAAGCTCCAGCTGCACTTTTAATCAATAAAAGGATAAAAAATAATCATCCTGGTGCACCTGTGTATATGTATGAGTGGGCAGAAGATGGAGTTATGAGGTCTAGACTTTACACTCCAAAAGCTGATCAGCTTGATGAGTTCTTACCTGGTGTATTAGCAGAGTATTAATAATATATATTTTCTATGGCCCAAAAATGGGCCATAGAATTAACTTAATTTTCAAATATGGGTTTTCTAATTTTCTTTTTAAAAAGGCTAATAGCAACTATTCCTTTGTTAATAGCAATTACTCTTGTTGCCTTCATTCTTGTTCAAGCAATGCCCGGAGATTACGCAGATCAATGGAAAAGACAGACAATGATGCTTGGCGGAATAAGTGAAGATGAAGCAGAAATTCAAGCTCAAGATTTAAGAAAAAAACTAGGTTTAGATAAGCCTGTATACATACAATATTTAACTTGGGTAAAAGATGTAACTTTATATTGGGATTTAGGAGATTCTTTTGTTCAAAAAAGACCAGTAAATGATGTAGTTGGAGATAGGATTCCGCGGACATTACTGCTGGCATTTATTTGTTATTTTAATGCTGTAACGATTGGCATTCTTGCTGGTGTTTATGCCGCTACTCATCAATATCAAATTGGAGATCAGATTGCCACGGTCTTAACATTCTTAGCTTTCTCCATTCCTAAATTTATAATAGCAATTTTTATTTTATATTTTTGGGCAATTAAGTTTCATTCTCCTTATTACGGATCATTATTTTCTCAGGAATACGTACTGCAAGAAGGTTGGTGGAGTTTAGCTAAAACTTGGGATTTTTTCCTACATACTTGGCCTATTATTGCAGTTGGAAGTTTTGTTGGGGCTGGATATCAAATGAGGATGATGAGGGGAAATTTATTAGATGTTTTAAAAATGCAATTTATTGAAACAGCTAGAGCAAAAGGATTAAAGGAAAGTAAAATAGTTTGGAAGCATGGTGTTCCAAATGCATTACATCCAATCATTATGAACCAAGGTAGAAGTGTATCCTATCTTATAGAAGGTGAAATAGAAGTTGCTATTGTTTTAGCAATACCAACAGTTGGTCCATTAGTGCTCAGTTCTGTATCTTCAATGGATATATATGTTGCCTCCTCAATCTTCATGATTTTATCACTCGTATTGGTAATCGGTAATTTTGTTGCAGATTGTTTTTTAGCACTCTTAGATCCTAGAATTAGAGATATGGCGGGAGGTGCAGCATAGTGGATAGTAATAACATTCAAACATTAAATGCAGAGACTGATAATTATATAAAAGTTAACTCCCATTGGCACCTATCTTACTTAAGACTTAAAAAAAATAGGTATGGGATGTTTGGTTTTTATGGAGTTATATTTATTTTATTTTTAGCAGTATTTGCAGAATTTTTATCACCACATAATTATAAAAAAGTTGTTCAAGATGAATTATACCATCCTCCCCAACTAATACATTTTTTTGATAACAATGGTAACTTTCATTTTCGTCCTTTTGTTTATAAAACTATTGAAGAAATGGACATGGAAACTTTTGAGTTTACTTTTTCTGAGTCTGAAGAAATGATTCCTATAAAATTTTTTATACAAGGTGATGAATATACAATTTTTGGAATGAATTTTAATCTTAGATTATTTGGAAACAATGATGGAAATATACATCTTTTAGGAACTGATAATATGGGAAGAGATATGTTATCACGAATGTTAGTTGGAACACAAATAACATTATTATTTGCTCTCATTGCAGTTGGTGCATCATTAATTATTGGTTTAATGGTAGGCATAAGTTCTGGTTATTTTGGAGGAACTTATGATTTAGTTGCTCAAAGAGTTACAGAATTTGCTCTTTCTTTTCCAGCTTATCCATTATATTTTGCATTAGTTGCACTTTTACCCAGAAGAGCAGATGAAACAGTTGTGTTTATTTTATTTGCTGCAATAATTGTATTATTAAACTGGGCATCAATTGCAAGAGAGATTAGGGGTAAAACTTTTTTAGTAAGAAATCTAGAGTTTGTAAGAGCTGCTAGAGCTCTAGGTGCTTCAAGATCTAGAATAATGATTCAGCATATTTTTCCAAATACATTATCTCATGTAATCGTATGGACTTCCTTTACCATCCCTTCAATTATTTTAGTTGAAACATTTTTAAGTTTTTTAGGTGTAGGTGTTCAGCATCCCATGGTTTCATGGGGTGTTATGTTAAATCAGGTTTTAGATATACAAAGTTTTGCCTATGCTCCTTGGATGATGGCTCCAGTAGGTATGATTATTTTTACAGTTTTAGCGTTTAACGCTTTTGGCGATGGAATAAGAGATGCGGTAGATCCATATGCAGTCTCAAAATAATACAAAACTTTTAGATCTAAAAAATGCTGAAATTAAATTCAGTGTTGAAGGAGGTGTGGTTAACGCCGTAAACGATATTTCATTTGATATTATGAAAGGTGAGACACTTGCAATAGTTGGTGAGTCAGGTTCTGGTAAATCTGTTACTGCTAGAACCATCATGAAGATGTTACCAAAAAATTCTACAGTTGGTACAAAAACTAATATTTTTTTTAAAGGAGTTGAGACAGGTAAATTTACTGATGAACAAATGAGACAAATCAGAGGGGATAGCATAACTATGATTTTTCAAGAACCCTTAACTAGTTTAAATCCTTTACATAAGATAGGAAGTCAGATTATAGAAGTTCTTCGTGAACATAGTAACATAAGTAAAATTCAAGCTCAAAAAAGAGCTTTAGAGTTATTAAATGAGGTTCAGATTCCACAACCCGAAGAAAGATTAAATCAATATCCACACCAGTTATCAGGAGGTCAAAGACAAAGAATCATGATTGCGATTGCGATTGCAAATAAACCTGATTTACTTATTGCAGATGAACCAACAACAGCTTTAGATGTAACGATACAATCTCAAATTTTAAAATTATTAAAAAATCTTCAAAAAAAATACGGCATGGCAATAATGCTTATTACTCATGATTTAACAGTTGTGCGTAAAACCAGTGATCGCATTTGTGTAATGCGTTATGGTAAGATAGTAGAAAGAGGGTATACAGAAGAAGTATTTTCTAATCCAAAACATGAATATACAAAACATCTAATTAATTCTGAGCCAAGTGGTGAGCCCGACCCATTTGATGAGGAAAACAAAGATTATATAATAGAAGGTCAAAAATGTACTGTTAAATTTGTTTTAAAAAAAGGAAATTTTTTTAATCAAAAAAAATCTGAGCTCATTGCGGTTAATAACGTTGATATAAAAGCTCGATATGGAGAAACAATAGGTATTGTTGGTGAGAGTGGTTCAGGAAAAAGTACTTTAGGAATGTCATTAATTAAACTTCAGGAAATTAATTCCGGTAAAATTATTTTTGAGGATCAAGAAATTCAAAATTATAATACTCAAAAAATGAAAGAACTTAGAGAACACATGCAAATAGTATTTCAAGATCCTTTTTCCTCATTAAATCCAAGACATACTGTTAAGCAAATTATAGGAGAAGGTTTAGAAATTAATAGAAAAGATTTATCTAGTGAAGAAAAAGATAACTTAATTATAAAAACTCTTCAAGAAGTTAATTTAGATGAAAGTGTCTTACATAGATTTCCCCATGAATTTTCCGGAGGCCAAAGACAAAGAATAGCTATAGCTAGAGCAATAATCTTAAATCCTGAATTTATTTTATTAGATGAACCAACATCAGCACTAGATTTATCGATTCAAGCACAAATAATAGATTTACTAAGATCCTTAAGAAGAAATCACAATTTATCTTACATATTTATTAGTCATAATTTAAAAGTAATTAGATCCTTATGTCATTACACTTTAGTGATGAAAGATGGCAAAGTGATTGAAGAAGGAATCACAAAAGATGTTCTTGATAATCCAATTAATGAATATACTAAACAACTTGTCCAGTCAGCATTTGAGGTTGTGGGTGAGTAAGGTGGTTTTTATAATAAAAAGTGATGATGGCAGAGAATATGCCATTCCAGACATAAATATTTTTTTTAAACATCTCACAGAATTTCATACAATAAATGGAAGTGGTAATAATTCTTTACATGAAGAAAATGGCTTTTATTTTACTGTTACTGATGAATTTTATCATTCAGTAAAAAAAATGCTAAATTCTAAAAAATAAATATTATTAAAATATTTATAATCATCTATAAGGGATTTTGAGGGCTCTTAGCTCAGTTGGTTAGAGCGCCCCGCTCATAACGGGGTGGTCCGGGGTTCAAGTCCCTGAGAGCCCACCATTCTTAATTTGATTAAAATTGAACAGTAAAACAATTAAGAAATACAAAAAAACAAATATTAAGAAGAAATAATTAATATTTATATTAATGATATTACCAATTAAATTTGGACCAAGGAAACTTCCAATATTTTCACTGATATAGTGACCAGCTATTCCAAAGACTATTACTCCCCCTTCAAGTTTTTTACCTACAATATTAAATGTAATTAAGAAAACTGTTCCAATAGTGTAATAATAAAATGCTACACAAATTATATAGACATAAAAATCACTGATAAAATAAAGAATAAATAAATTGATAAAATTAATAGAACAAAAAGTATTAAAAATAACAGTCTTATTATAATTATCTACTAACTTACCCATAAAGGGATAAAAAACTAAAGCAATTAATCCAGCTAAAAAATTTATTCTTCCAACTTGTTTATCACTATATGATTCTTCTAATAAATATGATGGAAATAATGAGCTAAAACCAGCATCACATGCACCAAATAAAACAACACACATAAGCAAATATTTAATTTTGTTTAGAACATCTTTGGATAATTTTATACTGACATTCTCAACACTAATTTGTTTTATAGAAAATCTAAATAAAAAGATTGGAATAAAGTGTAAAAAGAAAAATATAACGGCAATATAATATGTAAAATTATTTATTCCATTAATAGCAATAATAAGACTACCAGTAATTGCGCCTAAACCTGCTGATGACCAAAACAATGAAATATAAAATCCGGATGATTTTCTAAATTTTGAACTTATGTATGTTTCTAAAGTTAAAGAATTAATTGCACTTGTTATTCCCATGACAAATTGCATAATAGCTACTAGAAAAGTATTTTGATCAATTAAAAAAATTATAGAAAAACTTAACTGAATTATTGAACCATATAAAATTGTAGAAAATAAATTTAATCTTTTTCTAACTAAATTATGTAATATTGCTCCAAAAATTACACCAATTCCCCACAAAGATAATGATAATCCAATATAGCGTTCTTCGTATCCTTGAATTTTAAGATCTATTGCAAAACAAGTTGCAAGATAACTATGAGATAAAGCATATAAAAAAATTAAATTTGAATATTTAAAAATTTCTCTCACTGTATTGTTGAATTAATTTTTTTAATGTTTAAGAAGATATTTCATATGTCATTAATCTCACTTCGACAACTATTAGATCATGCAGCTGAAAATAATTATGGTGTACCTGCATTTAATGTAAATAACTTAGAAGCAATCAGAGCAATAATGGAAGGGGCTAAAGAGTTAAATAGTCCTGTAATTCTGCAAGCATCTGGTGCTGCGAGAAAATATGCCGGACCAATTTTTGTTAAAAAATTAGTTGAAGCAGCAATGAACGAGTTTTCAGACATTCCAACTGTTTTACATCAAGATCATGGTGGCTCTCCATCAGATTGTAAAAATTGTATCGATCTTGGTTTTACTTCTGTCATGATGGATGGTTCCTTATTGGATGATCAAAAAACACCTTCAGATTTTGATTATAATGTTAGAGTTACTAAAGAAACTACTGATATGGCACATGCATTAGGAGTTTCTGTAGAGGGTGAAATTGGATGTTTAGGCTCTTTAGAAACTGGAACCGGAGAAAAAGAAGACGGTGTTGGTGCAGAAGGCAAGCTTGATCATGATCAACTGTTAACGGATCCAGATGAGGCATCAGAATTTGTTAAGGAGACTAATGTAGATGCATTAGCTATAGCAATTGGAACAAGTCATGGAGCTTATAAATTTTCTAGACCACCTACAGGTGATATTTTAGCAATTGATAGAATTAAAGAAATACATTCAAGACTTCCAAACACTCATTTAGTTATGCATGGATCATCTTCTGTTCCTCAAGATTTAATAAAAACTATTAATGAATATGGTGGAAAAATAAAAGAAACATACGGTGTACCTGTTTCAGAAATTCAAGAAGGTATTAAACATGGTGTGAGAAAAGTTAATGTTGATACGGATCTTCGATTAGCAGCTACAGCTGCAGTGAGAAAATATTTTCATGAGAATCCTTCTCAGTTTGATCCTCGTAAATATTTACTACTTTCTAAAGATGCAATGAAGGAAGTTGTGAAAAATAGATTGCAAGAATTTGGCACTGCCGGCAATGCATCTTCAATAAATTCACTTTCTTTAGGTGAAATGGCTACTAAATATAAAACTGGTGATTTTAAAGCAGTCATAAATTAGACTTTTATTCTTGAAAAGAATAAATTTTTACTTCAAAATATAATTGTGAAAAAAGTTTCTAAGCTTGATGAATATTTATTTGATCTAAATGGATACTTAGTAATTAAAAATGCTTTAAATAAAAGAGAATTAAAAAATCTTAACAATATTTTAGATAAATTAAAAAATATAAAAAATGATGAATGGGCAGGACATGTTCATGGTCACAACTATGGTGGAAAAGAAGGTCTTAATCTTCAGCAAATTTATGAAGCAGGTAAGCCATTTGAAAAATTAATTGATCATCCATCTTGGATTAATCATATGCTTCATTTTGTTGGAGGCAAAGATACTTTCGATCAACATCATGGCCCTTTATTTATTGATGAAAATTTTGCTAATATAAGAGGACCGGGGGAAGCTATTGGCATTCATTCTGGCCATCACGAAGCTCTTCAAAGAAATCATTATAGATTTCAAGAAGGAAAGTTTCATTGTGGTCAAGTAAATATCCTATTAGCGCTAAAAGATATTGGTCCTGGTGATGGTGGTACTGTAATTATACCTTCATCTCATAAATCAAATATACGTCATCCCGAATTTGAAAAACATTCTATGAAAAAAGGGAAAGTTACATCTGCTGATAATATGACTGCTTCAAAAGAAATTTTTTTAAAAGCTGGTGATGGACTATTATTCGTTGATTCACTCTGTCATGGTTCTGCAAAAAGAACAAATAAAGGAGAAAGAAGAATTGTTGTTTATAGATATGGACCTTCTTGGGGATTTTTCAGACACCCATATAGACCTTCAAAAAAATTACTTTCAAATCTTACTGAATTTCAAAAGAAAATAGTAATGCCTCACGAAAAAGTTCTTTCACCAAATAATTAAAAATCAACTGTATTTAATAGCTAAATAAGCTTTTTTATCTTGATTTTTTTATCAATATAATTTCTATAAGATATATTAAAGGGAGGAAAAGATGAAATTAATTAAATCCTTAATTTTATCTCTCGCAGTTTTAGTTGGTTTTTCATCGGCTTCTAATGCTAGAGATGTAACTTTATCAATGTGGACTCATAACCAGCTCTACGTTGATTATTTTAATACTTATTTAGAAGAAGTGCAGGCTGCATTTCCAGATGATAACATAACTTTTGACTTTCAAGTTACTCCTGACATGGCAACAAATAGTTTAACAGCTATTGCTTCAGGTTCTGAGCATACAGATCTTCTAGGAATAGAGATCAGTGGTTTCGGATTGTTTATGGTTGATGATATCATTTCAGATAATTTTGTGCCACTAACTGATATGTATGGAGATATGTCTCAATGGAATCCTGGTAAGGTAGCTGCTTGGACTCATACTAATGGTGAAATTTACGGTATCGAGAGTGAAGGTTGTTATATGGTTTATTACTATAACCCAAGTATTCTTGAAAGTTATGGTAAATCAGTTCCTAAAACTTGGGATGAGTTTATGGAAACAGGAAAGATCTTAGCTAAAGATGGTATTTCAATGATGCTATCTGAATTAAGATTTATTGGTATGTACCAACAAGCTGGTGGTAAATTCTTTAATGAAGATGGTGAATTCGAAATGAATGAAGATCTTTTCATGGACATTTTAAAATACCAAGAAGAAGCTTTTGCGAGTGGTGTAATAAATTATACAACTGATTATTGGGGTCAAACTCCTGGTGTTTTATATAATTCTAAACAAACAGTTGGAACAATGGCACCTGATTGGTACAATAATTGCTGCTTACAACCTACTGTGAAAGATACACAAGCGGGTGAATGGAGAGTTGCTCCACTTCCTACTTGGGGAGATGATGGTTATAAAACTTTTCACTGGGGTGGAACTGGTTTTGCCATACATAAGTCTTCAGAAGCAGTTGATGTAGCAAAAAAACTTCTTGAACTTGCATATTTTTCTTATGAAGGTCAGATTGCAAAGTATGATTTCTTTGGAGGAATGCCTACTTTATTATCAGCTCTAGAGGATCCTAGAATTGCTGACAAAAAGTTTGATTTCTATGGAGGTCAAAAATTTGCTGAACCATTTATTTCAGTAGCTGGTTCAAGCGCTGATGACTATCAACATGTTGGAAGAGCAATTATTGACTCTGTTTCTCGTGACTTAACTACGTTACTTGCAAATGGTGAAATAACTGCTGAAGAAGCTCATGAAAGGTTCATTTCACAAGTTCAGGATGAACTTGACTTTTTATAGACGATAATTTTTAAAGCAGGGTTTTACCCTGCTTTTTTAAAAATAGAATAAAAATAATAATATGTCAGTTGTGAGTAATAGTCGAAGATCAAGACCTGAAAAGGTTGCACCTTATTTTTTTATATCGCCATTTTATATTATTTTTACAATTTTTTTTCTTTTACCTACCATAGCTTCTTTTATTTTAGCTTTTTATAAATGGAAAGGTGTTAAAGCTCCTAAACCTCGGGGGTGGGGAAATTTTGAATATTTATTTTTTAAAGACCAAAACTTTTGGGAGACTTTCCTAAATACAGTATTTTATTCTGCTGGAAGTGTATTTATAACCATTCCCCTTGCACTTTTATTAGCCCTTGCTCTTAATAGTCATAGTCTAAAACTGAAACCTTTTTGGCGATTAGTATTTTTCTCACCTATAGTTACATCAGTCGTTGCAGCGGCCTTAACATTTAAGATGATACTAAACAGTGAATTTGGGCTCTTAAATTATATAATTGGCCTTATAGGAATTGAACCAATCAATTGGGTTGAATCATCTTCAACTTCTAAGTGGTCTGTTATGATGTTAATTATATGGAGGTGGACAGGCTTAACCTGTATTTATTTTTTAGCTGGACTACAATTTATAGATAGAACATTATATGAAGCTGCAAAAATAGATGGAGCAACTGCATGGCATCAATTTTGGTATGTTACTCTTCCTCAGTTAGCACCTGTAACATTATTTGTTTGTATAATTGTTTCTATCGGTTCATTTCAGATATTTGAAGATGTATTTGTTATGTACAGCGGAAATGATGTTCCAACCCATGCTAAATCAATGGTTGTTTACATGATGGAAAGAGGATTTAATCAGCTCAAATTAGGGTTTGGATCTTCTATTGGTGTATTTATGTTTATTTGCATTTTAGCTATATCATTATTTCAATTTAGATCGTTTGCGTCAAATTTAGATCAGGATGCTAAAAAAAGTTTTATTGAGAGAATTTTATCTCCTATTATAGATTTTATTGCTAATATTTTTCCAATTGAGTCTTCTAGTTCTAGCAAACAATCCTTATCACCAACAATTGGAAAATATTCATTAAATTTAATAATAACAATTATAGGTTTGATAACACTAATTCCTTATTTTTTTATGCTTACCTCATCAATTAAATCAACAGCAGAAATAATGGCATGGCCACCAATAGTTTTTTCTAAAAGTCCTAATTGGGAAAATGTAACAAAATTGTTTACTGAGTTTCCAGCAAGTTTATGGATATTCAATTCCTTCTTTGTTGCTATAGCTGTAACAATTCTAACGATTTTTTTATGTACTTTAGCCGGGTATGCATTTGCAAAATATAATTTTAAAGGAAAAAACAAACTCTTCATATTTATGGTAGCAACTGCAATGATACCTTTCCCAATTATAATGATCCCTCTTTACGTCTTAGTTGGAAGAATGGGATTGAATGACACCTTAACAGGGCTAATAATTCCTTTTGTTGCACCTGCTATAGGAATTTTTATGATGAGACAATTCATAACCTCTGTTCCTGATGAATTAATTCAAGCAGCAAGATCAGATGGTGCTGGTGAGTTTAGAATATTTTGGCAAATAGTTGTCCCACTTGTTTGGCCTGGTATTGCGACTCTAGCAATAATTACTTTTGTTAATTCTTGGAATAGTTTCTTATGGCCTCTTATTATTTTAAGAGATGATCTTAATTACACCATTCCTCTCGGTATGACGGAAGTATTTGCGTTGAGTGTTGGTCAGGAGCCGCAGTATGGACAAGCTATGGCTTTTGCAACCTTAACAACAATTCCAATTATAGTCATTTTTTCTTTTGTTCAAAAATATTATATTGCTGGCTTATCAGCTGGAGCTGTAAAAGGTTAGTATGGAAAAAATTAAATGGGGTATAATAGGTCCTGGAAGTATAGCAAACAATTTTGCAGATGGGCTTAAAGGCTCTTACTCTGGTCAGTTGGTAAGTATAGCAAGTAAAAATGATGATCGCCGTAAAAACTTTGGTGATAAATACGATATTCATCCTGATTTTAGGTTTGATAATTATGAAGATATTATAAACTCAGAACATATCGATGCTATTTATATTTCCACACCACATACTTTACACGCTGAATGGACAATAAAAGCTGCAGGTAAAGGAAAGCATGTTCTGTGTGAAAAACCAGGCGCTGTCAATTTAAACGAAGGTAAAAAAATTATAGAATCAGTAAAAGAAGCTGGAGTTTTTTATATGGAAGGCTTTATGTATCGTTGTCATCCTCAAATTCCAAAACTTTTAGAGGTAATAAAAAATAAAACGATAGGAGATATCATATCAATTGAAGCTTCTTTTGGTTTTGATATGGGTAAAACTATACCAGAACACAGATTATTTAATAAAAATTTAGCAGGTGGAGGTATCCTTGATGTTGGGTTATATCCTATTTCCTTTTCTAGATTAATTGCAGGCGTAGCAACTTATGAAAAATTTTTAGAACCTAAATTTATAGATGCTGAAGCGAGAATAGGGGAAACAGGTGTCGATGAGGTTGCCCATGCAAATTTAGAATTTAAAAATGGTATCAAGGCTAAAGTTTCAACTGCAATTAGGGAAGGTATGAAAAATAATGCTGTTATTACAGGCTCTGAAGGTACTATCGAACTACCCGATCCATGGATGCCAGGAAGAGAAGGCGGCCCTTACCATGCAAAAATAATTATCAATAAAAATGGAAATGAAGAAGTAACTGATGTTAAAGGACCAGAGCATTTGTTTTTCTTTGAAGGAGAACTTGCAAGTCAGTGTATTGCAAAAGAAAAAATACAACCACCTCATCCAGCAATGACTTGGGAAGATACGTTAGGAAATCTTCAAGCTCTTGATACATGGAGAGAGAAAGTAAATTATAAACTACCACAGGATGAAATATGAAATATGATAGAATAGAAGGAATAGATAAAGACATTTCCAAACTTGTTATGGGATGTGACAACCAAGATGATATCAATGAAGCTTCAAAGTTATGGGATCATTGGATTGAAGTCGGTGGTAATATGTTTGATACAGCATTCATCTATGGCGGGGGTAATCATGAAAAAGTTTTGGGACAATGGTTAAAAAATAATAACAATAGACAAGATGTTTTAATACTTGGCAAAGGTGCACACACGCCTGATTGTAATCCTGAAGCTATTTCAAAACAATTGACAATCTCTCTTGAACGAATGAATACAGATTATGTTGATATTTATATCATGCACCGTGATAATACTGATTATCCAATCGATGAATTCATGGATATTTTGAATAAGGAAAAAGAAAAAGGCAGAATTAAAATATTTGGTGGTTCAAACTGGACAATACAAAGATTTAAAGAAGCAAATGAATGGGCAGAAAAAAATAATAAACAAGAAATGTCAATTTTAAATAATAATTTGGCACTAGCTAAAATGATTAAGCCTCTTTGGAATGGTTGCTTATCATCCAATACTGAAGAGATACTGGCTTACCTAAATTCTTCACAAAAATCTCACATGTCTTGGTCTAGCCAAGCAAGAGGTTATTTCTTACCAGATAATATAACACAAGAAATTGAAGATAAAATTACTAAGGCTGAAACATACAGAGCACCAGGTGAGAATTCAAGTGGTCCTATTAGTTGCTATGACAGTGAGGATAATAGAGAAAGAAAAAAAAGAGCTATGGAACTAGCTGAAAAAAAAGGCTGTTCTGCTCATAATATTGCAGCAAGCTGGACTATAAACCAGTCTTTCCCCTCTTTTGCATTAATTGGCCCTAGATCTGTAAAAGAGTTAGATACAACTCTTCCTTGTCTTGATATTGAATTGAGCCAAGAAGAAATTAATTGGTTGAATCTTCTCTAATATTACTAACAAATTGCGTTAATTTAACTGGTTGACTTTGTTGTTTAGATATTGATTGTTCTAATATAATTTAATCAATGGGAGGAAAAATGAAAAAATTTTTTTCAATACTTTTAACTTTATTTTTACCCATATCTTTCACTAATGTTTCTAAAGCTGCAGGGCATATGGAAGCTGAAGTTATTCACTGGTGGACATCTGGTGGAGAACAAGCTGCTATCTCTCAATTTGCAGAAGCTTGGCAAGAGATGGGTAATACTTGGATTGATACTGCTATTACTGGTGGAGACAATGCAAGAGGAACAACTGTAAACAGAATTATTGGAGGAAATCCTCCAACTGCAGCACAGTTTAATATTTCAAAACAATTTGTAGACTTAGTTGAGCAAGGATTACTTCAATCACTTGAAGAAGTTGCATCTGCAGAAGGTTGGAGAGATTTTATTTATCCACCTGAACTAATCGAAACGTGCGAATTTGAAGGTGAATTTTATTGTGTACCAGTAAACATTCACAGTTGGCAATGGATGTGGATTAACAACGATGTATATAAACAAGTTGGTCTTCCTGTTCCTCAAACATTTGAAGAATTTTTAGCCGGTGCTCCAAAAATACAAGAAGCAGGAATTATTCCTTTAGCTCTTGGTGGACAAGGTTGGCAGGAATCAGGAATGTTTGATGTTGTTGCATCTTCAATAATGGGCTTTCCATTAATGCGTTCAGTATATAGAGATAAAGATATCGATGCATTTAGAGATGGTAGATTCGAGTCAGTATTAAATACTTACAGAGAATTGAATCAATTTACTGATGAAGGTTCTCCAGGAAGATTATGGAATGATACAACTGCAATGGTCATCGAAGGTAAAGCTGCAATGCAAGTAATGGGTGACTGGGCAAGAGGTGAATTCGCTGTTGCTGGAATGGAAGCAATGAAAGACTATTCATGTGTTATCCCAGGTAAAGAAAAATATGTTGCACTAGGTGGTGACGTTTTTGTTTTCCCTAAAAATGATGATCCAAAAGTAAAAGATACTCAGTTAGCAATGGCAAGTATGATGGTTAATCCAACCGTACAAGCTAAATTCAATAATGCTAAAGGTTCTCTACCTATGAGACTTGACGTTGATACTTCTGCTGCTGATGCTTGTATGCAAATGGGTTTAGATTTAATTCAAAATCCTGATGCAATTATGAGAGAAAGTGATGATTGGAACACACCAGCATTTACTGCTGCGTGGGGTGACATTATCTCTGAATTTAGAAATGACCCTAATTATACTGTTGCTCAAGCAATGGATGATCTAGAAGGTGTTCTAACAAGCGGATTATAAAAATATTAATTTAGGGCGGGTTTAAACCCGCTCTAATAAATTTAATTAATTTAGATATGCCTCTATTTAGAAATATTGCATCAATGATAGCTTTGCTTCCAATGATTGTAATATCATTAACGGTCTTTGTTGGATGTATTATCTATTCATTTGTTTATTCTTTAACTAACTCCAAATTAGTTCCTGTCATGAACTATGTTGGTTTTGATCAGTATGAAAGATTATTTAAACAAAGAAAATGGGATGTAGCAGTCGAAAATATTTTTATCTATGGTTTTGTATTTACAATTGGATGTCTAGTAATAGGTTTTCTACTCGCAGTATTGATTGATCAGAAAATTAGAGGAGAAAGTTTATTTAGAACTATATTTTTATATCCTTATGCAGTTTGTATTGCTGCTGTTTGGCAAGGTGCAGGATTTGTGATGGTTCTAATGTTAGCAGGTCTCAGAGGTATCGATGAAGATATTTGGAAATCATTAAGTATTGAAGGAGTAGCAAAATGGAAATCTTATTTATTTGTTATTTTACCAATGCTTAGACCAATGGTTGTTACAGCTATAGTTCTAATTGCTGCTGGAGTAGTTAAAGTTTATGACTTAATTTTAGCATTAACATCTGGTGGACCCGGTTATGCAACAACTACACCAGCTATGTATGTTATGGAAAATTTTTTTAGTAGAGCTAATTTAGGACAGGCATTTGCAGCTTCGATAATCATGTTTATTTCAGTTGTATGTATACTTGCCCCATGGGCATTTTATGAATTTTATTTAAGAAATAAATACGCGGCAAACTAATGAGTGTTATACCTTCAGGACCTCGTCCAAAACATTTAACAATAGGAAGAATAGGTATGTATTGTTTTATTTTAGTATGTGCCATATTTTTTTTAATGCCGTTATATGTAATGGTTATCACATCCTTAAAAGATATGGATGAAATTAGAGCTGCAAATATTTTAAATTTACCAAAAGAACTTAGTTTTTATTCTTGGCCAAAAGCGTGGTCTCAAGCATGTACTGGATTTGTATGTGAAGGACTTAAACCAGGTTTCTTTAATTCAATTAAAATTACTGTTCCAAGTGTTATTGTATCAGTTGGGCTTAGTGCCATCAATGGATATGCTTTAGCCTTTTGGCGATTTAAAGGAGCTTATTTCTTTTTTGGTTTATGTATGTTTGGAGCTTTTATTCCTTATCAAGTAATGGTTTATCCTCTGTTAAAAATAGAAGATGCACTAGGTATTTATTCAACTCTTCCGGGAATAATTTTAGTACATACAATATTTGGTATGCCTATATTAACACTTATTTTTAGGAATTTTTATGCTAGTTTACCAATAGACCTTTTTAAAGCTGCAAGAATTGATGGAGGTAACTTTGTAAAAATATTTTTTTATGTTATCATACCAATGTCTACGCCTATCACTATTGTAGCTGTAATTTTACAAGTCACAGGTATTTGGAATGATTTTCTTTTAGGTTTAGTTTTTGCAGGTAGAGATAATCAACCTATGACGGTTCAATTGAATAATATTGTACAAGTAGACTATGGTGTTGCAGAATATAATGTAGATATGTCAGCAACTATTTTAACATCACTTGTTCCACTTTTTGTTTATTTCATATCAGGAAGGTGGTTTGTTAGAGGTATCGCAGCTGGAGCAATTAAGGGGTAATGATGAAAAATAATGTAGAAGTCAAAAATATTTCATTCAGTTACGGTAAAACTGAAATTTTAAAAGATTTAAGCCTTGATATAAGAGAGGGTGAATTTATGGTTTTACTTGGCCCCTCAGGTTGTGGAAAAACAACTTTATTAAATTGTATTGCAGGACTGCTAGATCTGACTGATGGGCAAATTTGGATTGAAGATGACAATGTTACATGGAAAGAACCAAAAGATAGACATATTGGAATGGTATTTCAATCTTATGCATTATATCCAAGTATGACTGTTGAGAAAAACTTATCTTTTGGACTCAGAATGATGAATACTCCAAAAAATATTATTAATAAAAAAATTAAGAAAGCTTCAAACCTTCTTCAAATAAATGAATTACTTAAAAGAAAACCCTCTCAATTATCCGGGGGTCAAAGACAAAGAGTAGCTATTGGAAGAGCTCTTGTAAGAGATGCTAAGGTATTTTTATTTGATGAACCCTTAAGTAATCTTGATGCAAAATTAAGAGCTGAATTACGCTATGAAATTAAAAAACTTCATAGAGATTTATCTAACACAATGATTTACGTTACTCACGATCAAATTGAAGCTATGACTCTTGCAGATCGTATTTCTGTTATGAAAGATGGATTAATACAGCAATTAGATACACCAAAACAAATCTATAATAAACCTGCTAATTTATTTGTTGCTGGATTTATTGGCTCTCCGAGCATGAATTTTTTAAATGCTAAATTTGATAAAACAAATCAAAATTTAATTGTTGGCAAGCAACATATTAATATTGCTAATTATGAAAATATTAATAATTTGATTGATGGTCAAGAAGTTGTTTTTGGAATAAGGCCAGAAAATATAAAAATAGATAAAAATGAAAATACTATACAATGTAATGTTGAATTGGTTGAACCTATGGGTGCTGATACTTTAGTTTGGACTAGTATAGAGGGTACGCCAATATCAATTAGATTAGAAGGAAGTTCAAATTATAATTTAAATGATGAAATTAATATCTCTTTTGATATAAATAAATCTTCAATATTTGATAATAAATCTGAGGAGAGAATTTAATATGAATAAACAAGATGTTTCAATGCAACTTTATACTACTAGACACTTCCAGCCATATGAACCAATTTTAAAATTTTTATCAGACTCGGGTATCGTTAATATTGAACTTTTTGGCTTAGAATCAATGAACACAAATGAATTTAAATCAATGATGGATCAAGTAAATATTACTTCAAAATCTACCCATGTGGGGTTTGAATCACTCAATGACGCAGGTAATATCATTGATCGTGCAAATACAATGAATATTAAACATATCATTGTACCTGCTCCTCCAGCTAGAAAAGATGCTGAGTTTAAAAATACATTTGATATGAATGAAAAAGAGTGGATGGATTTTGGAAAAAAATTATCTGATCATGTTAGTATTTTTGAAGATGCTGGATTAACACTTGGATACCATAATCATTCTTACGAATTTAAACCTTTGCCAAGTGGAAAGCTTCCAATTGAATGTATGATGGATCATAATGAAAATTTGAAATTAGAAATTGATCTGGGTTGGACAATTGCAGGAGGTGCAGATCCTACTCCATGGATACATAAATATTCAAATAAAATCATAGGATGTCATTTAAAAGATTTTTATGATCAAAGTAAAAACTTATTAGAACACGATGAACAGTCTGCTGTGGGAGAAGGTTTCATTGATTGGCCTTCTTTAATTTCTGAAGTTAAAAAAACACCTTGTGAAGTTTTTGTGCTAGAGCACGATGATCCAAAAGACTACAAAGAATACACAACTAAATCTCTAAATTATCTAGAAACAATTTAATGAATATTGGAATAGTTGGTTGTGGGAATATTTCTGAGACTTATTTTGAGTGTCAAAATATATTTAATAATTTTAAAATAATAGCTTGCGCTGATATAAATAAAGAGGCTGCATATAAGGCTGCATCTAAATATAATGTTAACGCGTTATCAGTTGATAAAATTTTAGAGAATAATGAAATTGATTTAATTATTAATTTAACAATTCCTGCAGCTCATAAAGAAATTATTACAAAATCACTTCATAATGGAAAACATTGTTTTAGTGAAAAGCCCTTAGCAATGAATTTTCAAGAGGGTCTAGAAATACAAAAACTTGCAGATGAAAAAGGCTTATATGTAGGATGTGCGCCAGATACATTTTTAGGAGCAGCTGGGCAAAAAGCTAGAAAATTAATTGAAGACAATAAGATAGGAAAAATTGTTCTAGGAACATTTAATTTGATGTCTCATGGGATGGAGCATTGGCACCCTAATCCAGATTTTTTCTTTAAACCTGGGGCTGGACCAGTTTTTGATGTTGGTGTTTATTATATTACGCAACTGATTAACCTAATTGGACCAGTTAAACAAATAAATGCAATCAGTGGAACTGCTACAAATGAGAGAACAATAACTAGCCAACCAAGATACGGAGATAAAATTAAAGTAGAAACCCCAACAACATTAATGGGTTCATTAGAATTTCAAAATAATGCAAAAATCCAGTTTTTTTGTACTTGGGATGTCTGGAAAAATAATCATTCAACAATTGAGCTTTACGGACTTGATGGATCAATGATAGTGCCTGACCCAAATTTTTTCAGTGGTGATTTATTGATTTCCAAAAAAGATAGTGATTGGGAAACTATCAATAATGATAATATGTTGTTAGGTATCCCCAATAAAAGTGATGGAGCGGGTAACAAAAAAGCAAATTATAGAGGAATCGGTCTTTCAGAAATGATCGATTCGATTGCTAGTAATCGAAAAGCTAGATGTTCTCTTGAATTATCTCTGCATGTGCTTGAGATTATGGATGGAATTATTAAGTCGGCTGAGGAAAGTAAAATTTATCAACTATCGACTAATTCTATTCAACCTGCTATCTTAAGTGAAGAAGAAATAAAAAAATTAAAAATTTAATTATTTTGTATTTTATTAGATATTATTCAATAATTTTCTGATAACTCATTTCATTTTGATCAAATAAAACTTCATTAAATTTTGAAAGATCATTATCAACTTTTTTTAACATAGAATTAAATTCTGACCTTTTTGTTACTACTAAAGAAATATCAGCAACAATTAAATCAATAACAAAAAATCGATCTTTTGATTCTTTTACTCGCCATGTTACAACAACTGATCCAGTGTCTGAAAAAATCTCCATATCAATCAAAGTGATTTGGTTTTTGTTGTCATATTTTGATTTTGTTAATTCATAAGTTTGATCTGAATAACCCTGCATCATTGACGCTATATTTAGTGCTAAATGTCGTTTAAAATTATCAATGTAGATTTTTTTGGTATTTTTATCTGATTTTTTCCAAGCTTCTCCTGCAACAAACTTTGCTATACCAGTACCAGCAAAATTATTATTAATTGTTTTTTCAACTAAAAGAAATCTGTTTTCATTAGAGAGATTTTGATTTTTATAAGCCTCAAGAATTATATCAATTTCTATTTTTAACCATTCTGAAGTTTCATCTGAATATAAATTTTTTGAAATAAAAATTATAAAAATAAAAATAAAAAAATAAAATTTCATTATTCAAATTCAATACTAATAAGAGGAAGAGGGGTTAATTCTGAGTCATCAACATTATTAATTGCTGCTTTTCGGTTTTGATAGTAAGAACTTCTTACTGCAGCATAATAATCCACTGAATTATCTCTTAATGCATTAACTTCATCAATAATTTGTGATCTTGTATCAACTGCATTAACTGCTGTTCTCATTGGTACTAACCAAGCTTCACCCTCACTTACTGCATATGCATTAATTGGATCAGTCATCATTGTTAAAACCATTCCTGAAGTATCTCTAAGATTTGATGGCCCAAATAACGGAAGTACTATATAAAAACCATCTCCTACACCCCAAGTTGCAAGTGTTTGTCCATAATCCTCCTCTTTTTCTTCAAGGCCAATCTTATCAGCTACATCAAATAACCCAAAAACACCCACAGTACTATTAAGAATAAATCTTCCTGATGATTGAACGGCATTTTCACCTTGACCTTGCAACAATTGATTCACAACAACCAAGGGAGCTCTTAAATTACTCAAAAAATTATTTATTCCACTTTGTAGTGGAGAAGGTAATTTTTTGTAGCCTTTTGCAATTGGCTCTAAAACAATTCTATCAGCTACATTGTTAAAACTAAATATGGCTCTATTTACTGGCTCAAAAGGATCATATATTTCATCCTCTTTCGTAGTTGTTTCAAAATCCTCTGAGTCAGTATTTACTTGATCAGCATCACTTGCAATTGCTTCATAGGATAGTAAACTCAAAAATATAAAAAATAGAATTATAATTTTTTTACTCATAGACTAATCACTAATATCTAAACTATTATTTAATATAGTTTATAAATTACATTATATATATCTCTATTATAGCAAAAAAATGACAGAAAATTCGGAAAATTATCTTGATTTATTAAATAAAGAGCAAAGAAATGCTGTACAGCAAACTGATGGTTCATTGCTTGTTTTAGCTGGTGCAGGTAGTGGCAAAACAAGGGTATTAACCTTTAGAATCTTGAATATATTAATTAAAAAACTTGCCACTCCTAGGCAAATTTTAGCAGTCACTTTTACAAATAAAGCTGCAAGCGAAATGAAGTCACGAATCGGAGATGCATTAAATTTT
>CABXSY010000001.1 GCA_902514875.1 uncultured Alphaproteobacteria bacterium | reverse complement strand
TTAAAAATAAAATCAAATTTAAATTTTTAACATCTGGAAATAGTAATAATTATACTAATGAAACAAGTGGATTTACGGTTTTAGCTAAATTGAATAAAAATGCGCAAATAAAAACAACAACCAATAATAAAAAATTTGAAATTTTAACAAAAGATTTATTCAAAGGCTCAGTATCTTTTAATTTAGGAGAAATAGATACACCGGCAATTTTATTCAATAAAATTCCAAACTTTAATGAATGGAATTTTCAAAAAAAAATTACACTTCCATTAAAAAAAAATGATAATGTTTATATAAAAATAAAACAAAAAAATAATCAAATATGTTGGACCTCACCCTTTTTTATTAAATGAAAAATATAAATATAGTTTTAATACATACGCATGATACTGGAAGATATATTTCTCCTTATGGATATAATGCTAAAACAAATAATATTCAAAAAATAGCAGACAAAGGTAGCGTATATAGAAATTTTTTTACTGCTGCCCCAACTTGCTCGCCAAGTAGAAGTTCGTTAATGACTGGTTTATATCCTCATCAAAATGGGATGTATGGTTTGGCTCATAGAGGTAGTAGATTGCATGATTATAATTTGCACTTATCAAACTTTTTAAAAAATAAAGATTTTGAAACAGTATTATTTGGAATTCAGCATGAAATAAATAAAAAAAATACAGATGAGCTTGGATATAATAAATTATTTTGCACAAACACTAATGATTCAAACAAAATATCTTCAACTGCATCAAGATGGATTAAAAACTATAATCATAAAAAACCATTTTTTATATCTGTTGGTTTTTTTGATACTCATCGGGAATATGAAAAAAAAATATCAAAAAATTTTGATCCTAAATGGATTAGACCCCCAGAGCTTTTTATAGATAATAAAGAAATGAGAGAGGATATGGCAAAATTTTACTCTTCTTTAGAGAATATAGATAATGGAATAGGTAAAATTTACAATACACTTAAAGAAAAAAAAATATTAAATAATACCCTAATATTCTTAACAACTGATCATGGCATTGCATGGCCGGGGATGAAATGTAACTTAAATGATCATGGAACTGGAATCTTTCTTATAGCTTATCTTAAAAATGTATTTGAAGGTGGCATCGTCTATGATGATTTAACATCTAATGTAGATTTATTTTCTACAATTTGTAAAATTTTAAACTTAAAGAAACCTAAAAACTTAGATTCATTTATTTTGCCCAATAAAAAATATAAAGTAAAAAAGAGAAAATATGTTTTCTCAGAAGTTAATATTCATACTTCAATAGAACCTTCTAGAAGTATTAGATCTAAAAGATTTAGATTAATTAAAAGACTTAATAATAGAAAAAAATTAAATTTATCAAATATAGATGAAAGTTTTTCTAAAACCTTTTTATTGAAGCATGGTTTAAGGAATATTAGAAAGGACAAAGAGGAATTTTATGATTTATTTTTAGATCCACTAGAGAGAAAACCAATAAAAAATTATAAAATACTAAAAAGCTATAAGACCTTAAATAAAGAATTGGTGAAATTTATGAAAAAAACCAATGATCCGCTTTTAAAAAAGAATTTTAAATGGCCAAAGGATATACAATTAACTCCAGAAAATGAGGAAAACCCTGAAATTATAATAAACTGTCAAGATTAAATAGTAAAATTTGTCAAATTATAAAAAAATTTTCTTGATTCTTAGTCTATTCGAAATAGAATTTAATTAATATTTACGATTATCAAAAATTAGGAGGAATGATGATGAAAAAAACTATATTATCTTTTTTTATTTCGTTAACATTTCTATTTTCATTTAATGCTACTGCGATTGAATTAAATTTCGCTCAAGGTGGTGGTTCTCAGGGACAAATGACAATGGAATTAACAGCAGAATGGGAAAAAAAGACAGGACACAAAGTTAATTTCTTAGAAATGCCTGCAAGTACCTCAGATCAATATGTACAATATAAAACTTGGTTATCAGCTCAAAATAGTGATGTTGATATATACAAAGTTGATAATGTATGGGCTGGTGAATTTGGAACACAGCTAATTGATCTAAAACCATATTTGGATGAACAATTAGAAATAATGCCTAATGTTCTTTCAGCATACACTACAGCTAAAGGTGAAATAATTGGTCTACCTTATAGCGTAGGTATACCAATGTTATATTACAGAACTGATCTATTAGAAAAATATAATAGAGATGTTCCTGAAACTTGGGATGAAATGACTGCAACAGCGCAATTTATTCAAGATAAAGAAAGAGCTGCCGGTAATGATAAAATGTGGGGCTTTGTGTGGCAAGGTAATGCTTATGAAGGTCTAACATGTGATGCATTAGAGTGGGTTGCTAGTCATGGCGGTGGAATGATTGTTGAGAAAGACGGAACAATTTCTATCAACAATCCTAATGCTGCAGCAGCTTTAGATATGGCTGCAAAGTGGGTAGGAACAATTTCTCCAGAAGGTGTTATTGGTTATAAAGAAGAAGATGCTAGAGGTATCTGGGACCAAGGTAATGCTGTGTTTATGAGAAATTGGCCATATGCATGGAGCTTAAGTAATAAAGATGAATCTTCTGTAAAGGGTAAATTTGATGTAGTCGAATTACCTAGAGGTCCAAATGGTAAATCTACTAGTACCATGGGTGGCTGGGGTTATGCAGTATCAAAATACTCAGAAAAACAAGAGGTTGCTGTTGATTTAGTTAAATTTTTATCGAACAGAGATGCACAACATGCAACTATTGCTGAATATTCAATGCCTCCAGTATACATTGAGATATATGACAATAAAGAGCATGCAGAAACTTATAGTCTGTTGCCTCTTTTAAAAGGTCCATCTCAAGCACTATTACCAAGACCATCAGCTCAAACATCCGGGAAATGGCCTCAAGTAACAGTAGCATTTTATACTGCTGCTCATGAAGTTATTACTGGGAAAAAAGACGGAACTACTGCCGTTGCTGAGCTTGAAGCTGCACTTAAAAAAATTAAGGGCAAAGGCTGGTAATTTAATAATTCAAAATAAAATTAAAGGGGATATATTATCCCCTTTTTTAATTTTAAAAATATGAAATCGGTCAGTCAAATAAGAAAAAGAACAGCATTAATTTTTTTAATACCTGTTACTTTAGTTTTATTATCTTCTGCCTTATATCCATTAATCAGTACACTTTATTTAAGCCTCACTGATGCAGAATTAGAAAATTTTCTTAATCCAAATTATGTAGGATTTATTAACTACATAGAGAATTATGAAGGAATGTGGTATGGAGTTCTTGCCGATAGTCTCTTTTGGAATTCAGTAAGAAATACTTTAGTCTTTAGTATTTTTTCAGTAAGTCTTGAAGTCATTTTAGGTATTAGTTTTGCACTTATTATGCTTATTGAAAATAAGCTTAAATGGTTTGTTAGAGCTGCAGTCTTAATACCTTGGGCTATACCTACAATTGTAAGTGCAAGAATGTTTGAATGGATGTTACAAGATCAATTTGGAATATTCAACTATATGCTTATTGGGATGGGAATCTTGGAGCAAGGTAAGGCTTGGACAACAGATCCTCAGACTTCCATGATTGTTATTATTATTATTGACGCTTGGAAAACTTCTCCATTTGTTGCAATACTTGTTTACGCAGGGCTCAAAGCACTTCCAAATGAAGTCTTGGAGGCTGGAAAAGTTGACGGAACAAATGGAATAACTCAATTCTATTATATTATTTTCCCATTAATACTTCCAGCGATTGCGGTTGCGATAGTGTTTAGAGGATTAGATGCATTACGTGTGTTTGATTTAATCTATTTAATTAATGCTGGAAGCAAAGATATTATGTCTATGACTGTTTATGCAAGACGTGAAATGTTTGAATATTCTCATTTTGGATTTGGTGCTGCAGCTTCTACAATGTTAACTTTAATAATTGGGGTTATTGCAGTTATATTTATTCAAAGAACAAGATTACATAAATTAGATGAAATGGAATAATGAATAAAATATACGATAAAATATTTAAATACGGACTTCAGATAATTGTAATAATCTTTTGTGTTTTTCCATTTTATTATGCTGTTATGACTTCTTTAGAAGGTAGTGCAGCAGTTTTTGTACCTAATTTTTTTCCAACTGAAATAAACCCTAAAAATTATATTTATCTTTTATTTGAACATAATTTTCCCAACACAATTTTAAATTCTTTATTTGTAGCAGTGGTTACAGTTTCAATATCAATTACTATTTCATATTTTGCTGCTTGGTCTTTAAGTAGGGTAAGCTTTAAAGGTAGAAGTATGTTTTTATTTGTAATTCTCGCTATCTCTATGTTTCCTCAAATTGCCGTATTAACAGGTATGTATCAACTATTTCTTAACTTTAAAGAATTCTATTTCAATATATTTGATTTACGAGTTAAAGGAATTACGTCCTTATTATGGTTATGTTTTACATATACGATGTTTAATATTCCATTTACAGTATGGGTATTAACAACATTTATGAAAGGTGTACCAAAAGAAATTGAAGAGGCTGCAATTGTAGATGGAGCATCATCCTTTTTAATATTACGAAAAATTTTCCTTCCAATAATGACTCCTGCAATATTTACAACTGCAATTATGGCAATGATAGCTGTTTGGAATGAATTTCTTTTTGCACTTACATTTACTGCAACAAATAGTGATAGAACTATTACTGTAGGTATAGCTCTCATCAATGGAACTATAGAGTATGAGGTACCATGGGGAAGTATTATGGCTGCTTCAGTAATTGTCACAGTTCCTTTGGTAATAATTACCCTTCTTTTACAAGGTAGAATTATGTCCGGATTAACAGCTGGTAGTATAAAAGGTTAAATTTTTTGTAGATTTAAAATTTGATATATTCTAATATATATTAAGATTATAGTAATCTTAGCACTTGAAAAATCGCTCAAAGGAGGATGAAGTGGCAGATATTAATATAAATACTGTAAATAAATATTTTGGAGACGTCCATGTAATTAAGGATGTTTCTCTAGACATCAAAAGTCAATCGTTCACAGTTCTAGTTGGTCCAAGTGGTTGTGGAAAATCTACAATGTTAAGAATGATCGCAGGACTTGAAGATATCAATTCAGGTACAATTTCAATTGATGGTCAAGTAGTTAATGATTTACCACCAAAGCAAAGAAATATTGCAATGGTGTTTCAATCTTATGCATTGTATCCTCATATGACTGTATTTGATAATATGGCATTTGGATTAAAATTAGAAAAAAGATCTAAAGACGAAATTAATGAAAGAGTTAATGAAGCTGCAAGAATTCTTCAAATAGAAGATTATCTTCAGAGAAAACCAAAACAACTTTCAGGCGGTCAAAGACAACGTGTTGCAATTGGAAGAGCAATCACAAGAAAGCCAAAAGTTTTCTTGTTTGATGAACCACTTTCTAACCTTGATGCTGCATTAAGGGTTCAAATGAGAGTTGAATTAGCAAAACTTCATAATGAACTAGAAGCAACAATGATCTACGTTACACATGATCAAACAGAAGCAATGACTCTAGCAGATGATATTGTTGTTCTTGATACAGGTATTGTTTCACAAAAAGGATCCCCTCTAGAACTCTATGATAAACCAAATAATATGTTTGTAGGTGGATTTATTGGATCACCAAAAATGAACTTTATTTCAAGTAAGATCTTAAGCAAAAGTTCTGATGCTACGGAAGTTGATATTATGGGAATGTCAAAAATATCAGTTCCTAAAATGTCTGCTTCATCATCCGAGGGTGACTCAGTAAGTTTAGGTATTAGACCTGAACACTTAGTGGTAAATGGTGATTCAGATGGTTCGTGGGAGAGTAAAGTATTTGTTGTCGAAAAACTCGGTGACGTTACTTACCTATACCTTGAAAAAGAAGGAGAGCCTCTAGTTGCTGAAACTGAAGGACATTCAGAAATTAAAGTTGGAGATACTGTAAAAGTTGGATTCCCTTCTGGAAGATGCCAATTATTTGATAGTTCAGGACAAGCATTTAAATAATAGAATCCTATTAATTATTGCCCCTAATATAAGGGGCAATACATCCTTTTTTTAAAAATTCTTAATTAATATCATAAATTTAAACTAAAATAACTCTGGGCAGAGGGTTCATATTATTTCCTCCTATAAGAAGTATTCCTCTTATAAAACTTATCTGCCCGCCAAACTTGAAAAGTTATTTAAGAGGGATACCAATTATAGTTTTTGCTTAGAAGTCCAGGAATTTTTTTTATTTACTGGGATATATTTATTAAGAGCAAGAAGAACATTTTCAGCTAATTTTCTATATGTCGTGAGCTTTCCTCCATAAATATTTAGCAGCGGGGCCTGAGAGTCATCCTCATTTAAGTCAAATATATAATCTCTAGTAACTTTTGTAGCATCTTTAAAATCTTCAATTAAAGGACGTATTCCAGAGTAAGTCTCAACTATATCATCTTGAGAGATTTGCTTAATAAAATGATTATTAATAGTATTAATTAAATAAATTTTTTCTTCATTTGATATGGAGGGGTTATCTGGTTTATTAACATCAACTTCAGTTGTGCCAATAAGAGAATAATTACCTTTATAAGGAATTACGAAAACAATTCTATTATCCTCATTTTGTAAAGTAAACGCAACTTCCTCCTCATATAATTTTTTAGTAATGATATGACTACCTCTGACTAATCTAATAGATTTTTTTGCATTAATTTTGAGAACATTATTTACAATTTCATTAATCCAAGGCCCTGAAGCATTAATTAATATTTTTGATTTAATTTTTTCATTATTATTGAGCGTTATCTCCCAGTAATTATCTATTCTGTTTGCATTTATTACTTTTGTATCTTCTGCAATAATAGCACCCTTTTTTTTTGCATCATCAATATTCATTTCTACTAATTTTTTATCATCTACTTGAACATCAAAATATCTAAAACCCTCTGTAAACTTAGATTGTAAAATATTTTGATATTGCTTTGTAAAAATTACTTTGGATGATTTAGGAATATTTGTTTTACCACCAAGGTTATCATATAAAAATAATCCCAGTCTAATTAATAATTTAGATCTTAATTTTTTAGTATGTGGAATAACAAATGGTAAAGGCTTTGTAATTGCTGGGGCAATTTGTGTAATTACTTCTCTTTCTTTAAGAGATTCAGCTACAAGTTTGAACTCATAATTTTCTAAATATCTTAATCCACCATGTATTAATTTTGAGGACCAAGAAGACGTGGCAGATCCTACCTTACCCTTTTCTGCCAAATAAACTTTAAGACCTCTGCCACTTGCATCTCGTGCAATTCCTGCTCCATTAATACCTCCACCAATAATAAAAATATCAAACATATTTTTCATAAACCTCTGAAGTATTAAACTAGAAATTTTTTAATTTCCATTTCAATATTTTTTGGATTAGTTAAATGTATCGTCTTAAAATTCATTTTTTGAGCAGCCTCGATATTTTCTAACTTATCATCAATAAATACAGTTTCTTCTGGATCTAAATTAAAGCGTTTTTTCGCTAATTCATAAATAGCCTGATCAGGCTTTATAAGTTTATCTTTGCCAGATATGAGAAGCCCATCAAATAACTGCATAAAAGGATAATCTATTGGTATTCCTTCAAACGTTTCTGCAGACCAATTAGATAAAACATAGCATTTATAATTTTTATCTTTAAGCTGTCTTAGTATCTTTATGGACTCCTCAAAAGTACCTCTAATCATTTTACGATGGTTTTTGTAATACATTTTAATTTCATTTTCATAATGTGGAAATTTAGGAATAAGCTCTAATTCAGCTTCTGCAATAGATCTACCAGCATCTTGTTGGAAGTTCCATTGATCATTACACACCTCAGTTAAAAAGTATTTTCTTTCTTCATAATCATCAAACACATTTTTAAAGAAATAATTAGGGTCCCAATCAAAAAAAACACCGCCTAAATCAAAAAGAAATTTCATGTTAAAGTATTTTGTTTATAAATAAATATTAAATGAATGCATTAATAGACTATATTCAAATAGAAATACACAAAACATATAATAAAAAATATTCGAAAAAGTACATAGAAGATAAATTAGTTCCTATCATAAATTATATTTGCACTAGTAAATCAAAAAAATTCCTATTTGGGGGCTCTCAAGGTATTGGAAAATCATCATTTATTAATATTATCTCTAAAACTATTGAAAAATTTTATAATAAGAAAATATTTTTGCTTAGTTTAGATAATTATTATTTATCAAAAAAACAACGATTACAATTATCAAAAAAAATACATCAATTATTAATAACTAGAGGTGTTCCAGGAACACATGATATTGAAAAATTGATTAAACATATAAAACAATTCAATAAAGGCAAATACCCGATCAAAACTCCCCTATTTGATAAATTGATTGATGACACCTCTAAATCAAAAAAAATAACTAAAACTAAATGTGATATTCTTTTCTTAGAAGGTTGGTGTTGTGGAAGTTTCGAAATTCCAAAAAAAATTTTACATAAAAATATAAATAATTTAGAAAAAATTAAAGATCCTAAATATCAATGGAGAAATTTTTATAATAATAAATTAAAATTAGAATATAAAAAATTATTTAACCTTTTTGATGAACTTATTTTTTTGAAAACATCCTCTTTTGGTAATGTTTTTAAATGGCGATTAAAACAGGAAAAAACTAATCAATCAAAAAATAAAAAATCAAAAAGAATGACACCAAATGAAATTAAATTTTTTATTCAATATTATGAAAAGATAACTAAATGGATGATGAGAGATCTAAATAAAAAAGCTCAGGTTGTTATTAAATTTGAAAAAAATCACAAAATTTCTAAAATAAATTTTAATTAGAAAAAAATCCATCTTTTAACTGAATTACAATATCTTTCAAATTCATCACCAAATTTATCTTGTAGGTATTTTTCTTCTTCATATATTACAAAATTATTTAACCAAAAAAACAAACCTATAGAACAAAGAAAATACATAATATTTTCAAAAGTAAGAAACATACCAAAATGAAATAAAACAAAACATAGATAAATAGGATTTCTAGAGTAAGCGTAGATTCCAGTTTTTATAATTTTATTTGTTTCAGTTTGAGGAAGTAACTTTTCTTCATGTGCATTAAATGCGTTTTTTGAGGAAAAAAACACAATTGGCATTAAAATAATAATTAATAATCCAAAAAGATTAAGAATATATAGAAGTGGATATTTAGGAAGGATAAATTCTCCAATTACATAAGAGGCTATTAAAAGATAAACTGAAATATATAGTGGATTTCCTTTTACATCTGGCCCCATTTAAAGCTCCTCTATTGCCTTACCTAGACTTTCATAATCACTAAATACATTCAAAGCGCCATTGTCAAATAATTCATTTTTATCTCTATTTGAATGCCAATGTTTTCCTGCAGTAAGTCCAAATACCCTGACTCCTGCAGCAGTAGCTGCTTTAACACCCACTTTACTATCTTCAATAATGACTGTTTCTTCTATATTAAGTGAATTATCATTTACAACCTTCAAATATATATCGGGATCAGGTTTTGGTCTTTTAACCATATCAAATGAGTAAATCTGATCACTTAAAAAAAATTTATCTAAATCAACAAACTTTAATCCATCCAGAATTCTATCCTTATTACTGTTAGATCCAATGAAGTGATTTCTGTCTGATTTGGTAATATAATCTCTTGCTCCATCAACTAGTTTTAAATCCTTGGAATAGACTTCTGCAACTATATCAAATATTTCGTTTGTAAATTTTTCTTTATTTTCAATCTTATATTTAGCAGATAATAAATCTATTACTTCGACTGTTTTTTTTCCAGCATATTTGTAAAATTGCTCCTCTTTAATTGATTGATCAAATTTACTAAAATATTTAGAAAAAGCTTTAGAAGCCAACACTTCACTATCAACTATGACTCCATCAAAATCAAAAATTATATTTTTAATCATTTTTTTATATTTCTGTCTTTTTATATTCTGATTTCTCTAACCAGTCAGGATTAATCTCGATACCCCAGCCAGGAGTATCTTCAATTTTAACTGTTCCGTTAGATATTTTAAAAGGATCACCTAAAAATAAATTCTGTTGCCAAGGATAATAATCTTTACCCTCAATTGAAAATTCAAGATAGGGTCCTGAGTTATTTATTGCTTTTAAAAAATGCATTGTACAAATTGTTACTAAAGATAAATTAGCTGTATGTGGAGTACATATAAAACCGCCATTTTCAATAATTTTAGCTACCTTCAATGCTTTTGTTAATCCTCCCATATACATAACATCCGGCTGAAATATATTTACAATTTTTCTGTTAATCATATCTCTCCAAATTCTAAGGTCACAATCCTGCTCACCCCCAGTAACATCTATCTTTAAACTATCAGTAACTTTTTTAGTTTCTTCTGGCTTCCAGTAAGGGCAGGGTTCCTCAAAATGAGTAACATTATTATCTTCTAAAAGTTTGCCAATTTCTATTGCTTGATGAGAACTATAACAACTATTTGCATCAACCATTTTAATTACACTTTCATCTAAAGATGAATTTATTGTTTTTACTATACTGGGTGTTCTTCCTTCCCATTCATCAACTCCTCTTCCACATTCAGAACCAACTCTAAATTTAAATGCATTAACTCCTTTTTCATCAAAGAGTTTTTTAAATCTATTTGCTTCATCATCTGGCGTAATATCTCTTTTCATTGATGAGCCATAAATTCTTAGATTTCCCGGAGATCCTCCTATCAATGAAACGACAGGTTTACTTTCGATTTTACCTTTCAAATCCCACAACGCAGTATCTAAACCAGCTATTGCGCGTAAAAGATATGATCCTGGAAATTTATGCTCTCTTTCAAAGATAAAATCCTCTAAATCATCAAAATCAAAATATTCTTTCCCTACAACCCATGGTGCTACTTGTTTATGAAAAATTTGAGCTGTGATATCTGCATAATAAGTTGACATCTGACCATAACCAATTGAACCGTCTTCAACTGTAATTTTTACAAAACTTACGTATGGTTTTGTAAATGTTTCAAGTTTTACTATTTTCATAAATTAAATTTTTTTAAATCATCGATAATAAATTTACTTCCAAGATTAGCAAGCATCATTACAGGAGCATTTATATTGCCCGAGGTAATATTAGGAAATACAGATGCATCAGCAATCCAAAGATTCTCCATTCCGTGAACTTTTAATCTTTCAGATACAACTCCCTTTTTAGGATTATCATCCATTTTACAAGTACCGCAGGGGTGATAGATAGAAACTGCATTAGATTTAAAGTGATTAATCATTTCTTCTTCAGTAGCATTTAAAAGATCATGCTTGACACTTTCATTTCTTATTTTTTTTATATTATTTGTATTAGCCAAAACTTTAGAAAAATTAATGGCACATTTAACATCATGTATATCTTCTTCATGTGATAGAAAATTTGGATCAATAACTGGAGTATCACCAAAATTAGGAGAATTTAATGTAACTCTTCCTAAACTTTTTGGTCGACAAGAATTATAACCAATAATAAAACCATTAAATTTATCAGTTTTTAGTAAAGGTCTTTTATTTTTATGAGTGATAGAATAAGTTAACGGATTAAAATATATTTGTAAATTGGGATAATGATGCTTTGAGTTCCAATTTATATAGCCTCCAGACTGATTAATACTAAGTGATAACGGTCCTTTCCTATTATAAAGATATCTTAATACAGAAGTAATTCTGCCTGACCAAGTTCCTAAAGATTTATTGAGAGAATGATGATGCGTTTTAAATAAATAATCTAAACCAAGATGATCCTGAAGATTTCTTCCAACATTAGAATTATCAATTATTATTTCTTTATCATATTTTTTTAAATGGTCTTTATCTCCAATACCAGAATGCATTAACAAGTAGGGTGTCATTATTGAACCAGAGCATAAAATTGCTCCATGAGATAATTTAAGTATTTGTTCTATTGATTTATTTTGAATTTTAATACCAGTAATTTTTTTATTTTTAATTATTAAATTTTTTACCTGAGTATTATCTAGCACAGTTAATCTAGGATTTTTTAATACAGGCTTTAAAAATACTTTTGATGATGAATGTCTAGTACCGTTGTAAGTATTGATATTGTAATGACCTACTTGATTTTCAATTGATGTAGTTAAATTGGTATTTTTTTTAATGCCAATTTCATTACTAGCATTAAAAAAATATTCTAAAATTGGATGATGATACTTACTTACATTATTTACTGGAATCTTTTCTTTTGTAAGAAATTCTTTATCATCATTTATTTGTTGCTCCATCGAACTGTATACTTTTTTTATATTTTCAAAACTCCATTCCTTGTTGCTACCCCAATTCTCATAATCTGTTTCTAATCCTCTTGCATAGACCATTGCATTTATTGAGCCCGAGCCACCTAAAACTTTACCTCTCGGATAATATATTTGCCTATTGAATAAATTTTCTTGTTTTTCTGAATAGAAGTTCCAATTAATTTTTTTATTATAAAATGTCATTCCATAACCAAGAGGAACATCAATAATAGGACTTTTATCTTTAGGTCCAGCCTCAATAAGGACTATATTAAAATTAGTTTCACTCAGAAGCTTGTTTGCTATTATACTTCCTGCAGAACCTGCGCCAATAATTGCTATATCAAAATTATTCAAATTAGAATGTTTGTGTTACTTTAGTTAAATATCTAGGATTGTCAGGATCTAATCCCTTTTCAAAAGAGTAATTTACTATCCATGGATAAAATTTTGATAGAACTATAATTGGATCTAACTCTATCATTTCACTAGCGTTATATTTTAATTTTGTATTCGAGTTTTCATCATAGGTAATTTCATAGTGAAGATTAGTTAATGAAATAATTTGAGTAGAATCTTTTGCTACTATCATCCCACTTTTATCTCTAAGCGATATTGTAAATAACTTGAATGAGTTTTCTATAAGGCTTTTTGGTCCATGCATTACTTCAGCACTACTGAAAGGCTCTATCATTTCTTGACATAATTCTTTAAATTTTAGAGATATTTCATTAGAAATTGCATAACCTACACCTCTACTAATTATATATCCATTACTTATATTTTTATCTAATATATTTGGATTCCATTGGTTTTGATTATCTAAAATTAAATGATCACTTAGCTTTTCAATATGTTTATTAATATCTTTTTTATTAAGAGTGTTAAAAACAAGCTTTAAAATTATCAATAAAGACAACACAAAAGTTTTTGTTGCTGCAACACTTTTTTCTTCCCCAGCATTTATATCAAAAAAATAATTTGATGTTTTTATAATAGGGCTATTTAGATTATTACTTATTAATATAGTCTTTGCTCCCATTTTTTGTACCATTTTATGACATTCAACTAAATCTTCACTTTTTCCAGATTGAGAAATAATGAAAACTAATGCTCTCGAAAAATCAAATTTTGATTCTTCTAAAGTTATAATAGATGGAGGCATACTGTATGTTGGTAAGCCTAGATATTTTGCAAACATATAAGACAAATAAAGAGCAGCGCAATCCGAAGTACCTCTCGCCACAGTAACAACATAATCAATCTTTTTTTCTGATATTAAATTTGATATTTCTTGATAATTATTTTCATCATTCAAGCTAAAATGATTAATTTTATTTGGAATTGAAAGTGCTTCGGATAAAACTTGAGAGCTAGACATTAATTTTTTTTCCTCTTAAATAAACTTCTTTAAGATTAAATTCTTTATCTAAAATAAGAAAATTACTTACAAAATTTTTTTGGATTATACCAACATTATCTAAATTCAAATATTTAGAAGCATTATAACTTGTTAAAGCAACTGCTTCTTCTAATGAAAAGTCCATTGATATTAAATGTTTAAAAGTTTGATCCATAGTAACAATACTTCCAGCTAAAGTACCGTCAGACTTTATTTTAACTGAATTATTTTCTTTTCTTATATTATTTTTTGCAAAAATATATTCTCCATCATTCAGTCCACTTGCGTTAATAGAATCTGTTATTGCATATAGGCCAGGAATACATTTTTTTGCAATTTTGATTGCTTCTTTACTAACATGAATATTATCACAGATTATTTCAGCATATTTTCCTTTTGAAAGAGCAGCTGATAAAACTCCTGGGGATCTATGATCATTACCAGACATAGCATTATACAAATGTGTGAAACCAACTTCATAATCTTTCATAATTTTATCACAGCAAGAAAAATCTGCTAAAGTGTGACCAAATTGAACTTTAATATTTAGATTTACTAAGTCATTTATAAATTCTTGCATCCCATCAATTTCTGGAGCTAAAGTGATGATTTTTACATCAGAAATTTCAAGAATTTTTTTTATAAAATCCAAAGATGGTTTTTCAGTTAAATTTGGTTGAGCGCCAAGTTTATTAGGATTAATAAAAGGTCCCTCTAGATGGATACCAAGAATATTTTGATTATCATTCTTAATTTCATTAAATCCATTTAATGCTGAAATAGTATTTTCTAGGGTATTAGTCCAAGTTGTTGGCATAATTGAAGTTGTACCATGCATCAGATGATATTTTGACATTTCAATAATTGATTTTGATCCCTCCATTACATCAAATCCATTACCGCCATGACAATGGAGATCAATAAAACCAGGTATTATTATATTATTATAATCATCAGAGTCCTTTATTTTTAACTCATTAATTTTTTCACTGAAATATACATCACCAACATAGGAAGAATTATAATTGATAATTTTTCCACTAACTTTATTTTGATCGGTCATCTAATTTAATATCTTATATAGTAATTTGTTGATTTTTAAAAAAATTAAAAAAACTTATAAATGAGGATTAATTTTACTAAATTTTTTCTCTAATTTATCATTATTTTTTTTAGCATTTGGCATATTTACACTGATGTAGAATGGGAACAATTTTTCATTCTTTAAGATATTTGCAACTTCAATTAAAATTGAATTTAAAATAAAAGATCCTGTAATTGTTGAAGCTGGTCCAACCATATTATCTTTAATATTTATGATTGCATCACCCGGCGGTATCTTATTATCAATGAATATATCCGTTATTTCAAATAACCTTTTATTCAATTTAGATAGAGGAGCTTGTTTTGAGTATTTCACAGATGTTAGTGAAATAGTTTTTATTTTCTTTTTCTTAGCAATTAATGCTGCTTCAACTGGTGCGTGATTGACACCTGAATTAGATACAATCATCAAAATATCTTTGCTAGTAATTTTATATTTAGCTAAAGCTTTTTTTGCAATATTTGGAGTTCTTTCTAAAGCAGTAGCTTTTCTTGCTCCTTTTTTAAAACTAAGATCATCATCTCTTATTGGACATGCGGCAGCAAAACCACCTGCTCTATGAAATGACTCTTCTCCAAGTAATCTAGAGTGTCCAGTTCCAAAAATATAGAGCTGTCCACCTTTTTTATATGATTTACTAATTAACTTAGCACACTGAAAGAATTTTTTTTCTTCTTCTTTTAAAATTTTCTTTAAAATTGAATTAATTTTTGAGGAATAGGATCTTGTTAGTTTACTCATTTGAATTTTATACAAGATGCTAGGGCAAATATTGCCCTAGCAAAATAAATTGATTATTTGTATTCTTCTAACTCTTCAGCTGCTTCAGCTACTAAATCCGCAGCATCTCCTTCACCAAGAATTGCACCTTGGATCATAGAGTTCATAACAGTTTGAAAAGCTTTGTAGTCTACAAATAGTGGCTCTGGTCCACCATCACCAATAGAATCAATAAACATCATCCAATAATCTTCATTGTATGGAGCTTCATTTCCAATTTGAGGATATTGCATAATTGGTGTTAGGCCCCAATCAGTATCAAGACTGTATTGAGAGTCACCTGATGTGATTATGCTAGCTAATTCCATTGCTTCTTTTTCAACACCTGTGTTTGAGAAAACTGCAACACTATCAGTGATTAAAAGAGTACCTTGACTTCCTTGTGGTCCAGCAGGAATTCTAGCTGTTTTAACATCTAGACCTTCCTTATGCTGACCTCTACCCCAAGGTCCATTAATATACATAGCAATTTTTTCATCATTAAACAGTTCTGTTAATTGAGATCTCTCCCAAGCTAAAGGACCTTCCTGAGCAACGTTTGCTAACTTTCCATAAAACTCTAATGTTTCAACAGTATTAGATGAATTCAAAGTTATTTCGTTTGTCATTGGATCAATAACTTGTCCACCATTACTGTATAGGTAGTTTAAGAATTGGTGCATAGTATTATCAAAATCTTTACCAGCTAGTCCAATTCCTGCAGCTCCATCAACATTTTTTGTTACAGCTTCAGCCATTGAATATAATTCATCCCAACTTTGAGGGCCTTCACATGCAACACCTGCTTTTTCTAAAAGACCACAATTCATGAAAAGTGCTTTAGTTGAAAACGCATGAGGGAAACCCCAAGTTTTACCCATGTGTGTAACTGTATTTAAGATACCTGGTTGATACATTGCTTTTTGTGAAGCAGGAATGTTTGTTTCTAAAATATGTCCGTTTTCTGCAAGACCTTTTAGAGTTCTTGATCCAACATATGAAAATGCAACAGGATCACCTGCAATAGCAAGATTGATTACTTTATCCTGACATGTTCCCCAAGGAACAGCCTCTAGAGTTACAGTAACTCCAGGATTGTCTTCCATATACTTATCAGCTATTTCAACATAATTAGGTCGAAGCTCACCGCCACAGAATACTCCGTGTACTTCAGCAGCATAAGATTTAAAACCAACTAGTGAAAGTATAGCTATTGTAAGAAATGAAGATAGTTTTTTGAAAGTCATATTTCCTCCATTTAAATATAGAATAGAGATAACATTAAGAGGCTCTATGAAGCAAGTTAGTTTTTGGATAATTCTCTAGTTTTTTACTGCCCCAGAAGTCAATCCAGCAACAATATATTTCTGTAAAAAAAGAAAAATAATTAAGACAGGGGCTATCCCAACAAGAGAAGCTGCCATCATTTCATTCCATTTGACTGTTGTGTATCCTATAAATTCATAGAGTCCCGAGGGGATAGGCATATATTCTTTTTTCTGGTTAAATGTAATCGCAAACAAAAACTGTTGAGCATAAGATCCAATAAAGGCATATATCCCAACAACCACCAGACCGGGCGTACTAAGAGGTGCGATGATGTGTCTGAGTATTTGTACTCTTGATGCCCCGTCAACAAAAGCTGCCTCTTCTAGATCTATTGGTATTTTTTCAAAGTAAGACTTCAGTAACCAAATTGCAGTTGGTATTAAAAAAGCAACACCGGGAACTATCATAGCTTGATATGTATTTAGCAAACCAAATGCTCTTAATACTTTATAAAGAGGAATTAATAAAACCGCGCCTGAAAACATATTAATTGCTAATAAAATATAGAGTGAAGAATTTTTAAAAGGAAATTTAAAACGTGCGTAAGAGTAAGCTGCAGGAATTACAAAAAGCAAAGTAATAATAGAAGTTACTGAGGCAAGAAAAAAACTGTTAAAAATATATCGTGGAAGCATTGGTACAGTATTCCACATTTCTCGATAAGCCCAGAAAGATAAATCATCAGAATAAAATTGATAAGGAGATCTAAATAAGTGATCTAAAGGTCGAAGCGATGCATAAAACATTTCGACAAAAGGCAAAAGAATAAAAATCATAAAGACTAGTATTCCTAAATATAATAATATCTTTTCGTATATATTATATTTATCCAACTTAGTTTTTTACCGCACCCGCAGTAAGCCCCTCTACAATATACTTTTGTAAAAATATAAATAATAATAACACAGGTAGCATTCCTACTAAGGCAGCTGCCATCATTTCATTCCATTTAACACTTTGATATCCTATAAATTCATACAAGCCTGTTGGAATAGGCATGTATTCTTTTTTCTGGTTAAATGTAATAGCAAATAAGAATTGTTGAGCATATGCGCCAATGAATGCATAAATACCAACTACAACTAATCCAGGTGTACTTAAAGGAGCTATGATATGTCTGAGTATTTGTACTCTTGATGCCCCGTCAACAAAAGCTGCCTCTTCTAGATCTATTGGTATTTTTTCAAAGTAAGACTTCAGTAACCAAATTGCAGTTGGTATTAAAAAAGCCACTCCTGGAATAATCATAGATTGATAACTATTTAATAAACCTAAAGTCCTTAAGAGTTTATATAGAGGTATTAAAATTACTGCTCCTGAAAACATATTAATTGCTAAGAGTACGTATAAGCTCGTATTCTTAGCTGGAAATTTAAAACGTGCGTAAGCGTAAGCTGCAGGAATAACAAAGATAAGAGTTAGTATTGCAACGCAAGAAGCTAGAAAAAAACTATTAAAGATATATCTTCCAAGCATTGGCACAGTATTCCACATTTCTCGATAAGCCCAGAAAGATAAATCATCAGAATAAAATTGATAAGGAGATCTAAATAAATGATTTAATGGTCGAAGCGATGCATAAAACATTTCGATAAAAGGTAAAAGAATAAAAGTCATAAAGACCAATATGCCTGAATAGATTAATATTTTTTCAAAAGGATTATATTTATTCATGTGAAATTTTCTTATTAATTCTAGCAAGTAAAGCTAGATAAAAACCTGCAAATAACATTAATAAAATCATTACAACAACGGCTCTAGCAGCCCCTCTTCCAAATTTATAATTTCCTAATGCTTGTTTATAGGTATCGATAATTAATGTAGTTGTAGCCCCTCTTGGTCCACCTTCAGTTAGTATCCAGATTATTTCAAATGAGTTGAATGTCCAAATAGCAGATAACAATGACATTGTAATAATTACAGGAGTGATTTGAGGTAATGTAATTTTAAAAAATCTATCCCATCTTGAAGCGCCATCACAATAAGCAGCTTCATATAAATCCTTTGGAACACCTTGCATTGCAGCTAAAAAGAAAACTGTTACCATTGGCGTTCCAACCCATACATCTGCAATGATTGTAGAAATGAAGGCACTTTGTTTGTAAGCAAGAAATCCAAAAGGGCCATCCAAAATTCCAGTTCGCATACCTACACCTGCGATAATTCCAAAATACCCGTTATATAACCATAACCAGCCAAGCATCCCAATTGCTATTGGGACTACCCATGGAGGCATTACAAGTACCCTGAAAATTGATCTTCCTTTTAAATTAGCATTAAGTAAAACAGCTCCAATTAAACCAATAATAAGTTTTAAAGAGACTGAAAAAAACATCCAAACAAATGTTCTGGTCACTATTCCATTAAATTTTTTACTAGAAAACATTTTTTGATAATTTTCTAAACCAACATAATCTTCTCCTGCTAAGCTAGAATTTGTAAAAGATAATCTAATTGTTTCTAATAATGGCCAAGCAACAATAAGAATTATATAAAGAGCGGCAGGAGCAATTAGTGCATATGCTACATATGTTTGGGCGGTATATGATTTTAATTTTTGGTTCATATTTACTAATTTAATAGAGAGTCGAATTTATCCCAAGTACTTGTTAAGTCAATTACTTTACCAGTATTTCTAGCTTCGTCAATTTTCATAGCAACAATTCCTGCCTCCATACACTCTATTACACCAACTGGTAATTCTTTATTATTTTTTAATAAATAATTGTTAATGTCTTGAGCCATCATACTATCTGCACCATAGTGACCTTTTATTTCTTTTCCAAAAGCTGCTCCATAATCTTCGTCAATAAGTATATTATTATTTTCGTCATGAGCTTTCATAAATCCTCTAACAAAATCTCCCTCAATCATTCCTGCAGATCCTATGACTGCAAATCTTCTAAATTCGTCTGGAACTTTCATATTGGTGTGAAAAGATAGTACTGCTTTATTTGCATATTCTATTATTGCTACTTGATGATCAACAATATCAGCGTCACTATCAAAAACATTTGATTTTGACTCCCAACCTTTTAGCCTGTCTTTTGTATATTGTTCATGAGAACCCTCTGGAAGATTATCTGGTATAAAAGACCTTCTTGAACCAAAACTAGCAACTTTAATAGGTCTACTCTTCGTAATCATTGAATAGAAGTCAATATCATGGCAACATTTTTCCAGCATAAAGCCTCCTGAATATTTTTGTTTTCTTCTCCAATTTCTCATAAAAAAAGCACCGTGCGAAGGTACTATATGTTCTGAGGCTTCAATCGATATTATATTTCCAATAGCATTTTGATCTAATAATTTTCTTACAGATCTTGCCTGTTGCGAATATCTAAGAACTAAGCCAACTATAATTCTTTCTTTGCCATATTCTGTTATTAATTTTGCTAACTCAAAAGTTTCTTGTTCACTTATTACTATCGGTTTCTCAGCGAATATTTGTAATCCTGCTCTTAACCCAAGCTTAATATGATCTAAATGTAAATGATTAGGAGACCCAATCATTAACATATCTAGTTTCTCTCGATCCAACATTTCGTTTAAACTTGAATATGATTTATTTGGAAAAAAATTATTTTTCTCAGCAAAAGCTTTACCTATTGGCTGAGGATCTACATAAGCAACCATTTCAAAATTTGGATTAACTTTTGAAAATTCATTATAAACACCTGCTATTCTGCTCCCAAAACCTACTGCACCTATCTTCATATATATTTTACTTTAACATTAAAAATTGTGATATCGCCAGCCTAATTTTTTTAAAAAATTCATAGAATTTAGAAGAGCTGATCGAAAATCTATCCATTTTCTAGAAATTTTTCCTTTCCATGCAACTTCTGATAAAGTTGCTAATCTTGGATTAATCATTTGATCGAAAAATTTTTTATCTGTAATTGTCTCTGACCATAGTTGACCTTGTAACCCTTTTATTAATTCTGCTTTTTTTATATTTTTTATTGGATCCCATTCATAAATATCTTTTACTTCAATAGTAGCAGCCCAACAAATACCTCTTTCTTCAGTTGAATTGTTATAAGACATATCAAAATATGTTTTTTGACCAGGACAAAGTATTGTTTCAAATCCCTTATTTGTAGTTTCTTTTGCAACTTCTGAATGCTCCCATGAAAAGATCAAACATGATTTATCAATTTTTCCAGCACTACCTCCGACGCCATGATTAATATGAGGTGATACTGCTGCCTCATTCCATGCAGCTGTTCTTTTATTTTTTGATTTTAGAAAATCTATTAAAAAATTCATATAGTAATCTTGATATTCTTCTGGTGATTTAATATTATTTTTTTTCATAAACTCGATAATTGCTGGTGAACCTTCCCACGCATTACTTGGTCTTTCATCCACGCCAACATGAATGACATCATATGAGAAAATAGCACTTACTTCATTCAACATATCTTTTAAAAAAGTTATTGTTTTATCTAAAGCTGGATTAATTGTATTATTCTTATAATTACCAACATCTTCACTAACTATATTTGAAGTCTGTTCTCTAAGTTCTGGCATAATTTCTAGTAATGCCCAAGAATGCGCTGGTAGATCAATTTCAGGCATAATCTCGATATTTAATTTTTTTGCATATATAATTAAATCTTTGATATCTTCCTGTGAGTAATACCCGCCGTATTTATCATAACCACTTCCATAGAGTGGTGGTATTTTAAAATTATATCCTCTGTATCCTCCATTTAATGCTAGATCTGGATATTTTTTAATTTCAATTCTCCAGGCTTCGTTATCTGTTAAATGCCAGTGAAATCTATTAAGCTTAAATAATGCCATATAATTAAATAAACGTTTGATTTCATCAATAGTATAAAATTGTCTTGCACAATCGAGATGCATTCCTCTCCATTGATATTTTGGCTTATCGTGTATTGTGCAAATTGGAAGCTTTGTTTGATAGAAATCAATTAAATGAACTAAAGATATAAGACCATATAGCTTTCCACTATAATTATTATATTTAATCTCAATATTATCTTTTGTTATCTGAAGAAAATATTGATCGTTTAATAACTGGTTATCTTTTTTAAAGAAAATTGGAAATCCTTTTTCAGAGGTAAAATTAATATCCAATTTGGAAATAATATTTTGCAAATTAGAAATAATTTCAGTTTCCGTATTTAGACTAAATGTTTTATTTTTAATATCAATAAATTCATTTAGTAAATGAATTTTTTTTGGCTCAGGAATAATAGGTATAAAATTTTTAGTTTTTAAATCTTCATAAATTCTCTTTTTAATTGGTTTTTCAAATATCAAATCTGAAACAGTTATATTTAATTTTCTATTGTTTAATTTATCAATAATGAAAATACCTTCCGGACCACACGAAAGGTTGAAGTTACCAATTCTAGGAATTTGTAAATCTAATAAGATTGTATTTTTTTCTATAGATAACTCGTAATAACGTCCAATTTGCTTACTTATTTCGGCTCCTGTTATGGATTTTATTGAATAAACTAATGAGAAACACAATTTGAAATTTGAATTTACCAATTTATCATTAAGAATAATTTTTAATTTATTTTCTTTTGTAAAAGATATATTAATTTGATGAGGCATAACTAGTAATTATATGAGTTTTAAGGATATATTTAATATAGAGGCAGAAGTAAAGGAAAGTGCTCATGCAAGAGTAAATTTAATTGGTGAACATACCGATTATACCGGTGGATATGTCATGCCTACACTTTTGTCTTTTAAAAATACCATTGAGATAACTCAAAATAACTCCAATGAATTCATAGTTTATTCTCAACATTTTAAAGAAAAAAAAGTATTCAATGATTTCAAAAAATCAAGCAACAATGAGTGGGTTGATTATATAAAAGGCTGTTTGCATATTTTTTTTAATGAAAATAATATTTCATCCAGATATTTAAAAATTTATATTTCATCTGATATACCTCTAGAAAGAGGTATATCATCATCTTCAGCATTGTGTGTTGCTACACTAAAAGCACTTAATACTTTTTTTGAAACAAAAATCACAAATCAAGAAATTGCAAAATTAGCAAAGAAAGTAGAATTTAATTATATAGGTGTTTCTGGCGGAATAATGGATCAAATGGTTTCATCTATTGGTATTAATGGAAAAGCATTTTTTATGAATTGTAAGAATTTAGAATACGAACTTATTAATTTTCCAGAAAATTGGAAATTTTGTTTGATTGACTCTGAAGTACAACGAAATTTAAGAGATAGCTCTTATAATGAAAGATTTGCTGAACTCCAAGAGGCTGAAAAAAATCTTGGTGTAGAATATTTGGGTGGAGTTAAAAAAGAAAATTTTCAAACAGATAAATTTGACAATAATACTATTGCAAAAAGAGCAAAGCATGTAGTTTTTGAAAATGATAGAGTGATTAATGCGAAAAAAAATTTAATTGAAAATGATATTCAGGAGTTTGGAAAATTAATGAATGAAAGTCACGAATCATATTCTAAAGATTTTGAAGCATCTACTTTAGATGTTGATTTAATTATTCAAAGATCTCTTGAATGTGGTGCTCTAGGCGCAAGATTAACTGGTGGAGGATTTGGTGGTTTTACAGTTTCATTAATTGAAAGAAATAATTTTAGTAATTGGTATAGTAAAATATTAAATTTTTATCCTTCTGAAAAGATCTTCGAAGTCAATTAGGGTTTTAATAATCTTCTAAGCTTACCTTCAGTTACATCATGGTCAATATAACAACCTTGTAGATGTCTAAAACCAGTATTTGGATCAAATTTAGTTCTTCCATGTAATAATCTCAAGTTATCAAACATTGCAATCATTCCTTTAGATAATCTAAATTTAATTTTGAAATCATCAGAATTACAAAGTTTGAAGATATATTTTCTAGCCTTATAAAAAAGATCAAGATTATTTTCTTCTAATAATGGAACATAATCAAGTCTTCCACTAAATCGTATTTGTCTAAAGTTATTATTATGATCGAGTTCAATTAATTTTGCTTCATCAACTAAAATAGTATCAATATCTGTAAATTTAAAAGTAACATTAGTTTCAGTTAATACTTTATAAAATTCAGGTTGGTTATGTTTTAAAAAATTTGCAACACTAAAACCATCAACTAAACTTGAATCTCCTCCTATAGATTCATTAGCAATACAATGAAGTAATTGAATTCCAGGTACAGGTTTTCTATATGGGTTATCTGAATGCGATGTTAACTCTAACGCAGTATAAGCAAGATCATTTGGATTAGGCTTAGAGACAACGTTAAAGAATTTTCCAAAATTTGTTGCTCGTACTGGGCCTAATTTTTCAGCAAAATTTATAACTTCATTTTCTTCTGCTTTTGTATTTTTAATTATTACATAACCATATTGATAAAATACTTTAAGCATTTTGATCAGTTCATTTTCATTCTCAAAGATTTTACTATTATCAAAAATTTCTAAATTTTGTTCACTGACATTCCATATTTTTTTTTCAGGTATGACATCTATATTGTTGATTTCATTATAAAGATCATTGATATTAAAAGATCCTTTTGCTCCATCACTAAATTCAACATTTAATATATTTTCATTAACACTATGAGTGTTTATTAATAGATTATCATCTAATAGACTTGGTTCGTACAAACGTTGTAGATTATTTTGATCTACAAATTCACTACCATTTAATCTTTCACGAAGCCAAATACTATGAAGTTTAAACTCTGATAATTTTCCTTCATTGATAGAAATTGTTTTTTTTCCCATTTTTAGTTTTTTAATTAATATTTAAATTTGTGTAAATTATAAAATATAGTTAAAAATTAAAAAATGGTTGAGAAATAAATGCTTAATTATTCTCCTAAAAGAGAATCATCCAATACTCTAGCTTCATATGCTGAATAAGAGTGCCAACCATGTACTGTTTGATCAAAATCAATTACACTGCCTGTCATTAATCCAGATTCTTCTGAGCACATAAATGCTAGTCCTTTTGCTACATCAATAGGTTTAATCAATCTATTAAAAGGAACTTTTTTTTCTTCATCTTTCAACCAATTAAGGTTTTTTTTGTGAACTCTTGTCTGTATATCATGTTCAGCAGGAGTATCTGTCCATCCAATATTTAACGCATTTACTCTTATTTGATAACTAGCAACAGAATTTGCAATATTTTTTGTCATTGTAGCTAAAGCAGCTTTTGAACCGCTATAAGCAACAATAAATGGCATACCACTATACATTGCCATAGATAATACATTTGCAATTGTTCCTTTGTTCTTATCTCTAATCATTATTTTAATTGTCTCTTGCATTAATATGAAAGGCGCACGAGTATTAATATTATAATTGTTTTCATAATTTTCTAGAGTAGCACTTAGAATTGTTCCTCTTTCTGTATATCCGGCAACATTAATTAAAGTATTTATCGTTCCAAATTTTTTATCAGTTTCTGAAACAATTTTTTTGCAATCATCAACATTTTTAAGGTCTGCTTTTATATACAAACACTCAGTGCCTAATTTTTCAATCTGATTTTTAACTTCAAGACCTTTATTTTCTTGTCTCCCACAAATTGTAATTGCTTTAGCACCTCTGCTAGCTAATAATCTCGCTGTTTCAGCACCACTACCTTGTGTACTTCCTGTTACTATGATCACCTTATCTTTAAATTGTTCATTCATAAAATTTATCTATAACTAAAATTTTGGTTTTATAACTTTATTTGATTTTACTGATTTAGTTGCTGAATTAGCAAGAATTAAAGCATTCTTTCCATCTTCAAAAGTGACTAATGTATTTTTTTTATTTCTTATTGATTTAATAAATTGATCTAATTGTATTTGATAAGCATCATTATATCTTTCTATAAAAAAATTTTTAATTGGTTTTTTTGCAAATGATAAATTTTGATTATAATAATTGATATCATTATTAGGAACATTATCAGAAATTAGCATACCATTACTTCCAAATACTTCTAGTCTTTGATCATAACCATATACAGCTCTTCTTGAATTATTTATATGAACTAAAACCCCTTTTTTAGATTTCATAAAACACATAGTTGTATCATAATCATTTGTAACCTTAAAATCATTTGAAACATTTACTGAACCTTGTGCAAAAACTTCTACAATTGGATCATTATTGAGAATAAATCGTGCTAAATCAAAATCATGAATTGAACAATCTCTGAAAATACCTCCAGATTGTTTTAAATAATCAATGCCAGGTGGAGAAGGATCCCTACTTGTGATTACAATCATTTCAATGTTTCCAATCTTTCCTGATAGAACCTCACTTTGAACTTTATTATGATTAGGATCAAATCTTCGATTAAAACCAATTTGAATAGTTGGTTTATATTTTTTAATTTTTTGCCAACATCTATTTACTTTATTTATATCTAAATCAATTGGCTTTTCACATAAAATAGCTTTGTTAAATTCTGCTCCTAGAGAAATATAATCTGTATGAGTCGGTGTTGCAGATGCAATTAAAATAGCATTAATTTGATCTGAAGAAATCGCTTCTTTTGCAGTCTTTGCAAATTCACAACTATATTTTTTTGCAATTTTTTTGGCAGAGCTTGTATCAATATCATAAACGTATTTAAGACTCGCTTCTGGATGTGAATTTATGATTGATGCATGTAATTTCCCAATTCTTCCTGTTCCTAATAAGGCAAAATTAATCATTTTAGATTTTTACCCACTTTGAATTTAAATTAGAAGATTTTTTTGCTGCATAAATAAATTTAATACCAGCAACACCGTCATCAATTGTTGGAAATGAACATTTTTTATTTTTATTATGAATCTGATCAGCAAATTCTGAATAAATATTTGCAAAAGCTTCAAAAAAACCTTCAGGGTGACCAGCAGCAATTCTTGAAGATGAAAGTGAAAAATTAGATACTAATTTACTTGCTCTTGTTATAACTTTCATTGGTTTATCCAATTCTGTAAACTTTAGATTATTTGGATCATCTTGTAACCACTCTATTGAACCTTTTGTTCCATATACCCTAATTTTTAAACCATTTTCTCCACCGGTAGCAGCAGACGATACCCATATTATACCTCTTGCCTTATTGCGCATTCTTAATAAAACAAAAGCATTATCATCAACTGAAATTTCTGAAGATAATGAATTTACTTCTGCAGATATTTCGTTAGCTTCTAATCCAGTCACATATCTCAACAAATGATACGCGTGAGTTCCAATTTCAGATAATATCATTGATGGTCCAGATTGTTTTTTATCTAATCTCCATTTTAATATTGCTTTTTCATCCTTCTTTTTTACCCCAACTGTATAACCTTGGGGGTACTCTACATTTATCAAATTGATTTTTCCTAATTTTTGATTTGAAATTATATTTTTCGCCTCTCTTAGCATTGGGTAGCTTGAGTAATTGTGTGTTAATGCAAACACAATTTTATTTTTTAAAATAGCTTTTTTTAATTTAACAGCATCTTCAACTGTTGCAGTTAAAGGTTTGTCACAAATAATATGTATTCCTTTTTCTATAAATGCCTTTGCTATCTTATAATGATCACCAGATGGAGTCATTATTCCAAGAGCTTGAATACCGTCATTTCTTTTTGATTCTGCTGATGCCATAGACTTATAATCGCTGTAACAACGATCATCAGCCAATCCCAATGACAAACCAAAAGATTTGGATTTTTTTTTATCTTTTGAAAATATTCCAGCAACAAATTCAAATTTATTATCAAATCTAGCTGATAACCTATGTGTGTATCCAATAAAAGAATTAGGACCTCCACCAATAAAACCAATTCGAATTTTACTTTTATTATTTAAAGTATCATTTCTGAGTAAATCTAATCTACCAAAAGCAATTTTGGATTTTTTTTTCATTAATTAACTATGCCACCATCAATGACATAATTTTGTGCAGTACAACCAGAACTTTGATCAGATGCAAAAAATAAAACTGGTTTTGATATATCTTCTGGCATAAGCATTCTCTTTATACATTGTCTCTCAAGTTGGGTTTTTTCAATTTCTGGAGTAAGCCATAATTTTTTTTGCCTATCCGTGATGATCCAGCCAGGAACTATACAATTTACTCTTATATTATAAACACCTAAATCTCTTGCTAAAGTTCTCGTTAATCCCATAATAGCAGATTTTGCAGTGGTATATCCAGCCATACCACCTTGGGAAATCATCCATGAAAAACTTCCAATGTTTACAACAGATCCTTTACCAAAATTTTTCATATCTTTATAGACAGCTTGTGTTGCAAAAAAATAATGTCTCAAATTAATATTCATTCTATCATCCCAATATTCAGGAGTGACACTATCTATGTCATGTCTTTCATCATTGGCTGCATTATTTACTAGAATTGAAATTGGACCAATTTCTTTTTTTACTTTTTCTAATGAACTTTTAAGCTGATCTATATTTTTTAAATCACATTTTACAAATAGACTATCAACATCATATTTTTTTTTGATTTTTTTTGATAACTCATTACCTAACTCATCATTTATGTCTAAAAATGCTACTTTTGATTTTTGAGAAACAAATTGTTTGACAATACTTTCCCCAATACCTGAGGCACCACCTGTAATAAGAACCACCCTATCTTTAAGTGATGGATAAGTTGCAATTTCGTTCATGATTATTTATGTTATATGTTTATGTAAAATATGTTTAACATAATCAAATTAAATGAAAAAGATAATATTGGAATTGCTCCAATGGATATTCCTCAGAATATTAATATAAATTATGGAATTAGATCAATTGATAACATTCCCTATGGTCATAAAATTTCTTTAAAAAAAATTAAAAGTGGTGATTTTATTTTTAAGTACGGACAAATAATTGGAATATCTAATCAAAATATAGAACCTGGTGAACATGTGCATTCACATAATATGGGATATAGTGATTTCAAAAGAGAGTATACACGTAATAATTTTAAAAATGATATTATCAAAAATGAAAAAATAGAATACTTTAAAGGCTTCAAAAGAAATAATGGATCATCAGGTACTAGAAATTATATAGGTTTAATTAGTACAGTTAATTGTTCTGCAACTGTTGTTAAAAAAATATCAGATAAAATAAATAATTATTTAAAAGATAATAATTTTGAAAATATTGATGGAGCGGTTTGTTTAAAACATTCATCAGGTTGTGGCATGAATACTTCTGGATACGCTATGAGCGTGTTTAACAGAACTATTGAAGGTTTTAAAATTCATCCAAACTTTGGAAAAGTTTTTGTTATCGGACTAGGATGTGAATGTGCCCAAATAAGCTTGTATAACAATGATCAAGAAAAAGGAAATATTGAATATTTGAACATTCAAGATGAAGGTGGAACAAATGAAATAATAAAGAAAGTGACTTCAAAAATCATCAATCAACTAAATCAAATTAATAGTATTTCTAGAACAAATATTCCTGCTTCAGAACTAACAGTTGCTTTGCAATGTGGTGGCTCAGATTCGTATTCTGGGATAACTGCAAATCCTGCACTAGGCTTTGCTTCAGATTTGATTATTGATAATGGAGGAACAACATTACTATCAGAGACCCCAGAAATATATGGAGCAGAACATTTATTATTTGAAAAATCATCAAATGAAAAAAATATAGAAAAACTAAACAAACAAATTGATTGGTGGAAAGAATATGTAGCTAGCAACGATAGCACATTAGATAATAATCCAAGTCCTGGTAATAAAAAAGGAGGTTTAACTACAATTCTGGAAAAATCATTAGGTGCAGTATCCAAAGCTGGTAATAGAAATATGGTTGATGTCCTCGATTATGCTGAACAGGTAAAAACCAAAGGTTTTAACTTTATGAATTCTCCAGGTTACGATCCTGTATCTGTAACTGGTCAAGTTGCTTCTGGCGCTAATCTTATTTGTTTTACTACTGGTCGAGGTTCTTGCTTTGGATTTAAACCTACTCCAAGTATTAAAATAGCAACAAATACAAATATGTACAATAAACTTAATGAAGATATGGATATCAATGCTGGTACTATTATGGATAACGTTGCAAGCGTTAATGAGGTTGGCAAAGAAATATTTGATAAAATAATTTCTGTTGCATCAGGTGAAAAATCAAAAAGTGAAATAAATGATTATGGGGATGATGAATTTAATCCTTGGATAATTGGAGCAACACTATAAATTTATAAATCACCTTTAAAGGCTTTAACATACATTTTTAAAAAATCTTGTGCATTAACTGGTATTGGATTTGTACTTGTGGAAGGATCATTAAAAGCCATTAAACTCATTTTTTTTAAATTTTTGTCATCATCAATTATTTCACTTAAAGTATGAGGGATATTTAAATTAGATCTAAGCTCTAAAATCCAATCCATAAAATTATTAAATGTTGCTGATTTTAAATTTATATATCTTGAAATATCTATAATTTTTTCTTCAATACCTTTTTTATTATATTGTAAAACATATGGCATAAATACTGCATTGGTTAATCCATGATGTGTATTATAAATTGCACCAACTGGATGACTTAAAGAATGGATAGCACCTAAACCTTTTTGGAAAGCTATTGAGCCCATAGATGAAGATGCTAGCATATGCGATCTAGCTTCTAAGTTTGATCCATTATTAAAAGCATGAACAAGATTATTTTTTACTAATCTAATACCCTCTAATGCAATACCTTGAGAATAAGGATGGAAAATATTAGACAAATATGCTTCTAAGCAATGAGCTAGTGCATCCATTCCAGTAAAGGCTGTTAAATTTGCAGGAAGTGGAATTGTCAAATTTGGATCAAGGATAACAATTGATGGAAGCATTTTTGGATGGAAAATTATTTTTTTCTCTTGTGTTTGTTCGTTAGTAAAGACTGACGCTCTCCCAGTTTCAGAGCCAGTACCAGCTGTAGTAGGTAGAGCAATTATAGGAAAAATTGAATCTGCATTAGCTCTAGTCCACCAGTCACCAATATCTTCAAAATCCCAGATTGGTCTTTCTTGCTTGGCCATAAATGCAATTGCCTTTCCTGTATCCATACCCGAGCCTCCGCCAACAGCTATTACTCCATCATGTTTATTTTCATTAAATGCTTTAACACCATCTTCAACATTTTTACCTGTAGGATTTGATTTAACATCACTAAAAACAATTGCCTGTTTATCTAAACAATCATTTAAATTATTAATAATGTTTGTTTTTAAAATTCCATTATCAGTAACAATTAATGGTTTTTGAATATTTAATTCTTCACAGGCTTTTTGTATTTCTTTTATTCTATCAACACCAAACCAGATTGTAGTAGGATAATTCCAATTTATATTTTCCATAATCTCAAATATTTCTTATATGATAGCTTTTTGCTCTTGTTAAATGATCAAATCCTAGAACAGATAAAGTAACGCCAATTCCAGTATCTTTTACACCGGTCCATGCTAAGCCAGGATCTAGGTAATCACATCTATTCATAAAAAAAGTTCCTGTCTCAACATTTTTTCCAAAATTTTCTGCAAAAGACTTATCATTTGTCCAAATACTTGCTGTTAACCCATAAGAGCTATCATTCATTAGAGATAAAGCTTCATTTTCATTTTCTACTTTCATTATTCCCACTGAAGGGCCAAATATTTCTTCCATCATATATTTCATCGAATGATCGACATTGATGAGTGCACTAGGGCTTACATAACAATTATTACCATCATCGAAATTAAATTTTTTGTTATCTATAATGTTCTTTCCACCTTGACTAATTGCGTTGTTAACTTCAGATCTAATATTATTTGCAGCAGATTGCTTTACTACTGGGCCTAAATTTGTATCCATCTCTAGTGGATTTCCTAAAACATATTTCTCAGTTACATCTTTAAATTTTTCTACAAATGTATTGTATATTTTTTTATCAACATAAATTCTTTCAATACCACAACAAGATTGGCCAGAATTGAAGTATGATCCATCAACTAAATTTTCAACAGCATGTTCTAAGTCACAATCAGCTCTAACATAAGCAGGATCTTTTCCACCTAACTCTAAACCAGCTCCAATAAATCTAGTGCCTATAGATTTTTTTATTTGTTTTCCTCCGCTAACAGAACCTGTAAATAAAACATGATTAATTCTTGAATCTGAAATTATTCTTGATGTTTGATCGTGATCTAAATGTAAATACTGAAAAATATTTTTTGGTAATGAAGATTGTTTAGCAGCCTCATATAATTCTTCAGCACAGAGTGGAGTTTGAGAAGAATGTTTTAATATAACTGCATTACCTGCAAGTAAACTTGGTACAATTGAATTAACAGAAGTGTTGAAAGGATAATTCCACGGCGCAATTACAAATATAGTCCCTAGTGGTTCTTTTTTTATATAATTATCAAATTCATCATTTTTAACTGAAACAATTCTAGATAATGCTCTATCAGCATTATCAATCATATAACGAGCTCTTTCTTCAAAACCTCTCATCTCTCCTGGGCACTGTGCTATAGGTCTGCCTATTTGCTTACATAAATTACTAGAAACATCCTTATTCTTTAAAAAAATTTCTACAAAATTTAAAACTGACTTTTTTCTCTCTTCTAGAGATATATTTTTCCAATGTTCTCTTACAGAATAGGAATTGCTGAGACTTGTTTCAATATCTTCTTCTGTTGCATATTCTCTTTTAAGTAAGACGGAGTTGTCAATTGGAGTAATAGTCTCAAACATTTAGTAATATTAGCCTCGTTCGAAGTATCTTCGTAACTGCCAATCATTAACTGAACCATCATAATCTTTTTGTTCCCATTCAGCAGCATGGATATAATGATCTAGTACATCTTGTGGAAATATCTCTTTTAAAAATTTAGATTTTTTAGCAAGTTGAATTGCCTCGTTAAGTGTTTTAGGAACTTCATTTACTTTTTTCTCATAAATATTCCCAGAATAAGGCTTATCTAATTTAAGTTTATTTTTAATACCATATAACCCAGCCCCAACTAAAGCAGCAAAAGAAAGATAAGGGTTAACATCTGCTCCTGGGACTCGACATTCAATTCTTATGGATGACCCATGACCAGCTAATCTAAACCCAGCAGTACGATTATCAATTCCCCAAACAGATTTTGTAGGAGCAAATGATCCATCTTGAAATCTTTTATAAGAATTAATATTTGGTGCTAAAAAAATTGAAATATCTGGTAGTAATTTTATTTGTCCTGCAAGATAACTTTTAAAAATATCAGACATTCCATATTTATCCTTGGGGTTATAAAATATATTTTTTTTTGTTTTCTTATCAAATAAAGAGTTATGAATATGACATGAGCTTCCACAAACTTCTTTGTTATATTTGGCCATAAAGGTTACAGCTTTGTTGTGTTTATAAGCAATTTCTTTTGTCGCATTTTTTATTAAAATATGATTGTCAGCCATGTTTAATGCATCGGAAAAAACAACATTAATTTCTTCTTGTCCAGGAGCGGCTTCACCCTTTGAACATTCTACATAAATTCCACTATCTAGAAGAGAATTTCTTAATTCCTGCATCACATCCTCTTCTTTAGTAGTTTGGAAAATCATGTAATCTTCAATATACCAAGAAGACTCTTTAAGTTTAGTATAATTATTATTATGAATTTCTTCATAAGTTTGATTGAAAAGAAAAAATTCTAATTCTGAACCAACCATAGATTGAAATCCCATTTTGTCAGCCTTAGCTAAAACATCTTTTAATATTTGTCTTGTTGAATGAATAAGTGGTTTTTTTCCTGAATGGTCTAAACAATCACATATTACTATAGCTGTTTTATTTAACCAATTAGCGATCTTTATCGTTTTGAGATCTGGAATTACAGTCATATCTCCATAGCCAGTTTCCCATGAAGAGGATTTATATCCTGGTACAGTAAACATGTCCATATCAACGGTATAGAGATAGTCACACATATGTGTTTCCTTATACACATAATCAAGAAAAGCTTTTCCAGTAACTCTTTTTCCATTTAGTCTACCTTGCATATCTGATACACAAACTAAAACTGTATCTATTTCTTTTTTTGTTATTAGTTTTTTTAACTGATTAAATGTAATACTCATGTTTCTTAAAATTAAATTTGTATCATTTTCATATCCTAAATGATAAAGAATGAAACAAAAATAATTAATTAAAAAACGTCGAAAATGGAAAAATATAAGAATTTTATAAATAATAAATGGATTGAAAGTGAGTCCAAAGAAACAATAAAGGTTGATGATCCTTCAAATGGTAAAATCATTGGTGAAATTTCATGTGCAAAAAAAAATGAAGTTGATCTTGCAGTTGAAGCAGCTAAGAATTCATACAATAGCAGAGTTCTTGTAGATATGCCTTTACTTTCAAGAGCAAAGCTAATGAGAAAAATTGCCGAAGAGACGAGAAAGGTTTCAAAAAAAGGTGGTGAACTTCTTTGTTATGAAAATGGAAAAAATATTGCTTCAGCAATTAAAGAATTCAATGATGTAGCAGATATGTTTGATTACTATGCAGGCTTAACAGATAAACTTGAAGGTAAAACAATACCTGTTGCAAAAAATGTTTTTGATTACACAGTCTTAGAACCATTTGGTGTATCAGCACATGTTGTGCCATGGAATTTTCCATTATCAATGATTGGAAGATCACTGTCATGTTCTTTTGCTACTGGAAATTCAACAATTATAAAAACTGCAGAATTAACCCCCTTGTCAGCAACAGTTTTTGCTAAAGCAATACAAAATGCTGGTGTACCAGAAGGGTTAATCAACATAATTTGTGGATATGGAAATGAGGCAGGATCTTATCTTGTATCTCATGAAGATGTAAATCACGTAGTATTCACAGGCTCAGTCGCAACTGGAAAAAAGATACTTCATGCTTGTGCTGACAAAGCTATACCTGCTGTAGTTGAATTAGGTGGCAAGTCAGCTGGTATTGTTTACCCCGACGCTGATCTAAATGAAGTTGTAGAAAGTGCGCGTTCAGGAATATTTAGTGTTGCAGGACAAATTTGTACAGCGATGTCTAGATTGGTAGTTCATAAATCAATTAAAGATGAATTAGTAGATAAGCTTGTTGACATGAGTAAATCTTTAAAAATTGGACCCGGTATTGAAAAAGATACAGACCTAACTCCTGTTATATCAGAAAATCAGCTACAAAAAGTTGAAGGTTATGCAAGATCAGGTATTCAAGAAGGAGCAGAAGCAGCATATGGTGGAAAAAGATTAGAACGTGAGGGATATTTTATGGAACCAACAGTTCTAAACAATGTAAAACAAAGTATGACTGTAGCCAGAGAAGAAATTTTTGGTCCAGTACTCTCAGTTCTTGAATATGAAGATCAAGAAGAAGCAATTGATATTGCGAATGATACTGAGTATGGTTTAGGTGCTGGAGTTTTTACAAAAGATCTTAAAAAAGCATCTTGGACTGCAAGCAAATTAGAAGCTGGGCAAGTATATGTAAATAAATGGTTTACCGGAAATCATGCAACACCTTTTGGTGGTTATAAGCAATCTGGTTATAGCAGAGAAAAAGGTGTAGATGGTCTCAAGTCTTATCTTCAAGTTAAAAATGTAGGTATTAGCTTAAGCTAATAATATTAACCCATAGTAAAAGGATCACTCATTGGTTTTTGAGAAGCATTAAACCAAGTAGTTTTTACTCTGGTATATTCTTTTATTGATTCTTGACCTGCCTCTTTACCATATCCACTATCCTTCATGCCTCCAAATGGTGCCATTGGAGAAATTAAACGGTAGGTGTTTACAAAAACTATTCCAGCTCTAATTGCTTTTGAAACTCTCATTCCTCTTCCCAAATCTTTTGTATAAACACCAGAGGATAATCCATACTTATTATCATTCATAAGGTTTACTAATTCATCTTCTTTTTCAAATTTCATCACAGATAATACTGGGCCAAACAATTCATTTTCTGCTGAAGGTAAATTATGATTTTCACATTCTATAATAGTTGCCGGAAAATAATACCCTTTATTAGATAAAGAAGATCTTTTTCCACCACACTTTATTATTCCACCTTGTTTAACAGTCTCATTTATATTTTTTTCAATTACTTCAAGCTGTTTAAGACTATTTAGAGGTCCCATTTGTGTTTCATCTGACATAGGTGGTCCTAATTTTATTTTTTTAGCTTTATCTATAAGTTTATTTAGAAATATTTCGTAGATAGATGATTGAATGTATAATCTTGATCCTGCAATACAACTCTGACCACTAGCACCAAATATACCAGCAGTTATTCCATTAAGTGCATTTTCTTGATCAGCATCATCAAAGACTGCTACTGGACTTTTTCCCCCAAGTTCTAGACTTACTTGAGACAAGTTATGTGATGAATTTTTTACAATATGCCTTGCTGTTTCAGGCCCACCTGTAAAAGCAATTCTTTCGACTAAATGGTGTTGTGTTAATACTTTGCCACTAGGATCACCTAAACCAGTTATAATATTAACAACTCCTTTAGGTATTCCCGTCTTTTCGATAAGCTTAGCAAATTCTAATAGTGTGACTGGTGCTAATTCAGATGCTTTTATTACAACAGTATTTCCCATAGCTAAAGCTGGAGCCAATTTTACAGCTGTAAGAAGCATTTGAGAATTCCAAGGAATAATTGCAGCTACTACTCCTATTGGCACTCTAGTAGTTGTAACTTGCATATCTTCTTTATCAATAGGTATAACTGTTCCCTCAACTTTATCTGCAAGTCCTGCAAAGTAATCATAATACTCTGCGATATAATTGGCCTGTGTCTTTGTTTCACGAAATAATTTCCCTGTGTCAATTGTTTCAATTTTACCAAGGTGTTCAGCATTCTCTCGTAATTCATTTGCTATTAATCGTAAATATTTAGCTCTTTCACGAGGGTGTAATTTTGACCAAGAACTATCAAAAGCTTTTTGTGCACTTTGTACTGCAAAATCAACATCTTGATCATTTGCTTCTGGTACAGAAGCCCAAACTTCATTATTTTCTGGATTAAGTGTTTCTATTTTTTTATTAGATGATGAATCGATCCATTCACCGTTAATAAACATTTTATATTCTTGTATCATATTAAGTATTTAGAAATTTTTTTATTATCATATTTACATTTGAGGAATACTCAATACTGCATAAGTGTTTAGCATTGGTAATTTTAAAAAATTGTGAGTTAATAAGTTCATTTGATAAGTTTTGTGACATTTTTACTGTAGAACCTTGATCTTTTGTACCAGTTAAAACAAGAGAAGGTATTTTTATTTTTTTGATTTCTTTTGTGCTATCTTTGAAATAAGAAAATAGTTTGTATGATTTTAAAAAATTTAAGTAATCTTTATTTTTTTTATTAAGAGTAGTCAAAATATATTTTTTTATCTTTGGATTGTTATTAATAAATTTAGGACTGAACCATCTTTTTAAAGCCAAATTAGATATAGGTATATTTTTCTTTGCTGTTTTATATCTTTCTCTAACGTTATATTTTTCTAAATTATCTCTTTTAAAAACAGTAGATATTAAAACTAATTTATTAACTTTTTTTTGATATTTTTTAGCAAAATTTAGAGCAACTAAAGAACCAAATGAAAAACCTACAAGATTCATTTTTTTAATATTTAAATTATCTAGCAAATTATTTAATTGTTTTGAAAAATCTTCAAAATTGACACTTTTTTTATGTAGTGGTGTTTTTCCATGGCCTAATAGGTCGTAAACTAAAATTGAATTGTTCCTAAAATATCTAATTTGAGGAAACCACATTTCATGATCTAGACCAACACCATGAATAAAAACAATAGGAATATTTTTTCTTTTATAAAATTTATAATAATTTTGATTTTTATCAAAATTCTTTAACATTTATTTTGGCTCTATACCCATTTCTTTCATATCTTGATATCTATCACCAGTCCTAGCATGAGCCCTACCTGTTGTTGCTCCTCCAATAGCGATAACAATTTCATTATCAAATGGAGCATCGTGAATTGTAAATTCATGTGTTAAATAATAGGGTCTTAGACCAGCATCTGTTTTGTGCATCATAGGAATTGAAATTTTTGATCCAGCAGGACCTCTAGTATTAGTAAAACTTAAATAAGAAGTTCCGCCTACGGCATCTCTAAAAATGTTACCAAACCGAAGAGTATGTATAAAAGCTGAAGCATGTTCAATTTCACCATTTAAACCTACAATACCTGCTTTCCCATAAGCTAAAATTTTTTCTGGTGGGCCTATTTCTTTTACAAGTTCGGGGACAAGGATAGCGCCTAATTTGGGAGCAAGATCTAAAATTATAGGTTTTAAATCTTCAACAAATCCCTTATCTTTCCATGGATTTTCAAAAACTGCTGCTACAGAAACTAGTAGCACTGGATCCTTAGCCTTTTTCCCTCCTTCGATGAAAGTTTTATCTACAAATTTATTAAATTTACGTAACTTCAATTCCATTATTAACTGGCAATTTGAATATTTGATTCATCAAGTTTTATTTTCGGCATTACTTCATTTGTAAATAATTTTATACTTCTCATACATGCTTCATGATCAATTCCTGGAAAGTTTGACCAAACTTGTAAATTTTGTAGATTTAATTCTGATTTTAATTCATTAATTTTATTAACCACGTATTCCGGTGTTCCAAAAAGTAAATTTCTTTTATGTAAAAAATCATAATTTAATAAATCTAATTTATGATCAGTTTCTGGAAGTATTTCGCCTGGGTCCATATGATTACCTAAACCTCGCCAGTGACAAACCCAACGCATATAATTTACTATATGTTCTCCAGCAAGTTTTTCAGCTTCCTCCATTGTGTCAGCTATAAACATATCTCTAACAAGACAGATGCCTTCTCCAAGAGGAACTTCTCGGTTTTCAGCTTTTGATTTTGCTTCCTTGTAGAGTAGAAATCTTTTCTTGAGTGCTTTAACAGTAGGTATCCACATTATAGTATTTATTCCATTTGCGGCTGCCCACTCTATTGATGAGGGGCTATCAACAACTTGCCAGATTGCTGGATGAGGTTTTTGAAATGGTTTTGGGACAATGCTAATTTTTTTTACTTCATTAGTATCTATGTCCAAGAACTCTTCACTCGCTGGACTCATATCATGTTGCCATTTAAAGTTTGGTGCGGGATAAGTGTAAAACTCTCCTTTGTGATTAAAGAATTTTTCTGTCCAAGCTTTTTTCATTATGCTTAATGTCTCTTCAAATAGTCTAAAGTTTTTTGCTTGATCTTTGAGATCGGCCTCTTTATTCATATTTATTGCTTCTCTTCCGTATACACCTCTTCCAATTCCAACCTCTACTCTGCCTTCAGATAATTGATCTAAAAAAGCTATATCTTCAGCTAGACGGATAGGATTATGAAAGGTTATTACATTACATGCTTGTCCAATTTTTATTTTTTTTGTTCTTGCGGCAACATCTGTTCCCATCATCAGAGGATTAGTACAAGACTCCATACCTTCATGATTGAAATGATGCTCTGTAAACCAAATTGAATCCCAATTATTTTCATCACAAAAAACTGAAATTTCTCTTGCTTCTTCTAATAATTGATTAAATGGTTTGTGTTTCCAATTAGTCGTATTACAAAAATATCCAAATTTCATTTTAATAAAATTTATATTAAGTTACGACCTATCCCACTTTCGTAATGATTATACGCTGAGTTATGTATCGTTATTTATGTAATATCACTATTACTACAATAGTTGCAATATATTAAACTAGAATCTTGATGGAGAATAAGCAGTAATATCAATATTTGGCACTTTGTCCTTTGATAAACTATCAATAATTTTTCCTGTCACAGCTGCTAAAGTCCAGCCAACATGTTGATGTCCAAAGGCATAAATAACATTATTATTCTGTTTAGATTTTCCAATAATTGGAAGTGAGTCAGGTAAAGTTGGTCTTCTACCCATCCATGTTGATTTAATATCTCCTAGTTGAGGTAAAACTTTTCTTGATTGTCTTTCTATCATTTCAAGACGTTTTTTATTTGAAGGTTTTGTTAATCCTGCAATTTCAACAGTTCCTGCGGCTCTGATACCATTGTGAATTTGTATTAAATAAAATCCAGATTCAGACCAAGCAATCGGCCGACTAATCAATTTTTCATTTGTTTCAAATAAAATATGATATCCTCTTTCTGTATCAAGTGGAAATTTGTCACCAAGCATATTTGCAATTTGATTAGACCAGGCGCCAGCACTTATAATTACTTTATCAAAGTTTATTTTTTTATCTTCTAAAAATAATTCTATTCTGTTTTCATTTTGAAATATATTTTTAACATTTTGCTTTATATAAATACCACCTATTTCTAAAAATTTTTCGAAAATTTTTGTGCTAATAGCTAAAGGATTTGTTGTGTGTCTGGATCCGGTAAACACTTGACCCGCATAATAAACATCAGCAATGTTTGGCTCTAATTCTTTAACCTCATCTTTAGTTAAATTTCTAACTTTAACTCTATTTTTTTTTCTAATTACATTTGCGTATTCATAATCTTGAAAAGATTTTTTAGTGTCAAATAAATATAAATTTTCTTCATCACTTATATACTCTTGCACATCTATATCTTTGAAAATTTCATCATAAGATAGCTGTGAATGTTTTAATAGATTTGTAAGTGAACTAGCAATCTCATCAACTTTTTCTTTTTTGCAATTTTTGAGAAAACTTAAAGCCCAAGGTAAATTTTTAAGAATATAAAAAAAATCAACAGCTAAAGGACCATCTTTTCTCAATAGCATTTTAGGTATGTCCCATATTAATCCAGGGTAATTTACAGGAACATTTGCATAGTCAGCAAAGCTACATGCATGACCAAAACTGGTTAATGTACCGGGATCTTCTCTATCTATAAGAGTTACATTAAAGCCAGATTTTTTTAGAAAATAAGCACTACAGATACCTACTATTCCAGCACCAATAACAGCAATGTCCTTCACTATTCTATCGAGCTTTAATACCTCTGAGTTTTTCAGACCTTCTTCTAAGTAGCTCAACTGTGGTTAATAAAAAGATTGAGAGTAAAACTAAACATGTTGCCATGCATAATATAACGGGACTTATTTCTTGACGTATTCCAGCCCACATTTGTTTAGGAATTGTTAATTGATCAATACTTGCCATAAACATAACTATAACTACTTCATCAAAAGATGTAATAAACGCAAATAAAGCTCCTGATATAATACCTGGTAAAATCAACGGCATAATAACTTTAAAAAATGTTCTCATTGGTTTAGCGCCTAAGCTCTGTGCAGCTTTTACCATGTTCATATCGAAACCAACTAATGTTGCCGTTACAGTAATTACTACAAAGGGTGTAGCAAGAGCAACGTGTGCAAGAATTATACCTGTGAAAGTATAAACAAGATTTATTCTTGCATAGAAGAAGAACATTCCTGCAGCTGTAATAATTAGAGGAACAATCATTGGTGAAATTAATATTGCCATTATCAAACCCTTATATGGCATATGAGGCCTGCTTAAACCAAGAGCAGCTAATGTTCCTAAAGCAGTGGCAATAAAAGTTGCTATAATACCAATATAAAAACTATTTACTGTACCTTTCATCCATTTTGTTGAACAAGGAACAGTAGAAGAAACAACATCAGCACTACAATCTCCAATCATATTTTTATACCATCTTGTTGACCAAGCTTCTGGATCAGGAGGCCACGCTAGCATTCCTTCTGTAAAGACCATAAAGGGAGAAACACTGAACGATATTGGAATAATTGCAAAGAGCGGTGCGATTAAAAAGAAGAAGACTACCGCGCAAAAAAATAAATAGAGGTAATAGTATGTTCTTTGGACTGGAGTTGCGTAACTAGGTAGAGCCATTTATTATCCTAACTTAATATTGTCTATTCCAACGATTTTATTGTAAAGCCAATAAAATATTAGCATTATACCAAGAAGTATACCTCCCAAGGCAGCACATAGTCCCCAATTAAGTGTAGTTCTTAAATGGTATGCAATCCAACTGCCAATTAATTTACCATCTTTACCGCCAACTAATTCGGGCGTTATAAAATATCCAATAGCAAGAACAAACACCAACAAACCTCCAGCACTTATACCTGGGATTGTTTGCGGAAGGTAAACTCGCCAAAAAGCCATTGCTGGTTTAGCTCCTAAATTTTGAGCAGCTCTCATATGACTTTTGGGAATTACTCTCATTACACTGTACAAGGGTAAAATCATAAATGGGAGTAAAATTTGTGTCATTGCAATTAAAGTCCCTGCTTCATTGTAAACCATTTGTATACGTCCATCATCACTTATGACACCTAACCAAACTAAAATTCCATTTATAACTCCATTTTGTTGAAGCATCACTATCCATGCTGTTGTCCTCACTAGTAATGAGGTCCAAAAAGGAAGCAATACAAAAATCATTAAAAGATTACTGTATCTAAGGGGTAAGTTGGCTAATAAATGAGCAACAGGGAAACCAAGAATTAAACAAAAAATTGTAACATATATGCTCACCTTAAATGTTCTAAACCAAGTATTTATATACATTCTTCGTTTCTCATCTTGCAAAGCAACATCCCCATCTTCATCAAATGTTCTATCAATAGCGTTCCAATAGTAGATTGAAGATCTATCATTGACCATTTGATTAAATGAGTACCAGTAAGTTGGATCTGCCCAGAGCTTATTTATTTTAATGAAAGTATCTTTATAAGAAACTGGTTCTTCACCCTTTTTAACAATTTTTTTTATTTCTCTAGTTGTTTTTTTTATTAAACTTTTCCAACCAGATTTAGCATAATTCATTCTTGTTAAGGCTTTACCTATTTGCCTCTTATCTCCATTCGCTAATTCAAAAAAAAGACTTTTGTAAACTTCTTCAGGCGGAAGTTCATCGGCTTCTTTATCCCAGCTTTTATATTCATTAAAAGTATTTGGAAATACTGAATTAATTTGACTATCATCAACACTCCTTAAAAGCATGTCGCCTATAGGCATTACAAAAGTTACGACAATAAAAAGAAGTAAAGGAAATACTAGTAAAAAGGCGCGAAGTTTATTCCTTCTTTCAGCTTTACGAAGGCTTTGTTTTAATGGAGTGCCGTCTGTAGTTAATAATTCAGCTGTAGAAATGGTAACCTCCAAATAAAAAGGCGAGATAATCCTCGCCTTTAGATTAAATTACAAAGTTTAATTTATCAAGCTTAGTTAGCCATCCAAGCAGCATAACGCTCATTAATTTCTGCACCGTAATCTGACCACCACTGTGGATCACTTACGATTGAAACTGCTAAACGATCTGGAGTATTAGGCATATGAGGCATAATTTCAACGCCACCTGGTCCAAAAGGCTCATTATTTTGAATGATTGGAATACCAGATGCTCTCATTGGTCCATATGTAATATATTTAGCTTGTTCAGCTTGTGCCTCAGGCGTTGAAGCATGCCACATGAAATCAAGTGCTGCTTCTCTGTTAGGAGCACCAGCAGTTAGACAAAGATACTCTTGATCTAAAACTTGACCTTCCCAAATATATTCAAAATTTTCTCCTTCAGCTAGGTTAGCTGCACCAACACGACCATTATATGCAACTGCCATTACAACTTCTCCACTTTTTATTAACTCAAGAGGTTGTGAACCAGCTGACCAGAATACTACATCGTCTTTAATTCTGTCCATAACTTCAAATGCTCTGTCAATAGCACCTGTTTGGTTAGCTAAAACTGTTGGAACTGCATTTGGTTTTACACCATCTGCTACCATAGCTTTTTCTATAATGCCTGTTGCCCAAGTATGAATACCTCTTTTACCAGGGAATTTTTCTGTATCAAAGAAGTCTGCCATACTATCTGGTTTTTCACCAGGGAAAGCATCAGGGTCATAGAATACAACGTATGTCCAGAAAATTTGTGGAACACAACAATCCCAACCTGAGTGATACTCAAGTCCGTTGTTTTCCATATCTTCTGCCATTGACTCACCGGCTGGTCCAGGAACTGCATTAGCTGCAATTTCAGATGAGATATCTTCGAAAAGACCTTCATCACAACCTGTGATTGCATCAGATGGTAGAACATCTACTAAGTCCCAAGTAACACTTCCACTTTCTACTTGAGCTCTTACTTCACCTAAACCTCCATTGTAGTTTTCAAACACAATTGAGCTAGGATCAGAATATGTATCTGCATAAGCTTTTTGTTGACTTTCTGTATAAGCACCACCCCATGAAGCAACAGTTACAGAATTAGCTGCAAACGGCGCAAAAATGATAGATGCGAATAAGAAGGCTTTTGTAAATTTAGACATATAGATCCTCCTATTTTAATTAATTAATCTTAAGATTATGTCTGTAATGACTTAATAATAACATGTAGCTAAATTAAAAAAAAGGCTTAAAAATAAAAAAAAAGGGCTAAATATATAGATATTTTTAAACCTAAATGTCGAGAGCCCTAACATCATCAGGATTCCAGCTTAAATTTAGTAAGTCTCCCTCTTTATGACTAAAACTTCCTTCGTTTGGAACCTTCACAATAAATTCATCATTTCCACAAACGTTTAATCTTGCTCTTATATGATCGCCTAAATATATTAATTCTTGAATCTTACCTTCAAAATTATTTGATTCTGGATTTGTACTGTCAATAGTAACTCTTTCTGGTCTTATTGAAAGTTGAGTTTTATCACCTTTTTCATTTACATTTATTTTTAATGCTTTTACTTTTCCAAAACCATTATCAAGTTCAACTGTACATGTTTCTCCATTAACATCTGTTACCACTCCGTTAAGAGTATTATTTTCTCCAATAAATTTGGCAACAAATGAATTTTCAGGTTTTTCATATAAAATATCTGGTGTCGATAATTGTTGTACAACTCCATCATTAAAAACAGCTATTCTATTTGACATTGTTAGCGCTTCACTTTGATCATGTGTAACATATACTACTGTAATTCCTATTCTGTCATGGATATGTTTTATTTCATATTGCATTTGTTCACGTAAATTTTTATCAAGGGCACCTAGAGGTTCATCCATTAATACCAAACGTGGCTCAAAGACAAGTGCTCTAGCTAAAGCAACTCTTTGCTGTTGGCCTCCAGATAATTGTGCTGGAAATCTGGTACCAAAATTACCAAGCTCAACCATATCAAGTGCCTTCTGTACTTTTTCTTTTGTCTCAGGTTTTGATATTTTTCTCACTTCCAAAGGAAAGGATAAATTTTCTTCAACTGTCATATGAGGAAATAAAGCATAATTTTGAAATACCATTCCAATTTCTCTTTCATAAGGAGGTATTTTACTTATTGGTTTAGTATCTAAAAATATTTCACCATTTGTAGGTGTTTCAAATCCAGCTAACATCATCAAAGTTGTTGTTTTACCTGATCCTGATGGACCCAACATTGTTACAAATTCACCTTTAGCAATATCCAAGTTTAAGTTTTTTACTACCAGTACTTCTCCATCATAACTTTTATCAATCTTTTCAAATTTTACGAAACTTTGAGATGGATTATTCATATTAAATATTTGTAATGATGCTTGAATAACTGGACGAAACCAAATAGTCAAAAGTTAATTTAAAAAATGTTCATATTTGGAGTTATTTTTGCCTTAGTTGCTGGGATTTTATTTGGTCTAATTGGGCCTACTACTAAAATAGCTTATAATGCAGGTGCATCAGTAGGTTTAGCTATTTTTTTACGATATGCAGTTGCTTCAATTATAATATTACCTTTTATACCTTATCAAAAAAATCTTCTTAGTAATTTTAAAAAAAATATAAATTACTTTTTATTGATTTCAGTTGGTTCAATATTTTTAACTCTAGGATTATTAACTTCAGTTGTATTTATCGAAGTTAGCCTTACTATTCTAATTTTTTGTCTTTATCCAATATATGTACTTTTATATTCAATTATTATTGATAAGGAAAAAATTTATTTGACTGTAAAAATTCTTTTTTTTTTTACATTTTTGGGAATTATTTTAGTTTTAGGACCATCTTTAAAAGTAATAAATTTTGTAGGTATTTTTTTAGCTTTTCTTGCTTCTCTTGGAGCTACAAGCATGATTGTAACAAATCAAAAAATGTCATTAAAGGGGATATCACCTATACCAATAAATATATTTATAAATGTTTTTAATACTATTTTCTTTTTTGTAATATTAAAAATATTTTTTTCTTTAAATTTTAATTTTGATATCGGCATTTATCTTTTAATTTTAATTCCTTCGGTATGTTATAGCTTTGCACTTTTGTCACAATTAATTGCTATCCCAAAGATTGGACAATCATATACTGCCTTATTTTTGTATTTAGAACCAGTGGTAGGTGTTCTAGGGGCTGTTTTTTTATTAAAAGAAAATTTAGAAACTTATCAAATGATTGGTGCTTCGATTGTAATAATAAGTTTACTATCAGCTTCTTTTATTAGTAGTAGAAACTAAAATTGATTTTTCATGAAGTTAAACCAATTCTGACCTATTATTTTTGTAGAAACTTTTTCTGGAATATTATTTTTACACATTAAATTTAATAAATTATTTAAGTCACTTGGTTGCTTATACCAACTTGGTAACTTAGGCCATTTTGGATTTTTATCTCTAGATTCTCCATAGTCGATATTTTTGGTCCACTTTCCATTTCTCATCCACATAACTACATCGTCAGACCAATTTAAACAAAGATCAGACCCTATTCCAATATTGTCTTCACCAATTAGGTTTACAAGCTGCTTAATCATTTCACAAAAATCTTCTATAGTACAATCACCTAAATTTTTAAGATGATAAGGATATAAGCTTAAACCAATAAATCCATTTTTTTTAACAAGTTTTTGTAAAATATCAGTGTCAATGTTTCTTTTAGATCTATAAAAAAAATTTGGATTAGCATGAGAAATTGCAACAGGTTTATTTGAAACCTCAATGGCATCAAGACAAGTTTGCTTTCCTGCATGACTTAAATCTACAATCATTCCAAGTCTATTCATTTCTTCAATAACAGCTTTTCCAAATCGTGAAACACCTGAGTCTTTAGGTTCAAAGCATCCTCCAGCAAGTGGGGTCTGATTATTATAGGTGAGTTGCATAAATCTCACACCTGCTTCAAAAAATTTTTCAATTAAAAATATATCATTCGCAATTGGAGCAGAATTTTGAAAACCAAAAATAATTGCAACTTTATTATTTTTTTTAGCATGTAAAATATCTTCAGTAGTTTTTGCGTGAGCAATAATGTCATCATGCTCTTTAAAAAGACGGTGCCAATAATTTATTTTTTCGAAAGACTCTTCAGTATTTTCCCAATACACTAATGTCGCATGGATTGCAGTTAATTGAGCTTGGTGGGCATTTTCAAATAATTCCCTATTCCAGTTACAATATTCCAATCCATCAATTAGAAGTATATCTTCACTTATTTTTGACATAGATTAATACTTCTATTAATGAAAAAACCAAAATTAACTATAGATATTTATTAAATGTTACAAAAAGTAAGAGAAAACGATAGCTACATGAAACTATCAAGAATGGGTTCACGCTATCCCTCTCGTCTTAGTTTTTCCAGAAGTATGTTAAGAAGATTGATTAACGACAATTGGGAAATACATAAATCAAAATTTGATTTAGATAAAGATGGTTATGGTACAGTTGTTTATGAAATTATTATTAATAAACAAACTTATTCACTTGTATGTTTCTCTGCTTTCCTAGATGATAAGGATAGAAGTGATAGAGTCATCGCTAGTAAATGGGATACAGCCTACACATTACATGTAGGTAAATTATCTAATGAAGATCTAAATAGATTAAAAAAAACAATTCCCCTTCAAGAATCAGGTCGAAATTCTCCATATGAGTTAATTCTTAGTAGAGCAAATAAAAGTGTAAGACTGTTTCAGTATGTTGTCGATTGTCTTTCAAATGGTAATCAGCCGGATATTTACGAAATAAATAAAGTTGGGTATTTACTAAGAACTACTGCTGTTTATGGTAGTGGTAAATTTGGATTATCAGATTTTACTAATACAAAAAATACAACTGTTTTTAATCAACCCTTTAGAGCAGAAATGTTATCAGTTTATTTAATTAGAGAATTCAGTATTGAATTAGTTGAACATGTTGCAAGGCAAATAAACCCAAAAAAAGCAGTAAAGTTAGATAGAAAAATTAAACAACATTTAGGTATTGGTAATTCAACAGGTTTAGGTATGGCACCTTTTATCATTAAACATCCAAAGTTGATTAATAAGTGGATGAAACAGTACACAAAGACATTAGAAGAAATTTCTCAAATTGAGTTAGATAATATAGTTTTCGAAAAATACAAAAAACTTTTGATCAAAGCTCTAAGTTATCTTGAAGAAGTTAACACAAGTGATGAATTCCAAATTAATAAAAATAAATTAACTTCTGAAGATTTAAAAAAATATATTTCCTACATTAATGATCTAGATCTTTCTCAAAAATTTAAATGGCTAGATATTTTAGATTATTGTGATTCGAATTTTAATAATGATACTAAGGAAATTGCAAGAGTACAACTAATTGAATTGTATCCTCAAATATCAGAAGAGTTAGCAGAAGATATGGCAGATGAGGAGATAATGGATATTGATGGAAATCAATCTATTGGAGATTTGAAAAAAATAATCAATGATAAATATTCTTGGATAAAAAATATTGATTTTAATAATAAAGATAGCAATTATTTATTTTGGTATGTTTCAGCAGCTAAGTTAGAACCTAGATTAGGTGAAAGATATAATGAACAAGGAAGTGAATTGGAGCAAAATCTAGGGATTGCAAAAATGGTTAATGATTTATTTAAGCAAATAAAAAATGTAGATGGAAATCAATTAATTTGTGAATTTTTGCTAATGCACCCAGAATACAGAGGAATTGTAAAGAGAATTCAATCTTTAAAAAATTATCCTTTTTCAGAAGTTCAAGATAATGTTCTTGATAAAAAAACAATGCCAATTGATATGTTAAGATTTAAATTATCTTTTTTTGGAGCTAATCGTTATGATCCTAAGTCAGATAGATGGTTAAGAGTAAGTTTTTTTTCTGGAGCCCCTTATTTATCAGATCTGAATAATAAAAATGTTGATGAATGGGGTTTTGCAACAATGAGTACATATTAATATCTGTGAGTTATTCTTACTATGAAGTCTACACTAATACACAAAGAGCCTTTTCAGGATTAGGATTCACTTATGGATCAGATGAAGATGCTGCATTTATTACAACATGGCTTGAAATATTTGGTTTGGGTGGGATCAAATTATTAAAATCAAAAATTGAAGAATTAGATAACACTTTTAATGCCAGTATAGATCCGTCAAAAATAAATGATGAGTTTGATTGTAAAAATAAATCTTTTTTGGTGATAGGTCCGGGATTGATTGATTATTTAGTATCAAAAATTGATAAAAGGGATGATTTTAAATTAACTTTAAAAAATTGTAGTGACCCCATATTCCTAATACCTTTGCTTTATAAGTATGCCAAAAAAAATATCTATTCACAGTTTTTGTTAGATCAAAAAATTGATGTACAAATAACAAAAGAAAATATTAGAGTTAATAGAGAAATTATCTCTACAAATTATAAAAGAAATTTTGATCTTTTACTCACAAAGAAAATTTTTAATGAACAAAAATTAGATATTAATATTCCATCATCAAATATAAATAATATGCTATCTAATGGTATCAATCCTGATAAAAAATCTTGGGATCAAATATCTAAAATAGCTTTTAGAACTTTTGTTCCTGAGTCAGAGGAATCTAGGGCAAAAGGTGCCGGGGGTGGCGATGCAAATGATTAATTTGCTATATGCAAATCGCTAAATACATTAGTAATTAGTTTATAACCAGTTTCTGTTACCCTAAGATAATCTATCTATCTCTCTAATACTTTGTATCCAAACTGATCCGCTGTATCAAGAAGGATATCCCAAATTGATAAAGCAAAACCTCTTGGTATATATAGACAGTAGTTATTGGAAGTTATTTTAAATAGCTTAACACTTACATGATGAATAGCTGTGCTAGCAGAAGATAGATCTGGAAAATTCCTAGCTCTTAAATCAATTGGAAGATGTCTATTTAAAAATAATGATGAATTATCTCCTGTAATTTCAATACCTGTAAAAGCATGAGACATGTCTAAAATTGTTGCGATTTGCTCACTTATTTCAATTTCTTTATTAAATAGCCACCATTTCAAAGGTTCCATTCTCCATAATGATTTACTTTCAAAAATTATCCCTTTATTAAAACTAGGAATATTTTTAATTTTTAGTTCTTTTGATAGTAAATTATTCATTTCATCAATTTTGTCAGGCCAACAAGCAATTTGCAAAATTTCTAAACTTTTTAATTCTTTAAATGTTAGGGATTGTTTCTCACTTGATGAATATTTTCCAACCTTATAAATTGTTTCTAGTGCAGAATGTCTATGCATACATTCGTTCTCCTTTAGGATCAATCATATGTGGTGAAACAACTTTTAAATTCATTTGTTTATTTCTTACAGGATCTGCCCCAACTAAAATAATATCTTTCCATTTATCTAAACCACCTTTGACAAAACCTAATCCAATCCAATGTCCAAGTTCAGGAGAATAAGTAACTGAGGTAATTCTTCCTATACCCTGTCCTTTAATATTATTTTTTTCACAGACAATAGTTCCAGCATTAAAAGTTTCCTTTAAGTTTGAAGGAAAGAAACCTACTAGAATCTCTCGATCATTATTTTTTAATACTCCTCGTTTTCTCATCGCGCTTCCAATATATGATTTTTTTGTAGAAGCCATTTTGCTTAAACCTGCATCATCAATTGTTACCCTTCCATCGAGCTCAGCGGCTGTTACATGACCTTTTTCAACTCTAAGTGCACCTAAAGCTTCTAATCCATATAAACATCCATCATATTTTTTTGCATTTGCCCAAAGTAGGTCCATCATTGTATTAGCAAAATCTGATTTGACATAAACTTCAAAAGCTAATTCACCTGAAAAACTAATTCTTGCAATTCTACAAGGAATATTACCTTTAAGAAATGTTGAAGTAACACCCATAAAAGGTAAGTTATTATTATTTACAACCAAAGAATCATCAACACAATTATTAAGAACTTCTCTAGATTTAGGTCCTGCAACTGATACGCCTGCCCATTGTTCAGAAACACTAGTCACATTAACATTAAGATCTGTCCATCTAGTTTGAAGTAATTCTTCTAACCATGACATCACTTTTGCAGCTTCACCTGTAGACGTCGTCATAAAATATTCATTTTCTGCTAATCTCCAAGATGTGCCATCATCCATTACAATACCGTCATCACGCAACATGATACCGTATCTAGCTTTTCCAACTTGTAGTTTTGAAAAACCATTCGAATAAATTCTATTTAAAAATTCGGTAGAGTCTGGTCCTTGAATAGCAATTTTGCCTAATGATGTTACATCACAAATTCCAACTGTTTTTCTTACTGTTGATGCTTCTCTTATATAAGAGTCACTTAAAGTCTCATTTTCTTTGGGATAATACCAAGGTCTTTGATACAATCCAACTTCAATCATTTTTGCACCATGATCAATATTCCATTGATGCATTGGTGTTACTCTTAACGGCCTAAAATGCTTTCCAACATTTCTTCCGCTTAAGGCACCTATAGGCACAGGAGTATAAGGAGGTCTGAAAACAGTAGTTCCAACTTCTGGAATTTCTTTATTTAAAAGTTCAGCCATTAAAGATAATCCAATGATATTTCCCATTTTTCCTTGATCGTTTGCCATACCTAAAGTTGTGTATCTTTTAAGATGCTCTACCGAAATGAAACCTTCACGATGTGCGAGTCTTACGTCATCTGTCGTTACATCATGTTGATAATCTACAAAACTTTTTGATCTAGATTTTTTATATTTTACTTCATAAAGTGGTTGTATGGGATTTTTCCATCCACCAGGTTTTGGGAAAAAATAATTTGTTTTAGAAATACCTAAACGGTTCAACGCATCTGTAGTTCCTGCTATCCCAGAAGCAATACAATCATTTTTATTCCATAAACCTCTAGAAGAACCTACCATTGTAATATTTTCTTTTGAGTCACTCGGTAAAAAACAAGCATTGCTATAATCCCATTTAGGCCTTACACCCCTGTGAGATAACAAATGTACAGCAGGCGACCAACCGCCTGATAATAGAACCTGATCACAATTTATAGTTTCATATTTATTCATATTTTCGCTTTTTGATACATCTAAACTATGAATTTTTTTTGAACCATTAATATTATAAGGCACATACCCTTTTCTAATTTCAAAATTTTTATTTGTTTCAATTTCAAAATTAGATCGTGAATCAAGAACAGTTATATCGGCTCCAGCTTCTGATAATTGATGTGCTGTTTCATAAACAGAATCATTATTTGTAGCTATTGCAATTCTTTTTCCTGTTAGTACACCATATCTATTTAAATAATGCTTTGATGCATTTACAGTCATTACGCCAGGAATATCATTATTATTAAATGCAATATGTCTTTCAATTGCTCCAGCGCCAACAATTATATGCTTTGCTCTAATAGTCCAAAATCTTTGACGTGGAATGTTCAAATTTGGTGCTGATATATGATCTGTTACTCTCTCTAATAAACCAACAACGCAATTATCATATAGTCCGAATGCAGTAGTTCTAGTCATTATTTTTATGCCTAGATTTTCAAGTTGATTTTTAATTTGTGAGTTATCAAAATCATTTTCTGCAAGTTGATTTCCTCCAATAAGACTATCTTGCTCAACTAAAATAACATCTAATTTTTTTTCTGCTGCCTCTATTGCAGCTGCAACACCAGAAGGTCCTGATCCTACAACAATTAAATCACAAAAATCATGAGCATGCTCATAAGTATCTGGATCAGGTAACCCAGACGCACTTCCCATTCCCGCCGCTTTTCTAATAAACTTTTCAAAAAACATCCATATGGCTGTTCCTTTACCCCATTCAAGAGGAGGTATTCCCATAAAAGTTTTATAATAAAAACCAGCTGCAAAAAACCTACCTAAGTAATTATTTATTCCCGCTAGATCAAAATTTACATTTGGAAATGCATTTTGACCACTTGCTTCCAAACCATTATATAATTCTTGTGTTGTTGCTCTTACATTTGGATCTCTTCTATCTTTTGAACCAATAGTAACTAAGGCACCGGATTCCTCGACTCCACTAGAAAATATTCCTCTTGGTCTATGATATTTAAAGCTTCTACCAACTATACCGATTTTATTTGCTAGTAATGCTGATGCTAGTGTATCTCCCTCAAAACCTGTGTAATTTTTTTTATCCCACCTAAAGGATAAAATTTTATCTCTATTAATTTTTCCATAGTTATCTATTCTTCTTGTCTTCATTTATTATTTTCTACAACCTTCTGTAAATCCGGATGGCATGGTTTGACACTTTTTATTTCATGAGTGACAGTAGAACGTTCAACTACCAACCACATTCTACATCCATTAGAATGATGCCATGTTTCAAATTGAAAACCTTTTATATTTTTTCTGAAAAATATAGCTTCAGTCCATTCTTTCTCTGATGCATCTAACGAAGGATAATTGATTGTTGCATCTCCTCCATAACTAAATTCACTATGATCTCTTTCACCACAATAAGGACAATTGATTCTAATCATTTAACCGTGCAATTTTGGATCAGGTCCTGCGCCGCGTTCATCAATATTAATACCTTTTTCAAATCTTTCTAAATTATGATTTTGCACGTAGTTATGGGGGCTTTCATTTGCAATTAAGTCGGCAAAATACCAACCTGATGCAGGACTAGCTTTGAAACCACCATAGTTCCAACCAGCATTTAAATAGAGATTAGATATCGGCGTTTTGCAAATAAAAAATGATCCGTCCATTGTCATGTCCATAACGCCTGCCCAATGACGAAGTAATCTTATTCTTCCAAGTGAAGGAAATATTGCCATGGCCGCTTCGGCAACATCTTGAACCATAGGAAGATTTCCTCTTTGCGCATATGATTTATACCAGTCAAGATCACCACCAAACACCATGCTTCCTTTATCTGACTGCGATATATAGAAATGCGCACCACCTACACCATAAACAACAACCTGGTCTAGAAGTGGTTTAACAGCCTCAGATACAAATGCTTGTAGTTTATGGGATTCAATTGGCAGGTTGCCTAATTCTGCCATTTGCCATAATACTGAAGTATTGCCTGCAACAGCAAATCCTATTTTCTTTCCTTTTATAATTCCTCTTGAAGTTTGAATACTTTCAATATTTCCATTCTTTCTTGTAAAACCTGTAACTTCACAATTTTGAAGAATGTCTACACCTAATGTATCTGCAGCCCTTGCATAACCCCATGCAACTGCATCGTGTCTTGCATTGCCTGCTCTTTTTTGAACTGCAGCTCCAAGTATTGGAAATCTAGAATTATGATAATTTAAATGTGGAATTTTTTTCTTTAAAGTTTTTAAATCCCAAAGTTCTGCATCAGTTCCATGGAGTCGCATAATATTATAAATCCGTGAAACTGAATCTTTAGCACCAGGACTATGAAATAACGAGACATGAGCTCGTTGGCTAAACATTACATTATAATTTAATTCGTGACTTAAATTTTCCCATAACTTTAAAGAATGTTCATAAAATTCGTGGTTGCCTGGCATCATATAATTTGATCTTACAATAGTTGTATTACGTCCAGCGTTTCCTCCACCAATCCAGCCTTTTTCTAAGACAGCTACATTTTTTATATTATGATTCTTTGCTAAATAATATGCCGTGGCAAGACCGTGTAAACCTCCCCCAATTATTACAACATCATAACTACTTTTTGGTTCTGGATCACGCCATTGTCTAGTCCAATAAGACTGACCATTTAAACCGTTTTTTAATTACATTCCAGGCATTAAATTTTGTCATTTGTTTTATTAATTATTAGAATAGTTGATGAAAGTAAAATGAATTAACTTGCCATGCTAGTGTTATTTAATCACAGTTAACTTGATGAATCTGGCCATGTGTCATTTAATCTATAACCTTCTGGAAAAGGATCATCCTTATCGATATATAAACTTTGTTTTCCAGTAATAAATGCACTACCTGTTATTTTTGGAATAATACAATTTTTGTTATTAATTTTAATTTCTTTTTCAATACTTGCTTTAAATGAAGATCCTATAATAGACTTTGATATAAATTCTTCATTTATTTGTATTTCATTTTTTTCTTTCATTACTGCTAATCTTGCTGAAGTACCTGTACCACAGGGTGAACGATCAAGTTTCCCAGGTCGTATAACAACTGTATTTAATCCTGTAAGTAATGATTGATTATTTTTTTTTAAGGGTTCAATAAATTGGCAAAAAGAAAGATAGTCTAAACCTTTAATAGTAGGATGTTCAAACCCTATAGATGCGTTTGCTTCTTTCAATAATTCTTTAGCAACATTTACAAATTTATTTGCATTCTTTGGTTCAATTTTAAGATTAAAATCACTAGCATTACAAATTAAAAAACTGTCACCTCCAAAAGCAGTACTTACTTTAATTGTACCATAATTTTTAGTCTTTAAATCTACATCTATTTTATCTGCAAAGCAGGCAAGATTAGTTAAAGTGACACTTTTAACTTTCTTATTTTCACAATCAGCAACAACTTTTATTAAACCACCGGGAGCTTCAAGTGTAAGCATGGTTTTAGGATATTTCATTTGAACAATATTTTTTTCTAATAAGACTGTCGTTACACAAATTGCATTTGATCCGCTCATTGGAGGATTATCTTCTGGTTCCATGATTACAAATCCAGCATCTGCATTTTTATTTGAAGGTTCTAAAATAATATTACAATGTTTAAAGACCCCTCCCCGAGGTTCATTTAAAAAAAAATTTCTCCATTTTTTATCTAAAAAAAGTTTTTTAGAAGCTTCCTCAGGTGAATTAAACTTCAAGCCTTTAATTCCAGTTACGACATCCCCAATTTCACCACAGCAATGTGTGTTAAATACTGTGATTTCATCCATGTGGAATTATTAGGTCATCAATATTTTTAGAATGATGTGTAATTTGTTCGTATCCATCTTTTGTTATAATAAAACTATCACCAACTTGTGATCTAAAATTATTTGCACTTGCCCCACCATCAACGGCAAATACCATTCCAGGCTCCAGTACTGTTTTATTACCAACTACTAATTGTGGTTCCTCTAAAAAGCTAAAGCCTGTACCTCTTCCACATCGAAATGTAGGATAAGGGTATCCCTCAGACTGTATAGTATCTGCATAAGCAGCATGAACTTCTTCAGCTGTTACTCCAGGGCCAAGAATTTCAAGAGCAGCTTTTTGAGATTTAACCGCAGTCTCAAAAGCTTTTATTTGTTCGTCAGATTGAATTTCTTCTACCCAAAATATTCTGTCAAAACCTAGTTTAAACCTATGGAAATTTGTAGAACCACAATAACATACGAATACGGGATCACCTTTTTTTATAATTTTGGTTGAAGCACGATGGTGAGTTTTAGGTAAATCATGACCCGATGTCATAACAGGTAAAAAGTGAATATTTGGAGACATATTGATATTATCAGGATAAAATTCTTTTAAAAGATCTGCAGCTTTTCTTGTTCCAGCTTGAGATTGTGCAAGTGCAACCTCATACTCAGGAACATTATGGCCAATTGTTTTTTTTGCTGCCTCCATCATAGCCATACCAACTTCGCCGGCATGACGAGCTATATTCAATTCATGATTAGATTTAATCATTCTTATATTATCTATTAATTTGGTTAAATCCCCAAGTTGGTCTTGAAGTAATTCGTCTAAATAACTCTTAACCATTGGGTTAATTTTAAATTTTTCAATAAAAATATTTTTATGCTGATTGATGATTTGAGGTAATAATTCTCTCCATTCATTTCCAATACCATCATTCCATGTTTCAACCATATCTACAGGACAAGATTCTGGTACTAATAAAACATCAAGAAGAGGTGTAATTAAATAAGTTTTATGATCATTTGAAACAACTAATAATGTTGGTCGATTAAAATCCATATGAAGAAAGTCATGATATCCTGTGAAATAATATATCGAGTCATCATCTGTTATAATTGAGAGATCAATATTATTCTCAGACATTTTTTTCTTTAATTTATTTAAATTTGCAGAAAACATTTATTTTAATTGTTGTTCTACCAATGCAGTCCAATATGAAGAACCTATGACTAATAATTCGTCATTAAAATCATAGTTGTCAGCATGTAAAGGTCTAGAATGCTGTTCTGATGTGCCGTTACCCATTAAAACAAAGCAGCCAGGTTTTTCATTTGCCATAATAGAAAAATCTTCTGAAAATAAACGTGGTTCAATATCACTGTTACATTTGTCACTTCCAAGTAATGATACTGCAGCTTTTGTTGCAGACTCAGTTTGATTTTTTGAATTAAAAGTTACAGGACAGGCTGTTTCATATTTAACACTGCCATTAACACCATGTGCATTGCATATTCCTTCGACAATTTGCAACATATTTGAAGCAATGTTTTCATTTGTTTCTTTAGATAAAGCTCTTGCATCACCAGTCATTTTTACCATACCTGGCAGAACATTTTTTTTACCATCAGTTATAAATTCAGTAATAGACACTATGCCATTATCTGCTGGATTTAATTTCCTAGACACTATTGATTGAAGTGCTACAGCTATTTGAGAACCAACAGTTATTGCATCGACACCCATATGAGGTAATGCAGCATGCCCACCTTTAGCTTTTATTTCAATTTCAAATAAATTTTCACTTGCTGTGATTGCTCCATTTCTTGTACCAAATGTTCCAATTTCCATGTTAGGAATATTGTGCATAGCGTAAACTTCATCAATGTTAAATTTTTCAAACAATCCTTCATCTATCATTGTTCTTGCACCAAAAGTATTCTCTTCATCAGGTTGAAAAATAAAATATACCGTACCGTTAAAGTTACCTTTTTCTGATAAATATTTTGCTGCACCTAATAACATTGTTGTGTGACCATCATGTCCACATGCATGCATTCTGTTATCAAACTTTGACTTATAATTAAACTTATTAGTTTCATGTATAGGAAGAGCATCCATGTCAGCTCTTATACCTATTGATTTTGAACTATTTCCTTTTTTTAAAATTCCAACTACTCCAGTTCTGGCAATACCAGTATGAACTTCTATTCCAAACTCTTTTAGAAGTGCTGACACTTTTGCTGCAGCATATTCTTCTTCAAAACTTATTTGAGGGTGCATATGAAGATCATGACGCCATTCTACTAATTGGTTATGTAATGACTGAGTTTTCATAACCTACATATTATTAAATTCTTTAATCTGATTGTCTAGAGAAAGCATATAATCATAATGTGAATTCCAAAATTTTTGATCTTTTCTTTTTTCAAATTCTTCAAGACTAACACCTTGTTGCTCTACCCAAGTAAAGTAACCTAAATTAAATATTCTTTTCTTATCCATGTGAGAGAGTTCAAGCATATTATCAGTAGATACTCCTGATAAGTGTTGTCCAAATAATTCAGCACAAACTGTTTCATCATAATTATTTTTAAAATCAGCAATGGTCTTGTTTAATTCTGACATATACAAATCAGCACCATCAGTAGCAACCGTTATAATTGCGTCATCACTATTTAAATCCATATATTTAGCTAGTTTTATTGATGCCAATATATTAGCTATTGCTGAAAAACCAAATTCAGGAAGACGAGAAACAAAATTAGGGTCAAAATTTTTTTTCTCAATTAAAAAATTTTTTCCTATTTCAGTATTAAAAATCATATTTAGATTATTGGTAGCTTGATCAGAAACATCTACAACAAAATCTGTATTCATTACATTATGAATAAGGGGAACATGTTTGTCACCAATTCCTTGTATATTATGTTCACCATAACCTCCATGAAGCAATGTTGGACACTCCAAAGCTTCAACAACTGCGATCTTCGTCTGTAATTTATCTTTAAGATAATCTCCTGCTGCTAGAGTACCACTTGATCCTGAAGCACTTACATAAAACCTAAGAGTTAAATTACTGTTACCTTTAACTTTAAGAAATGATTTTTCAAACGATGGACCAGTTACTGAACGATGAATACCGTAATTATAATATTCATCAAATTGATTTATTATATCATTTTGATTATCTTTTTTTTAATTCATTACAAGCATCGTAGATTTCTTTAACATTACTTTCTGTGCCTTTTGTCTTTATGATATTTTTTTTATCTTCAACCCAATTATTCAACCATTCAAATCTCTCATTACTCATTCCTTCAGGAAGTATTGCGATACTATTAAGACCCATTATCCGAGATATTGCCACTCCGCCTCTACAATAATTTCCTGTCGAAGGCCAAACGGCTTTATGTTTTTCATAATCAAAAGTGCCATTCAATATTCTTGGAAGCAAACAACCATAAGCTGCCAATACTTTATGAGCTGTTATTAAGGGAAAATATCGTCCCATATTTACAATTATCTTTGCCTTAACACCTGTAAATTCTGTTGGAAGTACAATATATTCAGGCTCATTTCCAAAACCTGATTGATCTCTTTTATTAAACCAATGAACTCTAAAGAGGTTAAGAGGATTGATGTCATTATTATTTATTTTTTTTAGAGAATTTTTAATGTCATCATTAATAATTTGAGGATCTTGAAGTTCACTTATACTTGGCAAGAAAACTCCTTTTGATTTGAAGTAATTAGACGTTTTTTTTATTATTGCTTGACTCATAAATTAAATATTGATGCCTAAATTATTTGTTTTACAAAGATTATAAGCAAATCTTGCTATTGCAGTATCTTGTACACCAGTTCCTGTCAAATCACATATCGTTATATCTTCTTTATTTTTTCTACCCAAGCTTGGATCACTAATAATATCGCCAAGTTCATGAAATTTTTCTTTAGAAGGAATTATATTTTGTTTTATAGCATGATGTAATTCACCCAAAGCACTTGTTTGTAATTGATTGTCAGGTACATATTGATCACAATGTTTTAACATATGAGGATCTAATTCATTTTTTTGTTCAGCATCTGATCCCATTGCTGTTATGTGAGTTCCTTTTTTTATCCAATCAAATTCCAAAAGAGGTTTTTTACTAGGAGTTGTTGTAACGATTATTTCTGACAAGCTCGCCAATTCTTTGCAAGAAGAAGCTATATGCAAATCTATATCTAAATTTTTGAAACTTTCTATAAATTGATTTGCTTTTGTCTCATTTCTTGTCCAGATTATTATTTTATTTATTTTTCTAACTAACATTATTGCTTGAAGTTGTAATTTAGCTTGAATTCCAGCTCCAATAATACCAACAGAATTAGCATTTTGATTTGATAAATATTTTGTAGCTATTGCTCCTGCTATAGCTGTTCTAGTATCTGTAAGATAACCTTCATCTAATAAAACAGATTTTACAACTCCAGTCTTTGAATCTAGCAAAACCATGAGTCCATTACTAGATGGCAAACCAAGTTTTGGATTATCAAAAAAACCTGAGGCGATTTTAATTGCAAAACTATCAAGACCCTCAACGTATGCAGCTTTAACATCTGATTCACCATGATATTTTTCAATATCAATTCTCATTATAGGTGGCATCATTACCAAACCATTTGATAAACTTTTAAACGCTTCCTCTATTATTGGTATGAGATTTTTATTCAAATCTACATGTTGAATAATATCATTTTTATTAAGGATGAGCATGACTTAAAACTTTGTTAAACAATTCTGAGTCAATATTTCCACCACAAATTAAACAGATTATATTTTTTCCTAAGTGCGATGTTAGTTTTTCTTTAACAACCATTACACTTGTTGCTGCTGCACCTTCAGATACAATTTTATGTTCTAAAAAATTTATTCTAATTCCTTCAGCTATTTTTTCTTCACTCACTAAAACAAAGTCATCAACGTATTCTTGTACAATATTAAATGTAAATTTATTATCTAGACCAATACTTCCTCCTAAACAATCAGCTAAAGTTTCAGTTTCCTCTACATCGACAGGTTTACCTTCTTTTAGACTTTCATACATTGAAGGACCTCTTTCCATAGATACAGCAATAATTTTTGTGTCAGGTTTTTGAAGTTTAATTGCCTGAGCAATTCCAGATATAAGACCACCACCAGATGTTGGGATAATTACAGTATCAACTTCAGGAAACTCTTTAAGCATTTCAAGTCCAACTGTACCTTGGCCTATAATAATATCTTTATCATCAAAGGGGTGAATTAATGGGATATTTTTTTCTTTCGCAATTTGTTTAGCATGCAAATCAGCTTCATCACTATTCTTTCCAATAATTTCTACTTTTGCTCCTAATTTTTCAATAGCCTCTTTTCTATATTCTGGAACCATTGAAGACATATATATTGTTGATTGAATGCCCAATACCTTTGAAGCATAAGCAACACCTTTACCATGATTGCCTGTAGAAACTGCGATGACTCCTTTGCTTTTGTCATCTTCACTTAAAGAAAGAAGTTTATTAACCGCACCTCTTAACTTAAATGAACCAGTGATTTGAAAATTTTCTAACTTTAGTTTTACTGTAGTATTTTTTGATAAGAAATTAGAATTAATTAACGGCGTATAATTAACATAAGGTAAGATTTTCTTATGAGCATCTTGTATTTGTTGAAGTGTAATCAATTTAAACCCTATTTAATGTAATTTAAATAGGTTACCAAAACCATCAATTTTTTGATTAATATTAGATAATCTTAATGAATCCCAAATAATAGCCTGATTACTTGAAATGATATCTGTGCTTAATTTTGATTCTAATGTTTTGATAATATCAATTACTTTTAATGCAGTACAAGAAATAAAAATGCTATCAACATCTGTTAAATCAATTGAGGAAATTGTTTGCATTAAACTATCATGAGTAACTTTGGCAATTTCCGAATCATAATTTAAATTAAACGAACTAAATGATTTAATTTCAAATCCACTATCAATTAAATATTTGTAAACTTTAACATTAACATTTTTTGGATAAGGAGTAAGAACAGCAATTTTTTTATGATTAAGCAATTTAAGTGCTTTGACAGCTGCCGTAATAGGTGTCGTAATTAAAGCATCAGGTTTAGCTTTGAAAATTTCAGATCTTATTCTTTTTTCACCAATTTCAATAGTACCCGAAGTGCATCCATAAGCTACAACTTGTATTTTTTCATTGGGTAATATTTGGTTTGTTGTTTCTGTAAGATAATCAGCCATCCTCATATAATTTTCATGAGTTAGAGGATTTAAAAAAGGTATCCTATTAAAAAATAGATCAACTGGTAAATTATGGCAAATTTTTCTAAAATCCTGCTCTATGGTAAAATCAGTTGATAATGTAATTATACCAATTCTAGAAAAGTTTGTATCATGTAAATTGGCTTTAACGTTATTTTGATTAAAACTATCCATTATTGATTTGGAAAATAATCCTCACAATCACCTTCTCTATAAACATCAGTTGTTGCACAATGTAAACTACCGCCAAATGCATAAACGTCTCTAAAAGGAACTGGAATAACATCTAATCCAAAACTTTCCATTTGTTTAATCATTTTTTCTTCCGTTGCCTCGACACATATAGTTTTAGGATCAATTATCAAAACGTTCATTGATAACCAGATTGATGAATAACACATAGGTGGTGGACTATTATGAATAGAAGGTACTGCCTCATGAATTTCCCATTTATTATCATCAAAAATTTTTCTTTGCTCTGATGATATTTTTCTATTCGGATTGATGATTACAACACCTGGTTTAATAGGAGTAAAACATGCATCAATGTGAGTTGGGATTAAATCACCTGGTAAATTAATTTGATGAACGCGATGATTTGGATAATGTCTTCTTAACCAATCTAAACCACTTAAATTTGATGTAAAATTGTTATGATAAAACAGATCTTTTCCAAAGCGTAAAATTTCTGCTGCATCAAAAAGTGGTTCTTTTTCTGTCAATATCATGTCTCTATTTTCGATTTTTTTATATCGTTCTTCTTCCGTTATTCCTTTAGGAAGATAATTAGACTTATAAGATTGATTTGTTAATCTTGGTTTAGGTGCCGACTCCCATTTCATATTTTTTATCTTCTGAATAATATTTTTCAAGTAGTGGTCTATAAGCAAGATACTCAAACCATCGACATCTGTAAGACATGGGCGCCTCTAGCATTTCATTTCCTACAGTAAGAATAACATCTCTAGGAGGCATGCAACCAAACATACCGTCATTAGACCAATCGGGTGTCTCGATACTCTTAGAAAAGTCAATAGGTGTTGGCCTATCGACTTTTATGTTTAGAGAATTTAAAATTTTAACGAAGTTTTCTAATTGTATATTCGCTTTATCAATTGACTCTTTTGAACGTGGTCCGTAAGATCCTGCCATACCACTATCTTTACTAATTTTTGGTTCAAGTGCTGGCTCCATTGGAGGTATGTTGGCATTTTCAACCGCTCCAACTATAACATGTTTTAATGGATCCCATTCATTCCAAGAATTAACTATTGTCATTATATTATCCTTAATTTAAGAATATTCTTTATAATTAAAACATATGGAATTAAATAACAAATCACTCTTTAAACAAAAATGTTTCATAAATGGGGAATGGATTGACAGTTCTTCAGGTGAAACTCTTGAGGTCAATAATCCAGCTTCACTTGAAATTATTGGCATCGTCCCAAAATGCTCAATTTCGGAAACTAAAAAAGCCATAGATGATGCTAATACAGCTTTCCAAACTTGGAGAGAGACTACTGCGAAAGAAAGATCAGTTATACTTAAAAAATGGGGAGAGTTAATCACAGAAAATGCAGATGATTTAGCTAAAATAATGACTATTGAGCAAGGCAAACCTCTGGCTGAAGCAAAAGGCGAAATACTAATGGGTGCTTCTTATATTGAGTTCTATGCTGAAGAAGCAAAAAGAGTTTATGGTGATGTAGTTCCTGATCCAAGACCTGGAAAAAGAATTGTAATAATCAAACAACCTGTTGGTGTTGTGGGAGCAATAACTCCATGGAACTTTCCAAATTCAATGATCACAAGAAAATGTGCAGCCGCTCTAGCAGTTGGTTGTACTACTGTTGTTAAACCGGCAAGCCAAACACCGTATTCGGCATTAGCTGTAGCAGTACTTGCTAAAGAAGCGGGTTTTCCAGATGGTGTATTTAATGTAATAACTGGATCGGCAAGTGAAATTGGTAAAGAGCTAACAAGTAACCCAATTGTAAGAAAAATTTCTTTTACAGGATCTACAGAGGTTGGAAAAATACTTTTAGAGCAGAGTGCTTCAACAGTAAAAAAAGTTTCTATGGAACTTGGTGGTCATGCACCCTTTATTGTTTTTGATGATGCAGATATGGATGAAGCTGTTGCAGGTGCACTTCAAAGTAAATTTAGAAATAGTGGTCAAACATGTATTTGTTCAAATAGAATATTTGTGCATGAAAATATTTATGATGAATTCCTAGAAAAATTTACAAATGAAGTAAGCAAAATAACAGTAGGCAATGGACTTGAAGATGGAATTGTATCTGGTCCTTTAATTGATCAATCATCTTTAGAAAAAGTAATTGATCATGTCCAAGATGCCGTGAACACAGGAGCTAAAATAGCAATTGGTGGTGATGTGCATTCCCTTGGCGGAAATTTTTATCAACCAACTGTTCTCTCAAATGTATCTACAAAGGCAAAAATAACTTTTGAAGAAACATTTGGACCTGTTGCTCCTCTTTATAAATTTTCAAGTGATGATGAAGTTATTAAAATGGCTAATGATACACCATACGGATTAGCTTCATATTTCTATTCAAGAGACATAGGAAGAATTTGGAGAGTTTCTGAAGCACTTGAATACGGAATTGTATCTGTTAATAATGGGCTACCAACAATTGCAGAAGTTCCTTTTGGCGGAGTTAAAGAATCAGGAATGGGGAGAGAAGGCTCTCGATATGGCCTAGATGATTATTTAACTATTAAATATATATCGATGGGAGGTATTTAGGAAAGCCAAGCTGCTCCTCTTACTCCACTTGAATCACCATGAATATTTTTTACAACTTTAGTATGAAGAGTATCTGTAAAAACATATTTTTTTAATGCTTCATTTATATTTTCATAAATAAAATCGATGTTTGACATACCACCACCCAAAACTATAACATCTGGATCAAGAATATTGCAAACTAGAGATAAGCCTCTTGCTAAATGATCGACATATTGATTTAGTGCAAAGATACTATCTTTTTCATTATTATTAAAACCATCTAATATTTGATGTGAATTATAATTTTTATTGAAACGTAAATTGTAGACAGATGAAAATCCTGGCCCAGATATATAGGTCTCTAAGCAACCATCTTTTCCACAATAACATTTTTTAACATATTTTTTTTCATCTTCTGTTCTGCTGGGCAAAACTATATGTCCCCACTCTCCACTTATGCTATTACGACCCCTTATAACTTTTTGATTTATACTGATACCACCGCCTACGCCAGTTCCTATAATAACTCCGAAAACAACTTCAAAACCTTTTCCTGCCCCGTCTACCCCTTCAGAAAGAGTAAAACAATTAGCATCATTTTCCAAATTCACATTTCTATTTAGAATTTTATCTAAATCTTGCTTAAAAGGTTTGCCATTTAACCATATAGAATTAGCATTTTTAATTAAAGCTGTATCATTTGATATTGCTCCTGGCATTCCCATACCAACAGATTCTGCTTTACCGTATTTATCTTCAAAATGATTGATAATGGACAGTATTCCATTAATTGTTCCATCATAACTTTTTTCAGTATTAATTCTTTTTCTATCTATTTCAGTTCCATCTGGATCTAGAAGAATACCCTCTGTTTTGGTACCACCTACATCAATACCGATTTTCATTAATTATTATTTTGTAATAATTTTGTGTAAAGTTGGTATCAAAGCAACTGCTAATGCAATTTTAAATAATTCACTTGGAATAAATGGTAAAAGACCACCGGCTACCGCTTTTTCGAAACCAATAATATAACCGAGATAGATGATGCCAAATAAAAATATAATAGCAGAACCAATTAATAGAGATAATGAGGCTTTGAAATATGTTTTGCTAAAACCTAAATTAGCTAAATAACTTATAACAATAGATGCAAATAACATTCCATAAAGATATCCTGCCGTTGGACCAACTAAATAAGTAACTCCACCACCTGTTGCAAAAACAGGAAGTCCTATAGCTCCTTGAAAAAGATAAAATGCAACTGTGGCAAAAGATAATCTAAGACTATAAGTCATTCCTATTAAGAAAATAACAAATGTCTGCATTGTCATTGGCACTGGCCAAAATGGTACTTGAACCTTAGCTGAAATGGCCAGTAAAATTGAACCAAATAACATTAATATTATTGTAAGAAAATTTGAATTAATATTTTCAAAATTTTTTAATTTGTTAATTAAAATTCTATCTTCGTGCATATATTTTCCTTTAATTATTATAATTAAACTAATTTATATTTTGCTTCAAGCTTATCCCAAAAATCTTTTTCTAAATTTACATTATTTAATGCATTAATTTGCTTCAATCCCGTAGGTGAAGTTACATTAATTTCTGTTAAATAATTTCCAATTATATCAATTCCAACAAAAAACAGATTGTGATCTTTTAGTTTTGGTCCCAAATTTTCGATAATTTCTTTGTCTCTATAAACTAGGTTAGTTTTACTTGCCTTGCCGCCAGCATGAAAATTTGCCTTTAAATTACCTTCTTGAGGTATTCTAGCAACTGAACCAAAATATTCACCATCGAAAAAAATAATTCTCCTATCACCATGCTCTATCTCTTTAATAAATTTTTGGATCATTATAGGCAAGTGTAAATATTCTTCTAATATTTTAGAATTAAAATTGCTTTTATCAAATCTATGTATACCTTCTCCTCCATTACCATAAAGTGGTTTTGTTATAATATCTTTTTCTTCATCTAAAAATTCTTCAATAATTTTTAAATCTTTTGTTACTAAAGTAGGTGGCATAAATTCTTTAAAATTAAATGTAAATAACTTTTCAGTAGAATTTCTGACTGCTGTTGGATCATTAACAACAATTGTCGAAGATGGAAGTAAATCCAAAATATATGTCGATGTGACATAATTCATATCAAAAGGAGGGTCCTGTCTTAAAAAGACAAATTGAAAATCTTCTAATTTGGCAATTATTTTTTTAGATTTAAAATTAAAATAATTTTTTACATCTAGCAATAACTCTAAATAATATCCAGATGCCTGAATAGTATTTTCTTTTATGAATAAATCTTTTGGATTATAATAAAAAATATCATAACCTCTTTCTTGTGCCTCATAACCTATTAAAAAAGATGTATCGTATTCATAATCAATCTTTTCAATATTATCCATTTGGATTGCTATACTTTTTTTCATTAGAAAATTTCTTCCTCATATAATTTATTGATATTTTTGCCCCATTCACCATTGTATTTATTTAATAATAAATCAGCTGGTGAAAAACCATTTGATAAATTCTTTTCTAGATCGTTTAAATAAAACGTTTCATTATATTTTTCATTTTTGACTAGAATGTTTCTTTTTTCTAAACCTGATTTTGAAATTTCAAATAATGTTTGTGCAATATCTAATAGAATGCCATCTTTAAATTTAGTTTGCAGACCATATTTTGGCACTAAACTATTTATTAATTTTCTATCATTTTGAGTCCACCCTTCAACTATTTCATTAGTTTTATCAATAGCTTCATCATTATATAAAATACCAATCCAAAAAGCAGGCTGAGAACATATTAAATCCCATGAACATGCATCCATGGAACGAATTTCTAAGAATTGCTTTAATCTAACTTGAGGAAATAAAGTTGATAAATGGTTTATCCAATCTTCAATAGTAGGTTCAATATTTAAATCTTTAGAAATATTATTTTTCATAAAATCTCTAAAAGTATAATCGGTCATATCTATATATTTATGATTTCTAATTACAAAATACATTGGCACATCAAGAGCGTAATCCGCATATTTTTCAAAATTAAAATCTTTATTAAAAACAAATGGCAATAAACCTGTTCTACCTTTGTCTGTGTGATGCCAAAAATGAGATCTTAAACTCTTATATTTGGAAACTTTTTTTTGATCAAAAGGTGAGTTAGCAAATATTGCAGTTGCTATACCTTCAAGATTTAACATTAATCGATACTTAGTAATCATATCTTCTTCAGAATGATAATCCAAATTTACTTGGTTTGTACATGTGCGTTTCATCATATGATGTCCAAGAGTGCCAACTTTAGGCATATATTTTTTCATTATGGAATATCTTTGTTTTGGCATCCAAGGAAAATCATCAATTGATAAACTTGGCTCAACCCCTAATCCTAACAATATAAAGCCAAATTCTTCACCAATATCTTTTAATTCCTTTAAATGTCTATTTGTTTCAGTGCAGGTTTGATGGATATTTTTTAATTGCGCTCCAGATAATTCGATCTGGCCACCTGGTTCTAAAGTTATACTTTCACCAAATCTTTCTAAGGCAATCATTGTAGTTCGTTTATCATCATACTTTGGCTTCCATCCCTTATCTACAAATTTTAAAAGAATTTCTTTAATGCCTTTGGGCTCTTCATAAGATAATTGATATAAACTATCTTTTTTTAGTACAAATTTCTCGTGTTCTACCCCTATACGTAAATCATTCTTATTTTTGATTCCTTTGTAAAAGTAATTTATTAGATCATTTTTTTTTATCATTTTTTTATCTTAAATAGGGCAGATCATATTAAAAATAAAGTTGCTAATCCAAGAAAAGAAAGAAAGCCAAATACATCTGTTATTGTAGTCAAAATTACTGCAGATGCTAAAGCAGGATCAATTTTTAGTTTATCTAAAACTAGTGGAATTGCAATTCCTGAAAAACCAGCGATTAGTAAGTTTAGTATCATAGCAAGGCCTATTATTAAACCCAACATCAAATTTTCAAACCAAAAAATAGAAATTAAAGATATTATAATAGCGAATATGATTCCATTTATACCACCAATTAAAGTTTCTTTGGTTATTATTTTTATCGCATTACTGGTTGTTAGTTCTTTAACTGCAATAGCTCTCACTGCAACAGTTAAGGTTTGAGTACCTGCGTTAGCACCCATAGATGCTACTATTGGCATTAATATAGCTAGAGCAACTACCTTTTCTATTGCAGCTTCAAACAAACCTATAACTATTGAAGCAACAACGGCTGTCATTAGATTTATAATTAACCATGAAATTCTTGATTTTGTTGTACTAATAACTGATTCATATAAATCGGTATGATCTACTCCTCCAAGCTTTAGAATATCTTCTTCTCTTTCTTCCTCAATAACTTCGACAACATCATCAACTGTAATCGAGCCAATAATTTTTTTTTGATCGTTAATAACAGGAGCGCTTACTAATCCATATTTATTAAATAGTAGAGCTACATCTTCTTGATCTGTGTTCACATCAATTAATCTTAATTCCTTATTTATTATTGTATTTAATTCTATTTCTCTTTTTGAGCCCATTAATCTTCCTAATGGAACTATCCCTTTAGCTTCTTTATTTTGATTAATTAAATAAATATCGTAGAAATCATCAGGTAAATTTCCTTTATTATTTCTCAAATAATCAATTGCTTGACCAACATTCCATGATTGATGAATAGCAACAAATTGTCTTTGCATTAATCTACCAGCGGAATCTTCAGGATAATTTAAACCTTCCTCAACTAAAGTTCTTTCTTCTTTGTCTAGGTTTTCTAAAAAAATATTTTGATTTTTTTCCTCTAAATCTTCTGCTAAGTCTACAGCATCATCTATGTCTAAACTTTTTGCGTTATTAGCTAACTGTTTTATATCTAAAGTTTCAATTATCTCTTCTCTAAGACTATCATTCAAATAAGTTAAGATTTCAGGATCAAAATTTTTATCCATTATATTAAGAAGACTTAATCTTAAAACTGGATCTAAATTTTGAAGAATTTCTGCTATGTCTGCATTATGAACGTCTTTTAAAATAGATAAAATGTTATCATATTTATAATTTTCTAGATAATCAGTTATTAATCGAGTTGATTTATTAGAATTTTCATTGTCTTTTTTAATTATTATTTCTTCCATATTAGTTGGTGCGGCTGAGAAGACTTGAACTTCCACAGGATAAATCCCACAGCGACCTCAACGCTGCGCGTATACCAATTCCGCCACAGCCGCATATATAGTAGAATTAAATATCAGATAGGATATTAACTATCAACAAAGTATATGGACGACATGAATCAGATTGAAATTAAAATATCTAATGAAGAAATAAGTTATCAGGAGTCGATATTGTTTATGGAGTCCAAAGTAAGAGAAATAAGTAAAAATCATTCCAAAGAATTACTATGGTTTCTTAGTCATAATCATATTTTCACTCAAGGAACAAGTGCTTCAAATAAGGAAATATTGGATCCAAATGTTATAGAAGTTTTAAAGACAAATCGTGGAGGCAAAACAACTTATCATGGACCTGGACAAAGAATTGTTTATTTTATGTTAAACTTAAACAATAGAAAAAAAGATATAAGAAAGTTTATTTCTGTAATTGAAAATTCTGTTATTGATTTTCTAAAAAATTATAATGTTGAAGCAAGAACGTTTAAAGATAGAGTAGGTATTTGGGTAATTAAGAATAACAAAGTAACATTTGATAAAGAAAAAAAAATAGGTGCTATAGGCCTAAGAATAAAAAAATGGGTAACATATCATGGAATGAGTTTTAATATTAATCCTAATTTAGAATATTACAAATTTATTCACTCATGTGGTTTAAAAGAATATTCAAATACTTCATTGTATGAATTAGGAATAAAAATAGATCAAAATGAGTTTGATGAAAATTTCAAAATAATTTTTTTAAAGAAACTAAAATCTATTTAATTCTTTTTCTAAATTGTTTTTAAATTTTAATTTATTTTTTTGCATAAAAGTTTGGAAATAATTAGGTATTTCTGAAGTAAATCTAAATTTTTTACTGTTAATTGTAAAGTTGAGAGCAAAGGCGTGCAACATTAGTTTTTCACTATTGTACTTAGAATTGATATTATATTTTTGATCACCTATTATTGAGCAACCAAGATTTTTAGAAACTTTTCTTAATTGATGAGTTTTGCCAGTTTCAGGGTTATATAGAATTTGTGTTATGTTTTTATTGTTTCCAATAACACAGTAGTTAGTTATAGTTTTTTCAATTTCCTGATTTTTATTTTTTATATTTAAAAGAACTTTAGAGTTTTTATTTTTAGGATTTCCCTCACATAGAGCAATGTAAAACTTTGTAATTAGTTTTTGTTTAAAAAGATTTGAAAAATATCTTGCATATTTTAAATTTTTTGAAATCAAAAGTAAACCTGATGTCTCCTTATCAAGTCTATGAACGAGTCTATAATCGGGGTTAATATTTTTAATTATATGGTCGATCGAAACATTTACTTTACTGCCTCCTTGTGTTGCAATATCAGCCCATTTATTAATAACTAAAAAATCATTATTTTGAAAAATAATTGATTTGTTAAAATTTTTTAGATCATTAACTGAAGTTTTAATATTTTTTTTATAAACTATTTTATTTTTATAAAGTTCATCATGGAAATTTAATATAATTAAATTATCATTTAATTTAACTACATAATTTGCTTTTGTCCGAGAGTTATTAATTAAAATATTTTTCTTTCTTATATTTTTTTCAATGAAACTTTGTGTAAGAGAGGTAAATAAGTTCTTTAAATACTTATCGAGCCTAACTTCGCAATCTTTCTTAATGAGTATTTTTTTTATCAAATTAAAACTTATTAATTAACATTCCAAAGTATGCAAATAAAATACAGACAAATATTGAAATAGAAATATATATGAATGCAATAAAAATTTTATTAGAAATAATTAAATTAACAACTTCATAGGAAAATGCTGAAAAAGTAGTAAAAGATCCAAGCAAACCTATAATTAAAAAAAATTTAACAAAATTTTCGTTTATGTTTTTTGAGAAATCAGAAGTTGCAAGATATCCAATCAAAAAACAGCCTATAATATTTACAGTAAGAGTTCCATAAATACTGGAAGTAAATAAAGTTTTACTAAAGTTTGTAAGAATATATCTTAGTATTGCTCCAGTTGCTCCGCCTGTAGCTACTAGAATTATATTTAACAATATTTTCTATATTTGAGGTTGTTGCTCTACTTCCTCAGTAGATTTTTTTTCGATGACTGGTCCGCTATCAAGTCCTTTTGCATTTTCATCTCTTTCAACAAACTCGATAACTGCAGTTGGTGCGTTATCACCGTATCTATTACCTAACTTAATAATTCTTGTATATCCACCAGACCTAGTTTTATATCTTTCTGCAAGTACATCAAAAACTTTTTTCGACATTTTTTGATCTTGCAAAATGGATACTGCTTTTCTTCGTGACAATAAATCACCTTTTTTTCCTAAGGTAACAATTTTTTCTACAAATCTTCTAAGCTCTTTAGCTTTCGCCAAAGTTGTGGTTATTTGCTCATGCTTTATAAGAGCATTAGACATATTCATAAACATTGCTTTCCTGTGAGAGCTAGTTTTATTGAGTTTTTTATTTTTAATATTATGTTTCATATTTATTTATTAAAAGGATCTTCATATTTTTTTGCAAGTTCATCAATATTTTCTGGAGGCCAATCAGGAACAGACATTCCAAGATTTAATTCCATTTGTTGAAGTACTTCTTTAATTTCATTCAGAGATTTTCTTCCAAAATTTGGAGTTCTTAGCATTTCTGATTCAGATTTTTGAACTAAATCTCCAATATAAATTATGTTATCATTTTTGAGACAATTAGCAGATCGAACAGATAATTCTAATTCCTCTACTTTTTTAAGTAAGTTTGAATTAAATGATAATGTTTCAATTTGAGACTGATCCGGCATTACCTCTGGTTCATCAAAATTAATGAATGGCTGTAATTGATCTTGCAATATTCTTGCAGCTAAAGCAATTGCATCATCTGGTGCCATTGCTCCATTTGTTTCAACTTCGAAAACTAATTTGTCAAAATCTGTTACTTGTCCCACTCTACTGTTTTCAATTTTATATGTAGCTTTAATAACTGGACTAAACATTGCATCTAACTTAATCTCGCCAATCAATTTGTCTTCATCTTCAGCTACTTCCGCTGAAACATAACCTTTGCCAGTTTCAACATTAGCTTCAATTTCAACATCTGCATTAGAGTCCAATGTCATTATTAATTGATCAGGATTCATTATTTCTGTCTCAGAGTCTGCTTCAAAATTTCCAGCTCTTAATTCACCAGATCCAGTAGACTTCAGATACATTTTTTTTAATCCAGGTGAGTGTACTTTAACAGCTATTGATTTTAAGTTTAATAATATTTCTGTTAAATCTTCTTTTACACCAGGAATAGTAGAGAATTCGTGAACAACACCTTTTATTTTTACTGATGTTATTGCTGCGCCCTGTAATGACGAAAGAAGAATTCTTCTTATAGAGTTACCTAAAGTTAAACCAAAGCCTCGTTCAAGGGGTTCAGCCGTAAGTTTACCTATTCTTCCATTTGTTTCATCTACATTGACTTCCATCTTTGTAGGCTTAATTAATTCACTCCAATTTTTTTGTAACACTTAGATGCTCCTTTTTTAAACTCTTCTTCTTTTTCTTGGTCTGCATCCATTATGAGGAATTGGTGTTACATCTTTAATTGAAGTAATAACATATCCAATAGATTGCAATGATCTAAGAGCAGACTCTCTTCCAGAACCAGGGCCAGAGACCTCTACTTTAAGATTTTTTAAACCGTATTCTTTAGCTTTATTACCCACATCTTCAGCGGCAATTTGTGCTGCATAAGGAGTAGATTTCCTAGATCCTTTAAAACCCTTATGGCCAGATGATGACCAAGCTAATGCATTTCCATTTTCATCTGATATGGTAATTATTGTATTGTTAAATGATGAAACGATGTGAGCAACACCCGAAGATATTTTTTTTTTAACTTTTGATTTTTTTTTCTCAACCATTTTATCCTTTTGTAACTTTTTTCTTTCCTGCTATTGCAACTGCTTTACCTTTTCTGGTTCTGGCATTTGTATGTGTTCTTTGACCTCTAACAGGTAATTTTTTTCTATGTCTAAGACCTCTATAGCAACCTAAATCATTTAATCTTTTAATATCTAGAGATATTTTTCTTCTTAAGTCACCTTCTACAGAGTAATCTTTATCAATTAAATCTCTAATTTTATTTACTTCATCCTCATTTAACTCACTTACTCTCTTGGAGATATCTATTGAAGCATTGTTACATATATCTAAAGCAAACTTTTTTCCTATACCAAAAATATAAGTTAAAGCGATATTTACCTTTTTATTAGTTGGAATGTTAACACCTGATATTCTAGCCATAAATATATTTAAAAATGAATGAGGGTGAATACATGAAAATCATATAAGTAGTCAAGTAGAGATATACTGAATTTTGGCTGTTTTTCATGATTTTTTCAAAATTTGTTTGATATTTTGAGTAATTTCTTCAATTTCTAAAGATCCATCTATTTCGTAGAATTTAGTATTATATTTATCTTTGTAAAAGTTAGATACATTTTGTGTTGAATTTAGATATTCATTATATCTTGTTTCAATAACATCAATATTGTCATCTTCTCTGCTTTCTTCTGATGATCTTTTTAGTATCCTATTTTTTAAAGTTTCAAAATTTATTTGAATATCAAAAATAAAATTTATTAAGCCAGATGTTTCAGAAAGAAAATTATTAAGAAATTCTGACTGATGCAAAGTTCTTGGATAGCCATCTAAAATAAAACCTTTAGAAGTTTCTTTAGTTAGTCTTGAGGATACAATTGAATTCAAAATATCATCAGAAACTAAATTACCTGCAGCCATAATTTTTTTTAATTCAATTGCCAAATTATCATTTTCTAATAATTTTTTTCTTAATATATCTCCTGTCGAAAGATGTGAAATATTTAAGTATTCAGATATTATTTTGGCTTGAGTACCCTTGCCTGCTCCAGGTGGGCCAAAAAAAATTATGTTAGTCAATTTATCTTCTGCCTTTTAATTTAGTTTTTTTAAGCAATCCTTCATATTGATGTTGGAATAAATGTGATTGAACCTGTGTTATAAAGTCAATCATCACAACTACTACTATCAGTAGAGCAGTACCACCTAAATAGAAAGGTATAGAGGTTCTAGATAATAAAAATTCAGGAAGGAGTGCAACAAAAGTCAAATATATTGTTCCTATAGTTGTTAATCTAATTAATACAAACTCAATATAGGCAGCAGTATTATCACCTGGTCTTATTCCAGGTATGAAACCACCATATTTTCTTAAATTTTCAGCTTGTTCATCTGGATTAAAAACAATTGAAGTGTAAAAAAAACCAAAAAATATAATCATTGCTGCATAAAGAGCTAAATAAAGAGGTTGACCTCTTCCTAGGTAACTAGAAATTAAAATAAAAATATCACTTGAAGAACCAGCACCAAAACCAGACATAGTATTAGGAAGAAGCAAAATAGAGGAAGCAAAAATTACTGGAATAACTCCAGCTGTATTAATTTTTAATGGTAAGTGAGAACTTTGACCACCATAAATTTTGTTACCAACTTGTCTTTTTGGATATTGAACGGGAAGTCTTCTCTGAGCTTTTTCAACAAAAACAATAAAAATTATCAGCAACAGTATAAGTATTAATATTCCTAATATAAATGCAATACTTAACTCTCCTGTTCTTCCAAGTTGAAGAGTACTAACAAACGCACTTGGTAAATTAGCAATTATACCCGCTGTAATAATTAGGGAAATCCCATTCCCAACCCCTCTTGATGAAATCTGCTCACCTAACCACATCAAAAAAACTGTTCCACCAACTAATGTTATTACTGTTGTGAGTCTAAAAAATAAACCAGGATCAAAAACTATATTTCCATATGTTGTCTGCATAGACTCTAAACCAATTGATACCCCATATCCCTGAATAGCAGCAATAACTACTGTCGTATATCTAGTGTATTGAAGTAATTGTCTTCTGCCTTTAGTACCTTGTTCTTTTAGAGATTTAAGATGAGGTATAGCTGATTGCATTAATGTCATAATAATTGAAGAAGATATGTATGGCATAACCCCTAGTGCAAAAATACCCATTCTTCCTAAAGCTCCACCTGAGAAAGTATCAAAGATTCCTAAAATACCAGATGATTGCTGTTCAAAAAATTGCTGTAAAGCAAGAGGGTTGATTCCTGGAATTGGTAAAAATGTACCTAATCTAAAAACAATTAATGCCCCTAAAGTAAAAAGAAGTCGTTGTCTTAGTTCTTTCGCTTTTCCTAAAGCTCCAAAATTTAGATTATTTGCTAGTCTGTCTGCGGTTGAAGCCATTATTTCTTAGTGAGTTTAATTTTTCCACCAAATTTCTCTATAGCTTCAATTGCTGTTTTTGAAGCATAGGATACTTGTAAATTAATTGGTTTTTCCAACTCTCCCACATTGAGAAGTTTTAAATTACCTTTAGATCTTTTGAATATTTTTTTATCAAAAAGTTCATCTTCACTAATTTGTTCAGGGTTAATTTTATACTTTTCAATAATTTTGTTAATCATCTTGAAACTTATATTTTGAATTTTTAGCTTAAAAGGATTTTTAAAACCCCTTTTAGGCAATCTTCTATACAATGGCATTTGACCACCTTCAAAACCATTGATTGACACTCCAGATCTTGACTTTTGACCTTTCACACCTCTTCCTGATGTCTTACCAAGACCTGATCCAGAGCCTCTACCCCTTCTTTTATTTTTTTTATTAGAAGTTAGTGATGATTTTAATTCGTTAATTTTCATGTTTAATCAATTTTGTTTGTTATTAATTTCGCTAATTTTTTTTGATCTTTTCTCTGCTACTGATTTTGGAGACTCAGACATTTTAAAAGCATTAAGTGTGGCTTTAAGCATATTATGGGGATTTGAAGTACCAGTAGATTTTGCAACAACATCTTTGATGCCAAGAGATTCAAATAGAGCTCTCATCGGTCCACCAGCGATAATCCCTGTTCCAGGGGCAGCGGCTCGGAGGATTACCTTTCCTGCTCCAAATCGGCCAACGGTGTCGTGGTGTATTGTTCTATTTTCCTTTAAATGGACTCTAATCATTTTGGTTTTTGCATTTTCAGTTGCCTTTCTTACAGCTTCAGGAACCTCTTTTGCCTTACCTGTGCCTATACCTACCCTTCCTTTATTGTCTCCAACAATCATTATTGCTGCAAAACCAAATCTTCTTCCCCCTTTTACAACTTTAGCAACTCTATTAATTGTCACTAAATGTTCGCTTAAATCATTTTTATCATTTTCAAACATAATTTCCTCTAAAAATTTAGACCTTCCACTCTTGCAGCATCTGCAAGTATTTTTATTAAACCATGATATTTGTATTTACCTCTATCAAATGCCACTTCATTAATACCTTTTGATATAATTTTTTTTGCGATAGTCTTTCCAATTATTTCAGCAATTTCTTTTCTTGAAAGATTCATATCTTTTATATTTTTTTCAACAGAGGATGAACTAGCAAGTGTCATTCCTTTAGAGTCATCTATTAGTTGAGCATATATATGATTATTTGATCTAAATACACTTAGTCTATTTCTGCTAGATACTTTTTTAGTTTTGTATCTCACTCTTTGTTTTCTATCTTTCATAAATTATTTCTTTTTACCTTCTTTTCTAAAAATATATTCATCCATATACTTAATTCCCTTGCCTTTAAAAGGCTCTGGTTTTCTAAATGAACGTATTTTTGCAGCTGCAGCACCTAATTTTTCTTTATTAATGCTTGTTAATTTAATTAAATTTTGTTTTGGGCACTCAATTTTTACATCAGTTGGAATTTCAAAATTAATATCATGACTATACCCAAGTTCCAATTTTAGATTAGATCCTGAAACACTAGCCCTATATCCAGTTCCATTTAGTTCTAAAGTTTTACTAAAACCATCGGTTACACCATTTATTGAATTTGAAATTATAGAACGTGTGGTTCCCCAATTAGGATCTTTGTTATTCTCGTTTAACGGAACAACCTGAACCTCCTCTTCTTTTATATTAATGTTAAAGTTAGAATTTACAGGAATTTCAATTTTACCTAATTTACCTTTTACAGAAAAAATTCCTTCATTAAAGCTGCACTCGATATCTTTTGTAATTTTAATTGGGTTTTTAGCTATTCTTGACATTAAAATACCTCACATAAAACTTCGCCACCAACATTATTTTTTTTGGCTTCTTGATCAGACATTACACCTTTTGGAGTTGAAATAATTGATATGCCTAATCCTCCATATGGTCTACTTAACTCACTTATTTTAGAATATTTTCTGATTCCAGGTTTTGAAATCCTTTTTATTTTTTTTATTACAGGACTTCCATTAAAATATTTTAAATCAATTTTTATTGTATCAACTCCTTTTCTTTCCTCTACATCTTTAAAATCTCTAATATAGCCCTCATCTTTAAGTACATTTAACACATTCATATTTAGTTTTGATTTAAGACAAATAGTTGATACTTTTTTTGCTTGATGTGCATTTTTTATTCTTGCTAGCATATCCGAAAGTGAGTCATTAAAAGCCATAATATTCTCCTACCAACTTGACTTAACAACACCTGGCAAATCACCAGACATTGATAGTTCTCTCAATTTAATTCTTGATAAACCAAATTTTCTATAATTTCCTCTAGGTCGACCAGTAACTTCACATCTATTTCTATACCTAATGGCAGAGCCATTTCTAGGAAGATCGTTTAACTTATTTTGATAAGAAATTCTTTCCTCTAATGAAATATTTTTGTCCTTAATTTTCGACTTTAGAGTATTACGTTTTGTCTTAAATTTTTTTATAAGTTTTTGCCTAAATAAGTTTTTTTGTACTGAGCTTAGTTTTGCCATTTTGCCTCTTAATTAATTTGTTTATTTTTAAAAGGCATATTAAAACTTTTTAATAGCTCTATAGCCTCATTATTATTTTTTGCTGAAGTACAAATTGTTATATCCATACCCGAAGTCTTTATAACTTTATCAAAGTTAATTTCAGGAAATATTACATGTTCCTTTATTCCCATAGAAAAATTACCATTGCCATCAAAACTTGTTGAATTTAGACCTCTAAAATCTCTTATTCTTGGTATAGCTATATTAACTAATCTATCAAGAAACTCGTACATTATTTTGTTTCTTAAAGTCACTTTAACACCTAAAGGCATACCTTCTCTAATTTTAAAACCTGAAATAGCTTTTTTAGATTTTGTTTTAACAGCTTTTTGTCCTGAAATTAGAGTTAAATCTTCGAGAGCTTTATCAATTAGTTTTGAGTCATCCTTTCCTTCGCCAATACCCATATTTAAAATTATCTTTTGAATTTTAGGAACTTCAAAAATATTTTTAAGTCCAAGTTTTGATTTTAAATCTTGTTTAATTTCATTGTTATATTGTTCTAGCAATCTACTCATTTAAATTTCCTTACCAGATGATTTATTTACTCTTACCTTTTTATTATTGCTTATTTTAAATCCAACTTTTATTCCTTTTTTTTGCTCTTGGTCATAAAATGAAAGATTTGAAACGTGAATAGGCATTTCTTTATCAATAATCCCTCCTGGCTGATTATTGTCTGGCTTTTGGTTTTTTTTAACTCTATTTATTTCAGATACTATAGCTTTCATTTGTTTTGGTAGCATCTTAAGTATTTTACCTGTTTTACCTTTGTCTTTACCGGTAATCACAATAACTTCATCACCTTTTTTTAGTTTAAATTTTTTAACCATTATAATACCTCAGGTGCTAAACTTATAATCTTCATAAATTTTTTACTTCTAAGCTCTCTTGTTACTGGTCCAAATATTCTTGTTGCTATTGGTTCTTCCTGCTTATCTAACAAAACGGCAGCATTTTTATCAAATCTGATAGCAGTTCCATCAGACCTTTTGAAATCTTTAGAAGTTCTAACAATTACAGCTTTATAAACATCACCTTTTTTAACCTTTGCTCTTGGGAGGGCATCTTTAATTGATACTACTATAATATCTCCAATTGATGCAGATCTTCTTTTCGATCCTCCTAAAACTTTTATACACTGAATTTTTCTTGCTCCAGAATTGTCAGCTACAAAAAGTTTAGACTGCATTTGAATCATGATTTAACTCCTGTGTTTGCTATTACCTTCCATTTTTTTAATTTTGAGATAGGTTTTGATTCAATTATTGACACAGTATCGCCTACGTTAAATTCGTTGTTTTCATCGTGAGCATGATATTTTTTCGTTTGTCTAATAATTTTTTTGTAAAGTTTATGTTTTATTCTTCTTGTAACATTGACAGTTATAGTTTTATTTAAGTTAGATGATATAACTACTCCAGATAAGATTCTCTTAGGCATTATTTTCTCCACCGACATTTGATAATTTTGTTTTTAATCTAGCAATCTGTTTTTTTGCATTTTTAATTTGAGATGTTTTTTCAAGTTGACCAGAAAATTTTTGAAAATTAAGGTTTAATAGTGTTTTCTTTAAATTTAAAATTTCTTCTTGTATTTTTTTGTTTTCAATGTTTGTTTTTTTATTCATTAGATATTTCTCTCAACAAATTTACATTTAATTGGTAATTTAGCAGCTGCTAAGGTCATTGCTTTTCTTGCGTCGGCAATATTAACACCATCAACCTCGAACATAATTCTTCCTGGCTTAACCCTGCAGGCCCAATACTCTATAGATCCTTTTCCTTTACCCATTCTAACTTCAGCAGGTTTTTTAGATACTGGTACATCAGGAAAAATTCTAATCCACATTCTACCAGCTCTTTTTAAATATCTGGTAATCGCTTTTCTTGCAGCTTCTATTTGCCTAGAAGTTACTCTTTCTGGCTCCATTGCTTTTAAGCCAAAACTTCCATAATTAAGTGAAAAATTTCCTTTAGAATTTCCATGTATTCTACCTTTGAATTGTTTTCTGTACTTAGTCTTTTTCGGGGATAACATGTTCATTATCTAACACTGCCTTGATCAATCTGTTTTTTTTCACTTGCATATGGATCTTTCAATAATATTTCACCTTTATTTATCCATACCTTAATTCCACAAATACCATATGTCGTCTCTGCTTCTGCTGTTGAGTAGTCTATATCACCTCTTAAAGTGTGCAAAGGGACGCTACCTTCATGATACTTCTCAGTTCTAGCAATCTCTGCGCCACCCAATCTTCCACTACAAACAACTTTAACACCTTTTGCACCTAGCCTCATTGCAGATTGAACAGCTTTCTTCATAGCTCTTCTAAATGAGATTCTTTTTTCAAGTTGTGAAGCTATGTTTTCTGCCACTAATTTTGCTTCAACTTCAGGTTTCCTAACTTCTTTAATATCTAGAAAGACTTCTAGATTTGACATATTTGATAAATCATTTTTTAAAGTTTCAATATCAGCACCTTTTTTACCAATAATTATTCCTGGTCTTGAGCTATAAATAGATAATCTTAGTTTTTTTGCAGCACGTTCAATATTAATTTTGGAAATACTTGCATTTTTTAACTTTTTTTCAACATAACTTTTGATTTTTAAATCTTGATGTAATAATTTTGTGTATTCATTTCTTGAAAACCATCTTGAAGACCAAGTTTTATTAATACCAAGTCTAATACCGTAAGGATTAACTTTTTGTCCCATTATTTAATTTCCTTTTTTGTTTTTGTTCTCTCTTCCACAACAATTGTCACTTTACTAAATGGTTTTATTATTGAGGCAGCTCTACCTTTTGCCCTAGGTCTCCATCTTTTCATTCTTAAACTTTTTCCTACATATACTTCCTTAACAAAAAGTTTATCTATATCTAATTGTTTATTATTTTCAGCATTTGCAATTGCAGCATTCAAAACTTTAAGAATTACTCTAGAAATTCTTTTTGAAGAAAATTGTAATTGATTTATAGCGGAGCTAGCTTTCATATTAACTATACTATTAACTAGTAAGGATAATTTTGTAGGACTAATTCTTACCATATTATCTTTTGCTATTGCTGTTAAATTTTGATTCATTTTTGTTCCGCTTTTTTATCTGAAGCTGTATGTCCTTTAAATGTTCTTGTAGGAGAAAATTCTCCAAGTTTATGTCCAACCATTTGTTCATTTATAGTAACAGGAACAAATTTTTGTCCATTATAAACACCAAATGTTAGACCTACAAACTGTGGAAGTATTGTAGATCTTCTTGACCATGTTTTTAAAACTTCTTTTCTTCCAGATTGTGATAATTTTTCAGCTTTTTTAATTAAGCTATTATCAACAAATGGTCCTTTCCAAATAGATCTTGTCATTATTTCTTTTTCCTCTTAATTATAAATATATCTGTTTTTCTGTTATTTCTTGTTTTTTTACCTTTAGTGGATACTCCCCATGGTGTGACGGGGTCTCTTCCTCCAGAGGTTCTCCCTTCACCACCTCCATGAGGATGATCTACAGGATTCATTACAACTCCTCTGACTTTAGGTCTAAAACCCAGATATCTTTTTCTACCAGCTTTTCCTAATTTTATATTCTTTTGATCAGAATTCGATACCTCTCCTATAGTCGCCTTACAATTTTTATTAATATGTCTTATTTCACCAGAAATTAATTTGATTTGTACAAAAGGTTGTTCTTTTGAAACAATTTGGGCGGACGTACCTGCTGATCTAATTAATTGTGCACCAGCTCCTGGCTTAAGTTCTACATTATGAACATTAGTACCTACTGGAATATTGTTAATTGGTAAGCAATTTCCATTTTTTATAGCAACATTATCTCCAGAAATAATTTTTTCTCCAATTTTAATATTTTTAGGTGAAATAATATATCTATGTTCTCCATCCTCATATTTTAGTAGAGAAATAAATGCTGTTCTATTAGGGTCATATTCATTTCTTATAACTTCAGCAACAATATTAGTTTTAGTTCGTTTAAAATCTATTAACCTATATTTTCTTTTTACACCGCCACCCATTCTTCTAGATGTAATTCTACCTTGATTATTTCTACCACCGGTAGATTTGAATTTTTTTGTAAGAGATTTATGAGGTTTATCTTTTGATAGTTCTTTTTTAGATACTAATACCGTACCTCTTAATCCTGGTGTGGTTGGTTTAAATTTTATAAGCATTTATTTAATCTCCAGTGAGGAGTCAATAGTATTGCCTTCTACCAACGTTACTATAGCTCTTTTTGAATCTTTTCTGAAACCATATTGACCTTTAAATGTTTTACCTTTTCCTCTTATTATAGATGTGTTAACTTTGTTTACTTTAACTTTAAAAATTTTTTCAATTGCACTTTTAATTTCTGAAGAATTTGAATCTTTTGAAACAACAAATGAATATTGATTGAACTGTTGTAAATTAGTAGATTTTTCTGTTGTTATAGGTTTTTTAATAATATTATATGCTCTTTCTAGAGAAATATTTTCTTTAATATTTTTCATGAAAGCCTCTCAGTAATTTCATTTATAGATTTTTGTTCAATAAATATTTTATCGAAAGTGATAAGATCTTTTACGTTAATTCCTTTTTGATTTATTGTAGATATTCTGGGTATATTGGAAGATGCTAGTTTAAAATTATTATCTAGGCCTTTTTCAGAATAAATAAATAAAGCTGATTCATAATCAAAATTTTTCAAATCCGTAAATAAATCTTTAGTTTTGAAACTTTTAACTTCAAAGGTGTCAATAATAAAAATTTTATCCTGAGTGGTTTTGACAGACAAGGCTGATTTTAAAGCCAATTTTTTTTCTTTTTTATTTAGATTAAAAGAATGATCTCTATTTACAGGCCCCATTGAAACTGCACCGCCTCTGAAATTTGGCGGTTTATTACTTCCCTGTCGGGCATTACCAGTACCTTTTTGTGAAAAAGGTTTTTTACTACGACCGTTTACTTCTGATCTTGATTTAGTTTTGTGAGAACCTTGTCTTGATTTGGCATTTTGATATCTAATATACTGATGAATAAGATCAGGAAGTTTTTTTATCCCAAAGATTGTCTTATCCAGATCTATATCTCCAACAGATTTATTTTTAAGATTTAAAATTGTTTTTTTCATTTAAGACCTTTTAATTGCATCTTTCAAAAAAATAACTGAATTTTTTTTTCCTGGAACTGAACCTTTAACAATCAAAATATTATTTGCATTATCGACTTCAATTATTTTTAAATTCTGTTTAGTCACTTTTGTGTGACCCATTCTTCCAGCCATTTTTTTTCCTTTAAAGACCCTTCCTGGATCTTGGTTTTGACCTGTTGAGCCATGAGATCTATGGGATATGGAAACACCATGAGAAGCTCTTAATCCACCAAAATTATGTCTTTTCATTACACCTGCAAATCCTTTACCGATTGAATAACTACTTGCATCAATAAATTGGTCAGCTTTAAAATGATCTGCGTTGAGTTTTGTTCCAACATCTAAGATATTATCGCTATCAACTCTAAATTCTTTTAGAATTTTTTTTGGTTTTATTTTTATTGAAGAAAATAATTTTCTTTGAGGTTTTTTAACATGTGAAATATCTTTTCCTGTTTCTATAGAAGCAATCTGAACTGCATTATATCCATCTTTTTCGGTTGTTTTAATTTTTGATACTATACACTCGTCAACCTTTAGAATCGTTACATGAGTATTTGTACCATCATTTTGAAAATAGGAACTATTACCTATTTTTGTAGCAATTAAACCTGATCTTTGCATATTAAATTTTTATATCCACTTCTACACCTGCTGATAAATCTAGCTTCATTAATGCATCTACTGTCTGTGGTGTTGGATCAATAATATCTAAAAGACGATTATGTGTCCTAATTTCAAGCTGATCTCTACTTTTTTTATCAATATGAGGCGACTTGTTAACCGTGAATCGCTCAAACCTTGTTGGAAGAGGAATTGGTCCTTTGACTTTAGCACCAGTTCTTTTTGCTGTATTGATAATATCTAAGGTACTTGCATCTAATAGTGAGTTATCAAATCCTCTTAACCTAATTCTTATATTTTGATTATCCATTATGCTAGTTTAGCCTTTACTTCTTCTGCTACATTAGAAGGAACTTCTTCATAGTGATCAAATTGCATTGTGTAGTTAGCTCTACCTTGAGATAAAGATCTAAGATTATTTACGTAACCAAACATATTCGCAAGCGGCACCATTGCATCCACTACATTTGCATTTCCTCTTGTAGACATTTCTTGGACCTGGCCTCTTCTACTATTAAGATCACCAATAACATCTCCCATATACTCTTCTGGTGTCACAACTTCAACTTTCATCATAGGCTCAAGAAGTACTGGCTTTGCCTTAGATATCCCCTCCCTAAATGCTGCTCTAGCAGCTATTTCAAATGCTAAAACACTTGAATCAACATCGTGATACGCTCCATCGTATAGTGTAGCTTTAAAATCTATACATGGGAAGCCTGCAATAACACCTGTTTGTTGTTGGGCAATTAAACCTTTTTCAACACCAGGTATGTGTTCGGTTGGAATATTACCACCTTTAATTTGATTTATAAACTCATAACCACTTCCTGCATCACCTGGTTCAAATTTTATTTTTACTCTAGCAAATTGACCTGCGCCGCCTGATTGTTTTTTATGAGTATAATCGACATCATATGAGTTTGAAATAGTTTCTCTGTATGCAACTTGAGGAGCACCAACATTTGCTTCTACTTTAAATTCTCTTTTCATTCTATCGACTAGAATTTCAAGATGAAGTTCACCCATTCCCTTTATAATTGTTTGTCCACTTTCATGATCAGTAGTTACTCTAAAGCTAGGATCCTCTTGCGCAAGTCTTCCAAGTGCTTGACCCATTTTTTCATGATCAACTTTAGTTTTAGGCTCAACAGCTACTTCAATCACAGGATCAGGGAAGTCCATTCTTTCTAGTACAATTGGCTTATCTGCCGCGCATAAAGTTTCTCCGGTTGTTACGTCTTTTAAACCTACTAAAGCTACTATATCACCAGCATTAGCAGTCTTTATTTCTTCTCTATTATTTGCGTGCATTAATAACATTCTACCAATATTTTCTTTTTTACCAGAGTTAGAATTTAGAACTGAATCCTTTGTATTAATTGTACCAGAATAAATTCTGGCAAATGTTAAGCTTCCTACGAAAGGATCTGTCATTATTTTAAAAGCTAGAGCACTAAATGGTTCATCATCTTCGCACTTTCTCGTTAATTCTTTAGTATCATCATTTACATCAACACCTTTAACGTTTGCAACATCAGTTGGAGATGGCATGTAATCAATTACTGCGTCTAAAAGCGGTTGAACACCTTTATTTTTAAAAGCTGAGCCTGTTAGAACGGGAACAAATTTTCCTTTTAATGTGCCTTTTCTTATACATGATTTTAATTCTTCAATAGATGGCTCATTACCTTCAAGATATTTTTCCATAATTGTATCATCTTCTTCAACAACTTTTTCAATCAATTTTAATCTGTATTCCTCAGATTGATCTTTAAGATCATCTGGTATATCGACTATATCAAACTTTGCTCCCAAGCTTTCATCTTGCCAAACAATTGCTTTGTTAGAAACCAAATCAACAACACCTTTTAAGCTACTTTCAATTCCTATTGGAAGCTGAGTAACAAGAGGGTAAGATCCTAAACGTTCTGAAATCATATCAACACACATGAAGAAATTTGCACCTGTTCTATCTAATTTATTAACAAAACACATTCTTGGAACTTTATATTTATCAGCCTGTCGCCAAACAGTTTCTGATTGAGGCTCAACACCTGCAACTCCATCAAATACAGCTACTGCTCCATCCAAAACCTTTAATGATCTTTCAACTTCAATTGTAAAATCCACATGCCCTGGCGTATCTATGATATTTATTCTGTGATCATTCCAAAAACATGTTGTTGCAGCAGAAGTAATTGTGATACCTCTTTCTTGCTCTTGCTCCATCCAGTCCATAGTAGCAGCACCATCATGAACCTCTCCTATTTTATGAGATTTACCAGTATAATATAAAATTCTTTCTGTAGTTGTAGTTTTTCCTGCATCAATATGAGCCATAATGCCTATGTTTCTGTATTTAGATAATTCATGAGACCTGGTCATAATTTCTTTACCACCTAAAATGTGAGAAGGCTCTGTTAGCATCAGCCATTTTATGAGTCTCTTCTCTTTTCTTTACAGCGTTACCCTTGTTATTAAACGCATCGATTATTTCATTTGCAACTCTTTCTCGCATAGTTTTCTCATTTCTTTTTGTTGCAGAATCAACAATCCATTTCATTGCTAAAGTCTGTGCTCTTTTTGGCCTTACTTCCATTGGAACTTGGTATGTTGCCCCACCAACTCTTCTAGATCTAACTTCTAGTGCAGGTTTAACATTATTTAAGGCTTCATGAAAAAAATCAATCGGAGTTTTATCTGTTTTTTTTGAAACAATATCAAAAGCTCCATATACTATTTTTTCTGAAGTAGATTTTTTTCCATCCAACATAATCCTATTCATGAATTTTGCCAAAACCAAATCTTTATATTTATGGTCTGGTAATATGGTTCTTTTTTCAGCTGCTCTTCTTCTAGACATGACTATTTAGGACGTTTGGCTCCGTAAAGTGAGCGCCTTTGTTTTCTTGAAGATACACCTTGTGTATCAAGTGTTCCCCTTAAAATATGATATCTAACACCAGGAAGATCTTTAACTCTTCCACCTCTAATTAAAACAACCGAATGTTCTTGAAGGTTATGGCCTTCTCCAGGAATATATGCAGAGACCTCCTGACCATTAGTGAGTTTTACTCTTGCTACTTTCCGTAATGCAGAATTAGGTTTCTTTGGGGTTGTAGTATACACCCTAGTACAAACACCTCTTTTTTGAGGACTCTTATCTAATGCAGGAACTTTATTCCTTTTTTTTACAGCAGATCTACCTTTTCTAACAAGTTGGTTAATAGTTGGCATTTTGTCCTTTTAGTTAAGTGTTTGGAAATACATCCACGACCTTTAACAAATCGTAGGGGTCTTTATTAATTGATAAGGACAAAGTCAAGTATATATAAGATAAAATTACTAATTTTCGATATTTTCTGCCTGATTATTACTAATTACTTCATTATCTCTTTCAATTGCTAGATTTTCATAATCTGTTGTCATTTTACCAGTTCCAGCAGGAATTAGCCTTCCAACAATTACATTCTCCTTTAGGCCATTTAATGGGTCAATCTTACCTAGTGTAGCAGCATCAGTTAATACTTTTGTTGTTTCTTGGAAAGATGCGGCAGAAATAAAAGAGCCAGTTTGTAAACTAGCTTTAGTAATGCCTAGTAAAACAGGTTCAAATTCAATTACTTTTTTTCCTTTTTCATTCAAAATTTTATTTAATTTAAGTGCATCTCTTCTTTGAATTTGTTCACCAGTGATTAAATTGGATTCACCTGGATCTTTGATGAGAACTTTTTGAAGCATTTGTCTAGCTATTGTTTCAATATGCTTATCATTTATATAAACACCCTGAAGTTTGTATACTGATTGAACCTCTTTAACGAGATACCTAGCTAGCTCCTCAACACCTAATATTCTTAATATATCGTGAGGAACAGGTGTGCCTTCTACAAGAATATCACCTTTCTTAACAAAATCTCCTTCTTGAACATTTAAGTATTTTGATCTTGGAATTAGTGATTCAAAAGTATCTTTTTCATCTAAAGAAGTAATAATCACCCTTCTTTTATTTTTGTAATCTTTACCAAAAGATATCTTGCCATCAATTTCACACATTATTGCGGGATCTTTAGGTTTTCTTGCTTCAAATAACTCAGCAACCCTTGGTAATCCTCCTGTAATATCTTTAGTTTTTGAGGATTCTTTTGGAATTCTTGCAATAACTTGCCCTGCTGATACCTCTTGACCATCCTCTACTCCAAGTATTGAGTCAATCGACATAGGATAGTTAGAAATGTTTAAGTCATCATCTTTTAAATCAGATAATTGACTTGCAATATTAATAGCTGGTTTAAAATTTTTACTTTTTTGATTTTGACTCCAATCAATAACTACCTTACTTGATATTCCTGTCGTATCATCAATAGATTCTCTAAAAGAAATACCTTGTTTTAAATCAACATATCTCACAAATCCATTTTTTTCAGCTATTATTGGGAGGGTATACGGATCCCATTCAGCCAATAATTGATTATTTTCAACTTTGTCTCCTTCTTTTACAAGAAGCTTAGAACCAAAAGGAATATTTGATGAGTACTTATCAGAATTTTCATCAACAATTTTTATTTTACCATTCCTGCTTAAAACTATTTTATTTTTAAATTTATCTTCAATAATTTGAATATTTTCTAGTTTAACATTTCCTGAGATTGGAGAAGTTGCGTTGGACTGTTCAACTGATGAACTTGCTGCACCTCCGATGTGGAAAGTTCTCATTGTAAGTTGTGTTCCAGGTTCTCCGATGGATTGAGCCGCAATAATACCTACTGCTTCTCCAAGGTTAACTGAAGTTCCTCTAGCAAGATCTCTACCATAACATTTGGAACAAATGCCGTCCTCAGTTTCACAAGTTAAAACTGATCTAATTTTTAATGATCTGATACCTAGTTTTGCAATCGGATCCAAATGTTTTTCAGAGATTATTTCACCAGCATTAACAATAACGTTGTTATTTTCATCAATTATTTCACTAACAGGAGTTCTACCTAATACTCTCTCTGTAAGCGGTGATGTAATATTCCCAGACTCAACTATTTCTTCAACAATAACACCCTTAGATGTATTGCAATCAACTTCTCTAATAACAGCATCTTGAGCTACATCAACTAATCTACGGGTTAAATAACCGCTACTTGCAGTTTTTAATGCTGTATCAGCTAGGCCTTTACGAGCTCCATGGGTGGAGGTAAAATATTCAAGAACTGATAAACCTTCTTTAAAATTTGATTTAATTGGATTCTCAATGATTTCACCAGAGGGTTTAGCCATTAAACCTCTCATTCCTGAAAGTTGTTTTAATTGTGCAGCTGATCCCCTTGCTCCAGAGTGGGCCATCATATATACAGAATTGATTGGTTGATCATCTGAAGGTGAAGATATAACATCAAGCATTTTATCAGCAACTTTATTTGTGCATTCTGACCATGCATCCACTACCTTGTTGTACTTCTCCCCTTGGGTAATTAATCCATCTTGGTATTGATTTTCATACTCTTGAACTTTTTCTTGAGTTTCGTTTAGAAGATTGTCTTTATCAGATGGTATAATTAAATCATCTTTTCCAAAAGATATACCTGCAATTGCGGCATACTTAAAACCTATTTGCATAATATGGTCTGCAAATAAAACAGTCTCCTTTTGTCCACAAAACCTATAAACTGAATCAATAATATTACTAACTTCTTTTTTAGTTAATATTTTATTTATCATTTCATAATTTATGTTTTTATTTTTTGGTAAAATGTTTCCTAAAATCATTCTTCCTGGAGTAGTTGTTACTTTTAAATTATCACCATCACTATTTATAACTCTGGCATTAATTTTAGTATGAAGACTTACATCGCCATTTTCTAATGCTTTTAATATTTCATTAAGGTCTATAAAACTTCTACCTTCGCCAATCTGTTTTTCTCTCATTATTGATAAATAATAAATTCCTAATATAATATCTTGAGAAGGAACGATAATTGGTTTTCCACTTGCTGGATGTAGAATGTTATTTGTACTCATCATAAGCACTCTTGCTTCAAGCTGAGCCTCGAGACTTAGAGGCACGTGTACAGCCATCTGATCACCATCAAAATCTGCATTAAATGCTGTGCAAACCAAGGGATGTAGTTGAATTGATTTTCCTTCTATTAATATCGGTTCAAATGCTTGTATTCCTAACCTATGCAAAGTAGGCGCTCTATTTAGTAAAACTGGATGTTCTCTAATTACATCTTCTAAAATGTCCCATACTCTGGGATCCTCTTTTTCAACTAGTTTTTTTGCAGCTTTAATTGTGTTAGCCCAACCGTATATATCTAGTTTATGAAAAATAAATGGTTTAAAAAGTTCAAGTGCCATTTTTTTTGGAATTCCACATTGATGTAATTTAAGATTTGGGCCAACAACTATTACTGATCTACCTGAATAATCTACTCTTTTTCCAAGAAGATTTTGTCTAAATCTACCTTGTTTTCCTTTTAGCATGTCAGATAGAGACTTTAGAGGTCTTTTATTAGTTGAAGTTATTACTCTACCTCTTCTACCATTATCAAATAGTGCATCTACAGATTCCTGCAGCATTCTTTTTTCATTTCTAATAATTATATCAGGTGCTCTCAGATCAATTAATCTTTTTAAACGATTGTTTCTATTAATTACTCTTCTATAAAGATCATTTAGATCACTAGTTGCAAATCTTCCTCCATCCAATGGAACTAAAGGTCTTAATTCAGGAGGTATTACAGGTAAAACTCTAAGAATCATCCATTCTGGTTTATTTTTTGAAGATAAAAATGATTCGATTAGTTTTAATCTTTTCGTTATTTTTGTTTTCTTTAATTCTGATTTAGTTTCAGTCAGATCAATTTTTAATTGATTATAATCTGTTTCTAAATCAATACTAATAAGCATCTGCTCGATTGCTTCAGCTCCAATTGCTGCACTGAAGGAGTCTTCCCCGTACTCATCTTGGTAATCAATATATTGCTCTTCAGAAATTATATCGCCTTTTTTAAGATCAGTTAGACCAGGTTCAACAACTATAAATTGTTCAAAATATAAAACTTTCTCAAGATTTTTTATGGTCATATCTAATAAGGTAGCAATTCTGCTTGGTAAAGATTTCATGAACCATATGTGAGATACTGGAGCAGCTAATTCTATATGCCCCATTCTGTCCCTTCTAACTTTAGAAAGTGTAACTTCTACTCCACATTTTTCACAAATTATACCTCTAAACTTCATTCTTTTATATTTACCGCATAGACACTCGTAATCCTTTACAGGACCAAAAATTCTTGAGCAAAAGAGGCCGTCTTTCTCTGGCTTAAATGTTCTATAATTTATTGTTTCAGGTTTTTTAATTTCTCCAAATGACCAAGATCTAATATCTTCAGGACTTGCAATAGATATTTTAAGACTGTTAAAATTTTGAATACCAAGATTTTGATTAAATATATTTGTTAATTCTTTATTCATTTGACCCTATTAAATTAGTTAAGTTATTTTCTTTTAGATTTTCTTTAAAATCTAAATTTAAACCAAGAGATCTTAGTTCCTTTACCATAACATTGAAAGACTCAGGAGTACCTGATTCAAAATTGTTATCACCTTTAACAATTGATTCATAAACTTTGGTTCTACCAGCAACGTCGTCTGATTTAATTGTCAAAATTTCTTGAAGAGTATACGCAGCACCATATGCTTCTAAAGCCCACACTTCCATTTCACCAAATCTTTGTCCTCCAAATTGTGCTTTTCCACCTAATGGCTGTTGAGTGACTAAACTATAAGGGCCAATAGATCTGGCGTGGATTTTTTCATCAACTAAATGATGGAGTTTTAACATATACATGTATCCAACCGTAACGGGTCTCTCAAATTTTTTACCTGTTATACCATCATACAATGTTTCTTGACCAGTTTTGGAAACACCTGATTTAGATAATAAATTTGTTATATCTTTTTCTTTAGCACCATCAAATACTGGCGTAGCAAAAGGTATGCCTTCTTTTAAATTATTACCTAACTCGAGGATTTCATCATCATTCATATTTTTTATAACCTTGTGATGTTTTTCTGCACTATAAATATCCAATAGTTTTTTTCTCAAGTTGTTAGTCTGACCTTCAGATTTTAATTTATTTAACATATCATTCACTTGTCTACCTAATGATGCTGATGCCCATCCTAAATGAGTTTCTAAAATTTGACCAATGTTCATTCTGCTAGGAACACCTAATGGATTTAAAACAATATCAACTGGAGTTCCATCTTCAAGATAAGGCATATCTTCAACTGGACAAATTTTAGAAATAACTCCTTTGTTACCATGTCTTCCAGCCATTTTATCTCCCGGTTGGAGTTTTCTTTTAACTGATATAAATACTTTTATTAATTTAAGAACACCTGGAAGTAGCTCATCTCCACTTTGAATTTTATCAATCTTATTCTCAAATTTCTGTTTTATATTTCCAAGCTGATTTTCATAGTTTTTAACAAGAGAATCTATTTGATCAGTTCTTTTTTCATCTATAATATTAATTTTCAATAAATCGTTTAATGATAAATTTTCTATTTCTTCGTATTTAATATTAGAATTTTTTGTAAACCCTTCAATACCTGATACAAAAGTCTGGTTACTTAATAATTCACGTAGATGGTTACCAAAACTTTTTTCTAATATTTTTAGTTCATCATCTCTGTCACGAGCAATTACTTCAATTTGATGATTTTCTATACTAATCGCTCTTTCATCTTTTTCTATACCTCTTCTAGAAAAGACTCTTATTTCAACAATAGTTCCTTTAACACCCGGAGGTACTCTTAGACTTGTATCTTTTACATCTGCAGCTTTTTCACCAAAAATTGCTCTTAAGAGTTTTTCTTCAGGTGTCATTGGAGACTCTCCTTTAGGAGTTACCTTGCCAACTAGTATATCTCCTGAATTAACTTCTGCACCCACATAAACAATTCCTGTCTCATCTAAATTAACAAGCATTTCTTCACTAGCATTTGGAATATCTCTGGTAATTTCTTCAGGTCCAAGTTTTGTGTCTCTTGACATTACCTCAAACTCCTCAACATGAATTGATGTAAAAACATCATCCTGAACAACTTTTTCAGATATTAGAATAGAATCTTCAAAATTATATCCATTCCAAGGCATAAACGCAGCTAGTACATTTCTTCCTAATGCAAGCTCACCTAAATCAGTTGCTGGACCGTCAGCAATTACTTGGTTTTTTGCAACTCTATCACCAACATTTACAAGAGGGCGTTGAGTAATGCATGTGTTCTGATTCGATCTTTGAAATTTTGCTAGATTATAAATGTCAATTTTGTTTAACGATTTATCATGTTTATCAGTAATTCTAATCACTATTCTATTTGCATCAAGTTGATCTACTACACCTTCTCTTTTTGCAATAATAGTAGAGCCACTATCTTTAGCTACTGTGTACTCCATCCCTGTGCCTACAAGAGGTGCTTTAGGATTAATGAGTGGAACAGCTTGTCTCATCATATTAGAACCCATTAAAGCTCTGTTTGCATCATCATTTTCTAAGAAAGGAATTAATGAGGAGGCTACTGATACTAATTGCTGTGGAGAAACGTCCATCAAGTCAATCGCATCAACATCAACATTAATAAATTCTCCATTTTTTCTACAACTGACAATTTGATTTGCGAATTTACCTTTTGGATCAACTTCTGCGTTTGCCTGAGCAATTACAAAATCCTCTTCATCAATTGCGCTTAAATAAATTACTTTATCTGTCACCTTACCTGAGTTGACTATTCTGTAAGGTGTTTCAATAAAACCATATTTATTTATTCTAGAATAAGATGCAAGACTGTTTATTAATCCAATATTTGCTCCCTCAGGCGTCTCTATCGGACATATTCTACCGTAATGAGTTTGATGTACATCTCTAACTTCAAACCCCGCTCTTTCTCGATTAAGACCACCTGGACCTAATGCCGATACTCTTCTTTTATGTGTAATCTCACTTAATGGATTTGTTTGGTCCATAAATTGGCTAAGCTGACTTAATCCAAAGAATTCTTTTATAGAGGATACTACTGGTTTTGCATTAACAACATCTTGAGGCATTATGTTATCAACTTCTAAGGAACTTAATCTTTCTTTAATTGCCCTATCCATTTTTAAAAGACCTATACGATATTGGTTTTCTAACAATTCTCCAACTGATCTTACTCTTCTATTAGCTAAATGGTCAATATCGTCTATCTCACCTTTGCCATCAATAAGATTATGCATGTGTTGTACAACATCTAAAATATCTTTTTTGTCGAGAACTCTTTTTTCAATAGAAGTATTACTTTTAAATTTAGCAATTATTTTTAATCTACCGACTGATGATAGATCATACCTATCTACATTAAAAAAAAGGTTATTAAAAAGATTTTCTGCAGTTTCAATTGTTGGGGGTTCACCTGGCCTCAGTATTTTGAAAACTTCAAATAATGCCTCTTCTCTAGATCTTGCCTTATCGAGCTGAAGTGTATTTCTTATATAAGAACCTATTTCAATATTATCAGTTTTTAAGATATCAATTTTGTTTAATTTGTATTCCTTAATAAAATCAATAAATAATTCATCTATTTCGTATCCCGCTTCAAAGAAAATTTTACCTGTATTTTCATCTATAATATCTGAAGCCAAATAAAAACCCAAAAGAGATTCTTCACTAATAGATAGGTTTGTTATATTTTTCTTTTTTAAATCATTGATTACCTTTTGATTTACTTTTGTGCCTTTGCTTACAAGCAGTTTACCATTTTTAGAATCAAGAAGGTCATAATTCAAAATTTTAGCCTTAAAGAAAGATAAATCAGATTTGAATGACCACCCAAATTCATTTTTTTTATAAGATATATTTTGATAAAATAAAGATAGTATCTCCTCTCCCGTCATACCAAGAATTCTTTTAGAATCAGGTTCTATTTTATTTTTTTCACATTCTTGGATGTATTCTTCAGATTGATTACTTAATAGACATTTAAATAAAGTTGTTACTGGAAACTTTCTTTTTCTATCAATTCTAGCATGAATATTATTTTTAGCATCATGCTCAAAATCTAACCAAGATCCTCTGTAAGGAATTATTCTAGCGTTAAATAAATATTTGCCACTTGTATGAGTCTTCCCAAAGTCATGATCAAAAAAAACTCCTGGAGATCTATGCATTTGACTTACTACAACTCTCTCTGTTCCATTGACTACAAAAGTTGCATTTTTGGTCATAAGAGGAATATCACCCATATAAACTTCTTGTTCCTTTATATCTCTCACTGACTTTGTACCAGCAATCTCATCTATATCCCAAATTATGAGTCGAAAGTTTACTAAAAGAGGAGTGCCATACGTCATACCTCTCTGTGAGCACTCTTCAACATCATATTTAGGAACCCCTAAATTATAACTTACATAATCTACTGTAGCTCTCTCCGTATAGTCATGTATTGGAAACACAGATTTAAAAATTGAATGAAGACCAATATTTTCTCTTTTTTCAGGTTCGATGTTTAGCTGTAAAAAACTATCAAAAGATCTTTTTTGAACCTCAACTAGATTAGGTAGTGACGTAACTAGAGGAATTTTACCGAAAGATTTTCTTATTTTTTTAAAATTTATATGGTCTAAACTCACTTTTTCTCCTTCATATAATATTTAGTATAATGTAGGCCTTTAAGGCCTACATTTTGTTTTATTTAAGTGTAACTTTTGCGCCAGCTGCTTCTAATGCTTTTTTCATTTCCTCAGCTTCTTCTTTTTTAACACCCTGTTTCAATGGTTTAGGAGCTCCCTCTACCAGATCTTTTGCCTCCTTAAGACCTAATCCTGTAATAGTTCTTACTTCCTTAATTACAGAAATTTTATTCGATCCAGATTCTGTTAATTCCAAATCAAATTCTGTTTTTTCCTCAGCAGCAGCTTCGCCACCTCCTGCTGCAGGAGCTGCTGCTACTGCGACTGGTGCAGCTGCAGACACACCCCATTTATCTTCAAGCAGCTTACTTAATTCAGCAGCCTCAAGAACAGTAAGGGAAGAAAGGTCCTCAACAATTTTATTTAAATCAGCCATTTATTTCTCCTTATTTACCTAGTTCGACTCTTGTTTATTGCTACTATTTGAGCTAATTAATCTTGCAATCTGTGCCCCAGGTTCAATTGTAATTGAAGCTATCTTTTGAGCAGGTGCAGATATTAACCCAATAATTTTTCCTCTTAACTCATCAAGTGAAGGTAATTTGGCAAGAAAATCAATTTTATCTCTATCAATTTTTTCCCCATTATAGCCCCCACCAATAATTTTAAAATTTTCAAATTTTTTTTCAAAATTAACAGCTACTTTAGCTGGTGCTACCGCATCATCAGAATAAGCAATTGCTGTTGGTCCTTTGAAAAATTCAGAAATTTCTTTAAATTGAGTTTCAGATATAGCAAGTTTAGTGAGTCTGTTCTTAGTTACTTTAAATTTTGCTCCGTTATCTCTCATTTCTTTTCTAAGTTGCTCTGTTTCATTAACTGTTAGACCAGAATATTCAGCCACAATTACAGAAGTAGCATTAGAAAAGTCTTCTTTGAGATTACTTACAAAATCTTTTTTTTCAGAACGTTTCACGTCAACCTCGGTTTTAATTGGATCTAAAAGATCCAATATTAGCTAAAATTAGTTTGCCCATCAAACTAATTTAAAGCCTGTCAAGAAGCAAATCAATAACTCGCTTCAGTCTATGCAGGAAATTAAGCTAAAAGCTCCTGCAGTCTTTGACAGGTGTGATGATCAAAGATCATCTTTTGGATTAACTAACGCAAGCTAGCTTGGTTAATATTTAATCCAACTCCCATAGTTGAAGCTATGGTAACCTTTTTTATAAAAGAACCCTTAACAGCATCAGGTTTACTTTTACTAACTGAAGAATAAAATGTTTTAATATTTTCTAACAAATCTTCTTCGCTAAAATCTAGTTTGCCAACACCAGCATGAACGATACCAGATTTATCATTTTTGAATTTGACTTGACCTGACTTAGCGTCTTTTACTGATTGAGAAATTTCGTTAGTTACAGTTCCAAGTTTAGGATTTGGCATTAATCCTTTTGGACCAAGTATTTTTGCCACTTTACCTAATTTAGGCATCATATCTGGAGTAGCAATTAAAACATCAAATTCAATTTTTGATTTAGAAATTGTTTCAATCAAATCATCACTCCCTATCAAATCGGCACCATTACTTTTTGCATCTTTTTGTTTGTCATCATTTGCAATTACTGCAACTTTTACATTTTTTCCTGTTCCATTTGGAAGATTTACGACACCCTTAATATTTTGATCAGTTTTGTTACTATCAATTCCAAGATTGATTGAAACATCTACAGTTTCTTTAAACTTAACGTAAGATTTTTCTTTTAAAATTTTAATTGCTTCTAGCGGTTCGTAAACCTTTGTAGTGTCAAAATTATTTAACATTTGTTTTCTGTTTTTTGTAATTTTCATTAAGCAACTACCTCCATACCCATTGAAACGGCAGATCCTTTAACCATATTCATTGCTCCATCTAGATCGATAGCATTTAAATCTTGCATTTTTTCTTTGGCAATTTTTTCAATGTCTTGCATTGAGACTTTACCTACTAATGACCTTCCAGGAGTTGAGTTTCCTTTTTTAATTTTTGCTGCTTTTTTAAGATAAAAACTTACTGGTGGTAATTTTGTTGTAAAATCGAAACTTCTATCTTTGTATGCTGTGATAATAACTGGGATTGGTGCACCTTTTTCTAAATCTTTTGTTTTATCATTAAATGCTTTACAAAAATCCATTATATTCAATCCTCTTTGTCCAAGGGCGGGACCAACGGGAGGTGAAGGGTTGGCTCCTCCAGCAGGAATTTGTAATTTAATTAAACCTAAAATTTCTTTAGCCATAGTTTATACCTTTTCTACCTGAGAATATTCTAAATCTACAGGTGTTGATCTTCCAAAAATTGAAACTGCTACTCTTAATCTTGCTTTATCCTCATCTATTTGTTCGACCTCTCCATTAAATGATGCAAAAGGTCCATCGATTACTTTTACTTGTTCTCCAACATCATACATTATAGCAGGTCTAGATTTTTCTACACCATCAATAACTTGTTCAGATATTCTTTTTGCTTCAGCATTACTAATTGGAATTGGTGTGCCTTTATTACCTAAAAAACCACTTAACTTTGGAGTGGTTTTAATAATATGCCAAGTATCGTCATTTAAGCTCATTTTAATAAGTATATAGCCAGGAAATATTTTCCTTTCAGTATTAACTCTTACACCTCTTTTTACCTCAACGATGTTTTGAACAGGAACAGATATTTCTTCGATATGTTCTTTAATACCAAGTTTTGTTGCTTGATCAAGAATGCTGTCAGCAACTTTTTTTTCATAACCTGAGTAGGCATGAAGAACGTACCATCTTGCTTTGTTCATCAAAAACCGGAACCTATTTCAATTATTTTTTTTATTGAAAAAGACCATATTTGATCGGTTAAAAGAAAAAATAATGAGAATAATATTATTAATAATATGACCATTGCAGAAGAAATAAAAGTATCTCTTCTTTGAGGCCATGTTACTTTTTGTAATTCTTGTCTAACCTGTCTTACAAAAAGAGCTGGTGATGTTTTCTTTTTTTCAATATTCATTTTTTTATTTCTCTTGGCAGGAGTGGCAGGACTTGAACCCGCAGCCCCCGGTTTTGGAGACCGGTGCTCTACCAGTTGAGCTACACTCCTAATAAGTAATGGCTAACTGATAAAGCGGTCCCTAAAACTATTCAATAATTTCAGCAACAACTCCAGCGCCAACAGTTCTTCCACCTTCTCTAATTGCAAATTTTAAACCTTTATCCATTGCAATTGGAGACAAAAGAGTAACTTCCATAGCAATATTATCACCAGGCATTACCATTTCAGTTCCTTCTGGTAATTTGATTGTTCCAGTTACATCAGTTGTTCTAAAGTAGAATTGAGGTCTGTAGTTTGAAAAGAATGGAGTATGCCTTCCACCCTCTTCTTTTTTTAATACATATGCTTCTGCTTTAAATTTTGTATGTGGCTTTATTGAACCTGGTTTTGCTAATACTTGACCACGTTCAACTTCCTCTCTTTTTGTTCCACGAAGAAGAACACCAACGTTGTCTCCGGCTTCACCAGAGTCTAGAAGTTTTCTAAACATCTCAACTCCAGTACAGGTAGTTTTTTGAGGTTCTCTTATTCCTAGGATCTCGATTTCCTCTCCAACTTTAACTTGACCTTGTTCAATTCTTCCAGTTACAACCGTACCTCTTCCAGAAATTGAAAATACATCCTCGACTGGCATTAAGAAAGGTTGGTCTACAGGTCGGCTAGGCTGTGGTATATGTTCATCAACTGCTTTCATTAATTCCATAATTGAATTTTTTCCAATTTCATCATCTCTACCTTCAAGTGCTGCTAAAGCTGAACCCTTAATGATTGGGATAGTATCACCTGGGAATTCATATGAAGTAAGAAGTTCTCTAATTTCCATTTCAACTAGATCAATTAGTTCTTTGTCATCTACTTGATCAACTTTGTTCATGTATACAACAAGAGCAGGTACACCTACTTGTCTAGCTAAGAGTATGTGTTCTCTTGTTTGAGGCATTGGTCCATCAGCAGCATTAACAACTAAGATACCACCATCCATTTGAGCTGCACCAGTAATCATGTTCTTAACATAATCTGCGTGTCCAGGACAATCTACGTGAGCATAATGTCTTGCTTCAGTTTCATATTCAACGTGTGCAGTAGATATTGTAATACCACGTTCTCTTTCTTCAGGTGCTTTGTCAATGTTTGCATAATCTGTAAATTCTGCTCCACCAGTCTCAGCTAATATTTTTGTTATAGCAGCTGTTAATGTTGTTTTACCATGGTCGACGTGACCAACAGTACCTATGTTACAATGCGGTTTGTTTCTTTCGAATTTTGCTTTAGCCATTTTTTTACCCCAATAATATTTTGTTATGGAGCGGGTGAAGGGAATCGAACCCTCGTAGCCAGCTTGGAAGGCTGGAGCTTTACCACTAAGCTACACCCGCAACTAAACTGACTGCTTCACACACTCACTTTAATGCTTTCATCCCATTACCTCCATAATGGTGGAGGGGGTAGGATTCGAACCTACGTACGCTCACGCGGGCGGATTTACAGTCCGCTGCCTTTAACCACTCGACCACCCCTCCATTTGAAGAAATTGGCCAATACTAATAAATTAGTATATCTGTCAATCTAAAACAGCAGCTTCACCTTTGCAAAATACGTATACTCGTAAAAGCAACGGCCTTTTAGACAAAAAATGCCATTTTGTACATATCTAGATTGTATTAATTAGACAAATCTGTGATATTAAACCATGACTAAGTTTAGAAATAATAAATCTAATAAAAACCAAGGAATTCATACAATTTTTGGTCAACATTCTGTCAAAGCGGCCCTCCAAAATGATAAAAGAGAGAATATTGAGCTTATAATTAGTATAAATCAGACTAAATTTGCCAAAAAATATGAATCTAAAATACAGAAAATTACCACTCTTCCTCAAAATGAATTCACAAGACGATTTGGAAATGAGAACACAACGCAGGGAGTAGTTCTAAAAACAAAAGATCTTACTTGGCCAGGTTTAGAAGAATTTGTAAAAGTAGAAAGTAAGAAATCAAAATCAGTAATATTAATTTTAGATCAAGTAACTGACCCTCAAAATATTGGCTCAATAATGAGATCATGTGCATTATTTGATTGTGCAGGAATTATAGTTGGTAAAGATAATTCACCAGAACTGACTTCATCACTTTATAAATCAGCTTCCGGTGCTGCAGAAATTGTAAATTATATTAGAGTGACAAATATTAGAAGAGCTATTTCTTTTCTTAAAAAAAATAATTATTGGATTTATGGCTTTGACAGTTCGAAAAATAAAAATTCAAAATTAAATTTTTCAAAAAAATCAGTATTAGTTTTTGGTTCTGAAGGAAAAGGTATTAGAGAGTTAGTAAAAAAAGAATGTGATGAAATAATACAGATAAACATGAAAAATAATTTAAAATTTGAAATTGATAGTTTGAATGTTTCTAACGCAACATCGATAGCATTATATAACTTTTACTCAATTTAAATGTTATTAAAGTGGTGCCGCGTGTCGGAATCGAACTGACTACCTGATGATTACAAATCAACTGCTCTACCAAATGAGCTAACGCGGCATCAATTTTGCATTTATATTAAATTATAAATTCGACAAGAATTTTATAAATTAAATTCCAGGAATATAAGGAACTCCATCACCCTTTACTCTTTCATTTAATTCACTTAATGTAGAGCATGCTGTGATTGGACTAAATACAAGAAATAAAATTATTAATGTTTTTTTAATCATAAAATATTTATAACTTCTCAATTTTTGCTGCACAATATTTAAATTCAGGAATTTTTCCATATGGATCTAAAGCTGGATTAGTTAAAAGATTAGCAGCAGACTCATTATAACAAAATGGGATAAAAATAACTCCATCAGGAATCGCTCTATCTTGTCTTACTCTAATATCAATCGATCCCCTTCTAGTTGTGACTTTTATTTTATCACCTGCCTTCATATTATTTTTTAATATATCCTTAGGCGATATTGAAACAGAAGGTTCTGGCTCAATAGCATCTAAATTTGATGCCTTTCTAGTCATCGCTCCAGTATGCCAATGTTCTAATTGTCTCCCTGTGGTTAGTATCATTCCATATTCATTATCAGGAATTTCATCTGGCGCAGTCACACTAGCTGGAACAAATTTACCTTTACCACTTTCATTTGGAAATTTATCACCAAAAACAATTTCCTCTCCAGGAGTAGTTGGAGACTTACTTGGATAAGTTACGGAGTTTTCATTATCTAACCTTTCCCAAGATATATTACTCAATGAAGGCATTGTTAATGACATCTCTTCATAAATTTCCTTTGGGTGCTTATATTCCCAATTCAAACCCATCCTTTTTCCAAGTTCATTTGTAATCCACCAATCTTCTTTTGCCTCACCAGGGGAATCTATTGCCTTTCTTCCCATCTGTACTTGTCTATTTGTATTAGTAGCTGTTCCATTTTTTTCTGGCCAAGCGGATGCAGGAAAAATGACATCAGCATATGTTGCTGTTTCAGTTAAAAAAATATCTTGAACAACTAAATGCTCTAACATTTGTAGAGCCTCTCTTGCATGATTAAGATCAGGATCAGACATTGCGGGATTTTCACCAAGTATATACATGCCTTTAATTGTATTCTCATGAATAGCGTCCATAATTTCAACAACAGTAAGACCCTTTTTATCATCTAAATGAGTGTTCCAAAGTTTTTCAAAAAAATCTTTGTTATTGTTTTTGTCAACTAATTGATAATCAGGATACATCATTGGTATAAGACCAGCATCAGACGCTCCTTGGACGTTATTTTGCCCTCTTAAAGGATGCAAACCAGATCCTCTTTTTCCAACATTTCCTGTCATTAAAGCTAGAGAAATTAAACACCTAGCATTATCGGTACCATGAACATGCTGAGAAACCCCCATTCCCCAAAAAATTATTCCTCTATTTGTATTAGAATATAAGCGAGCAACCTCTCGTATTATGTCTGGATCAATGCCTGTTTCATTTTCCATTATGTCAGGAGAGTAATTCATTAAGTGTCTTCTTAATTTATCAAATCCTTCGGTTTGTTTTTTTATATATTCAGAATTAAATAAATTTTCTTCAATTATTACATTCATAATCGAATTTAAAAGCGCTACATCAGAACCCGGTTTAAACTGAAGCATGTGAGTTGCATGTTTTTTTAAGGCATGGCCTCTTGGATCCATTACGATTAATTTTGAACCTTTCTTAGCAGCATTTTTAAAAAAAGTTGCAGCAACAGGATGGTTTTCAGTAGGGTTTGCTCCTATTACAATTATTACATCAGAATGCTCAACCTCATAAAATGGCGCAGTAACTGCTCCGGATCCAATCGTTTCTAATAAAGCAGCTACTGAAGATGCATGGCAAAGTCTTGTACAATGATCAACATTATTAGTACTAAAGCCAGTTCTGATTAATTTTTGGAATAAATATGCCTCTTCATTTGAACATTTGGCTGATCCAAATCCTGCTAAGTTACTTTTTCCATTTCTTTGTTTTTTAAGTTTTAAAAATCCTTGTGCTGCATAATCTAAAGCTTCATCCCAAGATGCCTCTCTAAAATATTCATGAATATTTGAAAAACTAATACCTGGATGTAAATCTTTTGGCTTGTCTTTTATTCTAATCAAAGGCTTTGTAAGTCTTTCTGGATTATTTACATAGTCAAAACCAAACCTTCCCTTTACACATAACCTATTCTTGTTTGCGGGACCATCAACGCCGTTAACGAATTTAATTTTATTATCTTTTACATTGTATTCTATCTGACAACCAACACCACAGTAAGGACAAACACTATCAATTTTTTTATCTACCTCGCTATGACCAACGCCATCTTGATCTACGATAGACGCTGGCATTAATGCTCCAGTTGGACAAGCTTGCACACATTCACCACAAGCAACGCAAGTACTATCACCCATTGGATCATCAAAATCAAAAACAATTTTTGAATTTTCCCCTCGATATGCCATTCCAATAACATCGTTTACCTGAACTTCTCTGCATGCTCTCACACAGAGATTACACTGGATACAGGCATCTAGATTTACAGCCATGCTTGGATGAGAAATATCTGCCTGACATGAAGTTTTTTTTGGAAATCTACTTTCTTTAACTTCAACTTTTTCAATCCATTTCCAAAAATCTGAATTATTATCATGAGCAATTTCTCTTTTTGGCTGGTCTGCCAGAAGTAATTCAAAAACTAACTCTCTAGATTTTTTTGCCTTTTCTGAAGAAGTATTTACTTTCATACTATCAGTTGGCTTTCTAATACAAGATGCAGCCAAAACACGTTCTCCTTCAATTTCAACCATACATGCCCTGCAATTTCCATCTGCTCTATAGCCAGGTTTATCGGAATAGCATAAATGTGGGATTTCTGTTCCAAGCCTATTTGCAACTTGCCAAATAGTTTCATGGGCATTTGCTTCAACTAACTTTTCGTTTAAATAAAATTTTGTTTTCTCTTTAGTCATAAGTTATTTCATTGCTAAAATATTTTAAAACAGAATTTAATGGGTTTGTTGCAGCTTGTCCTAAACCACATATAGATGCTTGAGCCATAACTTCACTTAAATCTTTTAATTTGTCCTTGTTCCAATTTTTTTCTTGCATTAATTTTACAGTCTTCTCCGTACCTGAACGGCATGGAGTGCATTGACCACAGCTTTCCTCTTCAAAAAATTTTAGTAAATTAAGCGCAACTTCTTTCATGTTATCATGATCTGACAACACAACTACTGCCGCTGAACCTAAGAAACATCCAGCATCCATTAATTCTTTCGATCCATAATCAAGTGGAATATCATTCATTGTAGCAGGGAGAATGCCACCTGATGCACCTCCTGGAAGATATCCCTTGAAGATATGTCCATCTGCCATACCATCACAATACTCATCAATTAATTCTTGAATTGTTATACCAGCTGGGGCAACTTTTACTCCTGGGTTCTTTACTCTTCCAGATACTGAAAAACTATGAAAACCCTTATTTCCATTGGACCCCTTTTCAGCGAACCACTTTGCTCCTTTTTCAATTATATCTCTTACCCAAAAAAGAGTTTCCAAATTATTTGTTAAAGTAGGACATCCAAATAAACCAATTTCAGCTACATAAGGCGGTCTATGCCTTGGTAATCCCCTTTTACCTTCAATACTTTCTATCATTGCTGACTCTTCTCCACAGATATAGGCTCCTGCACCTCTTCTTACGATGAAAAAGTCTTTTGGAATTATTTCTTCATTTTCCATTTTATTTATTTCATCAAGTAAAATTTTTATAACTACTGGATATTCATCTCTCATATAAATGTAAACTTTATGAGCATTTATAAAATAAGAAGCAATTAAAGCTCCTTCTAAAAATCTATGTGGATCACTTTCTAAATATGACCTATCCTTAAACGTTCCTGGCTCACCTTCATCACCATTAACAGCAACATATTTTTTGCCTTTGTAATTTGAAACAATATCCCATTTTTTCCCAGTAGGAAATCCAGCGCCACCCTTACCTTTCAATCCGCTTTCATTTAATGAATCCAAAACTTGTTTTTTTGAGATAACACCATTTTTTATTTTGTTCGCAATTTCATAACCGCCGTTTTTTTTATAAGAAGATAAATTTATATAATCTGGAATGAAGGGGTCAAAATTTTTTTCATCGATTGTTTTTTTTACTTTATCAAAATTAGCCACATCAACATAATTTTTTCCTACGCAAACAGTAGGAGCAACATTGCATCTTCCCATGCATGGCCCAGGTACAACTTTTATATTTTTATTTTCTAATTTTTTTATATCTTGAAGTAATTTGTGTGCGCCAAATAATTCGCAAGTTAAACTTTCGCACACCCTTACAACATTCACCGGGATATAATCTTTACTATCTTTAACAATATTAAAGTGAGCATAAAAAGTTGCAACTTCATAAATTTCAGAAAGTGGTAAGTTAATAATAGTTGATAAAGCTACTAGATGCTTATCGTACAAGACACCAAATTTATCCTGTAATATATGCAAATATTCTATTAATTCATCTCGCTTAAATATTAATCCTGAAAATAATTTAGAAACTTCATCTAAATATTTATCTTCGACTTGTCTTCCTTTTGGAGTCCAACGTCTTTTCTTCTTTTTTAAAGAAGTTTCTGTTTGAGAAACAAATTTATCCATTCCAATTAATATTATACTATATATTAAGTATCAGAAAACTATGAAAGATTCAGTTGAAAATGAAGAATTAGTTCTTGATACTAGTGGTACAGAATGTCCTATACCAGTGCTTAAGGCTAGAAAACTTGCTTCAGAATTAAACAAAGATACAATTATAAAAATTATTGCAACTGATCCTTTGGCTGAAGCAGATTTTGAACATTATTGTGATCAGTCTGACTTTGAATATTTAAGTTGTGAAAAAATTAAAGATAAAATTGTAATTCGTTATATATTTAAAATTAAAAATTAAAATAAACTTTCATAACTATAAAAATCAAATATATCTCCCTTGTTTACTTGAGAAACATTTTCATCAATTTCAATTATACCATCTGAATAAGATATTGAACTAATCATGCCAGAACCTTGTTTAGGAAATTTATTTGCAATATTTTTATTATTTATAGTTTCTTTATTTACACGTAACCACTCCATTCTTTTTGTTTTTTTCTTCATAGAAAAATTTGCTGTAATTTTACTTGAAGATGGGAGCTTAAAATTTCCACCAGATAGTTTTTCTATTAATGGTTTTACTAACATTGAGTATAGTAATTGAACAGAAACTGGATTACCTGGTAAGCAAATTATGTAGCACTTATTTATTTTTCCAACTGCGATTGGTCTTCCTGGTTTTATTGCTGCTCTCCAAAAATATACCTTACCTAATTCAGATAATACTCTAATTATATGATCTTCATCGCCAACAGATGCACCGCCAGCAGTTATTATTACATTAAATTTTTTTGAAGAATTAAAAATTTTATTTTTAATAGATTTAAAATTATCTTTGAGGTTTCCACAATATTTTTTTTCAATAAAATTCTTATCAAGTAAATTATTTAAACTATAAAAATTTGAATTATTAATTTCAGAATTTTTTAAATTTTTAGTTGGTTTTCGTAATTCATTACCACTTGTAAAGAAACCAATTTTAATTTTTTTAAATACTTTGATTTTACTAATACCAGTAGCAGCAATTAAATTTATATTTTGTTGATTTAATTTAGACCCTTTTTCCAATATTTTTTGGTTTTTTTTTATATCTTCACCCTTTAGTCTATAATTTTCTCCAAATTTTGGAATTTTAATTAAATGAATTTTATTTCCTTTCTTGTATGTATTTTCCTGCATAACTACAGTTGATGAATTCGTGGGCATTTTTGCCCCAGTAAAAATTCGAACTGCTTCACCAGGTTTAACTTTTATATTTTTGTTATCTCCAGCTGCAATTCTTCTGTTACAAAAAAAAATTTTTTTTGTTTTTAAATCTACTTTTAAAATAGCATAACCGTCTACAGCAGAATTATTAAAAGGAGGTAAATTAATTTTACTTTTTATATTTTCATAAATAAATCTATCCTCTGAATTCTCTAAATTAACTTTTTCAGAATTAACAATAACAATCTTTTGTTTTTTAAATAAATTAACAATTTGTTTTTTGGTAAGAGGTAATTTATTCACTAGAATTCTCTCAAAATAAAATTGACTATATTATCAATTTCGTCATTCATAAAAATTTTCAAGTCAGTTTCAAGTTTATTATTTGTAATAATAGCTTTTATATTTTTAATTTTGCTGAATAAATAATTATCATTATCATTTTTAATTATTTCAATTTTTGGGTGATTTTCATATTTAAACCCTTCCACTATTACAATATCAATTTCTGAAAGTTGATTGATTAATTCATCTAACGTTTTTTCTTTTGAATTGTTTAGCTCTGATATTTTAACCCATCGCTTCGATGAACTTACTATTACTTGAGAAGATCCCGCTGATCTATGCTTAAAGCTATCTGTATTTTCATGATCTATATCAAATTCGTGATGTGCATGTTTAATTGAAGCAACACGAAAATTTTTTGAGCTAAGTTTATTTATAATTTTGGTTGCAATAGTTGTTTTCCCTGAGTCCTTCCAGCCTACAATTCCTACTATTTTCATTTAATAGATCTATTATTTAATAAATATACAAGAGAGTAAATGATTATTGTTATTGATATTAAAACTAAACCTAATGCCATAGCGTATTCTAAATTTCCCATTCTAGTTTCTAACGAAATAGCAGTGGTCATTACTCTTGTATAATGATCAATATTACCACCCACAATCATAACTGCACCAACCTCTGAAATTGCTCTTCCAAAAGCAGATAATAATGTTGTTATTAATAAAAAATAACTATGGTTAAATAAAAGTTTAACGGAACCCCAAAAAGGAATATTTAATGATCTTATCTGATCTTTAAATTCAAACCAATTTTTAGAAAATATCTCATGAGATAATGAAGCAATTATTGGAAAAATTATTATAGTTTGAGCAATAATCATTGCAGAAGGTGTGTAAAGAAGCTGTAAGATACCTAAAGGTCCCCCAGATGCAAAAATAAAATAAACAATTAAACCAACTACAACTGGAGGAATTCCCATTAATGAGTTTATGATTATTAAAATAATTTTTTTAAAATAAAAATTATAAATTGCAAAATGATATCCTACTATAAATCCCAACAATGATGCAATAATTAGAGCAGTAAAACTTACAAATAAGGATAAAAGTATAATGTCCCATAGTTCATTATCTAGAGTAATAATTAATAGTATGGAATTTGTAAAAATTTCTAATATGTTCATTTATATTATTAGTTTAATTACAACATATGGCAAAAAAAGAAAAATATTTAGTCTCACCTGATATTAATAATAAGTCCTTAATTACAAAACTAAATGGTTTTGATGAGAAAGGGAATAAAATAATTTCTAAAGTTATTAATGAAAAAGCTCTTACAATTTTTCTAAATAATCAGGAGATAGTAACATTAATGTCTATTAGTGATCATCCAAAATATCTTGCAGTTGGGTATTTATTAAATCAAAATATGCTTAAGAAAAATGACATAATTTCAAAAGTTGAAATTGATAAAGATTTAGGTGTGGTTGTTGTACGAACAAAACGTAAAACAAATTATGAAAATAAATTAAGAAAGAAGATAACAACAAGTGGTTGTGCAATAGGAACGGTATTTGGAGATATCTATGAGGAAATAAAAAGATCAAAGTTAAAATCCAAAAAGAAGATTAAACATAAATGGATTTATGAAATTTCAAAAAAAATAACATTAACACCAAGTTTATATTTAGAAACAGGAGCAATACATGGTTGTGCCATTATTCATAATAACAAACCATTAATTTATATGGAAGATGTCGGGAGACATAATGCTGTAGATAAAATTGCTGGTTTTATGTTTTTAAAAAAAATTAGATCTTCAAATAAAATTTTTTACACTACAGGAAGACTAACTAGTGAAATGGTTATTAAAACTATAAAAATGGGTATTCCAATATTAATTTCTAGATCAGGATTTACAGCATGGGGTGTAGAGTTGGCAAGAGGTTCGAATTTAACACTTATTGGACGAGCTAAAGGAAAAAAATATTTAGCACTTTCTGGGGAGCTTAGAATTGACCATAAATAAGAAAAAAATTTTGTTTGCCATACTTGCTGGCGGTCAGTCGAAAAGATTTGGAGGTGGATTTAAAGCATTTGCCGAAATAAATGGAATTACAATCTTAGACAAAACTATAAACAAGTTAAAAAAATATAGTAATGAAATAATAATAAATGCTAATGACTTAGAAAATTTTAAGAAAATTAATTACCCAATAATTGAAGATAGATTCAAAGGATTTCTGGGACCTTTAGCAGGGATTCACACATCCATGTTATGGGCTAAAGAAAATTACACAAACAAAGAATGGCTTTTTACTGTTCCAAGTGATACCCCATTTTTACCCGATAATCTTTTAGATAAATTTTTAGAGGCATATGATAAAAATATAAAAATATTGATTGCAAGATCAAATAATAGACATCATCCTGTAATAGCAATGTGGCATATATCTCTAATAAATAGTTTAGAAAATGAGTTAAAATTAAAAAATAGTAAAATTATGTATTGGGTTAAAAAACACAAATATAAATTTGTTGAATTTGACAAAAACCAGGAAAAGAATTTTTTTAATATAAATACTCAAGAAGAATGGAATACTGCAAAAAATATCTAAGCTTAATATAAATATATAAAAAAAAATTTTTTTGTATAAAGAATGTTTTAAATGGTAAGCTCTATATATAAAATATTCCCAGGAATTATCTTTTGTTTTGTAATTGCTTATTCAGGGATATACCTGAGTTATTTTATTGGAATAGAAATTTTAAATTTAAAAAAAAGTCCAATATCACCAATAATGCTATCAATAATATTTGGTCTTTTGATAGGAAATATATTTCAAATTAATAATTTTTTATTAGAAGGAATTAAGTTTTCTTTAAAATTTATTCTAAGATTAGGAATAATATGTCTTGGTATTAGACTAGGACTTTTGGATATTTTTAAAGTTGGAATAGTTGGAATACCTCTAATTGTTGCTTGTATTATTATATCAATCTTGGTTGTAAATTATTTATGTAAGTTATTAAAGGTTTCATCAAAAATGGGATCATTAATTGCAGTTGGAACAAGTATTTGTGGAGCATCCGCAATTGTAGCAACTAGTCCTGCAATTAATGCCGATAAAGAAGAAGTTGCTTATGCCATAGCTAATATTACAATATTTGGAATAATTGCAATGTTCCTCTATCCATTTATGGCATATTATCTTTTCAGTGGAGATGAGTTAGCATCAGGATTATTTCTTGGAACTTCAATACATGAAACAGCTCAAGTTGCTGGTGCTGGATTGATATATGCGGAACAATTCAATTCACCAAAAACTATGGATATAGCAACCATTACAAAATTAGTAAGAAATGTCAGTATGATAATCGTCATTCCTACAATAAGCTATATGTATCTAAAAAATAATATTGGTGAAAATAATAGAAAACCATCATTAATATCTATGTTTCCAATTTTCATAATTGGTTTTATTCTTATGGGTCTTATAAGATCAATCGGAGATTATGGAATTCAAAATAGTAATTTAGCTTTTGAAATATTAACTAATAATAACTGGCAATTAATTATCAATATTATTAAATCTATCGCTGAGTATTCTTTAGCTATAGCAATGGCAGCTGTTGGCATAAGTACAAATTTAGTTTCTTTAAAAAGCTTAGGCATAAGACCATTTTATGTTGGTTTTTCTGCAGCTTGTTGTGTTGGAATTGTAAGTTATATCGGAATCATATTACTAAATAATCTTATATAATTTTCTAAAACAAATATAATTTGTACTTATTAAATAATAATTATATAAATTTCATAAAAAAACATGTCAATTTACCTTCCAATAGCTGAAATGAACGTCAATATTTTTCTCATCATCTTTATTGGTATGAGTATAGGAATACTTTCAGGTATTTTTGGTGTTGGTGGTGGATTTTTAATGACACCACTATTAATTTTTTTAGGCATACCCCCAGTTGTAGCTGTTGGTTCTGAAGCTCCGCACGTTTTAGCAACTTCAGTTTCAGGTTTTATTGCTCACTGGAGAAAAAGAAATGTTGATATAAAGATGGGTATATTCCTTTTAATAGGAGGTTTAATTGGCTCCACAGTTGGTGTAAATATTTTCAGTTATCTAAAAAACTTTGGGCAAATAGATTTAGTTATTCAGTTATTATTTCTTTTCTTTTTGGGTTTTATTGGTTTTAGTATGGCTTTTGAAAGCGCAAGAACCACAATAAAACAGTATAGAGCAAGAAACACTAAAAGAACAAAATTGCATCAACATTCTTGGTTTCACGGACTTCCATTCAAGGTTCGCTTTCATAGATCAAAACTTTATATAAGTGCGATACCACCCGTACTGATAGGGTTCGCAGTTGGAGTAATGTCGGCAATGATGGGGGTTGGAGGAGGATTTATAATGATACCTGCAATGGTATACATACTTGGAATGCCAACAAATATAGTAGTTGGGACATCTTTATTTCAAATCATTTTTGTTACCGCTAATGCAACATTCTTTCAATCTTACATAAATTATAATGTAGATATTGTGCTGTCTGCACTAATGATATTTGGAGGAGTAATTGGTGCCCAAATTGGTGTAATTTTTGGATCTAAATTAAAAGCAGAATATTTGAGAGGTATTTTGGCTATATTAGTACTTGGTGTCTGTGGTAAAATTTTTACAGATCTAATTTTAAGGCCAAATGATTTATTTTCATTGGTAATGATATGATATCAATATTTAATTTTTCAATTAATTTATTGATCGTAGTTTGTCTGTTCATATATTTTATTTTTACAACTATTGATTTTAATCTAAAGAATATTGAATATTTTTTAATTCTAATAATTATTATAAATTCATTCAACAAAATATATATTTGGTCAAATTTCAGAGTATTTATTAAAAAAGATCTTAATAAAATATTTAAAGACATATTATTTAATCATTCATTTGCAAAACTAAGTATTATTATTTTATCCACTGTAATTCCAATTTATATGCTTATGCAAAAAGATATATTAGTGGTTGATATATTGGTTGAGAAAGTATCTTTTTTATTAGTATCAATTTTTGCATTAATTGGATTTTATTTAGAATTTTATATTTTAGAAGTAACAAAAATAGATGATTAAAAAATTATATATAAAGTTTACTTTTAATCTAATAATTTTATTGACTATAATTTTTTTTTATAACTTTCTTCATGCTGAAGAAATTTACTTTGACTTATCTGAGGATAGTATTGAATTAAAAACAGATTTTAATGGAAAAGAAATTATTATTTTTGGATTACTAAAAAATGATCATGAGACACTTTTGACAATAAAAGGTCCACCATCAAAAATGAGAATACAAAAAAAAGAGAGGTATTTTGGAATATGGATAAATAATCAATACGTTACCTATAGTAACATTCCATCTTTATTCTTTTTATCCTCATCAAAAGAAATTAACGAAATCTTGCCTGAATCGATATTAATTAACGAGGATCTAAGTTTTGAAAAAATTTTAAATAATAAGACTTTTAATCAAAATTTTATTTTTAAAAATGACCAAAAAATTTGGAATGAAAATTTTGTTAGAATAAAAAAAGACCAATCATTTTATAAAAGTTTTGAAATGAAAAAGGTCAAAGATAAATTATTTCAAACTAGCGTTTTTTTTCCAACAAATACAATGCCAGGGATTTATAATGTTGATATTTACTATATAAGAAATAATACAATTATGAGTACTGATCAAAAAAATATAGTTATAAAAAAAACTGGTATAGGAAGTCAAATATTTGACTTTGCTAATGAAAATGCAGCAACATACGGAGTTTTTGTAATTATCTTTTCAATATTTTCAGGTTTTATTGCTGCTGCTTTATTTAGGAGAAGTAAATGAGTGATGATAGATATATTCTAGTTGTTGCAGATAATTCAGAAGAAATGAATACTGCTCTTGAATATGCATGCGCAAGATCAAAAAAAACGGGAAGAAAAATTATAATTGCAACATTCATAGAGCCTTTGGATGTTCTAACAACCAAGGGCGTTACAGACATTATGAAAGAGGAAGCTAGAGAAGAAGCAGAAACAATTCTTAAAAAAGCTTCCTCATTTGTCAAAGAAAGAACAGGTGACTATCCTGCTCTCTCTTTAAGAGAGGGGGATACTATAGCAGAGTTAAAACAATTATTAGATGAGGAAAAAAATATTAATGTTCTTGTTTTAGCTGCCAATACTGATCCAAATAGTAAAAATCCTGGTCCAATAATAACTTCTTTGGTGAGTAATGAAATAACAAATCTAAGAATACCAATAATGATTGTGCCTGGAAATTTATCATTCGAACATATTGCACAAATAACTTAAAAAAATGTCAAAAGAGATAGCAAAAATATTAGTAGATATAAAGTCTGTTAATTTTTCATTTGATAATTATTTTACTCTAACATCAGGCTTAGCTAGCCCTGTTTATGTTGATTGTAGAAAAATTATTTCTTTTACAAAAGAAAGAAATTTTATAATTGATAAAGCCATAGATTATTTAACTAAAAATAATATTGAGGCAGAAATTATTGCTGGTGGAGAGACTGCCGGAATTCCCTATGCTGCTTTTATTTCTCAAAAATTAGATAAACAAATGATTTACATTAGAAAAAAAACAAAAGGTTTTGGAAAAAACAAACAAATTGAAGGTGAATTTGAAAACAACCAAAATGCTCTTTTAGTTGAAGATCTAGCTACTGATGGAGGTAGTAAAATTATTTTTATTAACGCAATGCGTGAAGCTGGATTAAAAGTTGAAGATATATTTGTAATATTTTACTATGATATTTTTAATTTTAAAGAATCAGAATTATTTAAATTAAATGTAAATATGCACTCACTGTGCACTTGGAAAGATATAATAAATTATATTGAAAGTGAAAAAATATATTCTGAGGATGAGATTACAAACTTAAAAGAATTTTTAGAAGACCCAAAAAAATGGAGAAGCAAGTATGCGTGAAATAGTTGTTGTCAGCGGAGGTTTTGATCCAATTCACAGTGGTCATATAAAATTAATTAAAGAAGCTTCTAAACATGGTGAAGTTGTAGTTTTGCTAAATTCTGATTTATGGCTTCAAAATAAGAAAGGTAAGGAATTTCTTCCTTTTATTGAAAGAACTATAATTATGAATGAGTTAAAAAATGTTATTGATGTTATAGAATTTGATGACGGAGATAAGACGTGCATCGATGGTCTTAAAAAAGTAAAAAAAAAATATCCAAAATCAATTATTAAATTTGCAAATGGAGGTGATAGAAATAATAGTACAACACCAGAATCAATATTCTGTGAAAAAAATGATATACAGTTACTTTGGGGTATAGGTGGTGACAATAAATCAAATTCTAGTTCATGGATTTTACAAAAATGGAAAGAAAATAATTAAGGATATAATTTTCTTGTAATCCAACCATCATTTTCCATACGAAATTCAAGTCTGTCATGCAATCTATATGGCATATCTTGCCAAAATTCAATTAATACAGGTTCTACTAAGTAACCATTCCAATGTGAAGGTCTTGGCACATCATTATCTGAAAATTTTTTTTCAAACTCTTTTACTCTTTTAGTTAATGTCGATCTATCATCTAGTTCTTCTGACTGTAATGAAGCCCAAGCTCCTATTCTACTACCTAGTGGTCTTGAATTATAATATTCATCAGCTTCAGTGTTTGAAATTTGTGAAACATTACCTTCTATTCTTATTTGTCTTAGAAGTGTTTTCCAATGAAAATTTAAAGCTACACTATCGTTTTTTTTAATTGCTTTACCTTTTTTGCTATTTGAATTTGTGTAAAAAACAAACCCTTTATCATCATATGATTTAAGTAAAACAATTCGTGAACTGGGTTTGCCGTCGGAAGATATAGTAGCAAGGTTCATAGCATTTGGATCATTGATTTCACTTTTCTTTGCCTCTTCAAACCATTCTTGAAAAAGTTCAATTGGTTTTTTATCAGAATTTATTAATTTTTGATTTGATTGCATATTATAGATATGAATATTATGTTATAAGTATATATATCTATATTTATAAAAAAACACTGATTTACAATATGTTGATGCAAAATAAAAAAGGTTTGATTATGGGAGTGGCAAATGACAGATCTATTGCCTGGGGTATTGCCAAAAAATTAGCAGAACAGGGGGCAGAAATTGCACTTACTTATCAAGGAGAAGCTCTTAAGAAAAGAGTTCAGCCACTTGCAGAAGAAATAGGGTCTAACACTATTATTCCTTGTGATGTTTCAGACTCACAAAGTATGAATAATGTTTTTGAAACACTTAAAAATAAATGGGGTGAATTGGATTTTCTTGTTCATGGAATTGGTTTTTCCAACAAAGATGAATTAAGAGGTAAATATTACAATACATCTTCTGATAATTTTAAACAAACTATGCATATATCATGTTATTCTTTTACAGAGGCTTGTAGGCTAGCAGAACCTTTAATGAATAATGGTGGATCAATTTTAACTTTAACATATTATGGATCAGAACAAGTTATGCCTCATTATAATGTAATGGGAGTTGCTAAAGCAGCTTTAGAGGCAAGTGTTAGATATTTAGCAGTTGATTTGGGAGAAAAAAATATAAGAGTTAATGCCATTAGTGCTGGCCCAATTAAAACTTTGGCAGCATCAGGAATAGGTGATTTTAGATTTATTCTGAAATGGAATGAGCTTAATGCTCCGCTTAAAAGAAATGTAAATCAGCAAGATGTTGGAAATTCTGCTTTGTATCTCTTAAGTGATCTTGGGAGTGCCGTTACAGGTGAGATACAACATGTCGATTGTGGCTATCATACTGTAGGAATGGTTGCAGTTGACGAGAGTGAAAGTGTATCAGAATTATTAGGTGAATTTACAAATTCTAAAAAATGACTTCTAATTTAATAGGAAAAATCTTTAATTTTACTACATGGGGAGAAAGTCATGGCAAAGCTATTGGTTGTGTTGTCGATGGAGTTCCATCAAACATAAATTTAACTGAAAAAGATATTCAACCTTATTTAGATAAAAGAAAACCTGGTCAGTCGAAATTTACAACTCAAAGAAAAGAAGGTGATAAAGTTGAAATACTATCTGGAACTTTTGAAGGAAAAACAACAGGTCATCCTATTTCTCTAATTATTTATAATCAAGATCAGAGATCGAAAGATTATGGTGATATAAAAAGTAAATTTAGACCAGGTCATGCAGATTACACATATTGGAAAAAATATGGCATAAGAGATTATAGGGGTGGTGGTAGATCTAGTGCTAGAGAAACTGCAATGAGAGTAGCAGCAGGGGCAATAGCAAGAAAAATTATAAAAAATAAAATTAAAAATCAAGTTGTAATCACAGGCGCATTGATTCAAATAGGTAATCATAAAATTAATTATGATAATTGGAATAATAATTTTATTCCAAAAAATAATTTTTGGAGCCCTGATAAAGAAATTATTAAAACATGGGAAAATGAAATACAAACTGCAAGAAAATCTGGTTCCTCTTTAGGTGCGATAATTGAAATTAGAGTAAAAGGTTTACCCGCTGGATTAGGAGAGCCCATTTATGAAAAAATAGACTCCGATATAGCTAAGGCATTGATGTCTATTAATGCTGTTAAGGGTGTGGAAATGGGTAATGGGTTTAGCAGTGTTTATGAAACTGGAATTTCTAATGTTGATGAAATGAGAATTAGAAATAAAGAACCTGTATTTCTCTCAAATAATAATGGTGGAGTTCTTGGGGGCATTACAACTGGCCAAGAATTAATTACTAGATTTGTAGTAAAACCAACAAGCTCAATATTATCGATAAAAAAAACAATTAATACAAAATTAAAAGAGACAACAATATCTACTAAAGGTCGTCATGATCCATGTGTTGGTATAAGAGCTGTTCCTGTTGGTGAAGCAATGGTTGCCACAACTATAGCTGATCATTGTTTAAGATTTCTTTAAAATACTATAAATCAAAAACTCTTTATTCCCTTTTGGTCCAGTTATTGGACTTTCAACTAAACCTACAACTTCAGCCTTAATTGTATTTTTGAACCAATTCGATATATCATTACATACTTGTTCATGAATCAATGGATCTTTCACAATACCTTTTTTCAAATTTATTTTATTAGTTTCAAATTGTGGCTTAATTAGTGATATAATCTCAGCTTTACTTGATAAAAGCTTCAAGCTAGGTTTTATAACTTTTGTTAGGCTTATGAAACTAACATCACAGACTACCAAATTAATATTTTCATGAATTATTGAGTTATCTAAATATTTAGCGTTAAAGTTTTCTACACTGATAATTTTTTTTTCCTTTTTTAATTTTTCATGAAGTTGATTTGTACCAACATCAATAGAATATATTTTTTTAGCGTTTTTTTTTAATAGCACTTCTGTGAAGCCGCCAGTTGATGAACCGATATCTAAACAAACTTTTTTTTCAATATCAATCTTAAAATGATCAATCGCTTTCAGTAATTTAAATGCACCTCTTGATACCCATGGGGGATGAAGTTGTTTAATTTTTATTTTTGAGTTTTCATTAAAACTGTTACCACTTTTGGTAATAATTTTATCGTTTACATAAACTTGGCCAGCCATAATCATAGATTGGGCTTTTGATTTATTTTCAGCTAAATTTTTATCAATTAAAAGCTGATCAAGTCTTATTTTTAGATTTTTACTCAAATTTGAAAATTACTTAAAATCTTCTTTTGTTACTTTATTATTTTCTTGCTTAATTTTTTTAATTTGGCTTTCAATACTTTTTAACTTTTCTTCACATGCTTTTTTTAAATTCATTCCCTCTTCGTAAAGTTTTACAGATTCTTCTAAATCAACTTCACCATTTTCTAATTTCTCTACAATAGACTCAAGTTTTTTTAAATTATTTTCAAAATTATTATCTTTATTCATTAGCTGTATCTATTTTTGTAATATTTGATGTTTTTATATCATATATTAAAGCATAAACTTTATCATTATTTTTTATTGTAAATAAAATCCTACTATTATCAATCATATCTATATCTGTAATTTTATGCCCTTTTTCTAAATTTAAATTGTAATCAATTAAATTTGTTTCTAAATTACTTTGTTTTTTTGTTGTTTTTATATACAAACCATAAACAAGAGCTAAAAAACAAATAACAATTAATATACCTAAAAATATTACAATAAATTTAAGAATTTTTTGAGACATGAACGGATTTTATAATCTTAAATTAAATATAAATAAACAATTAAGTTCACAAAGATTAGATAAAGTACTCGTTTCAAAATTGGAAGGATATTCGAGAACACAAATAAAAACTTTAATATTAAATGGTAATGTAAGTCTTGATGAAAAGGAAATAAAAGATCCATCTTACATAACTAAAGAAAATGAAAATTATTCTATAAATATTATCTTAAAACAAGAAACGAAACATTCAGCTGAAAATATTAATTTAAACATTGTATTTGAAGATGAAGATTTAATCGTCATAAATAAACCTCCAAATTTAGTAATGCATCCAGCTCCTGGAAATGAAAGTGGTACTCTTGTTAATGCTCTTATGCATTATACTAATAATCAACTAAGTAATTTAGATGATAATGCTAGACCAGGAATAGTCCATCGTTTAGATAAAGATACAAGTGGAATTCTTGTTGTTGCAAAAAATAATAATGTTCATATTAATTTAGCCGAACAATTTAAAGAACATACAATATCTCGTAGATATAAAGCAATAGTTTGGGGAACTCCTGATAATCAATCAATTGAAGGGTACATAGAGAGAAATAGAAAAAATAGAAAAAAAATGAGTTTAAATAATAAGGGTTTTGGAAAATATTCTAAAACCGATATTAAATTGGAAAAAACTTTTGGTATTGCTAGTATAGTTGACTGTCATTTACATACTGGAAGAACGCATCAAATTAGACTTCATTTAACTTCTAAAAATTCTCCTATAATTGGTGATAAGATTTATGGAAAAAGTAAAATTAATCAATTTGGAAAAGATAAAAATAGATTTAATAAATTCATGATTTTAAAAAATTTTGAAAGACAAGCATTACATGCTTATCATCTTGGTTTTGATCATCCCACATCAAAAAAAAGAATGAATTTTGATATTGAAATTCCTCAAGATTTTAAGAATTTAATTGAATTATTGCTTAAGTATTAAATTATATATTATTTGTGATATAGGCGTATTATGAATTTACCAATACTATCAAGTGAAGGAAATTTAGCAGTATACTTGCAGGAAATTAAAAAATTTCCAATGCTCACTGCTGAAGAGGAGTACATGTTAGCTAAACGTTATAAGGAACATGGAGATTCAGATGCTGCTCATAAACTAGTTACAAGCCACCTTCGATTAGTTGCCAAAATAGCAATGGGGTATAGAGGATATGGCTTACCTGTTACTGACTTAATTTCAGAGGGTAATGTTGGAATCATGCAAGCAGTTAAAAGATTTGATCCAGAAAAAGGTTTTAGATTAGCAACATATGCAATGTGGTGGATAAGAGCTCAAATACAAGAATATGTTTTACATAGTTGGTCTTTAGTAAAAATTGGAACTACCGCAGCTCAGAAAAAACTTTTTTTTAATTTACGAAAAATTAAAAATCAACTTACCTCAATTGATTCAGGTAATTTGTCACCAGAAAATGTTAGAGAGATTGCAACTAGACTAGATGTAAAAGAAGGTGAAGTAATCGATATGGAAAATAGACTTTTTACATCAGATCAATCTTTGAATGTTAAACTTGGTGAAGAACATGATACTGAATGGCAGGATTTAATAGAAGATAAACAAGAAACTCAAGACAGAATATTTGAAAATAAAGATGAGCTTGATTATCGAAGAAGTTTATTTTCAAAGGCTTTTGAAGTTTTAAACGAAAGAGAAAAAGAAATTATTAAACTTCGAAAACTAAGTGAAAATCCATTAAAGTTAGAAGACTTGAGTAAAAAATATAAAATTAGCAGAGAAAGAGTAAGACAAATTGAAGAGAAGGCATTAGAAAAACTTCAAAAAGAAATTTCAAATATTAGATAAAGTTCCATTTATATCAATCGTCTCTTTTCTGTCTGGCCCTGTTGAAACAATTGAAACATTAGTTTCCATAAGATCTTCGAGTATTTCAATATATTTTTTAGCATTTTCTGGAAGATCATTAAATTTGTTAATTCCTGCTGTTGATTTTTCCCAACCATCAATTTTTTTATAAATTGGCTTTATCTTATCGAATAGAAATTCTTCACTTGGTAAATAATCATAATATTTGTTATCAATTAAATACCCAGTACATACATTAATTTCTTTTAATTCATCTAAAACATCTAGTTTAGTAAGTACAATATCTGTAATACCATTTAGTTTGATAGATTGTTTTAAAAGAACACTATCAAACCATCCACACCTTCTTTTTCTTTTTGTAACTGTTCCAAATTCTTGACCTTTTTCACCAAGATATTCTCCAATCTCATTCATTAACTCTGTTGGAAATGGGCCTGATCCTACTCTAGTGGTATATGCTTTTGTAATTCCTAAAATTTTGTGGTTTTTTCTATCACTAAAACCTGTGCCAGAGAATATCTGACCAGATATTGTATTTGATGATGTAACGTAAGGATATGTTCCAAAATCAATGTCTAACATTGAACCTTGAGCACCTTCAAAAACAATGTTTTTATTCTCCTGACCTAATTCATTTATTATTTTCCATAATGGAACACTAAAAGAGTTGAGATAATTAGACATTGATAAAAGTTCTTCATAATAATTATTTTTAATTTTATGAATATGTTTTGAAATTTTATCTTTATGAAATTCGTAAAGATTATCAATTTTTTGTTTTAAAAATATTGGATCTTTTAAATCACAAATTCTTATTGCTCTTCTACCAACTTTATCTTCGTATGCTGGACCAATGCCTTTTTTAGTTGTTCCTAGTTCTTTTTTACCTCTAGAGTTTTCATTAATTTCATCAAGAAGTTTATGAATAGGTAAGATTAAACAAATATTATCAGCAATATATAAATTGTCTTTGTTTACTTCTATTCCTTGTTCTTTAAGATTATCAATTTCATTAATTAATGCCCACGGATCTAAAACAACGCCATTACCAATAGCACATTTTTTATTATTAATTATTCCTGAGGGTAATAAATTAAGTTTATAAATATTATTATCAACTTTAATAGTGTGACCTGCATTGTTTCCGCCCTGATATCGGACTATCAAATCAGCTTGAGAAGAAATCCAATCAACAATTTTGCCTTTTCCTTCATCCCCCCATTGGGTTCCAACTATCGTATAAAACATTAGATTTGCTTAACTAAATTATTCATCAAATAATACTTGATTCCAAACTTTTTTGCCTCTTTTTTTATATCAATATTATCTTCAAAAGATTTAAATAGACTATAACCTTTATTTATTAATTTTTGTTTAATTTTATCATTTGTATCGAATGCAATTAAAATTTTTTTATTTTGATTGATAAACGATGAAGATCTTAAAATTGTATCCATGTAGCAAGTGTATCCTATAGCAGTCTCAGAATTACTACCATAATTTAAATTATATCGACCTCCCCCAGCTATTTCACCTCTTACATCTTTAGCAAAAAATGTAAATTTTATACCCTTGTAGTAATTTTTATTTTTTTGTAAGTCAAAAAAATCTACATTTAGAGAATCATTTTTTGAAGTTTTAATTAAATTAGCAATTTTTACTAGTCTTTCAACTTGGTTTTCATAACCTGTTATTTTATTTAACTTTGATATATACTTTTTTTTATTTTGAATTGAACCAGAACATAAGTGTAGAGTTTTAAATGAGTTGTATAGTGCATTTTTTTTCAATAACTTTAAACAATTATTAATATCTTTTAATTTAATATATTTTTTTAATTTATTTTTTAAATCTTTATTGGTTATTTTTTTAAATAAACTATCAAGAAAAAATGGCGCCGTAATTTCAATAACAATGTTTTTTACTCCAATTTTTTTTAAAGTTTTGTATGCAATATTTATAATTTCTACATCCGCTTTATAGCTTTCAGATCCAATAATCTCAGCACCAACTTGTTGAAATTGTCTTTCAGGTCTTAAAATTGTTCCTACTTTTCGAACAACTTCACCATAATAACATAGTTTAAGTGGTCGTGTTTTATTAGCTAGTCTAGATGAGGCAATTCTAATTATTTGTGGAGTTATATCATTTCGAATACTTAATTGGTCATTTTTTTTATTTATCTTTAAAGTTAGAGTATTGTGGTCTAAATTTTTACTAAACTCAACTAGCGGAGTCTTAATTAAAGTAAAACCATTATCTCTAAAATAATTTATTATAGTATTTTTATATTTATGCTCAATGGATGCATCAAAATCTAGACTATCTTTAAAGCCTGCAGGTACTAAAAATTTATTAACCAAGATAAGGCCTTACTAATTTTTTTATTTCTAGAGACTTTTTTTTAACCTCGGTAATTTCTTTTCCTTCAACTAGTATTCTAACTAATGGTTCAGTTCCAGATAATCTGACAAGAGATCTTATTTTTTTATTATTATATAGTTTATCATTTTTTAAGTTACCAAGAATTTTTAATAGTTTGGGATTCTTTGTTTTATATCTTAAATTAATTTTTTCTTGAGCAAAATCATTGTACAAATTAAAAAGTTTACTCGACTTATTTTTATTTGATATTAAAATTTCAGTGATTTTTAAAGCTGCTAAAATTCCATCGCCTGTATTAGAATGTTCTGACAATATTATATGTCCTGATTGTTCGCCACCTATCATAGATTTGGATTTTTTCATTTGGTTTATAACATTTATATCTCCAACAGTTGTACGTTTAATTTTTAATTTTAATTTATTTGTGAGATAATTTTCTAATCCCATGTTAGACATAACTGTTATAATAACATCATGTTGATTTGATTTTTTCTTAGGTTTTACATAACTCTTACATAACAATCCTATAATTTTATCACCATCAACTTCTTTTCCTTCTTCATCTACAACTATTAACCTATCACCATCGCCATCAAATGCAAATCCAATATCAGCCTTTTCTTTTATGACATTTTGTGAAAGTGATTTAACATCAACTGCTCCACAATTTTTATTAATGTTTAATCCATCTGGATTATTATTAATGGCAATTATATTATGACCTAACTCCCAAAATAAATTTGGAGCTATATTATAAGTGGCTCCATTTGCACAATCTAAAACAATTTTTAATTTTCTCTTGGAAGATGTTTTATTTAAAGTACTCTTTAAAAATTCTGAGTATCTTCCTGAGGCATCATCCAATCTTCTTGCATTCCCAGATACAAATGTGTTGTTTGAAATTTTAGAATATTTTTTATTATCTAAAACTATTTTTTCAACTTTTTGTTCTATTAATGAGCTTAATTTTGATCCAGTACTATCAAAAAATTTAAGTCCATTGTATTCAAAAGTATTATGGGAAGCAGTGATCATTACGCCAATATTAGCTCTTAAAGTTTTAATCATTAATGGAACAGCTGGCGTTGGAAGTGGACCAACTAATATTACATCCATACCCATAGAAATAAATCCAGCTGTAACAAGTGGCTCATATAAATAACCTGATAATCTAGTATCTTTAGAAATCACAACCCTAGTATTTTTAGAATTTTTCTTTTTTAGAAGGAATGCAACTGTTTTTGAAATTTTTAGACAAGTTTCAGCAGAAAGAGGTTCCTCATTAACTAAGCACCGTATACCGTCGGTACCAAATATTTTAGACATTATTGTCTTTTATTCAAAAAAATAAATAAAGTGAAGTAATTAAATTAGTTCGCTGGTGCAGGAGCAGATCCACCTGTTTTTGGAACAGATGTAGCTGGTTTTTTTGGTGTGCTTATATCATTATCAAAATCATCACGGGAAGGCTTTATACCTTTGATTAAATCTTTAATTTCATCGCCAGATAACGTTTCATACTCTAAAAGTCCCTTAGCAACTATATGCAGTTCTTCAATATTATCGTGAAGAATTTTTCTACAATTATTTTCAGCCTCTTCTGCAAGAGATCTAACCTCTTCATCAATTAATTTTGCTGTAGAGTCAGATAAATTTTTTGATTGTGCAACAGAATGTCCAAGGAAAACCTCCTCACTATCACTATTATATCTAAGGCGTCCTAATTTTTCACTCATACCCCATTCAGTAATCATTTTTTTTGATAAATTTGTCACCATTTGTATATCGCTTGCTGCACCATTTGTAATTTTATCTTTACCAAAGATTATTTCTTCTGCAATTCTTCCTCCAGTAGCTATTAACAAATGCGCTTTCATTTGATCTTTTCTCATAGAAAGTTGATCTTTTTCAGGAAGTCTCATCACCATACCCAAGGCTCTACCTCTAGGTATTATGGTTGCTTTATGTATTGGATCAGAGGCTGGTGAGTGAAGAGTTGCTACGGCATGACCAGCTTCATGATAAGCTGTAAGTTTCTTTTCATCTTCTGACATGACCATCGATCTTTTTTCTGCGCCCATCATCACTTTATCTTTAGCACTTTCAAAATCCTCAAGTGTAACCATTCTTTTATTTTTTCTAGCAGCTAATAATGCTGCTTCGTTAACTAAATTTGCTAAATCAGCTCCAGAAAAACCTGGGGTTCCTCTTGCAATAATTTTTGAGTCAAATTTTGGGGAAACTTTAATTTTTTTAACATGAACTTTAAGTATTTTGTCTCTTCCCATTACATCAGGATTATTAACAGTTATTTGACGGTCAAATCTTCCAGGTCTAAGCAATGCTGGATCAAGAACATCTGGTCTGTTTGTTGCAGCAATAATAATTACACCTGCATTTGCTTCAAATCCATCCATCTCCACAAGAAGTTGGTTAAGAGTTTGTTCTCTTTCGTCATTTCCTCCACCAAGACCAGCGCCACGGTGTCTTCCAACAGCATCGATTTCGTCGATAAAAACTATACAAGGTGCATTTTTTTTACCTTGTTCAAACATATCTCTAACTCTACTAGCTCCAACACCAACAAACATTTCAACAAAATCTGAGCCTGAAATAGAAAAGAAAGGAACGTTCGCTTCACCTGCAATTGCTCTTGCAAGTAACGTTTTTCCGGTACCTGGAGGACCTACTAGAAGTGCACCTCTTGGAATTTTACCACCTAATCTGGAAAACTTTGAAGGATCTTTTAAAAATTCAACAACTTCTTCTAATTCTTGTTTAGCTTCATCAATACCTGCTACATCGTCGAATGTAACTTTACCAACTGCTTCATTTAATAATTTAGCTTTAGATTTACCAAAGCCCATTGCTTTTCCTCCACCACCTTGCATCTGGCGCATAAAGAAAATCCAAACTCCAATCAATAGAAGCATTGGAAACCAAGACAGTAATACACTTAAAAGTGGATGCATAGATCTTTCGGAGGGCTCAGCAGTAATTTTAACGCCACTTTCATTTAATTTATCTACCAAATTAGGGTAATTAGGTACATATGTACTAAATGATCGTCCGTCGTTTAGAAATCCAGTAACGTTGCTTCCATTGATATTAACTTCAGAAACATTTCCACTTTCTGTTGCAGCAATAAAGTCAGAAAAGGATATTTTTGAAGTATTTTTATTGTTAGAACTTCCTTGGAAAAGATTGAAGAGCACAATTAAGAGCAATCCAATTATAATCCATAATACAACGTTTTTACTGATGTTTTTCATTTACTTAATACATAGGAATTTATTATAAAAACACAATAGTTTTGTAGAAAATTAAATAGAATTTCTTGAAAATGTAAGAAAATCATCATTTTTTTTAACAATCATACCTTTGACATTAAAAATATTAAAATTTAATTTCTTCATTTCACTTATTAAGATTCTAGTCTTTTTCGATCGAGGAGCTTTAGATTGATAAAATAAAAACTGGTATATTCTTCGTATAATATTTTCAGAATTAATGTTATTTAAATTTTTAATATTATCAATGCCAACAACAATTTTTTTACTGTCAACATGAACAATATTATTAAGGAGTATTTCAGATATCATTTGAATGAAATATGGTGAATAAAAAAGTATATTCTCAAAATCTTTATTTATTTCTTTAATTATTTTTTGGTCAGATTGTTTAAGAAAATTTCTTATTGTAGGACGAGAATAATCTAAATTAAAATTTGAAGGATCATTAATATATTCGATTTTATTTTTTTTATTGTAGTCTAGTAATTTTTTTTTAGAAAAATTTAAAAGTGGCCTGATTATAAAGACTTTGTTGTGAAGTGACAGTTCAGACATAGATTTTAAACCATAAAAATCACTACCGGCTATCTTTCTATTCAAAAAAGTTTCTAAATTATCATCTTTGTGATGAGCAATAAATAAATGCAAAATATTATTTTTAATACAAAAATCTGTAAGTAAATTATAACGATTATTTCTAGCCTCATTCATACTTTTCTTACTCACTTTATCTTTGTTTACAGTTAGAATTTGAGAGTTAATGTTGGTTTTATCTAAGTAGGTAGAAATAAAGTTAGCTTCCTCTTTAGAATTTTTTCTAATACGATGATCTACAATTAAAGCAATTAATTTCCCTTTTTTGTATTTTATAAAAGCATTTACAAGGAACAATAATGACATACTATCTGGTCCCCCAGAAACTGCCACAGCGATAGAAGGTTTTTTTTCAAAAGTATATTTTTTTTCTATGTTTTTAATGAATTCTTTATTTGTAAGTTTCATTCATTATTTTCTAAACAACTATACTCAACAATTTGTCTTTTAGTTTGAGGAATTATTTTATTTTTTGGAAAATCAATAATTAATTTTTCCATAGTTTTACAAGCCTCAGTAGTTTTTTCCACTTGGTATAATGACTGAGAAAGTTTGAAAAGCATTTCTGCAGCTTTAATACTATCTGGAAAATTTTGGAAACCTTCTGCAAATATAAGTGCTGCTTCTCTGTAATTTTTTTCTAGAATATATAATTCTCCAAGCCAGTAATGTGCGGAACCTGATAGTTGATTATCAGGATTGTCTGAAATAAACTCTTCGAATGAAGTTTTGGCATTCTGCCATTTTTTATTTCTAATATTATCAAATGCTTCTTGGAATTGATCTTCAGGTGATAAGACCTCTTCTTTTTTATTAGAATTTACTTCCTGATCTGCAGTTATAACTTCTTCATTTGTATCATTTGTGTTTTTTGAAATATTTAATGTTCCAAGTGTATTTTCAGTTTGAGTATCACCTAAAGTATTGCTTTTAACTTCAGAGCTATCTTGTGAAACTTCATCAGTATTTTCTTCAAAATTATTTAAAGAAACTGATTGGTAATCATTAATAACTGATTCTATATTTTCTAACTTATTTAAAATATCATCTAATTGAAAATACAATTCTTCTAAATTAGAAGTTAAATTTTTTATATCGTTTTCAATATCATATATTCGCAAATCGATAGCAGAAAGATTTTTAACAAAATCATTATTTGTTCCATCTGATTGATTCGGTGAATTTGAAAATACTTCTTTGGAAAGATCTGAGACTTCTCTTTGTAATCTTTCTAATTGTTGAGAGATTGTTAGATCACTTTCATTAGAAAAAGAATAGCTTGAAAAAAATAAAATTAAAACTGTGAGTATGTATTTAAACATTAAATAATTTTAATTTCTAAATAAGATAAAAATATGGCGCTATATTTCTATAGCGCCCAAGTATTAAGGAATAATAATTAGTTAACTAAAGTTACTGATCTTCTGTTTTGAGCCCATGCTCCATCGTTTGATCCGACAACAGCAGGTCTTTCTTTACCATAACTAATAGTTGAAACTCTGTCAGGATTTATTCCTAATCCTATGAGATAATTTTTTACAGCCTGAGCTCTTTTTTCACCTAGAGCTAAGTTGTACTCTCTAGTTCCTCTTTCGTCACAGTGCCCTTCGATTGTTACCGTAACATCGCTATTCTGTTTAAGCCATGCAACCTGATCTTGCAGTAACTCTAGAGCGTCAGAGTCTAAATCTGAACTGTCATATCCAAAGAATACTCTGTCACCAACATTAACAATTAAATCTTCCTGTGATCCTGAAACTATCCCGCTTCCTGCAGTTTCAGTAATAGTTCCTTCTGAAGAAACATCGCTTCCAGAACTACTTGATCCTGAACCTGAAGAGTCAGCTGAGTCTTTTGGAGTTGTTGCACAAGCTGCAACAAATAAAACCATAAATATAGAGATAAAAAACTTGTAAAACATAAATAATGCTCCCTTAATACTTTGACTAGATATACTAAATTATATCGGGTTCCTTAACATTTTTTTCAAAATTTCGTATACTTTTTTGTATTATATTTGATTAGTGCATCAAAGGAGACCATGCTGGATCAGATCCTCCTAATGGAGTTATTACTTTTCTTTCATTAAAACCAGTTAAATCAATAGAATATAGACTGGATTCACCTCCAGATCCATCTTCAGCAGTTCTCTCTTCTTTAAAATACATTAAAAATCTTCCATTTGGTGCCCATGTTGGACCCTCGACATGAAATGATTTCGCAATCATTCTTTCATTAGAGCCATCAACCTGCATTACACCTATGTAAAATTGCCCTCCCTCTTGTTTAGTAAATGCAATCATATCGCCTCTAGGAGACCAGACTGGTGTGTAGTAACTTCCTGCTTCTCTGCTAATTCTTTTAATATTTTTTCCATTATTATCACTTACATACAAATGCCTTCGTCCACTTCTATCTGAATTAAAAACAATTTTTTTTCCGTCTGGTGAAAAACTTGCAGAAACATCTATTGAAGAATTATTAGTAACTCTTTTAGAAATTCTTGTTTTCAGATCAAGAATATAAATTTCGGAATTACCAATTTCCGGATCTGTGTAAGACATAACGATTTGATTACCATCAGGTGAAAAACGTGGAGCGAATGTCATTCCAGGAAACTCACCTACTATTTCTTGCTTACCAGTTTCTATATCAAAAATATAAACCCTAGGATTATTTCTACTTACGTATGACATGTATGTAATTTTTTGTGAATTAGGAGAGAACCTTGGAGTTAAAACTAGATAGGATCCGTCTGTTAAAAAACGATGGTTTGATTGATCTTGATCCATGATTGCTAATCTTTTTTGTTTATTTTCTTTTGGGCCTGTCTCCGCGACATAAACTATCCTTGTATCAAAGTAACCACCTTCGCCAGTTATATTTTTAAAAATAGAATCTGAAATAATATGAGCAACTCTTCTCCAATTTTTTTCACTAGTTTCGTATTTTTTTCCAACTATTTGTTTTTGTTGAAAGACATCATACAATCTAAATTCGACAGAAATTTTTCCATTGTTAGATGAAATTTTTCCTGAAACTAAATGTTGTGCTTTTATTAACTTCCAGTCTTCAAATCTAGGGTTATTAGATAGAGATTGATTATCTTGAATAAATGATCTTTTATCTATTGGTAAAAAAAGACCAGACCTTTCTAAATTATCTGAAATAACAGTTGAAATATTTTTACCTACTTTAGTTAATTGTAAATTATTTGAATATAGCTCTGTTACAGCTATCGGAGTTGGCTTCACGCTACCTTGTGTTAGAGTCACTTCTAAAGAAGAGACTTTAAAACTAAAAAATATAAAAAAGATAATAAAAAAAACTTTTTTCATCAGTACCCTTTCATAATACTATAATCGAAAGTAATTGTAAGATTTTTCCATAGATTATATTTATCTTTTGGAAGTTTTAACGGTGTACATTCTGGGTTTAAGAGAGTTCTCATTGCGCTATCAGTAATCGGTCCATAAAAAGGATTAGTTTTAGATATGTTTGTGTCAACAATGCGGATACTATTTGGTGATACCTTCATATTTTGTAATACTTTAGCTGAAATTGTTACTTTGTCTCCCCTTTCTATAACTGCACCTGCTGGAGCATTCCAACAGGAAGATAATTGCTGCCTCAACATATCTATTTCAGATATTGATAGGATAATATTCTCATCAGTATCATCTGTACTTTTATTATCAACCTTTTCAACCTCTTCATTAACTTCATTTTGAACCATATTTGTTTTTTCATTTCTTAAATCTTTAAGCATTGATGCTATGCTAAAATCTTTTTCAGGTTTCTGCTTTGGTTTGGATACGGTTTTATTATTTTCCAACTTTGGTTTATCCTTTATGTTTGTTTCAACATCTAAATCTGATTTAACATTTTCATTATTTATAATTTTTGGCTTTGGCTTGAGTTTTGGTTTAATTATATCAGTTTTAATTGTTTGTACTTTTTTTTTAAGTTCTACAATTTCTTTTTCTTTGATAGTTACTTTTTTTGTTTCTTTAACTTCTAAATTTTGGGATTGTTTCATTTCCAAAACTGGTTGATTTGGATTAGTTTTTTCTTCAATTTCAGTTTTATTTATTTCAACTTTTTTTTTTACTTCTAATTGATCTGATGAATTAAATTTTTTTTGCTTCGTAATAGTTTCCTTATTTTTATTTTCTGGTTTTTCAGTATCAGATTTTTTCAAATTTGTATTTTCATCAACATTAATTATTTCAATAGGTATTACGTTTGGAACATAGATTTCTGTTGTAGAAAAAAAATTTGGTAAGCCGACCATAAACAAAAGAATAATTAAATGTATTAGTGTTGAAAAAATAACCCCTGATGTTTTAGGATTTAAATTTTCAAAAAAGTTTATAATTTTTAAACTATTATAGCTTATACGATCCATCTATTGCTCAAGATTTTGAGTAATTAATGCAACTTTAATATATCCTGCTGAATTTATTATGGACATAATTTCCATAATCCTTCCATATGCTACTACTCTATCACCTCGTATATAAATTCTTGCTTCTGTGTTTTGTTCAGTAATAGCGTTTAGTCGAGGAATTAAATTTTCTACTTCAACCTTTGATTCTCCAATGTAGACTTCTCCGTCTAACTTAACGGTTATCTCAATTGGATCTTTAATATCAGTTAATGCAGTGGCTTTAACCTTTGGTAAATCAACTTTTATTCCAACCGTTAGAAGGGGTGCGGTAACCATAAAAACAATTAGTAAAACAAGCATAACATCTACAAAAGGCGTAACGTTAATTTCACTCATTTGAGTGTATCTTTGTTTCTTACGTTTGTTTAAATTATTTGAGGTAATCAATTTATTTTTTCTCTAATTGTCTAAAAAAAATTGTTGAGAATTCATCCATAAATGTTTCCAAGGATATGAAGTATTTTGATAAATCGTTTGAAATTTTATTGTACGCAACTACAGCAGGTATAGCTACAAAAAGGCCTAATGCTGTTGCAAATAGCGCCTCTGCAATTCCTGGTGCAACTACTGCTAAATTAGTATTTTGTGCAATTGCGATAGATTTAAAACTATTCATTATTCCCCAAACTGTTCCAAATAATCCTATAAACGGTGCAGTTGATCCAGCTGTTGCGAGGAAAGTTAAATTTCTCTCAACATTTTCACTTTCCTTATTAAAAACAACTGTCATTGATCTCATCATCCTATCCTTTAAAGAATTAATATCTGAGGTATCACTTTCAAATTGAGTTTTACTTTTTTTCCATTCTAAAATTGCAGCGCAAAATAATTTTGATTTTGGATCTGTCTGATTAAAGTTCAATGTTTCATATAAATCTTCAAATGAATTTCCAGACCAAAAAATATCTTCAAATTCTTTTTCAAGTTTTTTTAATTGTCTAATTCTTAAAATTTTTGAAATAATTACATTCCATGAATATAGAGATGCTAAGATTAAAATTATAATTACTGATTTTACTACAAGATCAGCTTGCATAAATAAAGCAAGCATTGAAAAATCTGGAGCTTCTGTCGATAAATTTGCACTATTTATATCTGCCATAATGATTATTTTTTTATTTTTTCAAGATCACTACTATGAACCATTACCCAAAAACCTGGTCTATTTTTTTCACATAATGCTATCACTGGTGTTTTACCCTCTTCTTTCGCAAGCTTTGCAGTATCATCCCATAAACTAATTGCCGTATGCTTTGCTCTTAATTTACATTCTATAAATAAGTCTTCATGAATTACATCAGCTCTTGTTACTTTACCATTACCTCCGCTCAAAGGTGTCCTTGTCCCATTAAAATAACTTGCAACATCTCTTTCTCTTTTTTTCCAGGCTTTATCAGGCATTTATATTCCTTTCATTAGGCTGTCAGTGAAGATAAAACATTATCGTCAACTTCAAAGTTTGATGATACAACTTGAACGTCGTCATTGTCTTCTAAAACTTCAAGTAATTTAAATAGTTTGTCTGCCGTGTCTTTTCCAATATTAATATTATTTTTACTTTTCCAAATTAAATTTGCAGAATTAGTCTGACCATATTGTTTAATTAATTTATCATTAAGTTCATGCAAGTCGTTTTGATCACAGTATATTGAATATTCTGTGTCATTAATTTCATAATCTTCACTATTATTTTCAATAAGAAATTCTAGAAGTTGATCTTCTTTTACTAAATTTTTATCGAGAGTGATATTTCCAAATCTGTCAAAACCAAAACTAACGCTTCCTGTTTCACCCAAATTACCTCCATGTTTACTAAAAGATGATCTAATCTCTGCAGCTGTTCTATTTTTATTATTGGTAAGTGCCTCAACTATTATTGCAATGCCTTCAGGGCCATACCCTTCATATCTTACTTCTTCATAATTACTATCAGGATCATTCCCTTGACCTTTTTTAATTGCTCGCTCAATGTTATCTTTTGGCATATTGAGAGACTTTGCTGAAGCAATTGCAGATCTTAATCTAATATTACTTTCAATATCTTCACCTCCAACTTTGACAGCAACAGAAATTTCTCTTCCAAGTCTTGAGAATACTTTTGCTCTCTTTTTATCTTGAGCACCTTTACGATGCATAATATTTTTAAATTTCGAGTGTCCTGCCATTTCGAGTAGATTTATAAATATTTAATCCGATGTTAGTAAAGATATAAAATATTAGATAAATGTGTCTAATATATGTAAATTATGTCTCTTGAATTGGGGTAATATTTTTAGCTAAACCTGTATTAGTATCGATATCTATTAAAGCCCCACATACAGTTATACTTTCAGTAGCAGGTGTAAATCTACCTTCTGCCCTATAACCCTTAACAAATCCATGGATTGGATTATTTATATCGAAACCAATTATTGAATTATAATCACCTGACATTCCAACATCTGTTTGATAAGCTGTACCTTTTGGTAAAATAACACTATCTGCTGTTGGCACATGAGTATGTGTACCTAAAACTGCTGAAACTTTTCCATCAACGTAATATCCAAATGCTTTTTTTTCAGAAGTTGCCTCACCATGCATATCAATTATTATACCGTTACACGTGCTACCTAATTTCTCTTTTTGAAGAAATTCAATTATACTTTTAAAGGGGTCATCTAATGATAAATTCATAAATAATCTAAGCATTACTTGTACTACGATAATTTTTTTTCCATTTAAAAGTTCAAACTTATAATACCCTTTTCCAGGAACACCGTCAGGGTAATTCAAAGCTCTTATTATTTTTGGATTTTCTTCTATATAAGATAGCATATCTTTTTGATCCCACGCATGATTCCCAAGTGTAAGTAGATCTAATCCGCTGGAAAATAATTCTTCTGCATCCTTTTTTGACAGTCCATAACCAGAAGTAGCATTCTCACCATTAGCAATAATCATGTCTGTATTGTATTTAGATTTGAGTGTTGGAATAATTTCTTTAATTTTTTTTCTTGATGCCTTACCGACAATATCACCTATAAAAAGAATTTTCATTGAAAGCTATATAAATTTTTTTCAGTAATAACATAATCGACTTTAAAATCAAATTTGTCTATGGGTATGTAATCTAACTTTTGTTCTTCATATGCATAGGCTACAGAGATGAATCTATGATTAATTTTATTTAAATAAGCAAAAGTCCTGTCATAATATCCTCCTCCATAACCTAATCTATTTCCTTTATTATCAAAAGCTAAACAAGGGACAAAAATTAATTCAGGATTTAAAATTTTATTATTATTTTGAGGCTCTGATATATTCATATATCCTTTTACAAAACTCTCTTCACTCTTAAATTGCTTAAAGATTAAATGACTATTTTTTTTCTCAATTACTGGAAGACATAAAATTTTATTTTTAATAAAGATAAGATTGTTAAGCTCTCTTGTATTTATCTCAGAATTTATAGAAATAAAACTAGATACTATATTGATTTCCTGAAAGTTAATTTTTTCAAAAAATACATTAAATAAAGATAAGGCAAAATGAGATGGATTATTATTAAAAATCTTATCTCTTATAATTTTTTGTTTTTTTCTAATAATTGATTTTTCATCTTTAATATTATTCATAATAAGAATTCTTAATTATATCAATTAAACCCTCTACTTTTTTATTTATTTCATCAAATTCTTGATCTAATTTCAATTTTTCATCTTCTAAAATTTTTTTTTCATTTTGAAGTTTTAGTATTTTGTCTTTAAGTTCTAAATTGTTCTTTAAATATTCTTCATTCTTGGCATCATTTACTTCTGAACTTCTTTCTATATTTAATTTTTCTGAAAGCTCTGCTTGAAGCTCAATAGAGAGAAGTGACAACAATATAGTATCACTTATTTTTCCATTAGAATATTTTGGATTGTGTAATTTATCATCAATTTTTTCATTAATTAAATTTATTGAATCTATTATTTTTTTTTCATCTTTTTTTTCATATTCTAATGATATTTCTCTGTTTAAAATTTTTGTCTTATAAAAAGGCATGGTTATTTCTTAATTAGAAGTTCCAATTCATCAATATACTCTGACATTTGTTTTCGTAAATTTTTAATTTCATTTTCAAGATTTTTAATTTTTTCTTTTTTGGAAATATGATGATCCCTAAAATCTTCTAAAGCTGATCTAAGATTATTTAAGTTTTCGCTTAGAACTGTAATTTTTTTTTGTATTTCCATTATAATTTTATAGTTTGTAATTTTATAATTGTCACTGTAATGAACCCATATTAAATAATTTTATATCAACCATAAAGGTAAGTATTTGAATAATTTAAATAATATCAACAATCTAAGACAATTATCAAATTGTATTAGATTTTTATCAATGGATGCAGTGGAAAAAGCAAAATCTGGTCATCCTGGTATGCCTATGGGTATGGCAGACATCGCAACAATTCTTTATAAAAATCACTTAAAGTTTAATCCGAATGATCCGGAGTGGATTGATAGAGATAGATTAATTATTTCAAATGGGCATGGCTCAATGCTTTTATACTCTTGTTTGTATCTAACAGGATATAAAGACATTGACATAAATCAAATTAAAAATTTTAGACAATTACATAATAAAACTGCAGGTCACCCAGAATATGGAAGTGCAGAAGGGATAGAAACAACAACTGGGCCTTTATCTCAAGGTTTAGCAAATGCAGTTGGAATGGCGCTAGCGGAAAAAAAATTATCAAATAATTATGGAGAAGAATTATTCGATCATTACACTTATGTTTTTGCTGGAGATGGATGCTTAATGGAAGGTTTAAGTCATGAAGCGTGTAGTCTCGCAGGACATTTAAAATTAAATAAGCTTATTATGTTTTTTGATAATAATTCTATTTCCATAGATGGATCAACAGATCTTTCAGTTTCAGACAATGTGAAAAAAAGATTTGAAGCTTATAATTGGAATATAATTGAAATAGATGGTCATAAATATGAGGAAATTGATCAAGCAATAATTAAAGCAAAAAAAAATGATGCTCCAACAATTATATCTTGCAAAACTAAAATTGGTTTTGGCTCTCCAAATAAAGAGGGTTCAGCTTCATCACATGGTTCACCTCTTGGTGAAGATGAAATTAGTTTAACAAGAAAAAAATTAGAATGGAATTATTCACCGTTTGAAATTCCAGATGATTTATTACGTGAGTGGAGAAGTTTCTATAAAAGAAATGAAGAATCAAGAAATTCATGGTTATCAAAAAACAAAGAATTAATTGAAAGTAAAAATTTTAGAGATAGTTTTTATCAAAAAATTGATCATCAAATTCCGGAAAAACTTAGTGAATTAAAATCTGAGCATTTTAATGATAAAACAAATTGTGCTTCAAGAAAATCGAGTGAGCTAACGCTAAATTTAATTTCAAACTATCAAAAAAATCTTATTGGTGGATCTGCTGATCTTACTGGATCAAATAACACTAAGGCAAAAGATATGAATGTAATTACATCTAATAATTTTAATGGAAATTATATTCATTACGGCATCAGAGAACATGGAATGGCTGGAGTAATGAATGGCATTGCTTTACATAAAGGCTTAATTCCATATGGAGGAACGTTTTTAGTCTTCACCGATTATTGCAGACCTTCAATTAGGTTATCAGCTATTATGAATATACCAGTTATTTATGTAATGACACATGACTCTATAGGATTAGGAGAAGATGGGCCAACCCATCAACCAGTTGAACATCTTGCATCTTTAAGAGCTATTCCAAATTTAACAGTCATTAGGCCTTGTGATATTATAGAGACTATAGAGGCATGGGAATGCGCGCTAAACAATACGGGGCCAACGATCTTAGTTTTAACAAGACAAAATCTACCAATGTTACAAAAAGATATTAGAATAGAAAATCTTGTCAATAAAGGCGCTTATAAAATAAGAGATTTCAAAGAATATGATGCAACAATTTTATCGTCTGGTTCTGAAGTTGAGATTGCTTGTTCTGCATCAAATAAACTTTTTGAAAATAATGATTTAAAGATAAGGGTTGTCAGCATGTCTTCATTTGAATTGTTTGAGAAAAATGATGACAGCTATAAAAATGAAATTTTAGGAAATAAGCCTATTTTTGCTATTGAGGCTGGAGTAATAAATGGTTGGGAAAAATATATTAAAAATGAAAATTTTGTCGGTATGTCTACTTTTGGTGAAAGCGGTCCATATAAGGATTTATATAACCATTTTAAGATAACAGACGACAACTTAATTGAAAAAATAATTAAAAATTTATAAGAAAGGGAAATATGAAAGTTGCAATAAATGGATTTGGGAGAATTGGAAAACTTGTTTTTAGAGCTTTATTAGAAAAAAACCCTAAAGATATTAATATTGTTGCTATTAATGAACTAGGCAGTCTTGAGAGTAGTGCTCACTTACTAAAATATGACAGTGTTCATGGTATTCTTAAAGAGGAGATTAATTCAATTAAAAATGGATTAAAAATTGGAAAACATAAAATTAATTTTTATTCTGAAAGAGATCCAAATAATCTTCCTTGGAAATCACTCAAAGTTGATGTTGTTCTTGAATGTAGTGGTGTTTTTACTTCGAAAGAAAAAGCAATTTCTCATTTAAATGCCGGAGCTAAGAAAGTTATTATTTCTGCGCCGGCTTCAAATGTAGATGCTACAATTGTTCAAGGTGTAAATAACGATATTATTAAAAAAACTCATAACGTAATTTCAAACGGATCTTGCACTACTAACTGTCTTGCTCCTTTAGCTATGGTTCTTGATGAAAAGTTAGGAATTGAAAGTGGTTTCATGACAACAATTCATAGTTACACTGGCGATCAAAGAACTGTTGATCAAACTCATTCTGACTTTAGAAGAGCAAGGGCTGCGGCTGAGTCAATGATCCCAACTTCTACAGGAGCGGCAAAGGCTTTAAGTCTAGTTTTACCAAAATTAAAAGGCAAACTAGATGGAACAGCTATTCGAGTACCTACTCCTAATGTCTCACTGATAGATCTTACATTTGTAAGTAAGAAAAAAACTAACCCAGAAAAAATTAATTCTATAGTTCTTCAAGCTTCAAAAACTAAAAAATTAAATGGGATACTAACAACAAACTCATTACCTCTAGTTTCAATTGATTTTAATCATAATTCAAGCAGTTCTGTATTTGATATGAGTCAAACACAAGTTGTCAAAGATAAATTCTGTAGAGTTTTATCTTGGTATGATAATGAATGGGGATTTTCAAATAGAATGGTAGACACCATGGTTGATCTTAAAAAATTTATTTAGTGCCTAAAAAAATTTGTTTTGCAGTATCAACACTAACACAAATTGAAAATTTAATAGAATTTCGAAAATCAAATTTCAAAAATTCGATTATATTTATAAAATATTTTTTAATTAAAGGTTTTGGTATAGAATGGCTTAGAACATTAATAAGCCATATTAGAAATAAATATAAGAAACACAATATTAAGTTTTTTGTGGACTCAGGCTATGATCAAGGACTTAGTATATTATTAACTTACGAAAATATTGATTATTTAAAATTAAAAAATAATAAAATTATCTTAAATAAAATTAATCAAATTGCTAAAAAAAATAACGTTTTATTAAATCCAACTTTTGATGTAGTAGATCTTACAAAAATTAAGAATATACAAAAAAAACTTAAGATAAAATTATGAAAATAGATGGAAATGAAATTAAAGTTGGAAATATTTTAGAAATTAATAACAAACTCTGGAAAGTTTTGAAAACCCAGCATACTCAACCAGGAAAGGGTGGCGCCTACTTACAAGCTGAACTTAAAGAAATAAGAGAAGGTACTAAAATGAATAGTAGGTTTAGATCATCAGAAACAGTAGAAAGAGCTATCCTTGATGAGAAAGAATTTCAATATCTTTATGATGATAATAATAATTTTATATTCATGGATAAACAAACTTATGAACAAATAGAACTTGGCTCAGACATATTAAATGAAGATCAATCAAAATTTTTAGTTGAGAATAGTGATGTTATTATTAATTTCTATAATGAAAAACCGGTCGGAATTGACTTACCTGATACTGTAGAATTAACTGTTTTAGAAACTGAAGGTGTTGTAAAAGGTCAAACGGCTGCTTCATCATATAAACCTGCTACTTTAGAAAAGAATATTAAAACATCTGTACCTCAATTTATTGCAGTTAATGATAAAATAGTAATAAGTACAAATGATAGTAGTTATATCGAAAAATCAAAAAATTAATGCAGCCTGCTGTAATTAATATCTTTGAAAAGGCAGTAAAAAAAGCTGGTAAAATATTATTAAGAGATTTTGGAGAATTAGAAAATTTACAAATACAATCTAAATCAGTTGGGGATTTTGTAACAAATGCAGATATTAAAGTAGAAAAAACACTTTTAGAAACTCTAAAATATTATTATCCAAATTATACTTACATAACTGAAGAAACTGGTGAAATAAAAGGTGATGAAAACACAATTATTATTGACCCAATTGATGGAACCTCAAATTTTATACATGGAATACCTCATGTTGGAATAATCGTTTCTAAAATGACAAATGGTGAAATCACAGACGGTGTGATTTATAATCCAATTTTAAACGAATTTTTTTGGAGCTCTAAGGGTAAAGGTTCGTGGTGTAATAATAGTAGACTTAGAGTGTCAAACAGGCGAATTTTTTCAGATTGCTTGATAGGCACTGGTCTTCCGTTTGGAGAAAGAATTTATAAAAACTATTTAAGTGAGATTGATGAAATCCTAAAATCATCTGCAGGAATAAGAAGACTCGGTTCTGCAGGCCTTGATCTTGCTTATGTTGCCTCTGGTAAATTAGATGGTTTTTGGGAAAAAGGTCTAAATTTATGGGATGTTTCAACGGGCATTCTTTTAGTTAAAGAAGCTGGGGGGAAAATTTCTAAAATAGATGGAAATGTATGGGAAATAAATTCTCGTGATTTAGTTGCTTCAAATAATAAAATTCATAATGAATTAGTTAAAAAACTTACTTTACTTTGAAATCTATATAAATATAAGACAGACATGAAAAAAGATATACATCCTAAATATCATGAAATAAACGTTGTTATGACTGATGGATCTACTTTTAAAACTAGATCTACTTGGGGTAAAGAAGGTGATACTCTTAAGTTAGAAATTGATTCTAAATCACACCCAGCTTGGACCGGTGGTAAGGCTGGTCTTAATGAATCTGAGGGGCAGGTAGCTAGATTCCAAAAAAGATTTAAAGGTCTTAAAATTAATAAATAATTATTTAAAAAACTTTTCAGCATTAAGTTTTAAATTTTCCTTCTTTTTTATCTCATCTCGAACTCTTAGTATTTCAGTTTGAAGTTCAGAAATATAATTTTGCAAATCCTCAACACTGAAATCATTCAAATTTAATATTTTAACCGTCTTTTGTTTTTCATCAACTTCAAAAAAATCTGTCATAGTCATATTTTGTTATATATTATTTTTTGATTATATTATATGAGCCAATTATGAAATATCCTTTAATGCCTAAAGCAACAGCAATATGGTTAGTTGAAAATACAGCTTTAACGTTTGATCAAATAGCTGAATTCTGTGGATTACATGAATTAGAGGTTCAAGGAATAGCTGATGGAGAAGTTGCTGTCGGTATGAGAGGTTATGATCCGATTGATAATAATCAATTAACAAAAGAAGAAATTGAAAGATGTGAAAAAGATAATGCAGCTCGTTTGAGTCTTATTAAGTCTGATGTAATTGAAGATTTACCACCAAGAAAAAAAGATTCTAAATATACGCCTCTTTCTTTAAGACAAGAAAAGCCATATGCCATTTTGTGGCTTATAAAAAGATATCCGACTGAATTAAGTAGTTCTCAGATTGCAAAACTTACCGGCTCAACAAAAAATACTGTAGAGGCTATAAGAAATGGTACATACAGAGAAGCAGTTCTTGAGGCAAAGAGTCCAATGGATGTTGGTTTATGTACTTATAAGGATCTCGAAAGAACTTTAAATAGAACTAGAACAAAAAAAGTAGATCAAGAAAATTAATCATTTTTTATAACGTAATTTAGATAATAGAACATCAAGATTATCCAAAATAATACCATTGAAATAATAAAAATCTGAAAGTTATTTATTTTTATAACTCCGATAGGCTCACCAAGATAATAAGTTAAAGGTCCTAAAACTCCACTTAAAATAATTCCTAAAATTTTATAACTTTTAAAAAAAGTAAGAATTTCATCAAAAAGAGTACTAAAACTAAACCATAAAACAATCATCCATAATGGCAAAGTACCGAGTTTAGTAATAGTTTCAAAATCGTAAATTTGGAAATAAACTAATAAAGTATCAAAAAAATATCCTGGAACTGAAATCAAAAGTGAAATCTTAATAAATTTTTGTTTATTATGATTAAAATAAAAATAAGTTAGTAAGAAAATAATTCCAACCCAAATGCCCAACATAGGATTAGAAAATTTTGTTTCACCAAATACACAGGCTAACCAAGTTAGTTGATAGCCAGTTAAGACTAAAAATACTTTTAGTTTTTGCATTTCTATTTTTGAATTAAGAAATGAGAAACATCGGTTGAACTATTTGCAAAACCTGTTTCACAATAAGATAGATAAAATTCCCACATTCTTTTAAATTTAATATCAAAACCAAACTGAGATAAATCATTCCAAGATTTTTGAAATTGTTTATTCCACATTTTAAGTGTTTTTGCATAAGAACCACCGAAACTTAGATTTTCAATACATTTTAATCCAACGTGTTTTGCCGAATATTCAAATTGTTTTTTAGTTGGAAGCATTCCACCTGGAAAAATATATTGTTGAATAAAATCTGGTCTGTTTTGATAATCTTTAGACTTTTTTTCATCAATCGTTATGACTTGTAGTGCAGCCATACCTCCATCGCTGAGAGAATTACGAATTGTATCAAAGTAATTATGCCAGTATTTCTTACCAACTGCTTCAAACATTTCAATTGAAACTATATTTGAATATTTTTTTTTGATATCCCTATAATCTCTAAATATAACTGATACTTTTTCAGACAAACCTTCATTTTGAATTTTTTCAGAAGCATATTCGTATTGCTCCTTAGAAATAGTTATAGCATCAACTGAACAATTGTAATTTTTCGCTACAAATGATGAAAACCCTCCCCATCCACATCCAATTTCTAAAGTTTTAGAATTTGAATCTAATGATAAAGTTTCAGCAATCTTTCTATATTTGTTAAATTGTGCATCTGATAAATTGATATTCTTATTATCAAAAAGAGCAGAAGAATAGGTCATAGTTTTATCTAACCACTTTTCGTAAAAATTATTTCCTAAATCATAATGATATTTAATGTTTTTTTTACTCTGTGATTTTGAATTGTTATTTAAAAAATGCTTTAATTTGGCAAAAGTAGCAAAAAAAAGATTAGTATTTATACTTTGTAAAAAATAACTCTCATTTTTGTGAGAAAGTAGTAATAAATTAGTTAAATCGGTACTTGAAAAGTAACCATTCATATAGGCTTCTGCAAAACCTACAGAACCTTTTTTAAAAATTAAATTTAAAAAATTATAATTATGAATTTTTATATTTGCAGATATATCATCCTCTTTTCCGACAAAAACTCTCTCCTCACCAGTAGGAAATTGAACTGTTAATTTTCCATATCGAATTTTAGATAAAAAGTTTACTAATAATTTTTCGACAGTTTTATCAAAATTTGTTTTAAAAAAATTCATTTAAAATTTACCTTCAAAACTCACTGTATCATTTGGCTTCTTTTTTCGTGCATAATATTTACCACCTTTGTAAATTATTTTTAAAGCCTCATAAAGAATTCCAGCCATTACCTTGAAGCCTAAAAGTGGATTATAATATAAAAATTTAAACATATTTTTTGAGTTAAAATCTATAAATTTACCATACTGAGTAGCTGTTAGAACTTTTTTATTATTTTTATCATAAAGATCAATGTTAATATTTATTTTATCTTTTTGCATTCGATTAAAAAATTTATAATTTGCCTCCATTTTTATGAATGGAGATACATAAAACTGCTTTGCACATTCATGAGATAATTCAAAATCTTCAAAATTTACATTTCCTTTAAAAATATAGGTATGTTGTTCGTTAGTCGTATTTTTGACTTCATAAAAAATAGATATTAATTTTTTATCATCATAACAATAGATAATTGATAAGGGATCAAATACATATCCCAAAATTCTTGGAAAACATAAAATCATTATATTAAGATGTTTATATTTAATATTAAATTTAGAGAGGGAATCTTTAACGAATGTCTTTATTGACCTTTTGTCTCTATATCCATGATCTTTTTCATAAATAGAAAAAAGATTGAAAGAGTTTAATGAAAAAAGTTTATAGTTTTTACTTAATTGATCAAGATTATCCAAATTAATAAAAAGACTTGGTACCTCATATTTCAATGTGTGTTTAAATGGAATAAATCTTTTATGTATAATGCTAGATAATAGTATTTGAGAAATCATTTAAAATTAATTTGTAATCTATTATAAAAATTTTTCTCTCTCTTCCAAGGTAAATCACAATTTAATAATTTACAAATATAAGAAGATGATTGAATGCCGTCTTCATGAAAACCATATCCAAGGTAAGCTCCACAGAAAAAAGTATTATTCTTTCCTTGAATTTCCATAACATTTTTTTGAGCTAAAATAGTATCGGTTGTATATATTGGATGATTAAATTTTGTTTCGTTAATTATGTTTTTAGGCTTTTTATATGGATTAACAGTTACAAAATAATTTTGTTTAGTTGGTAATTTTTGCAAGAAATTCATCCAATAAGTTAAAGTAAATTTAGAAGATGATGACTTATTTAAAAAATTCCAACTTGACCAAGCAATTTTTGAATTAGGCATTAAAGAGTGATCGGAGTGAAGTATTGCTGAATTAGTTGAATATTTAAATTGTGAAAATATTTTTACTTCCTCTTCTGTTGGTTTTTCCAAAATATCCAATACTTGATTTGCATGGGTTGCGAATATTACCTTATGAAATTCTAATATATTATTTTTCTCATCTTCTATTTTAATTTTACTATTTTCTCTAATAATTTTTTTAATTTTGAAATTTGTTTCATATTCAAAAACATTTTTATTAATAATTTTTTTTATATATTGGTTACTACCGCCTTCTACATATTTCCATTGAGGTCTTTTTTTTAAATTAAATAAAGCATGATTTTTAAAAAAATTAATGAATGTTATAAGAGGAAAATTTTTTACATCACTTATATTGCTTGACCATATAGATGATATCATAGGTAAAATATGATAATTTATTAGGTATGTTGAAAAATTATTAGTTTTTAAAAAATCATTTAAGGTTTTAGTTTGCTCTAAATCACTAACATTCAAGCTATTACATAATAAATAAAGCTTTCTTATTTCAAATAACATTTTAAAAAAATTAAAAGAAAACACATTTCTAAAATTAGCAAAAAGAGAAAATATATTTTTGCCACTATATTCAATTTGAGGATCTTGATTTGAGACGGCAAAAGACATATCTGAATTTTTGCATTTCACATCAAGTAATTTAAAAAAATTTGTTAAATCTGGATAATTATTTTCATTGAATACAATAAACCCTGTATCGACTGGAATTGTCTTTGTTGATTCTTCAACATAGATAGTTCTTGTATGTCCGCCCAATCTATTATTTTTTTCAAATAAATAAACATCATATTTAGAAGACAAAAGATAAGCTGCACTTATTCCTGAAATACCAGAACCAATAATTGCTATTTTTTCTCTCACATCAACTAATAGTTTTAAATGCTGATAATGCTCTATTTCTTGTTTCTTTTAAATCTACAATTGCTGCTGGATATGAAGTACCAATCTCAAAATTATATTTCTTTTGATCCTCCATAGACATCTCCCAAGGATTATGAATATATTTTTTAGGAATATTATTCAACTCAGGAACAAATTCTTTTACATAATAACCATCTGGATCAAATTTTTGACCCTGCAATATTGGATTAAAAATTCTAAAATATGGACTTGCATCAGCACCACAACCAGAGATCCATTGCCAACCTGCAGAATTAGACCCAACGTCAGCATCAACTAAAGTATCAAAAAACCACTCTTCTCCATTTTTCCAGTGTAACAATAAATTTTTTGTTAGAAAAGAGCCTACAATCATTCTTACTCTATTATGCATCCAGCCTGTTTTATATAGTTGTCTCATTCCAGCATCAACAATTGGAATACCAGTTTTACCATTATGCCATAATGATAAATTTTTAGCATTTTTTATCCATGGAAATTTATTAAATTTACTTTGAATAGGTTTATGAGTCATATCTGGATAATGAAATAAAAGATTGTAAGAAAAATCTCTCCAGCCAAGTTCAGCAAGAAATTTTTTTTTATTTTCAGGATCAATTTTTTTTTCAATATTTACAGTATCATAAACTTCTAAAGCAGATATTTCTCCAAAATGAAGATAAGGAGATAATTTTGAAGTTAAATCTTTATCGGGTCTATCTCTTCCAACTGAATAGTTATTTGCTTTTTGCGAAATATA